>DJKX01000018.1:0-10163 GCA_002436185.1 Fidelibacterota bacterium UBA6531
AAGGACTTGATTCCATACTTCTTCTCCAGCTTCTCTTGTTACCAAAGTTCGAATAGCTTCATTAATCATTCCATACATCATTTACTCCATTTCCAGATATCCGCTGTTTTTAGCTACATTGAATGCTCGGGCAAATTCTTCAGGGTTCATCCTTACATAATTCTCCAACCCTGCACTATCAAATGTTGATATATTAATCACCTGCTGGTCTTGCGAACCTATTTGACCTGTTTCATTAATTCGTTCTAAATTTTCTTGCCCTGCTGTTTGTACAGATTGCCTGTTTATAACAAATTCTCCAGATGTTAGCATTGCTGGTACATTATCAGAACCTCTCTGACCTGAAATCATACCACCCATTGCTTTTTTAGGCTGATATTTTGCAGCATCAATTTGAGCAACCCTTTGCATGCCTGCAGCAACTGCTGCTGCGGCTGCTGCAAATCCTAGTGCTGGACCAACTACTGGGATTCCAGCTAGTGATTTATATGCTGCTGTAGCACCTGCATAAGTATCTACAACTGCCTGAACCTTTGCTGCTGCTTTCCACACTGCGAAATTTTCTTTACTAGCATTTTTATTAATCGCTGCAACACCTTCTATTGCACTAGCAGCATTTTGGAATCCCTGATTAATTAGCTGAGATTTTTCATTTTCAATTTGTCTAGTCTGTTCTTTTGCCCATGCATCTGCTTCTGTTTCATCAACCTTTGCTGCTACAAATTTGTCCCTCATCTCATTTATTTTAGCAATCTTCTGATCCCACGTCAAAGTAAACTGTTCAATGTCAATGGAATTAAATTGTTCTTGCAGAGTAAGTATTTTTTCTGCACCAAAACTATATGAATCAATTAAGGCTTGTTGTCTTTCTGAGTAAAGAGATTTCAGTTTTGCATTCTTGCTTTCTTCTAATAGTAGTGCTGCGGCTGCTGCTTTTGCAGCTGCATCCCCTTCGTCATCTCCATCCCCATCACTTGGTGAAGGTGGTGTAAGTTTATCTTTGTGTATAGCTAAAAATTTGTCAGCAAAAGCCTCTAATTCAGTGCCAACTAAACCAATAGATTTCCCCCACTCCTGTGCCCAACTAGCCATCTCAGCAAATACAGCCTCTTCGTCCATAAGTGCTGGCATTTTGAAATCACCAAATCCCTGTTTTAATTGTTGTTTTGCTTCTCCAGTTAAAGCAGTTGTCCAGCCTTTTTGTGTGGTTGCCCAAGATGTAAAAACATTTGCCAGTTGAGCTCTTCCAGAGCTACCCATATCTCCAAAATAATTATATACATAATCCTTGCCTGATTGTACACCTTCTGTTTCGGCAATTTTTCTAGCATCTCCAAAAACCTTTTTAAGATCTCCAGTTATCCACCCTTTATCAAATAAACCCTGTGCAGCTTTTAAACCTGAATCACCCCACTCTTTTATCATTCCTTGCGATGCTTGTATTGCTGCTTTCTTTTGGTCGTCTGGAAAGAATACATCCTTCCACTGAATTTCACTTAATGCATGCAACCCTAGCTTGAATGCTCCGACTGCTAATTTCACCGCCATTTTGAATGCTGCCATAATGGTTTTAGGGATCGGCTTAACCATATGACCAACAATTCTATTCATCATTTCCATTACTAATGTCATATTATCAGATATATAATTGCCTAATTCACCCCACCCTATCCTGCCAATATTTTCAAAATACAAATTGATGTTGTCAATAGGGTCGGCAATATTTTCTAAAATCTTACCACCCAAAACCCGCATAGCATTAAGCACATTCTGTTTAAGTTTAGACATCTTAACAGAAACAGCCTTGTTCATCTCCTCTACAGCCTTTGCTGTCGCACCAGAACTTTTTTGCATATCATCCAATGCTTTAGAAAAATCATCCGCACCATCACCAGCCAATGGTAATATGGCTTGCATAGAACGAATATTGCTTATCAAATCAACTATTGATAATCCTGAATTCTCAGATGCCTTTTTAACTGCCTCAAGTGCACCTTTAAGACCTTCCTGCTGTAATAGTGCTTGTGTACTTTCGATGCCTACCTTTGCCAAAGCATCCTGTAATTCGCCAGACGGTTTCATCAGCTCAACTATTGCTGAACGTACTGCTGTGGTTGCTTCCTCGGTTGATTGACCTCTGGCTGTTAATACTGCCATGGCAGCACCTAACTCATCCAAATTCACCCCAGCAGGAGCAGCAATTGCAGCCACACGACCAAAACTACCAGCAATTTCATTTACAGTTGTTTTACCTAACCTTACAATTGTGAATAATTTATCACTTACTTTGGTGACATCTTTGGATGTTTTACCATAAGCATTCAAAGTAGTTGTTAATAAATCAGCAGCAGTAGCAACTTCAGTAACACCGCCAACTGCCAATCTAGCAGATTCATCCATAACACGCATTGATGATGCTGCTGTATTAAATCCTGCTGACACAATATCATACCTAGCCTTGGTCAGAGATTTCATTGCTTGGCCAGAAGTAGAGGCGACACGCATAAGTTCGTCGCCCATATTTTTCATCTCTTTATCAGTAAGACCACCCATAAGAGTTCCAATTTCTCGGAGACCCTTATCCATATCAGCAGCAAGTTTTAAACCAACACCACCAACAGCCGCACCTGCAATAGCACCAAATTTGGCGAATTTTGTTCCTAATCGCTTAACACCCCGACCTACCTTGAGAAGAACTCTCGAAGCACTATCGGTGGCAATTATTTTGACTCTTAAAGCCATATTATCCTTTTAACAAATGGTTGGTTTTTATATTGTGTATTGTCTGTATTTTTTCTATCATGAAATCAATTGCATCGATATTTTTGTGAGTATCTGGTAAGAAATTATCAAGTACAAATTCGAGGCCAGACAATGTTGGTATGTATCCACGCATCATTTTCTTACCCTTTGACCACTCAACTTCTTGCACATCTGATAAGGAAATAACCCTGCCATACAATTCCATGGCCAAGTGATTATTTCTGTCAAGTTGGAATGGTTCTGTCTGTCTTTTATCATTTTCGTCTATCCATCCCTTAACTATTTCGCATTTCTTTCCTTCAGTTTTCTCACATAATGGTAAATCTTCATGGCCTCCCTTTGACCTTGCCCTATGTAAAGCTCGGCAGTCTAAACAATACATATAATCCTGCCGCCAGAGACACAAAATCTCTACATAGGTGATTAATTTTTTATTTCTTTTTCACGCTTTTTCCCTTTTTTATCAGTAACAGACCCTGCCATATCCACAAATTCAGGCATAATAACTTCTTCAAGGAATGCCATAACAGTAAGTGCTGGCAATGCTGAGATGTATTCAGATGAAAATTTAACAGATTTATCATTATCATCAACAACACCTTCCCAGCCAACAATCATCGCTTCCATAACTTCATAACCTAATTCAAGTGATTCTTCTTCAGGAATTACGCCATTGCTCATATGCTTATACAGCAACCGCTTTTGTTCCAGGAAATTCAGTTTTTTATAGATTAAAAATGAACCCTCCGTTTCATAACGGTGGGTAATTTCAGGTGATACTATCTTTATGGGCATCTGGTGCCTCCATTCTTTTATTTAGATTTAACTTTCTTGACTATTTTTTTTGCTTTTTTCGCAACCTTTTTTACCAAAGGTTGATTCAGAACTTTACCATCAGAATCTTTAAATTCACCCATTTCAGGTGGAATTTCCTTGATGATAAGAACTTCTTCATCAGAGCATTCCCGAACTTTTTCAGCAAAAGAAATGTTTCCAATTCTGAATTTACGATAAGGTGCTACAACTTTCATTTAGTACTCCTTATTCTGGTCTCTGAACATTTGATAGGGATTCTGATTTCTAACACGAACCACCATCTCACTCCTGGGAGCAACAACATTCTGGGTTGGACCACCATCTGACCAGTAAGGTTGAGCAGCTGGGACTAAAGCAGTAAAATCAAACGACTGCGATAATGCCTCTGGACCACCAACTGGAACGCTACCTTTAGTCAATACAATAGAAGAAAGAAATATTTCAAATCTCCTAGTGATAGTTGCCATGGTACTTCCCTCGAATTGAATGTGTGCCATCAGTTTTGTGTTATTATTTAAGAAATCCATGAATGTATCAGAATCATACCTTGGTACTGTAAATGAGCCAGAAACTTCTCTTCGGCCACCACGAGTAGGTTCCATCCTATACACCCCTGACGATGAACTTTGCGAATCAGATTGCAAATTGTTATTAACAGATATGCTAAAATCACTGATTCCATATTCATCACCAGATACTAAAGCACCACCAGACGCTGAATCATAAGCAGCAATCCTGAAAAATGTAATGTCGCTGAACATCGCTCTCTCATTTTCAGACGGACTGAATAGATTAGCACCTGATTTTCCGTGATTGTAATTCCAAGTTGAAGATGATGAATTTGACCCAGAAGATTTATCCATGTTAAATGGTATTAATTCAAATGAACCTGTCAAACCACTGCCTGCTGCAGCTGCAAGAGTCATTGAATTAACATAACAACTACGCCACACCCAAATTGATTGACCTTTATCAACAGCAAAAGTGCCTCGTCTTATTATTTGGTCACTTGCTGTACCTACTCCAGCTGTTGGATAACTACTATTTTCGTCTGTCCACAATTCATCATTCATTTGTTTACCTAATTCAAACACATGGGTAAATTCATTACTGACTTCATAACCGTCACTTGCTGCAGGATTAACATCCCAAGCATCAGATACAGTTAAAGTTGAATTTGTAGAATCTGTTATCCTTCTGACCTGACCTGACCTTGCGACAGAACCTTTAATTCTAACGAATTTTCCAATTTGAGCATCGTCAGAGCCAAAAGGATTTCCGCTATCAACAATGGTAGTGCCATCACCACCAGTCGCTGTCCCTGCAATTTCTGCAGTCCCATCTGTGTAAACAGGTTGTTGACTTGAAGATGTACCAGGATGTTCATAACCCATAGCACATGCCACTAAAGCATCCATACCATCATACATACCAGAAACTTCAACAGCACCGCCACCCATGATTGATACCCTATCAGATACTGATGCTCCAGGACTACCTGTTAATGTTTCAGCAACTTCAATAGAGTGTTCCTGTTCTACACCTTCGCTAGTAAAATGAAGAAGATCTGAACTACCAAGCACAACTTCTTCATTGTCTGCTATTGCTTCGGTGGTCGGATATGCTGCACTAGCCATTCCAGTTCCTGATACGGAACCACCTTCAATTCTGAATGCAGCTTTTGATTTTGTTCCTAATCCAGCCATTTTATCCTCCTATCAAAGTATGCTAGCTGTGCGACCATCATCGGTCTCAATCCACATTTCGCCAGCATCAGTTGAAGAAGCATCAGCAAAAGTTACATCACTGGCAGAATTACGAACTAATGCCCGCATCGTCACCGACTGGGCAATTGCTCCTGATCCGCCAACTGGTGCACTAACACTTTCAACTTTTAAGTTCGGAAATATAATGTCGAACTCTTCTGATGAAGATGGTTGAGTACCTAATAAGGTTGCTTGCAAGTTTGTCTGGTTATTCAGAAAGTCAACAAATGTATCAGAACTATATCTAGGCAGACCAATCTCTAAGGTAACTTCCCTGAAACCGTTTCTGACTGGTTGAATAGTCTTTTTACTGTCTGTATGGCTTGACGCATTATCAGGAGTGCTTTGTTCTGAATCAGTCAAATTATTATTAACTGTTATCGAGAACGAATTTATTCCTATGCTATCCGAAGATCCCAGAGCACCAGCTTGGTCACCGATTCTAAAATCAAAATCGCTGAACAAAACTAAATCCCCTGCATCTGTTGGCAGTGCTGCTAAACCACTAACATTATTAGTTGTTCCATCAATGGCTAAATTATAAGCCACCAAATCACAACTCAACGTCATTGCTTCGCCTGCACTACAAGCTAGAGTGAATGAATTAACATAACAGCTATCTGCTTGCCAAACACTTGATGCGTGATGTCCTTTATCCCAAGCAAAGGTTCCGAATACATTCAAATCATCTGTGAACGTAATCTGGTTTCCTCCATTTGCAAAAGCACTAGCACCCATCCCCAAGGCTATTGGCAATGAAGCTGATACGAAGTTTGAGCCACTTTTAACGGTGTATGGCACAGTCATTTCTACCGATCCTGTCACGGATTCCATTACTCTCGTAGAACCCTGAGAACCTGCCCCACCGTACAGATATTCATGCATTACATCTGTAAAATCGAACTCAATTCCCTCGGAATAGATTGGTAGTTTCTCTGTTACCGCCACCCTTGTCCTGAAAGTCGTTTCTTTCTTGGCTCCCATTATGGTTTTGGTTCCTATTCCTACTGGCATTTTTATTCCTCCAGTTGTTTTTATTATTATCCCATGGCATATCAGTACCACAAACGCAACACTTGATTATGCCCTTTTCTAAAATGACTTCAACTTTCCACTGGTTACGATACTTGATATGGACTTTATATTCCTCATCAACTTTCCCGAGCATCTTACGACATCGGTTATTCTGGCATCTTAATGATAACATTATGTTACATTTGCCCCAGGATTGAAATCATACTTTATCGAATACATCTGCTGAACAACACCATAATTACCACTTTGAACAAATTCCAAAGAATTGTGGGAGGAAATAAGGCTTAAACCCATGCAATTCCCTCCTAGTGATGTATCAGCGTGCATCGCAATTATAATATCTGAATGTAATGTATTCATTTCTGTACTCAGATCCCCTGTCAATACTTGATCTCCAGGAGAATTAATTTTTACATATCCAGCTAAACCAATTTGCATACCTTGGTCTATCTCATTAATATTTGTTCCTGTCGTATATTCATTTGCTGTCATTTGTGTATATCTCGTCACAAAATCATCCAAAACAATAAGTGCTGGGAATTGGTCATTTCTCAGATCCTCTGGATACACAAAATTACGTGAAATAAGCGAAAGGTCATTGTTGTATGGTGCACTGCCATCAATTTGAATAAGGGTTGTGTCTAGCAAATAAGCTAGAATTGTTTCTCTTTTGCTTGTGGTGTATGCCATTATATGTGCTCATTTTTGAATGTTTCTTCGGCTGTGCGTTTGAATATTCCCATTATAGATGGCCATGCATCCTTTATTGCTGGTCTCAAATAAGATCGCTCTGGTATTGTCCTTGAAAATGAATCTCTGCTTGTTAGTGCCATCCCTTTCCACTTTTCATCACCAGTTTCAGAATAAGCCCACCAGAAATATGACCGAGCTCTTGGTGTAACCCTTGTTGTTGTTTTTCCGCCATATTCGTGAATTGCTGCATATGGAACTTCTGAGCCAATAATGCCTTCAATCCTTCTTCCTCCTGCAACTACTTTTCTGATAGATTCTTTTTTGCCACCTTCAAATCCTGCTTCTGATTGGCGAATTTTTTTACGCATACCACTTTCAACTTTAACTGGCAAATTCGCCTGTGAAAATCTCCATGCCCCTGCAATAGAACCAGCCAACCTACCAGTCCGACCCATCAAAACACTACCTGATTCACCACCAACTGCTTCTTCCAAAGTTGTTTGTTTTATATAATTTTGTACAGCTGTATTCCCAACTTCTTCCAGAGCCGCAAACATAGCACCACGAAAATATTTCTTATTTAATTTACGAGCATACCTAGAAATCTGGCTTGATTTCATTTTAAAATTACTTTTTACTCTGACTGGCTTTTCAGGCATTATATAATTCCTCTAGTATATTTGTCCAATATTATTTTAACACCATCTGGCATATCGCCACCAACATAAGTTGTAGTCATACCTCGTTCACCACTAACATTTTTAGACTTCATATCAAATCTGCTGCCACCATATTCACTTTCTAGAAAATGCCGTTGTGCTATTTGGATACAAGCCAATTCCAAATCATCTGGTATTCCTAGGGCAGAAACTTCTGCAGTGTGAGTAGCTTTACTGGGATTGTTAGAATCGTCTAGGAAGCCCATTCTTCTGGCAATAGAACGGTATCTATTAGTTCCTGTGTTCCATAATATCTTGAAAGTATTGCTGCCGCTCAGATTACTTGTTATTTGAAACTTACTTTCCTGATAATTATACACCACTGTATAAGTTGAAGAACCAGCAGCATCTAGTGCTGTTTTAACTGCTGTACATAACCCAGATGCTGTATATCTGCCACCAGTTATAGAAGCTGATAATTGTGAACTTGCAGTTTCTTCAAAATCAATATAATTATTCACACCTGTTATAATGTTAAATTCGTCATATCCAGCTGTATAAATAAGTTGAACATTGCCAACTCCCCTACTATACACAGAACCTAATAAGGCATCTGGGTACAATTGAATCGCTCCCTCGTCTCGCCATATTATATAATCGGTTGAGGCTTTCAGTGTTGTGGCAGTAAAATCTCTCAAAGTATCATCATTAATACTTGTAACAGAAATAATAGGGTATTCCCTAGTGCGTAATATATTCGAGCCATCGCCATTATGCATTTCTGCGTCCAGCCCATTCGCACCGTAAGTTCTACCTCTCAGCCTCCGTTTTGTGTATGATTCTATTTCAATTGTCGCTCGTGTGATAAAATTCCTCATGATGTTATCATTCGTCTTATTATCTTTGTGTATAGCGTTTTTAAAGTTAGTCAGTGATGATAATAAATATGCGTCTTGCATCTTACATCCTTATCGCTCTCTTAAACCAACCAAACCAATATTTCTCCATGGTTGGCTTTTTAATTACTATAGAAGCAAACTTTAGCACCCTATATGAACGTAATCGGTCAGGCTCTACATTCTTAGAAGCACTGATTGTGGCTGGACCAACTCTGCCATCAACCTTTATTTTAAATGTATTTTTACCATTACATGCCTGTTGGAGGACTTTCGCTCCACCTCTCCTTCCGAAATTCACTACCATGTCGAAATATATTTCTTTCAATTGGTCAGGTAATGAGTCAGACTTCGAAGGTATCCAATAATCTTCATAGTAGATCTGCTTGGCCTCTTTTACTGTTAAGTTCTTTATGTCAACCTCTGGGTATGCTTTGTGGCTGATTCCATACTTTGTTTGACCACCGCTATCATCAGGATCATCCACATAACCACCTTCAGATTCTATGACCTTGTCTATAATTTCTTCAAATGTCATTTATCCCTCAACATATCTTCAATGTTATCAACTCTCTGAATTATATAATCCAGCTTGGTTTCTATCAGCTCTTTATCAGCTTTTGCTTCCACCTTTTTCTCAATGTAATCAATGCGTGTAGAAGTCATCCCCCACATCACAGCTACGCCCACAAGCAAAGTCACCAAATAGATAGCATCTTTCAAAAATGGAAAATTACTTTTCATGATTCCTCTGATCTTGTTTAGGTGCATCAAGTATATACCTTGATAAATCTACATTTTCCAGTGGCTTTTCTATTTGCATTTCCATTAAAGCACTGTTTTGGACAACCAATTTACTGCCACCTGCAATATAGGCTTCTCCTGTGTAAATGTTATTCCTGACATTATACAAAAAGAATACCGTTTTTGTAAATCCCACCCTGACAATCCTACCAGGACGACCATTAATGTAAACAATATCATCGGCATTATAATCATTCCCGACAAATACCAGAAATCCTGATACTGCTGATTCTATGAATCTTCGGAAAACAAATACCAATACCAAACCTGTTATCCATAGCGTTTGTTCTCCGATCCAGGTGTGAACCGTTTGTTCTATTGAGCCCATTCATACTCAGACAATATTCACTTCTTCCCAACAACCTTCTTAACTGAACCCCAAACAACATCCAGCAAAATATCATCATACTTGCTCGGACTTGCTTTTACGATCTTTTCAACCGCATAGAACCCAACTAAAACATATTGCCAATTAGCTTGTAACCATTCCATGGTATCTCCTTTTATTTAGTTTTAACAGGAGTGTCTGCACTTTTCGGTGCTAACATTTCAACTCCCTGCTCTTTCATGCTCTGCAGCAACTTATGTTGACCACTTAATTCAGCAATCTGATTTTCAATTATCTTCATTTGCTGGTCTAAGTCAATCGGTTGCTTCTCAGGCACACCGTTCTTTTTATTTTCCTCGGGCATCTGATGCCTCCTTCTCTTTAGTTAAAATTTTCATTATTA
>DJKX01000018.1:10326-10470 GCA_002436185.1 Fidelibacterota bacterium UBA6531
TCTTTCATGCTCTGCAGCAACTTATGTTGACCACTTAATTCAGCAATCTGATTTTCAATCAACTTCATTTGCTGGTCTAAGTCAATCGGTTGCTTCTCAGGCACACCGTTCTTTTTATTTTCCTCGGGCATCTGATGCCTCCTT
>DJKX01000027.1 GCA_002436185.1 Fidelibacterota bacterium UBA6531
TCAAGTTACATTTATTGTAGATATGTCAGAAGAAACTGTTGTCGCTGGAGATGGAAATTATCCAGCTGTTTATGTTTCAGGAGCAAATATAAATGGCCCTGGAGGATTGGAAATGACAGATAATGGTGACGGGACATGGGAACTTACAACTCAACTCAGTCCAGGAGATTATACTTACAAATTTAGGAATGGTTATTATGATCATTGGGATGGCCCTGGTTGGGAAAGCGAAAACGGACTTATTGAAGGCGGTTGTGCAGTAGGAGATTATTTTGACAGGCAAGTAAGTGTTGGAAATAGTGACCTTGTTGAAGGGATTTTTTGTTTTGGAAGTTGTGATGAATTATGTAACAGTGATTCCATTGAGTATATCCTGGTTTGGAATGATGAGTTTGATGGCAGTGGAGCGATTGATTCTGCAAAATGGTTTCATCAAACACAGTTACCAAATGGTAATAGTTGGTATAATAATGAAATTCAACATTACACCGATCGATTAGATAATTCCTATGTCAGTGATGGTACATTAAAAATAGTTGCAAAAAAAGAGACATATACTGACCAAGGTCAAACAAAAGAATATACATCGGCAAGACTAAACTCGAAATATGCATTTACATATGGTCGAGTGTATGTAAAAGCAAAATTACCTGAAGGAGTCGGAACTTGGCCTGCTATCTGGATGTTAGGTCAAAATATTAGTGAGCCAGGAGCATATTGGCAGACTCAAGGTTATGGGACAACATCATGGCCTTATTGTGGAGAAATTGATATAATGGAACATTGGGGTGCTAATCAAAATTATGTGCAAAGTGCATTACATACACCTTCCAGCTATGGAGGAACAAGCAATGTAGGTGGCCAATATATTTCAAATGCGTCAACTCAATTCAATGTTTATACACTTGAATGGACTCCAGAACAAATGATTTTCAGCGTTAATGGATATGTACATTATACATATAATCCTAATCCACAAAATTCTGAAACTTGGCCCTTCGATGCTCCTCAATACTTGCTAATGAATATTTCAATTGAGTCAAGTATTACATCAAGTTTCACTGAAACTGAAATGGAAGTAGACTATGTTAGGGTTTATGAAGCATCAACACTTTCCAATCAAGCAGAAACAGTTCCTGATCATTTAGGCTTATTACAAAACTACCCCAATCCTTTCAACCCAATTACAACAATCAGCTATGATTTGCCAGAAAATGGGTTCGTAAATATCACCATCTATGATATAATGGGCAAGCCCGTCAAGGATTTGGTCAACAGTCAACAAAATGCAGGTTTTAAATCTATCCAGTGGGACGCTACCAACAACAGAGGTCAGTCAGTGAGCGCTGGTCTGTACTTATATACAATACAGGCTGGAAATTTCAGGCAGACGAAGAAGATGGTGCTATTAAAATGAGCCACTCAAAGTATTTTAGCAAAGGAAAGTAAAATGAATAGTGCAGTGATTGGAGGAGTAGTTGTAGTAATGATTGTTATAATCGTTGCTATTGCTTCCAAACAGAACAATAAAGGTGATAATTAATCCCCAAAAGGATAGGATTAAAGCAAAAGCCCTGCAGTAGCTGGGTTTTTTGTTTGTGGTGTAAATTGTTAAGAAGAATGGACATGTTTAAAATAAGAACTAAAGGATTAAAACTTCTAGCGAGTCTGCTTGTGGTATCGATTATTCTGCCCCAGCATCACTGGGAAACAGCTGTCTACGCTGCTGATGAATGGGCCTACCAGATACCGGAATCAGAATTGCCGTCTGACTGGAACACCATTGGGTTTGATGATTCTGGCTGGTCCACAGGGCCCGGCGGTTTTGGCTATGGTGATGAAGATGACGGTACGGAGATTGACACATCTTTATCTGTATATCTGCGCAGGAATTTTACAGTGACCAATATGGATGATCTAATAAGTGCCTTTCTTCATGCAGATTATGATGATGGTTTCGTCGCCTATCTGAATGGTACGGAGATCGGATGCTCAAATAATTTAGGTGAGCCGGGCACATTTGTGCCATATGATGAAACCACCAGCACAGACCATGAAGCCCAACTTTATATGGGTGGATATCCTGAGACTTATACACTGGATTCCCAGCAACTGGCTTCTTTATTAACAGCAGGGGAGAATGTGCTGGCTGTCCAGGTCCATAATGTTGGCATTACCTCATCCAACATGTCCAGTAATTTTTATCTGTCCTTCGGTATCGCCGATGAATCCACCTATTATGGTACCCCGCCGGACTGGTTTGAACCGCCATTTGTTTTTAACGAATCAAACCTTCCCATCGTTGTCATTGATACAGATGGACAAGAGATCCTGGATGATCCCCGAATTGTCGTCCATATGGGCATTATTGATAATGATTCAGGTATAAACAATATAGATGATCCCTTTAACGGTTATGATGGCCAGATCAGTATTGAGATCCGGGGCTCATCCTCACAGATGTTTCCCAAAAAACAGTATGCCCTGGAAACACAGGATATTGACGGTGAAAACCTGAACGTATCCATACTGGGCATGCCGGAAGAAAACGACTGGATATTGCATGCTCCCTACAGTGATAAATCACTGCTGCGCAATTTTTTGGCTTATGAATTAGCCCGGGATATGGGCCGCTATGCCAGCAGAACCCGTTTTTGTGAATTGGTTATCAATGGTGATTACAAAGGTCTTTACATATTCATGGAAAAGATCAAACGGGACAATAACCGGGTGGATATTTCCAAATTGGAGCCAGATGAGACTTCAGGTGATGACCTGACAGGTGGTTATATAGTAAAAGTCGATAAGTGGGATGGTGAAAATAACGAAGGTTGGTGGTCAGACTCACCATTGCCCGGATTTGATGGTGTCTGGTATCAGTATCATTATCCAAAACCGGATGATATTGTAGATGAGCAAAAAGATTATATTAACAATTACATTACTGATTTTGAATTACTGATAGCCAGTGAAACGTATAATGATCCTGATGCCGGTTATTATGATCAGGTCAACCTGGAATCATTCGTTGATGTGTCGCTTATGAGTGAAATTTCCAAAAATGTGGATGCCTACCGCCTCAGTGCTTACATGTATAAGGACAAGGACAGCGAGGACGGCCGGCTTACGATGGGGCCCATATGGGATTATAACCTCGCTTTTGGCAACGCCGACTACTATGCAGGGTGGGACCCAATGGGCTGGCAGATGGATGCTGATTTAGGAGAGGATTATTTCCAGATTCCATTCTGGTGGTACCGGATATGGGATGATGAAACGTTCAGGAATGCTTTTAATCAACGTTGGCAGGAACTGCGGCAGACCGTATTTTCCGAGGAGTACATAATGAATATGATCGATTCGACAATTGCGGTTATTGATGAGGCCCAGGTTCGCAATTTCCAGCGCTGGCCGATCCTGGACCAGTATGTCTGGCCCAATGCCTATGTGGGTGGTTCATACGAAAATGAAATAGAATATCTGACCGATTGGATCACGGCACGATTGGACTGGATGGATGAACAAACTATGAGCGCAAATGATGATCCCCAAATAATATCGTCTTATAGCTTGGATCCTGCTTACCCCAATCCCTTTAACCCAACGACCACAATAGAGTTCTCAATTCCTCAAACAGAGTTTGTTACGGTAAAGGTGTATAATATTGTCGGTCATGAAATCACAACACTTATAAATGATGAATTATTTACAGGAAATTACAGCATCAAATGGGATGGAAGACATCAGCCAAGCGGTCTTTATTTTGTGCAAATTGAAAGTAGAAGTTTTTCTAAAACCAGGAAAATGGTGCTGATAAAATGAGCCCCCAAAAGGAACATTAATTGAAATTTTTCCCAAGAGAAAGCGGAGTTCTTTTACATATAACTTCTCTTCCAGGTCCCTATGGATTAGGTGATATCGGCCCGGAAGCATTTCATTTTGTCGATGTGCTCCACGAAATGGGTCAAAGCCTTTGGCAAATATTACCTTTGGGTGACACTGGTTCATCCATATGTCCTTACGTTACTGTTTCTACTTTTGCAAACAATCCACTGCTGATCAGTTTGGACGGACTCATTGATGAAGGGTATTTACAAAAAGATGATTTAAAAGAAATACAAAGCTATCCTTCAGATCGGGTCGACTATCAAAAAGTCTATGATGATAGATATAAAATACTTGATACAGCCTGCACCAACTTCATAAAAAGTTCCAGCACTGAAACCCGGCAGCGGTTTGATGCCTTTTGCAAGGAAAATGAATACTGGTTAAGCGAATATATTTTATTCCAGACATTAAAGCAGCTGAATAATAATCAACACTGGATAACCTGGCAGTCCAGACATGATCTGGTGGAAGAAGACATTATAAAAGAGAATAGTGTTTTTATTCAAAAACTCATGATCCAACAATTTTTGTTTATTGAGCAATGGCAAAAACTAAAGACATATGCCAATCAAAAAGGAATCCGTCTTGTAGGTGATATCCCTATTTATGTAGCCCATGACAGTGTAGACGTATGGGCAAACCCGGAGTTATTCAAGTTGGATGATCATGGAAAAATAAAATTTCAATCTGGATGCCCTCCGGATTTTTTTAATGCCAAAGGCCAGGTATGGGGACATCCCGTGTATAATTGGGAAACCCATAAAAAGACAGGCTACCAATGGTGGCTTAACCGGATAGAACATACCTTTAACCTTG
>DJKX01000062.1:0-1421 GCA_002436185.1 Fidelibacterota bacterium UBA6531
GGAAGTCGGGATAAAGAAAAGAATCTAGGCAGTTTAAGCTATACACAGATCATGGAAGCCGAACGGCGTCATTCCCCGCGCACCATGTGTCTGACCTTATTTATATGGTACCCAAAGGATTTAAGCAAGAGCCCCGCTACTGCGGGGCTCTTGCCATTGCTTATTGATGGGATTTTATAAACTCAGCAATTTCACTGACCACCTGTTTTTCAATTCCTAAAAATCCATGAGGCCCCCATGGGCCACAGTCCCTGCCTCTAGCTTCATCCCCACCATCAAATAAAACCACTTTGGTTGCTACTGCATTTTTCAGCTTCTTTTTAATATAACTGGCATCAGATGGCGGGGTGACATGGCACAGGTCTGCACGGTGAGACGCAATAAATGTAGGGGCTGTAATATTATTCAAAGGTAGTTCAAAAATTTGAGTACCCTTGTTATTGGGTACTGAAAGACTCGATGTAAGCACCAGGCCATTAACCTTATTGGTAAGCCTGGCTGCACCATTGGCAGCAGATAGAGAACCACGACTGGTACCAATCAACCATACAGGTTCATTCCCACGTTGTTTTAAATAGTCTACAACAGTTTCAATATCTTTCGTATGTTCTTTACTGGCACGATATCCACTCAGTAAACCATTACCATTATTTTTATGGGAGGGTACTTCAAATACAGCAACGCGCAAGTGGTGGTCGGCAAATAAGTGGCGCGAACGCACCAGAAAATTGCCGCCGTGCCGCAGTGTGCCATCCGGTTTTAAGCCCACTTTTCCGGTACCACCAGGAAACAAGATAACTGAAGCAATAGGTAACTTCGGCTCCAGGAGTAGTATTGGCTGGTTAATGTTTTTGCGTGAAGGTAATTGCACAAACTGCTCCTGCCAAGACACCGAAAGCACCGATTGAGTACCAATTGTAGTTAATCTATCTGTCTGTACTCTACCCGTGGTAATGTGGATACTTTCATTATCATAAGTGACCCGGTTTACCTGTTCGTGTGTTTCATTAAATGAAAGCGTGTACCCTAAATGATTTATTGTTTGTGAACCGGCAAACGGCTTGGGAAGGGGAATTTGGGCGAGGACTAAACTAATTACAGGTAATATGAGCCAGAGACGCTTCATACTGAAAATTACAAAAAATTACGCAGCAATGTGGGTGTCTCTTTTATTTTAAGGGTACTACCCCCCATTTGGTTTTTACAGGTTGGAACTTTGGTTGAGTTTTTTGATTAGAAAGGGTAGAAGGGTAGCACTATGGTAGCACTATTTGCTACTTGAGGGCTTAAATCCCACAAGTTCATTGATATTAACTACTGCTTCTTAAGGCTACAAAAAAACCCCGTTTATCGAGGATAAACAGGGCTTCAATTAAGTGCGGGACCGACGAGACTCGAACTCGCGACCTCCGGCTTGACAG
>DJKX01000062.1:1744-81462 GCA_002436185.1 Fidelibacterota bacterium UBA6531
TAACCAACTGAACTACGATCCCAATTTTTAAAAAGCTATTATTTATCCCGGTAAATGAGTGCTATCGGTATAACAACGATATAACCCAAAAAAAGCATAATTGGAGCAATCGTCAGACTTTGGGTACTGGTTGTTTCACCACCAGCCATTACAATATAACCAAGGGCAATCAATAGAACACCCACAGCAAAGATGATATAATTTTTGCTGGTAAACGCCCAACTTTCTATCAAATGCATGTGTTCTTTTTTCATTTTCTTACTCATAGCGGCGGGGAAATTAAAGCGACCATTTCCCACGACCAAATAGAAACTTTGTAATCCCATTAAATTATATTTTGTTTTTTATAAACAGAAAATTGATTTATGTAAAAAAGAGTTCCTAAATTCGCACCCCTTAAATCATGACGTTACAGTATTTTAATCCGGGGAAACGGCTGGTTGGCGTGGTGCTTGGAATCTTTTTATTCAGTGTGCTGGCTTTTTTCCTCTTAATCATTAATTGGCCCCAGGGAAATCCTTATACTTTAGTTAAGGTTTCTATCCCTAAGGGTTCCAATATTGCAGATGTAAGCAGGATATTGAATGAGAAAAATATTATTACGAATAAACAAATATTTCGGATTGCAGTATGGACTTTGGGCCACGACAAAAAATTTCCTGCTGGTTCGTATACCTTAAATGGAGCCCGATCAAATTATCAGATTATTGAACAATTTGTCCACGGTGAACCGAATCTGAAACGTGTTACCGTGCAGGAAGGATGGGCTCTCAATGCTATTGCTGCTGAATTGGAAAGAGTATTGGGTACGGATGCTGAAGATTTTTTGGAACTGTGTGAAAACAAGAGCTTATTGAAAAAATGGAATATCAACCATGTTTCCTTTGAAGGTTTTTTATTTCCGGATACATATTATTTCTTGGAGGATCAACATCCTGAAGAAATAATGGAAACCATGGTAAAGGAATATCATAATTGTATGACAGATTCCCTTCGTAACCGAGCTCAAGAGTTGGGCTTTAATATAAACGAAGTGGTCACATTAGCATCAATCATTGAAGGAGAAGCATTGTATAATTCCGAACGGCCGGTTATATCGGCTGTATATCATAATCGTTTACAAAAAGGAATGAAACTGCAAGCCGATCCGACGATTCAATATATCATCGATGATGGACCTAGAAGGCTTTTGAAAAAAGATTTAAAGATTGAATCGCCTTACAATACATATTTGAATAAAGGATTACCGCCGGGACCGATCAATAATCCTGGGAAAGAGTCAATATTAGCAGCATTGTATCCCCTGAAGAATGATTTTCTGTATTTTGTCGCTCGGGGAGATGGTTATCATGCTTTTACAAAAACAGAGGGAGAACATTTGAAAGCAAAACGAAAATTTCAGAAAGTGCGTAGAAAAGTTCGCAAAGAAGAAAAAATGAAAAAAATAAATTCATAATCAAATGAAAAATCAAAAATTAAATAAAGTACAGAAAAAAGCTGTAGAAGATGTTTGTAATCCTGTTTTGATTTTTGCCGGTGCCGGTAGTGGTAAAACACGCGTTTTAACACATAAAATTGTACACCTGATTGAAAAAGGTCTGTTTAAACCTGAAGAAATTTTAGCTGTTACATTTACAAATAAAGCGGCAGAAGAAATGTCCAAACGGGTACAATCTTTACTCAAGCAAAAAAATGTATCCCTGAATATTGGTACGTTTCATTCGATTTGTTCCCGTCTTCTCAGACAAGAAATTCACCGATTAGGATTTTCGAAAGATTTTGTTATTTATGACGTACAGGATCAAACTGCACTCATTCGATTGGTAATGGATGAATTGAATATTGCCCGCACATATGTTGATCCTAAATCCGTCAGAAATAAAATTAGTTTTTATAAAAATAAACTGATGGATTTTGAAGATGCAAAACGGTCTGCCCGGACAGTTTTAGATAAAACAATTTGTGATATTTTCAAAAAATACCAATCTTCTTTGAAAAAAAATAATGCCCTTGATTTTGATGACCTTTTACTATTTCCTTTGGTATTGTTTGAAGAATTTCCTGATGTACTAAAAAAGTATCAGGAAAAATGGAAGTATATACTTGTAGATGAATATCAGGATACAAACCGTCCGCAATTTCTGTTTATAAGTTCCATAGCTACAGCCCATAATCAAATTTGCGTTGTTGGGGATGATGATCAATCTATTTATGGTTGGCGGGGAGCAGATATAAGAAATATTCTTGATTTTGAAAAAACATTCCCCGGTTGTGAAATTTATAAACTTGAGCAAAATTACCGTTCCACCCAGCAAATTCTTAATGCAGCAAGTGCCGTTGTTAAGAATAATGAAGATCGAGCTCTGAAAGAATTAAAAGCTATGAATGGTGCCGGCGATAGGCTGGGACTTCTGGAAACGAATGATGAGATGGAAGAAGCGGATGCTCTTATCAGTGTGTTGGAAAAAGAAATTAAAATGAACAAGCGAACATTTAGCGATTTTGCTGTTCTATACCGAACAAATGCACAATCAAGAGCTTTGGAGGATAGTCTGCGTCGAAACGGTATTCCGTATAAAATTATTGGCGGTATTCGATTCTACGAACGCAAGGAAGTCAAAGATTTGCTGGCTTATTTGCAATTGCTTGTAAATAAACAGGATACCATCTCCCTCAGACGAGTAATCAATTTTCCACCTCGAGGAATTGGATTAAAAACAGTTGATAAATGTGTTCAGGAAGCAAAAAAATGTAAGAAAGAATTATTTGATGTTTTAGGTGATCCGTCCAAAATGAATATACGTGGTAAACAGGCGGAAGAATTAAAGACGTTTTATGAAATCATGAGCAAATATAATGATTTGTTGGATAAGCTGAATGCCGGTGAACTTGTCAGAACTCTTGTAGATGAGACGGGTATGTTGAAGCACTATAAGAAACAAGATACGCCTGAAGATCAGGAACGTATAAATAATATAAATGAAGTTTTAAACAGCGTAGATGAATTCATGACTCGAACTCCGAATGCTATGCTTACAGATTTTCTGGAAGAAGTCTCATTGCTAACGGGAATTGATCATTGGAATGATCAGGAAAACAGAGTAACACTTATGACTGTCCATTCAGCAAAAGGCCTGGAATTCCCTGTCGTTTTTCTTACGGGTATGGAAGACGGATTATTCCCTCTTTATAATGCGTTACAGGATAAGCAGGAATTAGAAGAAGAACGGCGATTGTTTTACGTTGGTTTAACACGTGCAAAACAAAATGTATTTCTACTCTATGCGAATAATCGCCGCCGAGCTGGTGCAGAACAGTTTTATGGCTTGGTATCTCGGTTTATCGGGGAGATTCCTGAAGATCATTTGGAAAATATTAATTTTTCTTCCGCCTTAACTCGCAAAGTTATTGGGTCAAAACGAGGATACTCAAAAATGGAAGTGAAGCGAACGGTCACAGTGTTTGATGATTTTCGTGTAGGTGATTTAGTTAAGCATGCTATTTTTGGCGTGGGCAAAATCATGGCCTTGAGTGGTTCCGGTGAGAACCAGCGCGTAGGTGTGGTGTTTAAAGATGGTTTAAAAAAGAAGTTGATCGTCAAATTTGCCAAACTGAAAAAAGTCAGTTAATTCCTTTATAATAATTCCTTTTAAAACTCTTTCAAGAATATAAATTCGTTCATAAATTATTTGAGACTCATTCACAATAAGGGCTTACTATGTCAAAGAATAAAGAAAAATTAAAAATGGTTCTCCATAAAGAAGGTTTACGATTCACAAACCAAAGAGAGGCTGTGTGGAATGAAATCGTCACATGCGATGAACACCGTAATGTGGATGATATTTACATGACTCTGAGGAAAAATGGTATTTTAGTCTCAAGGGCTACTGTCTATCGTACCATTGACGTATTGGTAAAAAACAACATGGTTCGGAAACTGGATGTGGGAGTAGGTCCCAGTAAATTTGAGCACAAAATGAATGCCCCTCACCATGATCATATGATTTGTATTCAATGCGGTCGCATCGAAGAATTTGTCGATGACCAAATTGAAAACTTACAGGATTCTGTAGCAAAAGAATACGAGTTTAAACTTGTGCGTCATATCCATCAATTATTTGGTATATGTAAGGATTGCCAGTGAGACTCTATGATTTAATCGATGGAGAAATCGCCACTGTACAGTCATTTACCGGGGACATGGAACTACAATCTCGTCTCGTAGAAATGGGAATCCTTCCCGGCATACGTATTCGCCGTATCAAAACTGCACCCATGAATGGCCCCATCGAATTAAAGGTACGAGATTACCATGTATCTCTGCGACAAGTTGACGCTCGCAACATCCTCATCAACCAATGACGACTGCAGCTAAATCCTTTTGGGTTGCACTTGTGGGGAATCCCAATAGCGGCAAAACAGCTATCTTCAATGTACTAACCGGATTAAATCAAAAAGTGTCCAATTACCCGGGCGTGACCGTTGAAAAGAAAATCGGTAAAGCTCGTTTTGCCGATGGTGAGAAGTTCGATCTCCTGGATTTACCCGGCACGTATAGTCTTACACCGGAATCCATGGATGAACGGATTGTAACAGAACAAGTATTGAATTGGGTACACGGAGATAATCCTCCCAGTGTAATTGTGTCTGTAGTGGATGCCACAAACTTGAGTCGCAATTTTTATCTTACTACACAATTAGCAGACCTTGGTATCCCTGTTGTCGTTGCTCTGAATATGATGGATTTGGTCAGAGATAAACTGGAAATTGATTTTGAAAAATTAGCCAGCGATTTAGGTGTTGCAGCAATCGTACCCATGTCAGCAACAGAAAAATGGGGGCAGGAAAAATTATTATCTGCCATTCAAAATTCACCATCAGTAAAAGACCATGAAAATCCATTCCCCATTTTTCTAAATGATGATATTTCCAGTGCATTAGATCCTTTACAGGATATTTTTAAACGTGAATTTGGTTATGATGAACGCTTATCAAAAGCCCAGGCAATAAGGTTAATCACTCGCCAGTCAACCTTGGAGATTTACAATGAAATGTCCTCGAATGGAATTTCATCTGATAATACATTTATGGAATCTCTGGAAAACAAGCGACAAGATGCCGTCGATATTTTAGAAGATTTGGGTATTAAGCATAGAATCATGGAAGCAACCTTAAGATATGAATGGCTGGATAGTGTGCTGATTGCTTCAAAGATCAATATCGATCCTCAAATTGCTGAAACAAATTACAGTGAAAAACTGGATAGACTCCTGACCCATAAATTTGCTGGACCAGCTATTTTTGTTTTACTATTGTACTTTATTTTTCAATCCATTTTTACATGGGCAATTATTCCCATGGATTGGATAAATAGCGGAGTTGCATGGGTCGGAAACCAAGTATTAAATCTGATGTCTGCCGGCATGTTGCGTGACTTGCTTGTGGAAGGTGTTATTGCAGGAGTGGGCGCTATTCTCATATTTCTCCCCCAAATATTAATTCTTATGTTTTTTATGACATTACTTGAAGATACTGGTTACATGGCCAGAGTAGCGTTTATGATGGATCGCTTCATGACCATGATTGGTTTGCACGGACGATCGGTATTGCCGTTAATGAGCGGTTATGCCTGCGCGATTCCCGGCATTATGTCTTCCCGAACCATCGACAGCTGGAAAGAACGACTGATTACCATGTTGATTCTGCCCCTTATGAGCTGCAGTGCTCGACTGCCGGTCTATGCATTAATGATTGGAGCTTTTATTCCTGCAACAAATATATTTGGCTTCATAAATCTCCAGGGATTGACATTGGTTATGATGTATTTCTTGGGCACAGCAACTGCGTTTATTCTGGCAAAAGTGTTTAGTATTTTCATTAAAGTGGAAGGGAAATCCTCATTTGTAATGGAGCTGCCACCTTATAGAACTCCACTTTGGAGATCTGTATTAAGCCAAGTACTAAACAGGGGGAAACTATTTGTAGTAAATGCAGGCAAAATTATCATGGCTATTTCCATCGTCCTTTGGTTTTTGGCTTCGTTTCCAAAAGTGGATGATCCGAGTATTAATGAAAATTCTATACGAAATAGTTATGCAGGGAAAATTGGACGTACGATTGAACCGGTCATTGAACCCCTGGGGTTTGATTGGAAATTGGGAATTGGATTAATCACATCATTTGCTGCACGGGAAGTGTTAGTCAGCACCATGGCAACTATTTACAATGTCGAATCCGATGGTGACGATGTCATACAGTTGACAGATGCTATGAAATCTGACATGAATCCCAAAACAGGAATGCCTCTTTATACACCACTCGTCGCCTTATCGTTAATGGTATTTTTTGTATTTGCAGCTCAATGTATGGCCACGTTTGCTATTATTCGTAATGAAACAAATTCGTGGAAATGGCCCTTATTTATGATTGTGTACATGAATGTACTCGCCTATGGTGCTTCCTTCATTGTATACCAGGGCGGTCTGCTGTTGGGATTAGGTTAATATGGATATTCAGACTATAATCGCATCAGTCATTCTACTCGCAGCAATTGTTTATACATTTATTCGCTTTAGAAAAAACTGGCAGAAAGGTGATACGGATCCCAAATGCGATAACTGCGATATAAAAGAAAATGTTGAAAAGTTTAAAGCTGAAAGCTGAAACTTCCATCTTCCATCATATCTTTTTTTTCATTTTAATATTACCGTGGGTTGTGAGCCCATTTTCTTCAAATCCAGCTTTTTTATAAATAGAGATTCCACGTTGATTTTTATGCACAACAGCAAGTGTGATATAACTCAACTTTAACTTTTCAGCCATTTCAACTGCATGGTCAATGAGCATTTTAGCTAAACCCAATTGCCTGTGCTCCTGATCTACAAATAAATGGAATAGGTGAGCTTGTTTATTCTCAAGAATGACCTTTTCACTTAAATGTGCCACTATCCATTTATCTTTTTTTACGACAAACGTTTTGATATTTTCTTCAGTATAAGATAGTGCACACCATTTTCTGAAATCAAAAGGATAGGACATCCTCGGATCTGTAAATTGCAAATCTTTTGGATTCCTGAACCAGCTTTTCAGACATGCCTGCAGAATTTTTCGGTCACCAGAATTTGAATAAAAGACAGTATCCAATGTAACTTTCATATATAGAAGTTTACTTATTTTCAATCATGTAAAAGTTGAACTAATCTATGAAATCCATAACACAAATATCATCATTCAAGGAAGGCGCCTCTATTCAGGGATTTTATCTTTGTGTTGAAAAACACCTGCGTCATACCCGCGCCGGTGATTTATACCTGGATGTAATCTTAAGGGATAATACCGGCACCGTCCATGCCAAGGTTTGGGATAAGGTGGATGAATATAATGAAAAATTTTCTGCCGGAAATCCTGTCGCTGTGAAAGGAAATGTTGAATCGTTCCAAGACCGGCATCAATTGGTAATTAAAAAAATCAATACTGCCTCGGTACAGCATTATGGACGTTATGGATATGATCCAGTTCTCATCGTCCCTGCATCTCCTTTCGATTCAAAAACGATGTGGAAGAGTGTTGTTCAGATTATAAGTAAAATGAAAAATACATTTCTTAAAAAAGTTGTTTCATCCATATATCGAGAACATAAGGAGCAGTTACTCATTCATCCTGCATCCGTAATGATGCATCATAATTATCGTTCGGGATTTTTGGAACATGTTTTATCCATGGCAAAAATTGCAGAAAAACTTACGCCATTATATAAGGTGGATCATGACCTGGTCATGGCGGGTGTTTTACTCCATGATATTGGCAAGTTGATCGAGATTTCTTCTGATCTGGAAGCGGAATACACCGATGATGGTAATTTTATCGGACATATCGTCATTAGCCGAGATATGGTTCGGGAAGCCATTGTCGGGTTAAAAGGATTTCCTAAAGAACTTCAGCAAAAACTGGAACATATTATTTTATCTCACCAAGGACGCTATGAATGGCAAAGTCCCAAGCAACCTAATTTTGAGGAAGCATTGCTGGTACATTTAATAGATAATCTAGATGCAAAAATGAACCTTATGAAGCTGGCAATTGAAGAAGATCAGCAAGTTGGAAAATGGACAAATAGAAAAAACATTTTTCGCGCTGCTTTATACAAAGGAATGGATGAATCTGAATAAACTGGTGCGGGCGTCGATCTTTGCTGCCTTGGCCATTGGAGCAGGATTCTCATTGCTCATGATTCCCAACGTCGAACTCATAACAGTTATTATATTTACAGCTGGGCTTTATTTGGGACCGGCTTGGGGTATAATCGTTGGCGGTACAGCAGAAATGATCTTTTCCGGCATGAATCCCCTGGGCTCCGGCTTGAGCTTCCCGCCCTTATTTTTCGCTCAAATTATTGGTATGGCCGGGATTGGTTTTTGTGGTGGTATTCTCCGTCGAATATTTTTGTTAAAAGAATATTCTTTGAATAAAATAATTGCAGTGGGAATAACCGGTTTGATTCTCACTTTTATTTTTGATTCAATAACCACATTAAGTTATCCCTTAAGCGTAGGTTTTGATTTTTCACGAACAATGGGGCTTTATATTTCTGGGATTGGTTTTACACTCTTGCATCAAATTGCAAATGGATTCATTTTTGCGTTTGGTGTACCCCGAATAACAAAATTTCTTGTCTAATGAAATTCACAACGATTATTTTATTTTTTTCATTCGTGTTAGGCCAATCTAACGATCTTCCATTTGACTGGAGCGGGCAATTTGGAATGTCGTCAATTAACGGGAGGTTGTTTTGGAATACAGATTGGACATCCGGACCCTTATTATTTGATGGCACCTTTTCCCATTATCCGAAGCGATACGGAAATAACATCATTAACCAATTTTCACCTTTCACTATTCACCAGATACCTCTCACTAATTACACTTACCCGGATTCAACGTACATAACAACAACTCTTGATTATATAAGGGGAGATTATAATTATGACAAACTGGTAATTGATGTCGATTATGAAACAGCCAAGAGATATGCAGGTCTACATCTTTTTAAACGGAGTTATGCCGGAAGGGAAGGGCAATTTTTTCACCCTTTGGGGTTATCGACGCCTATACAACAGTCGTATAAAGTGGATTATAGATCGCAGCAGAATGAATGGTTAATTGAAGCAGCAGTAGCAAGATTTGTCACAGAATCAGGACTACCTGATTCGGGAGATGCGAATGGTCTGCTGGAAGATGAAATATTATCTGCTGGACTTTTAACCCAATCACCGAGTGAAAAACTTCAGTGGACATCTCATTTTGCGGTTTTTCAGCAATGGCGCAGAGTGGATGCATCATGGTATTCCAATAGGAAAAAGCAATTTATTCATCGGACTCGCTGGCATCAACAACTCGGGGGACTATCGTTAGGTGGATTAAATCCGTTGCTGGGCTTGGATATGAATATACAAGCCATCAGCAAAAATGACTCCACATCCAGAAATATCAAATGGCATACACTTTATGCCCAAATCAATCTAATGGGTTTTAAAACATCTTTAGGACTGACACAAATCGACTCTAAAGTAGTCGATTATATTGCTATCGATTTTACAAAATCATGGGATAGGTTCAATATTAAAACATTATTTGAGGAATCCTCAAAACCACACCATTTCAATTTGATATCATTCGGCGATAGCATAGTAAAAAATCGATTCGCACACGTAAAAATTAAAAGTGTATTTGGAAGAGCAAACATTGGTTTAACCGCTGATTATTCTTCTATGGTGTACGATGAAAAAGAATATGTGACATTTCAGACAGGAATTTTAGTTCATACAAAATTATTTAATCAATTTACTTTTTCAGGAAGTTATTTTAATAGGGAAGGTGGAACCCTTTTATTTGATGGTATCCACGATATTGCCACGTTTGAGTTACACTATAGTAATAAAAATGTTATTAACCGTTTTGCGTTGAAAATGGGACTTTCCGGAGAAGGATTGCTAAACAGAGAACAATCGATTGGTTTTGATCCTATAGACAGTTTTCCCTATGAATATATGGTTATAGGTTCAAATGAGCTTGCTGATATTTGGTTATTGAATGCAGAAGTGGCTGTAACTATTTCATCCATGACCATAACGTGGTCAGTTCGTAATATTCTTCAGGCAATTGAACCGACATCATTGAAATTGTTTCCGGAAAAGGAAACAGGAGATTTTCTTATCCAGCATAATCCAACATTTCCCTCCATGGGTCGGATGGTTATGCTCGGAATCCACTGGACGTTTAAGGATTGATATCCTCCCTTTACAGGTTTCTACAACTGGATTGACATACCTCCGTTTACCCGCAGACCCGGCTCTGGGTACTCTGGAAAGAATGACGTTTCCGAATCTAGTAGGTTATCAATAGTTACATGCATTCGCAAGTTATTAAACATGGGTACTTTATAATGTAATCCCAGAGTGACATCCATGAAGGGATCTAGCTCTATATCGATCAAATTAAAGGATGAATCATACCCTGTGTAGTATCGTTTACCGTTGAAATAAATTTGAATGTTTAGCAATATATTTTCTTGTGAATACTGCAACAAAAGATTTCCTGTATTTTCTGGGGTATAAGGGAGATCCTTACCTGTAGATATATCTTCTGTCATTGTTTGGGTTAAATATCCAGAAACAGATAGTTTTTTGAGAATTACAGGCAATGAAAAGGATACAATAAAACTTTTCCGTAATACTTCATTGAGATTGATTGGACTCCACTTATAGTCATTACCAATTGTCCAAGTAATTAAGTTATTAGTATTTTTTTCACGCCATTCAAATTCGATTTGACCTTTATTTAAAAAACTGCGTTGTAATCCGATAGAATAATATTCACTTTTCTCAGTGTTTAGGTTTGGATTGCCAACAGAATAAGCTTCTTCCGGCCAATACATATCATTGAATGTGGGAAGGCGAAACCCATTTCCCATACGTCCTCTAATTTGCCCTAGAATAGGAATGTCGAATTGAACATTGAAATCAGTGGTTGTTGCACTGAATGATTCACCCCAATCTCCCCGAATACTAGGGCGAAAAGCGAATCCTGGAGTAACATTGTAAACCAGTGATACTGATGCTGCTGACGTACTTCGGTTATGATCTCCAATATCACTACTATTAATATTTTCGTCGTAAAACTCAAGAGAGGTAATGGCCTCCAAATGATCAAGAAAATGCTGATTCCAATTCATTTTCAGCCGATGTGATGAAACCTCATGTCGGCTGTTAATTGAGAAGTCAGGATCAGAAAAATGTTCATCATTCCCACGGCGACTAGCTTGAATGCTGATATGACCGGAATTCAAGAGTCTTATTATTGTTGCATTTCCTAGTATTAAGGTGTTTGTTCGATTCGCATTTGGTGAAGGGTAAGATACAGATCCAGCTGCACCGCGATCACTACGGGTAAGGAATAGGGAACTTTTAATAATTGTTTTTTTTGAGTGTAGATATTGTATCCGACCGCCAAGAAAAGATTGATCAATGCCGTTGTTTTTACGGTTATATGTGGAATCATTAAACGAAAAAGCATAGTCTTCAACACTGGTAAAACCACCGCCAATCAACTGTACTGCAGTATTGGGAAAAGCCAACCTGTAACCTGTGGATATACTTTTGAAACCAAACATTCCGGTTGCTACATTTAAATAAGACCGATTGAACCATGGACTAAGATGGATGACGCCATCCATGGAACCCGAACCATAGTCAATGCTGGGATAGCGTGATTGATACATTTGCTGGAAGAATACGAGTGGTATTTCCGATAAATCCGTTTGTCCATTCTGCGGACTAGTGAGATCAATTCCGTCAAGAACAATTTTTGTATGTTCCGATTGACCACCGTCCATACCAACGTTACTGATCCCCGCCCGACCCCCGTACGTCTTTAGTAAGGATCCGGGTACGCGTTGGAACATACCGAGAGAACTCATTTGATCCGTTTCCGTAATATGTATTATTTCCCATGGAGCATTGTTGGGAAAATTTTGTCCTTCAACCTCAATTGAATCCATGGGAATAGCTTCTCGTTGTAGAAAAATCTTCAATTGTTTTTCTCCAGAAGAGATCAGGATTTTTTTTCGGTATCCGAAGCGATGAAAAATCAGACTGTCGCCAGAGTTAACTTCCGCTTGAAGGAGAAATCGTCCTTCTTCATCAGCAATCACCCAAGATTTACTTTTAGGGTGGGAAATAGTTGCGTAAGGTAAGTTCTCAAGGTTATCATTTAGAACAAACCCCGAAACTCCCATAGTCCAAATAATTGCTTGGCAACATATTCCAACAACTAGGGAATACAATACATTTTTTATCAAAAGAAAACCCCTTTATAATCAAGGGGTCATGAGCAAGGAATGGTGTCGTTTGCATCATGACCTTTATCCCGAAGATCAGTTGACACATCGCCTGTTTGGGTTCCTGACTCATGCGCAATGCATTTACAGTAGCGGGAACTGTGCTCGGATTTCACGAGCTTCCCCACAACATCACGATGTATGTAACGTAAGATACTAATTTAAAAAACGAATATAATCAAAGTTCAAATTCTTCTCGAAGATATGTTGTGTTTCAGAGGGAGAGATGAATAAATTCGTCGTTGAATTTTGAATTAAATAATCCTTATGCCAAATTTTATCATAAATGTTGCTGTCATGAATCTTTATAAAGAACCTAATTTTCGATCTGAAGTCCTTACTCAGGGACTTCTGGGAGAATCCTGCAGTATTCTTGAGCAATCCGATAATTGGACGAAAATTAAACAATGGGATGGATACGAAGGTTGGGCGAATAATTTTTATGGTATAATCCAAGATGAGATCTATACAACAACTCATTCATTCTTCGGACATTCGTGCGAAATTGTAAATTCTGTAGGTAAAGAAATCCGCACAATGAATTTTGGAGGTAAAGTAAAAGCTGAACAAGCTAATAAAAATTATTCTATTACACTACCGGATGGTCAAGTTGGATATTTAGAGTCAAATCTTTATGTTGATGCTATGACTCCCAGTCGAGATTCGATTGTAAATGTAGCACAATCATTTTTAGGAATTCCCTATCGTTGGGGTGGTAAATCGACACTGGGGTTTGACTGTTCAGGTTTTGTTCAATCTGTTTTCAAGGCGCATGATATTTCTTTACCCAGAGATTCGCATGAGCAAGCTGACCACTTCGTGAATGAAATCAATTTAGATGAAGTGATACCCGGTGATTTACTATTTTTTGCTGAACAGAGTAAAATTAGCCATGTGGCAATAAGTTTCGGTGACACCAATTTAGTCAATGCCAGGGGGTGGGTGAGAGATGAAAGTTTAGAACCATCGTCTGCAGTTTTCAGTCAGAAATTGAAAGACCTATTTGTTAAGGCTGTTTCGATTGATGAAGTTGTGAAAAACTGATGATGCATCCACCTCAAAATGGATCTTTATTAAATAAAGCTGTTTTGGTCTTAAATACAAATTATTCACCTTTAATGATTTGTACGGCTCGACGAGCTATCTGTTTAAAGTATTTAGAGAAAGTAGATATTCTTGAAACATACAATGATATAGTTCATTCTCCATCCATTTCACTGAATTTACCCAGTATCATTAAACTCAGGGATTTTGTACATTATAACAGCATGAATGTGGTTATGAGCCGTAAAAATATTATGATAAGAGATAAACATACATGTCAGTATTGCGGTTCGAAATCCTCATCCATGACAATTGATCATATTATTCCAAAGGATCGGGGTGGAAACGATAATTGGGATAACCTTATTACTGCTTGCCAGCAATGTAATAAGAAAAAGGGAAATCTATTACCGGAAGAAGCAAAAATGCCTCTGAATCGTCAGCCAAGAAAACCAAATAGAATTCATTATTTCCAGCAATTTATTAATCATGACCAGACTGCTTGGCGTCCCTATTTATTTTTGGATTCATTTTGAAGAGAGTATTAAGCGGCATTCAACCCTCTGGTAAACTTCATCTTGGTAATTATTTCGGCATGATGTCAAGGATGATTCGTTACCAAGAAAAAAACGACTTATTTTGTTTTATTGTTAATTATCATGCCATGACAACCATACAGGATGGTGATTTATTAAAAGAAAATACGTTGAATGCAACCATGGATTTTCTTTCCCTTGGTATGGACCCCGAAAAATCTACATTTTGGATTCAGAGCGATGTTCACCAAGTTGCAGAATTGACATGGATCTTATCTGTTGTTACCAGTGTGGGTCTCATGGAACGAGGCACATCATATAAAGATAAACTAGCCAAAGGTGTTACGCCAAACATGGGTTTATTTTCCTATCCTATCCTCATGGCAGCAGATATTCTATTATTTGGTGGTGAAATCGTTCCAGTTGGGAAGGACCAGAAACAACATTTAGAAATGACTCGGGATATTGCTATACGCTTTAACAATACATTCGGTGATATTTTGGTTATTCCGGAACCGGATATTGAAAAAGATACTCAATTGGTTCCTGGGGTGGATGGTCAGAAAATGAGTAAATCATACAATAATACCATTCCAATTTTTGGGAAAGAAACGGTTATTAAGAAAAAAGTGATGTCAATTGTGACAGATTCTTCCGGTGTGAACGAAGCAAAAAATACAAATTGTACTTTATTTAATATATATAGCCTTTTCCTGGATGAAAATGAAAAGCGTGAACTGACAGATAAATTTGAAACACCAGGAACAGGGTATGGTGAAATCAAAAAAGATCTATATTCTAACATCATGGATTTTTTCCAGCCCTTCAGGGAAAAGAGAGAGTATTATGAGCAACATAAAGATGACGTTTTTGATATAATGAAGCATGGTGCTGAAAAAGCAACGGAAGTTGCAGATACATTTTTAATTCCAGTAAGAAACGCAACAGGGTTAAATTACAGGGTATGACATACCGCGTTCATTTAGAAAACTTCGAAGGTCCACTTGATTTATTACTATATTTTATCCGTCGCGATGAAATTAATATCTACGACATACCCATCTCCCATATTACAGAAGAATTCATGGAAACTCTTGACGAAATAAAAAAATTAAATATCAATTTTGCCGGAGATTTTGTCGTCATGGCGTCCACGCTTATGCGTATCAAATCGAAGATGCTGCTTCCAAGGCCGGAATTAGATGAGGATGATGAGATTATTGATCCCCGGAAAGAATTGGTTGATCAATTATTGAATTATTCGCGATTCAAGGAAGCGGCTGAATCGTTGGATATTTTTGCGTCAGAACGCAGCCAGGTTTTTACTGCCGGCAAAAAAGTAAATGTCTCTGATGCACCTGAAGAGGTTAATGTCATTCTGAGGGATGTTACTTTATACGATATTGCAAGGGCGTTCAAGTCTGCAATGGAAAATATGCCCGTTATCCAAATATATGAGTTAGAAAGAGAGCCTATCCATCTTGATGAGCAAAAAGAATTGGTTATGCGATCTTTTGATGGCGATGGACGATTAAGATTTTCCACACTTATTAACCAACTTGAAACTAAAATAGCAATAGTCGTGACGTTTTTGGCTTTATTGGAATTAATACGATCCCACCAGATTACCATTGTTCAGAATGAATTATTTGGCGAACTTGAGATTCAATTGCTCACAGCTGAAGCATAAGATGACTGGCGAAGAACAACTACACATTTTAGAAGCATTACTTTTTGCATCTTCTGAACCTTTAACTCAAACTAGGGTGAATCTTGTATTTTTAGATGATCCACCACAATTAAATGATCTCATTCCAGAATTACAGGATAAGTTTTATAAGGAAAACAGACCTTTAGAAATTCAAAAAATAGCTGGCGGGTATCAAATCATAACCCGATCAGAATATGAAACATGGGTACGACGCTTATTAAACAAATCCGGGAGATTAACCTTGTCTCAAGCTGCACTGGAAACATTGGCAATCATTGCCTATAAACAGCCTGTCAACCGTTTTGATATTGAAGCGATTCGCGGAGTTGATTGCTCCGGTGTTTTGAAAACAATTCTTGAGAGAAATTTAATAAAAATTAAAGGACGTGATGAAGGTCCCGGAAGACCATTACTCTATGCTACAACGGATATATTTCTGGAATATTTTGGATTAAATCGAATTGCTGATATGCCAAAATTGAAAGAGATTGTTGAATTAACAGAAAGCGATACGAAAGATCAATTGGACGCTTTTATTCAAGAACCAACTCAACCAACACCTGTAATTGATCAGCCTGCTGAAAGTCCCTCAGCTTAATATTTATCCTATTTCTATTCATACATTAATATTATATGCGATTAAATAAATTTCTTGCTATGGGAGGAGTGGCTTCCCGCAGAGAAGCAGATAGACTTATTCTTGCTGCTACCACGACAGTTAATGGTGTTTTACAGACAGATCCTGCGTACAGCGTTAGTGAAGATGATGATATTATTTTTGATGGGAAACGGATCACAATTGAAAAAAATATTTGGGTAATTATTCTCAATAAACCGAAGGGATATATTACGACACAAAATGATCCCCAAGGTCGAAAAACAGTTATGGAATTGGTACCAAAAAAACCACGATTATTCACAGTAGGCCGACTTGATCGAAATTCCACTGGTGTTATATTATTAACAAATGATGGTACCTTGGCCCAGGAGCTTATGCTGCCGAAAAATAAAATTTCGCGTATTTATGAATTAGAAATTGACCGTATTCTGGAAAAATCAGAAATCATGAAAATGCGACATGGTATTTTCATTGGTCATGGACAAAAAGGTCAAGCCAAAGTTTTACAACAAAAAGTAAATAAAAAAAGAGTCATAGTACGATTAGAATTACGTCAAGGAAAAAATAGAGAAATCAGACGAATTATGGCTGTATTAAAGAGAAAGATATTTTCTTTGAATAGAATTAGCTATGGCCCCATTAATCTTCGGGGAGTTCAAATGGGAAAATGGCGTAAATTGACAAAAGAAGAAGTGAAAAATCTCCGAAAATTGTAACTGCATCACTTTAAACTAAATGACTATAAATTATAGTATTAAATACTCAATAACTGTAAATTCGTCGGCTTTTTGAGAAGGTAATTAGATGATAATCGCTATTGACGGGCCTGCAGCTTCAGGCAAAAGTACAACTGCAAAAATTGTTGCTGAAAAATTGGGATTTACATATCTCGATACAGGTGCAATGTACAGATGTGTAACGCTTGCAATGATCAATGCCGGAATTCATGTTTCCAATACGAAACAGATTAATGATCTGTTGGAGAATATTAGCATTGATTTGCTAGACAAAAATGGAAAACTGCAGATTATGATGAATAATCTAGATGTTTCTGATGATATTCGATCAGGTAAGGTTACAGAAAACGTTAGTGCAGTAAGTGCGTTAAAAAATGTCCGTGAAGCAATGGTGAAAATGCAGCGGAATATCGCTTCCAAAACGAATTGTGTGATGGAAGGTAGAGATATTGGTACTGTTGTATTTCCAAATGCGGAATATAAGTTTTATTTATCTGCAGATTCTGTAGTAAGAGCAGAACGAAGACAAAGAGACTTATTAGCCTTGGGAGATGAAAAATCAATCCAGGAATTGATAGAGGATATTAATCGACGGGATGAATATGATTCATCAAGAGAAATATCACCCTTGAAGAAAGCTGAGGATGCTATAGACATCAATACAACTGATTTGACTATTGATGGCCAAGTATCAAAAATAATTGAAATTGTTAACAAACAAAAAACGAAATAAACAGGAAATAATAACCATATGACAAACGAAGAACTGACCCAAGAACAGACGTCTGAAACATCAGTTGAAGACGCCAGTGTTGACATAGTTGAAGAAGAGTCAACTGTGGAAGAAACACCTGAGGTCGAACCAACATCAAACGGAACACCAGACAAAAATAAAAATTATTTAGACTCTGAATTATTCAGCGACATACGCACAATTACCCGAAAGGAAATTGAAGAAGCTGAAATTAATGAAGATATTACAGATGAATTGAAGGGTAAGTATGAAAATTCATTAGCTGAAATCTCTGAAAACCAAGTCATAAAAGGTCGCGTTATTGGCATGAATGACCATGTTATACTCATTGACATTGGTTTTAAATCTGAAGGAATGATCGATAGAGCAGAATTCATTGATGAATCATTACCTAAAATAGGTGATCAAATCGATATTTATTTAGAACGACTCGAAGACCGTCGCGGTAATATGGTCCTTTCTAAGGAAAAGGCTGATTTCATGCGTCGCTGGCAAGATTTAAGAGAGATATTTGAAAATCAAACTACCTTTAGTTGTAAAATAATTAGACGCATAAAAGGGGGTATGGTTGTAGATCTGGAAGGAATCCAAGGTTTTTTACCTGGTTCTCAGATAGATGTGAGGCCAATCAAGGATTTTGATACATTATTGGATACAGAAATTGAAGTGCGAATTGTAAAACTGAATGAAGCACGTAAAAATATTGTTGTTTCTCATAAAGTTATCCTCGAAGAAAGTCTAAAAGAACAGCGTGATGCATTATTAAGCGAAATGGAAATTGGAACCGTTTTGGAAGGCCGAGTCAAAAATATTACAGATTTTGGTGTTTTCATAGATCTCGGCGGTGTGGATGGATTGCTGCATATTACCGATTTATCCTGGGGTCGTGTGAACCACCCATCTGAAGTGATTGGCGTCGATGATGCACTCACAGTTAAAATCATCGATTTTGATCATGAAAAACAACGTGTTTCTCTTGGATTGAAACAATTAACACCCCACCCATGGGAAGATGTTGAGATAAACTATCCTGTCCATTCCACTGTAAAAGGAAAAATTGTCAGTATGACAAATTATGGATCATTTGTGGAATTAGAGCCAGGTGTGGAAGGATTAATTCACGTATCAGAAATGTCGTGGACACGCCACATTCGTAATCCGAATGAGTTGTATAAGTTAGGCGATACAGTTGATACAATGGTTCTTTCTATTGATTCAGATGACCGCAAAATAAGCTTGGGCGTTAAACAACTCCAGCCGGATCCATGGGATGAAATAGAAGAGAAATATGTGATTGGTTCAACCCAAAAAGGTGTCATTAACAACCTAACGCAGTTTGGAGCTTTTGTCGAATTGGAATCAGGTATAGATGGTTTAATCCATGTTTCTGATATTTCATGGACTAACGTTATTAGGCATCCAAAAGAAATTTTGGAAAAAGGTCAAGAAGTCGAAATAAAGATATTAGAAATTTCGAGAGATAATCGTCGAATTTCACTTGGTTTGAAGCAAATGATAGATGATCCATGGCCGTCGATTGTTAAATTTTACGAAACCGGTAAAGAAGTCAGTGGAGATATTATTCGGATTTTAGATAAAGGTATCATCCTAAAATTAGATATGGATGTTGAGGGAATAATTCCCTTCGGAAAAAAACCCAAAAAGCAACATAAGGAAGTCACTTCAAAACTAAACCCGGGTGACACTGTTTCCGGTAATGTGCTGGAAGTCAAACCAGATGATAAAAAAATCATTCTCTTTTCCAAAAAATATTCAGAAGGGGGTGAGAAAGCAACGAAAGATTCTGTAAAAGATTTCCTTGACGATCAAGATGTGCCTGCTTCAGAAAAAATAAATATTCCTGAAGAACTTCAAAAAGAAATTAGCGAAGAAAAAACAGACGCAGAAGAATAAGGATATCTCCCTAAAACTGCGATGATATAATGAACAAAAACCAACTGCAAAACTATCTCAACTGGCAATCGTTGGGCATGAGGTTTGGCGCAGTTGGTCTGGCACTGCTTTTATGGGTGTTTGTTGTCAGTGAAAATGAATATTCCATGATCATTGATATGCCCATTGAAGCACGTAATTTGAGTGCCCAAAAAGCCCACAAAAAAGAAGTTCCTGAATATGCCCAGGTTCGCTTGAAAGGTCCCGGGCGTGTTCTTTTTAAAACACTTCTCCTCAAAAACTTTATTTCTGAATTTAAGCTAGTTATTGATCTTGATCGAATTTCAGAAGAATATCACTTTTACCTAAATGAGTACTACGAGCGTTATCCCCAAAAAGTTGTCATTCCTCCATCTTATGATTTGGAATACATCGAAGTTGTTTACCCTGATTCTATCCATATAAGCCTGGATGAATACATGGTAGAAATGCTTCCTGTTGTTTCTCCAGTTTATATAAATCCTGCTCCAGGATATACATTAGTTGGCAAACTGAAAATTCGTCCTGATTCCATCCAAGCGGCCGGCCCGAGTGAAGTCATTCAGAAAATGCAATATATTACAACTATAAAAGATACATTTCTATTACAGGAATTCGATTTAAATGCTAATTTAAACGTTGATAAAAAAACTCGTTCAATAATCGAATTCTCTCAAACATCTATCAAAATTTTTCAAAATGTTGAACCCGTCAGTGAGCGAATTATAAGTGAGATTCCTGTAAAAGTAATAAATGTATTGCCCAACTTGCGCTTATTCGTAAATCCGACAACAGTCGCATTGACAGTTGTGGGTGGTGTCGATCGCATTGCGGCAATCAACCCCAAAGATATTCTTGTAACAATTGATTTTGCAAAACAATGGATTTCGGGGAAAAATTATTATGAACCGACTGTCAATATTCCAGAAGATATACTTGAATGGCAAGACCTTTCTCCTCGGAATTTGGAATTGGTTGTAACAAAGGATAAAAATTGATTGTTTTAGGTGTCGAGTCGTCATGTGACGAAACGGCAGCAGCCATTTGTTCAAACAATGAGATTTTATCAACGATAGTCAGTTCCCAGGTAATTCACTCAAAATTTGGCGGTGTTGTACCTGAATTAGCATCGCGCGAGCATGAGTTTTTGTTGAATTCTATTGTAGACGAAGCTCTTGTAGAAGCAAATATACATAAACAAGATATAGAGGGTATTGCGGTTACAAGGGGTCCAGGTCTAGCTGGTACATTATTATCCGGTGTTTGTTTTGCGAAAGGGTTAGCGCAAGGTTTGCAAAAACCCATTATAGGAATCAACCATTTGGAAGCACATATTTTTGCAAATTTTCTAGCAGATCCAGAATTAGATTTCCCTTTTGTTTGTTTACTCGTATCTGGTGGTCATACCCAGTTATGGTTAGTAACCGATATGAATCACTATACGATATTAGGAACAACTAGAGATGATGCTGCTGGAGAAGCATTTGATAAAGGAGCGCGAATCCTGGGGTTAGGATATCCGGGAGGTCCGGAAATTGAAAAATTAGGAAAAAACGGAAACCAGCGAGCTGTAGATTTTCCCAGAGCATTTTTAAATAATAAAAGGCTGGAATTCAGTTTCAGTGGATTAAAAACAGCATTATTGTATTTTATGGATTCAAACAAAGAAAAAGATAATATTAATCTGGAAGATATTGCTGCCAGTTATCAACAAGCTATCATTGATGTTTTAGTGGGTAAACTAGTCCAAGCTGTAGAAAAAGTTAATGTTAAGACATGCGTTATAGCTGGAGGGGTGGCCGCCAATAAATCATTAAGAAAAACTGTAAATAAAGCACTCTCCAATACTCGTGTTTTGTATCCTGATTTATCTTTATGTACTGATAATGCTGCCATGGTGGCATATCTGGGTGAACTTTATCTAAATATGGGCGTTTCCTCATCCATGGATTTTGATATTAATCCCAATTTAAAATTGGCATAATACGTGACAATAGAGTTTCTAAAGGAAACGGATGGTTGGTTTTGGCTTTTATTAATTGCCACAATACTAACCCTGTTCTGGATTATTCTTTCGATTAAGGAAGAACGTAAATTTCTGGGTTTAATTGGTATCAGAATCTGTGTTTTTATGGTATTGTTATTTATGCTTTTGTCACCAAAATTTTCCTGGAAGGATCATTATCAATATCCCTTGCGTTGGAATATTTATGCTGATCGGTCAGTAAGCATGGGATACCATCAAGCTCTTTCTCCAAATACCTACTTAAATAATTTGAATTCATTATTTTCTGAAGCTGAAAGTAAAAATGCAGAAACACAGAAATTTTATTTTGATTATAGAGTATACAACGCAGATGAAACATCTTTTCTACTCGATGGTGAAGCAACCGATTTAGGTAATGTTTTTGATCATATAAAAGAATCAGAATCAGAATTAGCTGGAGCAATAATTATTACTGATGGGCAAATTACTAAGGGAGAGCAAACGCATAATCAACTTAAAGAATTTATGATTCCTATATTTACAGTTGGTGTAGGCGATACGATTCCCTTAGTGGATATCGCTATACAAGCTGTTGAAGTTCCAACAGTAATAATTAAAGGGGAAGAAATGGATATTAACATTACCTTGTCCTCTCATGGTAGAATAAATGATCGAATAAATATATTATTGTATAAAGGAAAAAAACTTTTAGGATCAAAATATATACACTTGCAAGGAGATGGTTCACTAGCTAATGCAAAATTCAGAATCAGCCCACAAACATTAGGGGAAAATAACTATATAGTAAAAACATCTGTCTTGGCTGATGAAATTAACATAGATAATAATAGACAACCATTTCAAGTATCTGTACTCAAGGATAAGTATAAATTGGCATTAATAACAGGTGCCCCCAATTTCAATACAGCGCCTTTAAAGAAAATCATTAGAAATATTCCCAGAGTTGAATTAGACCATTATATTCAACGCGATGATAAGTTTATTCCATCCATAAATGAATTCTGGTCAACTCCATATGAATTAATTGTTTTTGATAATTTTCCTTTGGTTCCAATTTCAAAAAGATGGAAACAGATTTTGGCTAAAAAAATTGTTTCCCAAAAATCATCAGTCTTTTTGTTTGTCGGACCAAATACAGAGAAAAAAGCAACAGAATCGATGTATCCCTTTTTTCATGTAAAGAATTCCCAAGAAACGTTTAATGATAATAAAAGCAAGCAATGGTATTGGGCTGAAGAGAATAATATTCTAAAATACTTTTCTGCCAATGGACTTGATCAAGCTAGATATGACAATATATATCCACCTCTGAAACCAAAATTACTTATAGAGCCGGAAAGTAATATTTCCTCACTAGCATATTTTGATAATTCATCAATACCATTATTAGTATCAGGTGAAATTGAAGGATTGAGGTCAGGGATTTGGACTTCTTCTGATTTTTCAACACTTTTTTATAAAATGACAGAGACAGATCAAGAAAATATCAGTACTTTACTAATAAATAATTTATTTTCGTGGTTTTTACGTACAAGTGGAGAAAATAATCTATACTTTAGAGTGAATAAAGATGTATTTCAACAAGGAGAAGAAATTCATATTGTGGGATCACATTTTAATAAAGAAGTAAAAGAGATTTTAGCATATTCGGGTTATATCTCTTTGTTAAATGAAGAAAATTCTCCTACAACATACGAATTAACGTATAATCCTGTAAATGAACAATGGGAGACTAAATTTCTTGCAGGTAAACCTGGATCATATTCATATGAAATTGTAATGGAAAATGAAAATGAAGTTTTTACTCAAAATGGATCGCTTATGATTGATGAAAGTCAGATTGAATTAAACCAAGTATCAGTTAATAAAGAAATATTGCTTACAATTGCAAATGCAACAAATGGTAAATATATATCATGGGAATCCCGGGCTGATATAATTGACCGCATTAAGCAGGAACATAAGGAGGAAATAGTCGTTAGGGATGTGAGATTAAATGAATACACTTTAGGAATACTATTATTAGTTATACTCTTATCTATAGAATGGTATATTAGGAGACTTATCGGTTTAAGTTGATATTATTTATTTTCTTTACGTCAATAAATATGTAGTTTTCACACTTCAAAAAAGGAATTTATGAAGAATATAGCAGTCATTGGAACAGGATATGTCGGTCTTGTCAGCGGAGCAGGTATTTCTGATTTTGGCCATAATGTTGTATGTGCCGATATTGATAAAAATAAAATTAAACACTTACAGAATGGTGAAATACCCATTTATGAACCCGGGCTACAGGAATTAGTAAATAGGAATGTTCAATCAGCCAGGTTGTCATTCTCATCAGATGTCAATAAATCTATAGAGGATGCTGATGTAATATTTATTGCAGTAGGAACACCGGAAGGTGAAAATGGAGCTTCGGATTTAACCGCTGTATTGGATGTCGCCCGGGCAATAGGGAAAAACTTAAACAGCTATAAAGTTATTTGTACGAAAAGTACTGTTCCTATTGGTACAGGTGCTAAAATATCTAAAATTATAAATGAGACTTCAAACAATTTACTTGAATTTGATTATGTCTCTAATCCTGAATTTTTAAGGGAAGGATCCGCTGTAAAAGATTTTCTTTGGCCAGATAGAGTTATTATTGGAGCTTCCAATGTACGTGCATTCGATATTATGAAAAATGTGTATAGACCTCTATATATCAATGAAACACCTGTAATTGAAACAACAATTGAGACAGCTGAATTAATAAAATATGCAAGTAATGCATTTCTTTCTGTAAAAATCAGCTATATGAATGAAATTGCAAACATGTGTGATGAAATTGGAGCTGATGTACATGTTGTGTCAAAGGCAATGGGTATTGATGGAAGAATTAGTCCAAAATTTTTACATCCCGGACCCGGTTTTGGAGGATCATGTTTTCCAAAGGATACTAAAGCGCTTGTATCTATGGCTGAAAAATATGGTACAAACCTGAATGTGGTCGAGAGCGCTATTACAGCCAATCAACTGCAAAAAGAACGCATGGTTAAAAAATTATTTAAGCTTTTAAACAATGATGTCAAGGGTAAAACTATCGCTGTTCTCGGTTTGGCTTTTAAAGCACAAACCGATGACGTTCGGGAATCACCATCCATTAATATAATTGATGCCCTAATAAACAATGGTGCTAATGTAAAAGCATTTGATCCAGCTGCTAATGATAATATGAAAAAACTCTTTGAGGATTTAGATACATATATGTCCTGGGAAGAAACAGTAAAAGATGCAGATTGTGTTGTTATTATGACAGAATGGAATGAATTCAGAGGTATTGACCTTTCGAAATTAAAAGAGTTAGTTAAACATCCAAATTTATTGGATTGCAGAAACATTTTAAAAATTGATGATCTGGAAAAACAGGGATTCAATTATGATAATGTAGGCAGAAAAAAACGATGAAAATCACCGCCACAGATTTTCCAGGATTGTATGTTATTGAACCGGTGGTTTTTAATGATGATCGCGGGTATTTTTTCGAAAGTTATCGTAATGAGCATTTTATCCGTGCAGGCCTGGATTTAAAATTCAAACAGGATAATCAATCTAAATCAAAGCGCGGTGTTTTACGTGGTTTGCATTACCAACTGAATTATGGACAAGGAAAGTTGGTAAGTTGTGCCCACGGTAAAGTTTTTGACGTTGCTTTAGATATTCGTAAGGGATCACCTACATTCGGAAAAGTTTTTACAATAACATTAAATGATAAAGATCACCATGCTATATATATACCACCAGGATTTGCCCATGGCTTTTGTGTTTTAAGTGATAAAGCAATTTTTCAGTATAAATGTACTGAAATATATTATCCCGAAGATGAATATGGTATTTCCTGGAATGACCAACAAGCAAATATTCAATGGCCAGTTGATAAACCTTTACTTTCCAATCGAGATCTAAACTTTCCCGATTTGGCAGATCAAGATAAATCGTTGTTACCGGATTTTGAGGGATAATGGTGGGTAAAATAATTATCGTTACCGGTGGGAGCGGCTTTATAGGATCAAATTTCATCCGTTTCATATTAAATGAAGGTTATGCTGAAAAGATCATCAATCTCGATAAATTGACTTACGCTGGTAATCCTAAAAATTTATCAGATTTTCAACAGGATGAGCGTTATGTTTTTGTTCAAGGTGATATTTGTAATCAGGATCTTGTCAAGGAATTATTTCTGATTCATCGTCCGAATGTTGTTGTCAATTTTGCTGCTGAAAGCCACGTAGATAGATCAATTGATGGCCCAGGTGATTTTATCAAAACCAATATTTCCGGTACATTCACATTATTGCAGGAATCGCTTCGTTATTTTCAGTCATTAGAAAATGATAATCAAGAATTATTCAGGTTTCACCACGTTTCAACGGATGAAGTGTTTGGCAGTTTAAATGATAATGGCTTTTTCACTGAAGAAACGCCTTATGACCCCAGTTCTCCTTATTCTGCATCCAAGGCTGCTTCTGATCATTTAGTGAGAGCATGGCAACGAACCTTTGGCCTCCCAATCATAATTTCTAATTGCTCAAATAATTATGGGCCATATCAATTCCCGGAAAAATTAATTCCTTTAATGATATTAAACTGCTTGGAAGAAAAACCTTTACCCGTATATGGCACTGGCGAAAATGTTAGGGATTGGTTATACGTAGATGATCATTGTGAAGCCATACATACAATTATTGAAAATGGGAAAATTGGAGAAACATATAATGTTGGTGGAAACAATGAAATTAAGAACATAGAAATTGTAAAGACAATTTGTGATATATTGGATCAAATAAAACCTTCAGAAAATTTAAAATCGTTTAAAGAATTAATTGCCTTTGTCAAAGACAGACCTGGCCATGATTTTCGTTATGCCATAGATTCATCCAAATTAAAAAATGAATTAAACTGGCAACCAAAAGAAACATTTGAAACAGGAATTAAACAAACCATCAATTGGTATTTAGAAAATCAATCTTGGTGGCAGGATATTCAAAACAAAACCTATCAACAGGAAAGATTGGGAGTATTATAACATAACATGAAAATCACATTTAAATTTATTTCACCTATTATTTTATTATGTTTGTTATCTGCTCAAACACAACCGCAATTTGACATTCCAGGTGTTGAAAGCTCCCAAACTCCAATATTGTATAAAGAATATGGAGCAGTTCCTTTGGCACTTGAATACCCTGTAGATCCAGAAACATATTATTTAGGACCTGGGGATAGATTAAGAATTAATATTTCAGGAGGACTGTTTGAAGAATCAATATCAAAAGAATGGTCGGTTGAACACATTGATAATTTTGTTTTGATTGATCCAACAGGAATTCTTATTGTACCTAAAATTGGTCCGATAAATGTATTAGGTAAAACATTAGCTAATGTTGAAAAAGAATTAAATGAAAAGAAAGGTAAAATATATAAAGAAGGAACAATTTCAATTACACTCATACGCTTTCGTCAATTTAAAGTTTTTGTTTACGGCGCAGTTAATAACCCTAAATTTGTTAAAATGTCTCCAGTTAGCCGTTTATTAGATGCGGTTAATGGGGCGGGAGGTATCCAAAAATACGCAGATTCAGATCAACTATATTTAATTCGTGATGGTGAAAAGAAGAAAATTTTTCTTAAGGAATTTTTACTAAATGGTGATATGAATAACAATCCATTCTTGAAAGATGGTGACAAAGTGTATGTGCCCTTTTTGAACATAGATCGAGAAACTCAAATGAATTTGACAGAGTATGATAGAAGTAAAATTACCATTGCTGGATTTATACGTGGACCAAAAGTTTTAAACTATTTACCTGGTTACACAGTTAAAGACTATATTGCTTTAAGTGGTGGTGTTTTGGATATAGGATCAGCAAAAAGAGCGAAAATAATTAGGGCAAATGGAAAAATTATACATTTTTCTTATGACAAATTAGTTGAACCAGGTGATATTATTGAAATTCCAGAATCAATGACGAGTATTTTGTTTGGAAACACAGGTTTTGTACAAGCTCTAACTTCAATTGCAACATTAATTTTAGCGTATCAAGCGACAATTTAACAGATGATCAAATTATCCACACACGAACAAAAAATATTAAACTTAATTAAGGAAAATCCCGAAATCCTCACTGATCCTGGTGCTAGGGAACGCATAGCAAAGGAACATGGGATGACGGAAAAAACTTTGCGTAATCGAATAGGTGATTTAAAAAGATATGGATTAGTTAACGAGCAAGGTGTAAAAAACGAAATAGATGAATATTCAGATTCTAATATGCAGAAAAATTTATTTATTTTATGGAAGGAAAAGAAGTTTGTAGCAAAAAATATTGCCATTGTAGCAATAACATCCATTATCATAGCGTTTGTTTTGCCGAAATGGTATTCATCTGAAGCAACAATTTTATCTTCTGGGGCTGGAAATTTCAATATTTTATCATCTATATCTCCTATTCCTATTGCCGATTTTGGTCTTTCTAGCATTAGTGAAGATATAAATACTTTTATTGCGATTCTAAATAGCAGATCAATTAAAGAATACATGGTAAGAAAATTTGATTTGATTAATCGATACGATGAAAAAGATCTAGAATATGCTATGATAGCTTTTGAAGATAAAATGGAATTAGAAATCACCGAAGAAGGTACTCTAAAAATATCAGTAATTGATAAGAATCCAGAACTAGCAAAAACAATGGTTGAAGAATTATTAACAAAACTGGATAGTGTTAATCAAAAGTTGAGTATGGATAAAGGGAGATACAATAGAGAATTTTTAGAGCAAAGATTGAATCAAACAAAGATAGATCTGGCTAATGCAGAAGTAAGACTTAAAGAGTTTCAAGAGGAAACTGGAATTATAGATATTTTGACACAAATAGAAGCTCAATACGAATCCTATAGTCAGCTCTATAGTCAAGAAATGCAAGCTTATACTGAATTATTTTCTTTAAAAGCACAAACAGAAGTTCAGTTAAATGTATCAAAAGCCACTTTGAGCCCTGATAATCCGACTGTAAAAAGATTTGAAGTAATGTTATTTGAACAAGAAAAGCAATTAGACCAAGTTACATCAAAGTTGGATAAACAATTACAAGAAGTCATTTTAGGATTAGATGAAAATGAACAAAAAAATCTTTCTAAAAATAAATTAAGTAAAATACCCAAAATGATTGAATTCAAATCATTTCCTGAATTAGCTATGGAAAATGCGAGGTTATTAAGAGAAGTAACAATCCAGAACACCTTGCTAGAACTTCTTCTTCCTCAGTTTGAAACAGCTCGTTTAGAGGAAAGTAAAAATATTCCAACTTTACAGGTTATTGATGAACCCAAAGTAGCAATTAATAAAGTAAAACCTATTCGATCACTTATTGTGATTGCATCAGTAATTATGGGATTTTTATTATCAGTTGTTTATATATATATTGATTATTATTCCACAGATTTTAGAAAACAGTTAAAAACGATTTAATGTTTAAAAAATCCTCGCTTTTTTTACTTGGATTAAGTGAGTTAGCTTGTATCGTTATTGGTGTAAAAACTCATCCCCTTGTAATTGCACTTATTCCTTTAAGTTTTATCATATTATGGATTTTGATAAATAATGTAGGATTTACTCTAATGCTCTTAAGTTTTACGGCTGTTATCAAAGGGATAATTATTGAATCTATACCAATCTTTGCATATTTAGATATCACTGCGTTTATAACAATAATTATTTGGTTTGGTTTAATTAAGTTGCTTCTAGAAGGTGAGTGGTCCTTAGTTAGTGACCGTAGACAGCCACTAATTCTTTTTATTTCTTTCGCAATATTTATTGCATTTTCTCTATTCTATACCCCTTCGCCAATTTACGGATTAAATAAGATTTTCCGTTTTGGTTTTATAGGTGTAACAATGTTTCTTACTCCCATAATTATTATTAAAACACAAAACGATTCAAAGAAAATTTTGAATTATTTCAAATATTCTATTCTTATTATTTTGATTGGAATTATAGGTCAATTTATATATTTCTCAATTTCTGGTAAATTTGCATTTTTGTTGGGATATTATAATCGTTTTTCAATTCCAGGTGCAAATCCAATTCAGGTTAGCAGATATTTAGCTATTGGTGCAACAATTATGACTGTTTATATAATTCGACAATCAATATTTGCTAATATATACAATTTATTAATTTTATTAACACTTTTGCTTGGCATAATTGCTACGGGATCAAGAGGTCCTTTAGTCAGTATTTTTTTAGGAATATTATTTTATGCATTATTATTCGAAAAACAGCATAAAAAACGAATCTATATTTATGGCTCAATCACAATCATTATTGCATTAAGTCTATTGTTTATTTTACCTGAAATAATAACTAAGAGATTTTTTGATTTAACTCAAGGAGCTGTTTTGTTAACCCCAGAAGGTGTTAAACATGTCAGTACAGTGGCAACACGATTGGGTTATTGGCAAATGTCTCTTGAAAGCTGGCTTTCTTCTTTATGGAATAATATTTTAGGATTAGGTGCTGGTGGATTTAGCTCGTTGTTTATCTGGCGTGATTGGAGATGGTATCCTCATAATGTCTTTTTTGAAGTTTTAGTTGAATTTGGGTCGATGGGTATAACTATTTTCATCAGTTTTCTAATAATTTCATATAAAAAAATTAGCGAGGGATTGATAAAAGGTATTTTTACTGAACATAGTGCTGTTTGGGTAGCTGTCACGTTGGTCATGTTCTTTTCTGCGCAATTTTCAGGTGATATAAACGATAATCGAGTTTTATGGATGTTAATTGGAATAACAATAGCTTCTACGCATGTAGATAAGGTTAATAATAAAAAGTTAGTTTCATATAATTATGGATAAATTTTGAAAATATTTGCAAGTAAACTGTCATTTAAAAGTGATTTCATGGTCACATTTTTAAATGGACTAATTGTCATAGGTGGTGTTTTCATCCTCAATGGATTTATATCTAGAGTTTATGGGATGGAAGTATTAGGTGAATTTCTGTTGGTTAAAAGAACATTTTCTGCTTTAGTAGGAATTTTATTACTTGGAATGAATGTGGGGTTACCTAATTATCTCAGTCGCAATTTTGAACGAACATACGGTGACAATTCATTTTTATTGTTCCTGATTTTTACAATTCCAGCAACTTTATCTACAATCGGCATTATCCTATTGGCAGATATTAATGGTTTTTATTTTGAGTATTATTGGGTTTATGTAGTTTATTCTTTAGGAATAAGCGCTCAGATAATAACCTATGGGTTATATCGTGGTTATATAAATATGATTGGCGCTAATATATTTCAATTACTCGGAACAGGTGCAATTCCAATAATTATTTTTTCATTGGTAAGTAATTTATATAGGAGTCTTTTTTGGATAGGAATAGTCACTGCAATAATTATGATTTTTGTTTTTATTATTCGTAATAAGGGAATTCAAATCAATGAAATAAAAATAAATATAATAAAACAAATTGCAAAATATGGTTTTGAACGATTACCAAGTTTTATAGCACAATTTATACTTTTAGCTGGTATACCGATATTTTTAGCTCAATCGGTAAACTTTGAAAGTGTGGCCTATTTTAATTCTAGTTTTAGTTTGGTAAGATTATCTTTATTAATTGTAAATCCAATTAGTATGATTTTATTGCCTAGAGTTTCGAATAAAATAGCTAGCGGTTCAAAAGGAGATATTTCCAATATATTAGATATACTTTTTAAAGCCGGCTTAGTATTTAGTATTGTTGGAACGATTTTTTGTTATGTATATGCTCCAATAATTTTGAATAGTTGGTTAGGTGAAGTAAATGAATTAGGTATCAAAATTTTAAGATTAACTATTGTTAGTTTACCATTTTATACACTTTCAGGTTTAGCGCGCAGCCCTATTGATGCAGCATCAGAAAAAGGATACAATTCTATTATCTACGGTATAGCTGCATTTGTAATGTTAATAATCATTTTTATAGGGGAATACCTCAATTATAATTTATTATTCACAGCCCTAGTTAGTTTCTTAATAAGCAATGCAATTACTGCAATAGGTAGCATTTTTTATATTAAAAAACTATTTAATTACAAATTATGGAATTTAGAATTGATTCGCGATCTGATTATAAGTTCAATCCTAATTTGTACAATCAGTTGGTTCTCTTCATTATTTCCAATTCCAGATTTATGGAAATTTTTAATATCAGGTTTTTTATTTTTAACAATCAGTTTAATTATTTTCACATATGTGAAAAAAGGTTGGCTTGCTAATCTCAAATCAAGAATTTATGGCTGAAAATATTTCGATTTTTATTGGTACGAGTGTACATAGATGGAATGACAACCGTGTTTTCCATAAAGAAGCAGTATCTCTGGCAAGTCAATTTCGTGTCGAACTACACGCACCTGCAAATTTTGCTAACAAAACTTTACATGATGTAATTATTATAGGTTTACCCTTATGGAAAAAGGAATCAGATAGAAAAATTCTGCGTAGTGAGTTATGGTCAAGATTAAAAGTTTCTAAAACCGAACTATTTTATTTTCATGATCCTGAATTGATTTGGATTGGAATAAAGGCTAGACTATTTTTAAGAAAAAAAGTAATCTATGATGTTCATGAAAATACTGTCGAATCCATAAAAGGAAAAAAGTGGTTAAATACCTTAACCAAAAGACTTGCCATTATTGGTTACAAATTATTTGAATGGATTGGAAAACAATTATTTAGTCATTTTATTTTAGCTGAAGATTCATATAAAACATTAATTCCCCATAATTCTACGATTGTATTGAATTATCCTATAGTAGATGAGTCTAATGGAAATAGTGAACATAAATTATATGATCTAGTATATTTAGGAGATGTAAGAGAAGATAGAGGTGCATTGATAATGTTAGAATTAATCAAACAATTAAAGAAAAAAAGAGGAGAAATTAAATTAGCATTATTAGGTAAAATCGTAAACAGAGATAAACTTGACATAATTATTAAAAAATATTTGCTTGAGCAAAATATTAAATTTTTTGGGTATGTAGATTATCAGGAAGCAATTAAAATCGTTAAAAAATCTAAAGTAGGATTGTGTTTGCTAAAACCTTCACAGAATTTTATACATTCATACCCCACAAAACTTTTCGATTATATGAATGCTGGGATTCCTTTTGTAAGCTCAAATTTTCAATTATATGATGAATTAATCCAAAAAAGTAATGCAGGCATTTCTGTGGATCCCCGTAATATAACTGAAATAATTAACGCGGTTAATCAATTATTAGATGATGCAGATTACCGTGAGCAGCTTGGTAAAAATGGAAAGTTATCATTGGAACAAAAATATAATTGGCAAAGTCAATCTGATAGGTTAATAAAAGTAATAAAGTCTCTATAAATATGAAAATTTTACAAGTTATTTTTTGGCTTTCTTCATTTGCAGTTTTATATACATCTATTATCTATATTATTATACTGAATTTTATCAAAAATAATTCTTACAAAAAAAAATCAAATTATTTTCCTTCTGTTTCTCTTATAATAAGTGCTTATAATGAAGAAAAAACGATAAAGAAAAAATTAATTAATACATTTGAGTTAGATTATCCTAAAAACAAAATACAAATTATAGTAGCTAATGACGGATCTTCAGATAATACTATAATTGAAGCGTCAAACTTTGAAAATATTGATCTTTTAGATTTACCAAGAGGGGGAAAGACAAATACTCAAAATGAAGCCGTTAAAATTGCAAAAAATGAATTTTTAATATTTAGTGATGCAAATAATATATATGAAAAAGATGCCATTCAAAAATTAGTAGCTAATTTTGCTGATGATAGAGTAGGGGTAGTTTGCGGAGAACTTAGATATAGAAATAATCTTTCAAAAGAGCATACATACTGGAATTATGAAGTAGCTTTAAAAAAAGCTGAAAGTAGAATAGGCCGTTTAGTGGGCGCAAATGGTAGTATATATGCTGTTAGAAGAGATCTCTATAAACCTCTCCCAAAAGATTCCATTAGTGATCTATTAGAGCCTATGATAATATATGGAAATGGATTCGATATAGTATATGAACCAAATGCTATAGCAGTAGAAGATATTCCAAGAGAAGTTTTTTCTCGTAAAAGACGAATTATATTAAGGAGTTTGGGTTCAATCAAATATGTAGGGCATTTACTTAACCCCTTCCATAAGCGATCTTTATTTATTACATTTGTTTCCCATAAGTTATTGCGTTGGTTCCTTCCAATTTTCCTTTTTATCATGTTTTTTTCTTCAGGGTTACTTTATTCTAATTCCGAACTTTATTTCTTTGTCTTTTTACTACAAGTTGCAATGTACACTCTAGGGTTATTACATAGTGGAGTTCGTTATTTTATTGTTGTGAACTTTGCGTCAGTTTTTGCTATATGGGATTGGCTAATAGGTAAAAAACAAACTACATGGTCTGTGGTTCGTTAATAATTTAGCCAAAGACTAATTCTTCCAGAAAACACTTCTTCATTTGCATCAAAAGTTAATTTCCCAGTGATATAGATTAATTGAGTTAGTCTATAATCGAACTTTAAACCAATAAGTGTTGATTCACTAATATTCCCGATCAACATGGGTGTTGTATCATCCATCTCTTCATTTCTAAAACTATAGTTATCATTAGGGTCAGAACCAATCCCCGATCCTTTTTTCAAATAAGAGACATTCAGAGAAAGGAATATTTTATAAGTTGGCCACATATTCATTTCCAAATAAAGCAATTGAGAATTCGGTCCCAGAGGAAAACCTAATCCAATTTCTGAAGACGTAAAGGTTAACAGTGAATCATTGTGAGTATAAACCCAGGGACGGCTTGCGGTCCATTCAATTCTGAAATCAGGTAATTGTGGATTTGCAAAAGGAACCCAATGCAATCCTGGTTGGAAAATGAATTTATTACCCCACCAAGGTTTGAACAATTTAAACCAGGATAATTCATCCCAGAAAAATGTTCCGTAAAGGGATAATCCGGGTTTTACTCTCCAAAGCGCATCAAAAGACATCAATACATTATCCTGGTTTCCCAAACTGTGTTCTTCTGACCAGAATAGGTTGACAGGTAATAAATATCCTAATTCAATATCTCTATTCGCATAAATGACCATTTCATTGAAAGAAAACGTAAGGTTTTGCGTTAATTCAAAATCAAATCGATGAGCTGCGATAAATTTATTGATTGAATTATCACCATTTGAAAATGGAGTTAATGATCCCATAATGCTTTGAGCCCGAATTTTCTTATATCTTTTTGATGCTCTGAAAAATGAAAATGATTGCACATTTGAAGATAAAATAGGTGAATGCTGTTTGCTGAAGCCCCAATAAATTGGAATTTTACTGATTTCAGCATTCATTATTACGTTTTTGAAATGTAATGATGCTTCACTTACATCCCAAACGAGCCAGTCAGTGTTTTCTTCTATAAGAGCATATCCTTGTTTGAATTCTTCAGGAAGTGGATGTCCTTCTTTATAGCCAATTCTGAATAATGAATATTTGCTGTGAAAGGATAATTGATTGGTGAATTTCCCTGAAATGGTTACTCGATCATTATAGAATGCTCGCTGAATGGTATCTTGAATATCAATGCTAAAAATTTCTTCCCAGTCAGCCCACATCAATAAATTATCGTCTTGATAAGATATAAATCTGGATTCAGCGTTTTTAGAATTGTACGGATGAATAATGTTTTTAATGGCTGTAGAAATTTGTTTTGATTGCCATGGACCTTGGATACCATGTTCAATTTCAAGAACACCAAACTCTTTTTTAAAGCGCATTAACAATGATTTTTCACGTGATGATAAATTATAATCATCAGTAGATAATTTATCTAGAGCTTCCAAAATTTGGTTAACTGTAAAGGGTCGAATTCCAGGATGGATAACGTCGATTTTATGTTGTGTTAGTATGCGTAAAATAAAATCATTTACAGGATGATTCATGGGGATAGGTACATTTTGCCCTGTTAAAATACCGATATATAAAATTACGATAATAAATCGAAGCAATAGTTGTTGAGAATGTTTTAGCATATACAATAAGTCTAAGGCCTTTAAAAGATTGGTTTCTATAATTATGTCAAATACTTGACAACGTCTATAAATAGACTGTATTTTCAACCAACTTCAAGGAGTATTATCGCCCTAAATCGCTAACAGTTAATCGGAAAATAAAACGAAATCATTATGAATAACTGTATAGCGATCCCCATTTCTGGTGTGATCCAGCACATTTAACAGAAATATAAAATCAACTAATATTTCATTATTATGCTGGAAACATTCCAACACTTACGTATTCGATATCCCCGGTGGATAGTGGCCTGGGGAATTTATTTCTTTGATGCACTCTTTTCTGCCATGGCTTTTACACGGGTACTGCTGCCTGTTTTTGTTAATCGTACGTACTTTTCATCTCTGGATATATTTATGATATTTGCGGTGATGCAAACTGTGTTAGGTATAATATTTTTACCCATGAATCTTTACAGAAGCGAACCAACCGTTTCCCGATTTTATGAAATACAACAAATGGTTCGTACAACATTCTTGATTGCACTATTGGCAATATTTGTTGATGCACTAACACCTGGCATTTGGTTGTTATCTCCTCAAGTGATTCTGCGCTATTGGCTGACGTTGGCATTTGGATTGGTTATTTCCAGATGGACGTTTCGTACAGTGCAAAAATATTTATTGACTAAAGGGTATGGTTTAAGAAAAACAATTATTGTAGGAATAAATAAAAGAGGGTTTCAAGTAGCCCATGACATTGTTGCCCAAAATCACCAAGGATTTGATTTACTTGGTTTTGTTCATTCAGATGATGATCCCCAATTAAATGGCGATGAAGAAATGAATGTCATAGGTCATGAAAAAGACCTGAAACAGATTATTTTGGATAATCAAATATCGGAAGTCATTGTTGCACCAGTGAAATTAGAACATACTCACGTTACACGCATTATCACCCGGGCAAACGGTTCGCCGGTATCTATAAAAATAGTTCCGGACCTCCATGAAGTTATCAGCGGTCTAGCTCGTACAGAGCAGATTTATGGGGTACCATTAATTCAAGTCAACCCGAACCTGAATACTGTTTATAATACCATTATTAAACGAATTTTAGATTTATGTTTAGCTATTCCAATGTTGATTATATCGTCACCATTATGGATTATAGTTTCCGCTTGTATAAAATTCGATAGCAAAGGCCCGGTGTTGTACAAGCAGGAGCGCATTGGCAAAAATCATAGACGATTTTTCATTTACAAATTCAGGACAATGGTTAAAAATGCAGAGCAAATGACGGGACCTGTTTGGGCTAAAGATGATGACCCTCGTATAACAAGAGTAGGGAAATTGTTGAGAAGATTTCGTTTGGATGAATTGCCCCAATTATTCATGGTGATTAGAGGAGAAATGAGTTTGATTGGTCCACGACCTGAGCGTCCATTTTTTGTAGATAAATTGGTTGATGAATATCCGTTTTATTATCGTCGCCATAAAATTCGTCCGGGAATTACAGGCTGGGCGCAGATCAAACATCCCTATGATCAAAATATTGAAGATGTCCGACAGAAATTAAAATATGATTTTTATTATATTGAGAACCTGAGTTTTTCCCTGGATTTTAAAATTATGTTGAGTACTGTTTGGGTGATGTTGTCTGGAGAAGGACGTTAGTATACCGTTGTAAATCCCTCATAATCGCTCTAATTTTTACACTTAATAAATACACTTATATAAATGATATCCATATCCCGCATTCGTGAAAATCCAGATGCTATACAACAGGCAGTAGCAGCAAAAGGAGAAAAGATAGATCTGAATTCGTTGCTTGATCTTGATAAACAACATCGAGACACTCAAACAAAGGTCAATGATCTACGGGCCGAGCGCAACCAAGTCTCGGAAGAAATTGCCAATGTAAAACGCACCGGAGGTGATGCAAGTGATGCAATTAACGCCATGCGCGAAGTGGGAGATAAGATTAAATCACTGGAAGATAAGGCAGATACGTTCAAATCAAAAATCCAATCAGCCTTGGAATTGATCCCTAATACTCCTCATAAATCCGTTCCTGCAGGCAAAGATGAAACAGAAAATAAAGTTGTAAGAGAATGGGGAGATAAACCTGAATTTGATTATAAAATTAAAGATCATTTAGAATTGGGATCAGATCTCAAGCTCTTGGATTTTGAACGGGCTGCAAAAATTGCAGGATCGGGTTTTCCTCTTTATACAGGTTTGGGTGCTAAACTGGAAAGAGCCTTGATCAATTATATGCTGGATTTTCATATTAGTGAACATGGTTACACCGAAATTTTCCCACCCTTTATGGCAAAATCTTCCGCTCCATTTACGTGTGGACAATTACCGAAATTTGCGGAAGATATGTATTATACGGATAAAGATGAACTCTATCTCATTCCCACATCAGAAGTTCCTGTGACCAATTACCATAAGGATGAAATTCTGAAAGAAGAAGATTTACCGAAATTTTACACTGCATATTCTGCATGTTTTCGCAGAGAAGCAGGTTCCTATGGAAAAGAAACGCGGGGACTATTGCGGGTTCATCAATTTAATAAAGTAGAAATGCTAAAATTTGTAACACCTGAAAATTCATATACTGAATTAGAAAAATTAGTTGAAAATGCGGAGGCAATACTTCAAGCTTTGGGACTACATTATCGCGTCATTGAATTATGTACCGGAGATTTGAGTTTTGCTGCTGCCAAGTGTTATGATTTAGAAGTTTGGTCACCGGCAGAAAACACATGGCTGGAAGTTTCTTCCTGTAGTAATTTTGAAAATTTTCAATCTCGCCGGGGGAATATTCGTTATCGGCGATCCAGTGATAAAAAAACAGATTTTATCCATACATTGAATGGGTCAGGTGTTGCAACCCCGCGATTGGTGATTTCGTTGCTTGAATCGAATCAAACACCTGATGGAAAAGTCATTATTCCCAAAAATTTGCAGCCCTATATGGGGTTAGAGGTCCTAGGCTGATTCGATCCATTTGGGTCTTGTTTAATATTTTCTTTTGGACGCCCATTTGGGCGACCATTGGAATTGTCTTTTCATTTTTTGATTGGAGTGGTAGACCCATTGCCTGGGTTGCAAAACGATGGTCAAAGTTACTTTTATCTATTAGCGGTATTCCCTATTCTGTTAAGGGTCTTGACAATTTGGATTCTAATCAACAATATGTATTTACGTCTAACCACGAATCAGCATTTGATATTTTGCTGGTCTTTGCAACATTACCATATAAATTGGTATTTATGGCCAAGACTGAATTGCGAAAAATTCCATTTATGGGCTGGGCTATGATATTGGGTAAACATATTTTTGTTAACAGGAAAAACCATAAAGCTGCTATAACTTCGTTGGAACACGCCAAAATTTCATTGCGAAAATATCCACGTTCAATTATGATATTTCCTGAAGGTACACGATCTTTAAATGGAAAGATAAAATCGTTTAAGAAAGGCGGTATTATTTTAGCGATTCAAACCGGTTTGCCACTGGTGCCAATGGCCGTTTGCGGAACAATAGATGTTGTAAAAAAAGGGTCGTTTAAAATTCATCCGTCACCTATTTACCTAAAAATAGGTTTACCCATCGATATAAGTGAATATTCTTATGATGACCGAAATAGAGTTACTGAAATTCTTCGTGATCAGGTCGTAAATTTGAAGTCATCATGAACTACATAAATAACCGTTCTAGCCAATACATGATCCCGGACAATCATGTTTTTCCATTTAAGGCTAATTTTACAAAATGTGTCTTCTAAAACAAATGAGCGTGAATGCTGTCAAGAACTGAAGTAAAGAATCTGGTCATTCGTTGGCAGGAAGATGGACATAAAGTCGTATTTACAAATGGCTGTTTTGATATTTTACATCGCGGCCATGTGGAGTATTTAGAAGCTGCCAAGGAAGCAGGGGATAAACTGATTATCGGGTTAAACAGTGATAATTCAGTGAGAAAATTAAAAGGAAGCACTCGACCTTTTCAAAATGAGCAGGATAGAAGAGCAATATTAACAGCTCTTTCATGTGTGGATGCAGTTGTCGTTTTTGATGAAGATACTCCGGCTAAATTAATTGCGGAACTCTTACCGGATGTATTAATAAAAGGCGGTGATTATGACAAAGATGAGATTGTAGGGCGAGATACTATACTGGCAAATGGCGGAGAAATTATAATAATCCCTTTCGTGGAAGGGGTCAGTACTTCAAATATAATTTCCAGGATTTTATCACGTAAAGCACTTGACTGACCCTTGTGTTAAGTCTAATTTCGCCTTCCAAAATTTGCTCTAAAACCTTATGATTAAAGAATTTACACGAATTTTTCTTGCACTGAATATCTTGGCAATGCCCCTATTTGCCCAAGATACGACTGCCGCTAATTCTGAAGAGTTGGAAAGTAAAATAAATAATGGGCTAACAAATACCGTTTATTCTAATGGCAATGGGTCTGTAAATCGCCTACCACAATTGTTACTGGATGTGAAAGTGTTATTGACAGAAGCTATGATTGCCGATGTATATAAAGATACATTGGAAGTAATTTATTACCTGGATCGTATTTATGATCTGCTGGGGGAAGCAGATCAACTGGGTGAAAAAACGGATGCAGATCAAGAAGAATTCGATCGCTTTATTGCATCTTTAGATGACATATATACCAAGCGACTCCATACTCTTGCATTATCAGAAGCCCCCATTTCCGCTGCCTATGCACGGCAAATGATTGATGACGCTACGATCCCTGTTGAAATGGAAATGGGAAACAGTAAATTTGTCGTCATAGATGATCGTGATGGACATATTCCTTTAGTCCGCACAAAAACAGTGGACCAGTTTATTAAATATTTTCAAACCAAGGGCCGTAAACAATTTCAAATCTGGTTGGATCGTTTACCGGAATATGGTGACTTGATTAAGGATATTTTGGATGAACAGGAACTCCCTGAAGAATTGGTAAACCTGGCGATGATTGAATCTGGACTAAATCCCAAAGCATTTTCCAAGGCCAGTGCTTCAGGTATGTGGCAGTTTGTGTACTCCACAGGAAAAATGTATGGACTGAAACGTGACTGGTACGTGGATGAACGTCGTGATCCTATCAAAGCCACCTATGCTGCCTGTGCTCATTTAAAAGATTTATTTGCTGAATTTGATCACTGGTACTTGGCGCTGGCAGCCTATAATTCCGGTTCTGGGCGTATTCATCGGGCCATTCGCTTGCACCAGACATCCGATTTCTGGCAGCTCCATTCTCTTCCCAGAGAAACGAGAAATTATATTCCATATTACTTGGCAGCAGCTATTATCACCAGAAATCCGGAAGAATTTGGGTTTGTCACCCATTCTGCAAAAAGCAAAACTCCCTTTGAATTCGATTATGTTGAATTGGAAAAAAGTGCAGACCTATCCGTTTTAGCACGTTCAGCCGGTATCAGTTTAAAGACGTTGAAGTACTATAATCCTGAATTGCGCCAATCGGCTACACCTCAAAACGACACGTATGCACTGAGAATACCCAAAGGAACAAACAGTCAATTTTCAGCTAATTTTAATGCTCTTCCTATGGATCAGCGCTTTGCGCCTCAGTATATTGTACACAAGGTTCGCCGCGGGGAAAGTTTGTCGACAATTTCTAAAAAATATAAAGTGTCTATCCACGATGTGGCAGCTGTCAATAAAATTAGAAACAGGCATAAGATTAAAATTGGACAAAAATTAACAATACCTATACGGGGAGCTTATGCATCTCACGATGGCCCAGCTGGACATATTAAAGTTGTATATACAGTGAGAAGAGGGGATACGTTGGGTCATATTGCAGAAGATTACGGTACGCGAGCCGGGAAGATCAGACGTTGGAATAATTTATCTTACGGACAATATATATATCCCGGACAAAAACTTGTTTTATGGGTGAAACAAGGATAATCCTTAACCTTGTCTCGGAGAATAACCATGACTAAACAGGATATAATTGATCAAGTATCAGAAGCAACGGGATTGACTAAAGTGGAAACAGAAACCGTAATGAATGGTGTTATGACAGCCATTATTGAGTCCCTTGCAAAAAATGAACGCGTTGAGTTACGTGGATTCGGAACATTTGGTGTTAAACACCGCAAACCGAAAAAAGCACGTAATCCGGGAACAGGTGAAACGATTTATTTGCCTGAAAGAAATGCACCGACATTTAAGCCTGCGAAACACATGCGGGAACGTGTAAATGATTCATTAACCAGAAATTGAAAGTAACGAATGCCCTGCGGAAAAAAACGTAAGAAGCGGAAGATGAATACGCATAAGCGCAAAAAACGCCTGCGTGCAAATCGACATAAGAAAAAGAAAGTTTAACTAAGAGGTTAAATAGCCCATGGGGCGTACCACACGGGTATTGCGCTGGATATTTCCCCTAATACTCACAAGTATAATTTGGGGTTGGGGGTATGATGTCCATAAACGTATAAATGACAAGGCGGCTCACATTTTGGAGGGCGAACTTGGATTATATACAAAATCTCATGCTGATGAATTGGCACTTTATGCACCCGTAGCCGATTTTATTAAAGATGTTCACCATGATGAATTTCATCGGCATTTTATCGATGCTGATCTCTACACTGCATTCCCATTTGCTGATTTAAACATCAGTTATGAAGAACTTGATATTCGTTTCGGCGAGGACAATATAAAGAAATGGGGAATGGCTCCATGGTCCATTGATGAGACAGCTAATGTCCTTATAAAAATGATGAAGACCGGTCGTTGGGATGAAGCACTTTATTATATGGGTCATTTAGGCCATTACGTTGCTGATCTTCATATGCCACTCCACACGTGCGCAAATTATAACGGTCAATTAACAGGAAATGATGGCGTCCATTTTCGTTGGGAATCGCGCATGGTGGATGAACTTATTCCGAAATTCGAACCAGTTGGGCAGGTCCGAAAAATTGATAACTTCATTGAATCTGCATTAATTATTACCAAAGATTCCTTCAGCGTTTATCCACGTTTACTTCGTGCCGATTCCATCGCCCGCAAGCATCTGACTTTTAAACAAGCTACGCAATTAAATACTTATAAAATTCTTCATTTTGAAGATCGTTATTTAAAAATACTTTATGCCGAGACAGAAGAAGTTGTCCATGATCGTTTGGGTCAGGCAGCTGTGTTGGTGGCATCGTATTGGTATTCATGCTGGCTGGCAGCGGGCGAACCGGAACTTCCAAAATGACTGGAAATAATACAGCTATTTCTGTCGGCGACTTAACCCGGCAAATAAAAGAAATTCTCGAAGGCTCGTTTTCCCAACTTTGGGTTGAAGGGGAAATTTCCAATTTTATCCACCATTCATCAGGACACATGTATTTTACACTAAAGGACGATGAAGCCGAAATCCGATGTGCTATGTTTAAAGGAAATAATCAGTACTTACGCTTCAAACCGGAAAATGGAATGAAGGTGCTGCTCAGCGGCAGGATTTCTGTATATGCTCCACGAGGTCAATATCAATTAATTTCGACTCGATTGGAACCAGCGGGTTTGGGAACATTATTTCTCGCTTTTGAAGCGTTGAAGAAAAGATTGTCAGCCGAAGGTCTTTTTGATGATGAATTCAAAAAACCATTGCCTAAAATACCGGAAACGATTGGGTTAATTACATCTAAAACAGGTGCGGCAGTTAAGGATATGATAAACGTTTTGGGTCGCCGGGCACCTTACGTGAAATTAATTCTGCGACCAACGCTTGTTCAGGGAGATGAAGCAGCAGCTGATATTGTAAACGCTATTCAAGAAATGGACACAAGTTGCGAACCGGATTTAATCATTTTTGGGCGTGGCGGCGGTTCATTGGAAGACCTCTGGCCGTTTAATGAAGAAAAAGTTGCCCGTGCTATTTTTGATTGCCAAACGCCCACTATCTCTGCTGTGGGACATGAGACAGACACAACAATTGCTGATTTAGTTGCTGATTTGCGGGCACCCACGCCATCTGCCGCAGCTGAATTAGCTGTACCGAGCATAGATGAATTGGTGCAATTTCTCCAAACTGTAGATGAAAAGATGAGAGCATTATTAGTGCGTAAACTAGAATATTATTGGCAAAAGATGGATCATATACAAGATCGTTTTACCCTCCAGCGACCGGATGCATTTATCAATCGCATGACCGATCTTAATACCCATTTATCTTCTGCATTGAAACAATCGATTTTGATGAAACTGCAATCACGATTTGGACAGTTGGAAACACTCCAGGCAGAACTAGCTGTATTAAACCCGAAGAGTATATTAGATAGGGGTTATGCCATTGCTACTGCTGATTCCGGCAAGATTATCCATAGCCCCAATGAATTAAAAACAGGAGAATTGTTTCGCCTGCAACTTGCAAAAGGTATCATATCAGCCCGCAAAGAAAAGAATACTGACACACATCAAAAGAAAGTGTAAATTGGATTATGGCTAAAGAAAAATCATTTGAAGAATTATTTCAGCGCTTGGAAGAAATCGTCCGGGAAATGGAATCGGAAGATTTGCAGCTGGAAAAAAGTTTAACATTGTTTGAAGAAGGTGTCAAACTTTCTGAACAATTACGTGGCCAATTGTCCGGTGCTGAACAAAAGATCAGTGAATTGATGGATAAGTTAGGCAAGGATAAATAATGCAATCCGGTGAACCAAAAAGGATCGGCATCTGGGGAAATACGGAAAAGCCGGCCTTTTGGGATTTGCTTCCCTCCATTGCCCACTGGGCAGAAAAACGGAATCTAAACATTTTTTTAACGACACGCATCATAGCCAAAGCTGAAGATAAGCTTGACTTTGATTATAGTATAATTGAATCTGCGGATGATTTTAAGCAGTTGGATCTTATTTTATCCCTGGGCGGTGACGGAACCTTACTGGCCCTGGCGCGGGCAATCGGTGACCGCGAAACATCCATTTTGGGCATTCACCTGGGCGAACTCGGTTTTCTTGCTGAAGTAACCACAGATGATATGTTTGCTAAACTTGACCGTGTAGCAAAAGGGGATTATGAAATACTGGAGCGCATGGTTTTGGAATGTGCGGTGGAAAACGGAAATGCACCTCAACTGTTTTATGCTCTTAATGATATTGCCATTGATCGCGGCTCTTCCCATCGCATGGTAAATTGCGAATTAAATGCGAATGGAAATCATATTGCCCGTTATAAAGCAGACGGCCTCATTGTATCAACGCCCACCGGGTCCACGGCGTATTCCCTTTCTGCTGGTGGTCCCATTGTTATGCCTAGTCTCGATGCCATGGTCGTAACGCCTATTTGTCCGCATACATTAACATTGCGACCTATCGTTTTACCTGATGATAAAACGATCGAAATCACATTCCCTGATAATCAATCCGGCGGATTAGGACTGGCGGTAGACGGACAAGTTCAGGAATCATTAGAATTGCAAGCAAAAGTAACTATCCGCAAGGCGAGCTATAAAATACAGATGGTTATTTTTTCAGATACAAATTATTTTGACGTATTAAGTAAGAAAATGGATTGGGGGAAAAGAGGGGAAAAATAAACCCGGTTTCATTATTCATTAATGGTTAATTAGTTAATCACCTTTTCCTAAATACTCATCAATCACTTCAATTGCATTTTTAACTCTAATTAATGTGTTTTCATAGTATATGTTTTTTGGATCGTTTTAATTTCATTCATATTCTTTCTCCTAATCCATTTTAAACATGTTCTTAAAAATATAAGAAATTATTGACGGATTTTCCTTCAAGCGCCTAACTGAATAATCATGCCAATCTTTACCAAAAGGAACATATTGCCGGACGGTATATCCTTTGGCCAATAACGACTGCAAGTGTCCGCTCATGGGAACACCGAACAACACTTGAAATTCAAAGCGGTCCGGCGAAATCTCATTATCACTTATCCAATTTTCCAACGCATCGATCAGATTCAGATCATGTGTAGCAATTCCAACATAACCATCACCGGTTAATATAGCTTTTACCAATTGGTTAAACTGATCATTGATCTCTGTTTTGCGTTGCAATGCGATTGTTTCTGATTCAGAATAAATGCCCTTACAAATGCGTACATTAAATTTTTCACTATTAAGTCTTTTAATATCTTCCGTTGAACGGCGGAGGTAAGCTTGAATGACCGGCCCCACATTATCATAATGAATCAGCGCTTCCAAATAGAGTTTGATAGATGCGTCTGTATAAGGTGAATCTTCCATATCAATGCGCACGAAACTATGTAATTCTTTTGCTTTGGCCAAAAGAGTGAATAGATTATTCTTCGCAGTTTCATAGCTGATATCTAAACCAATATGAGTTGGTTTAATTGAAATATTACAATTGAGATTTTGCTCGCTAATTGAGTCTAATATTTCAATATAGGATTTAGTTATGTCCGTAGCTTCATCAATCGTTTGGACATGCTCGCCTAGAATATCCAGCGTAGCAGCAAACCCTTTTTCATTCAATGCATTAATATGGACAAGTGCTTCGGCGATGGTTTCCCCCGCAACATAGGGTTTTGCAAATGGTTTAATTATCCAGCGCGGAAAAATAGAAATAATGGTGGCGAGTATCGAATTAAGGAGATTCATCAATGCTGAATTTAGTAGAAGCGGTGCGGGCTCATCAAACATAAAAAATTGTTCATTTCTATAGGGATTAGCCTTGCAAGATGAACGTTCAAATCTATAAATTTGAAGCTCGAATTTAACGAGATTTTATAAATGTACCGCGACTTTGGAACCATATTTCTCTTTATCTTGATCGGCATTGTTTTGGTCTACGTTCCGCTGCTTATTCAGCGGCTTGTTGCACCAAAAAATGATTCGCCGGATAAGCTGTCTACCTATGAATGCGGCGAAGAATCGGAAGGATCCGCATGGGTGCAGTTCAATATTCGCTTTTATGTCATTGCCCTTATTTTCCTTATTTTTGATGTGGAAGTTGTCTTCCTATTTCCATGGGCAGTTGTTTTTAAAGAACTGGGCTTGCTCGCATTTGTGGAAATGTCCATTTTTCTGCTGATTTTAATTGTGGGCCTTGCCTACGTTTGGAAGAAGGGTGATTTGGACTGGGTGAAATACCGCGTGAAATATGCCCGCGGCCGCTACCGTAAAGTTATAACTGAAAAAGAAGGAACAACAGTTGGGAGTCCTTGAGAACAGATTTCAAGATAATGTTGTTGTGGCATCCATGGATAAACTACTGGGTTGGGCACGATCCACATCACCATGGTTTTTTCAATTTGGACTAGCCTGCTGCGCCATCGAAATGATGGCCACCGCTGCCAGTCGTTATGACTTAATGCGCATCGGTATGATTCCACGTTCTTCACCACGACAGGCAGATGTGATGATTGTGGCCGGAACGGTGACGATGAAAATGTCTTTGCGTGTCAAAAAATTATATGAACAAATGGCCGATCCGAAATATGTGATTGCCATGGGCAGCTGCGCCACTAGCGGCGGTCCATATTGGCAGCATGGCTACCATGTACTTAAAGGAGTAGACTTGGTTGTGCCCGTTGATGTCTATATCCCCGGTTGCCCTCCACGACCCGAAGCGCTGATTGAAGGACTATTAAAACTTCAGGAAAAAATACAAGCTGATCGTCCTCTAACGAAAAAAATTGCATGAGTGAAGACCAAGATAAATTTATAGCTGATGTTGTTGAAAAAGCCCTACAGGGCGATATGGATGCGATCAATAATATTGAAGATCGCGTCACCCGCTCCAAGGCCAAAGCCGCATTGGTCAAAGCCAAGAGAGAAGCCAAAGCTGCAGCCACAGAAGACACATCCAAATCTGAAGAATCAAAAACAGAAGAATCAGCGCCAGTTGTAAAGTCTTTATCGGAAAAAGTAGCTGCTTGCTTGAATGAGAAATTTCCCAATTCACTGGAATCTGAAGACGTGAATGGCTATATACAAATGAAAGACAAAAACTGGTTTGAGATTGCTCAATATTTACGGTATAATCTTGATTTTCTATTTGATTCACTCCAGTGCGTTACCGGTTATGATTTTGGAGAAAATGAGGATTTGGAAGTGCGTTATAATCTCCATTCCATGACTCACAACCATGCCATTGAAATCCGCATTAAAACAGATCGCAATAATCCTAAAGTTCCATCAGTTGAACAGGTGTGGCGTATTGGTGATTGGTTCGAGCGGGAAACGTATGACATGTACGGTATTGAATTTGAAGGTCATAGCAATATGACCCGAATCCTATGCCCTGAAGATTGGGCAGGATGGCCCTTGCGTAAAGATTATGAAACACAAGAATCATATCACGGTATTGTTGTACCAAAGGTGAAGGACGGATGGGAGTAGTTCACGGCGATTTAATGACCCTGAATATAGGGCCCCAGCATCCCAGTACTCACGGTGTTTTACGTCTAAAAGTGAAAACGGACGGCGAGATTATTTCTGAAGTAGAACCCATCATTGGCTATTTACACCGCTGTTTTGAAAAACATTGCGAAAATGTATCCTATGAACAAGTAATTCCATATACTGACCGATGCGATTATATCGCTGCTATGAATAATAATTTTGGCTATGCAGTTACAGTCGAAGAACTTATGGAAATAAAGGTTCCGGAGCGGGTCGAATACATTCGCGTTATTGTGGCTGAACTCAACCGTATCGCCAGTCATTTATTGGCCTTGGGAGCGTATGGTTTGGATGTGGGCGCATTTACTCCTTTCTTATACATGTTCCGCGATCGGGAACGGATTTTGGACTTATTCGAAACATTATGCGGCGCGCGGCTGCTCTACAATTATATTTGGGTCGGTGGTGTTTCTCATGATCTGCCTCCCGGGTTTATTGATGCAGTCTATTCATTTTTGGATTATTTCGAACCGAAGATTGAAGAATACAATGAATTGCTCACTTATAATAAAATATTTATAGAGCGTACGGGTGACGTGGGCGTTATGCCGCCGGAAGTGGCTGTTAGTTATGGCGTCACTGGTCCAAATTTACGTGGATCCGGTGTGAAATGGGATATTCGCAAAAATGAACCCTATTCCATCTATGATAAATTTGATTTTGATATTCCCGTTGGAGCTGGAAAAATGGGTACTGTAGGCGACTGTTGGGACAGGTATTATGTTCGGATGGTGGAAATGAAAGAAAGTGTAAAGATCACACGCCAAGCATTAAAAGGAATTCCTACCGGTGATGTGCACCAGGCGTTGCCTAAAAAAATTCGACCACCCCAAGGATCGATTTATAAACGTACCGAATCACCCCGTGGTGATTTGGCATATTATATTGTCAGTGACGGATCACCGATTCCATACCGTTTAAAAATGCGCTCCCCGGCATTTACTGCCTTGAGTGTATTGGGAGAAATTTCACAAGGTTGGATGATGTCAGACGTGCTGGTAATACTTGGCAGTTTAGATATTGTATTGGGAGAAATTGACCGATGACAGTGGATCAATTAATTAACTGGTTACCTTTTGGAACTGATTGGCCGGTTATTACTTTCCTAACAGCTGTTATAATCTGCGCCTTACCTGTTTTTCTTTTTATCGCTGTGTATGCCTTGGTGGCTATTTATGGTGAAGTGAAAATTTCATCTTTTATGGCGGATAAAGTGGGTCCCATGGGACAGGGCGTTGGTTTTCATGCCGGTAAATGGGGATTGCTTCAACCCGTGGCAGATGCCCTTAAATTAATATTAAAAGAAGATATTATTCCTGCGGCGGCAGATAAAAAGTTATTTATAATGGCACCATTTGTCGTTTTTATCGGTGCATTTATTTCATTTGCTGCTTTGCCTTTTGGCCAAAATACGATCATTGCTGATATGAATATTGGGATTTTTTATATTTTAGCAGTCGGTTCCTTGAGTGTTATTGGAATTATTCTGGCCGGATGGAGTTCCAATAATAAATGGTCTCTATACGGCGGTATGCGTTCTGTAGCGCAAATAGTCAGCTATGAAATTCCCGCTGGATTATCCATCATTTCCATTATTATGCTTACGGGAACGTTGAGCATGCAGGGCATTAATGAATTTCAGCAGGGAACTATTTGGGGAATTTTACCCAATTGGATTATTTTTAATAACCCCTTCAGTTTTATTGCCTTTTTTATCTTTTTTATCAGCGGTGTTGCGGAATGCAACAGGACTCCCTTTGATATCCCAGAAGCGGAATCGGAATTAGTTGCCGGTGCATTTACAGAATATTCCGGTATGCGTTATGCATTTTTCTTTTTGAGTGAATATGCTGAAATGTTTGTTGTAAGCGGTGTGTCTGTAACTGCATTCCTTGGTGGCTGGAATAGTCCCATTTCCGGATTTTTCAACTCACCTGGTTGGGGAGTATTTTGGTTCATGGGAAAAACATTGAGTCTCGTATTTGTAATGATATGGTTTCGCTGGACGTTTCCTCGTTTACGTGTTGATCAATTAATGAGTATTTGCTGGAAAGTGTTTTTGCCGTTTTCGTTGCTAAATATTTTTGGTGTAGGCATTTGGATTCTGATCACAGGATAATTCATGTCTAAATATTTCAGCAATATATTTGAAGCAGTCTCAACTTTACTCACAGGCATGGGAATTACATGGCGACACATGATGAACATTCGTAAAGACAATGTGACGCTTCAATATCCTGAAGAACGCTGGCCGCGACCGGAGCGGGATATCGGTTTTGATATTGATGATTACAACGTGATTCGTTCTCGGCTCCAAGTGGATATTGATGATTGTATCGGCTGCATGAAGTGTGAACGTGCCTGCCCGGTTCAATGTATTAAAATTGTGACAACAAAATCTGGAGCAAAAGGTGAAGATTTACCGGATATTAACCATACGGGCGTTACGTCTAATGGAACCAAAAAAGCATTAATTGTTTCTCGGTACGATATTGACATGACGGAATGCTGCTACTGTAATCTTTGCACATATCCCTGTCCGGAAGAATGTATTTATATGACTGGTGGTCCCAATTCCCACAAGCATCCAATTGATTATGAATTTTCACAATACGATCGCAATGACCTTATTTACAAATTTGCCAAAGATGTAGATGAAGAAAAATTATCAAAATATTTTCCCCGGAAGGAAGAAACCAAAGCATGATGATTGATGCGGCATTTTGGTTTATTGTTGTACTGACACTGGGATCAGCATGTATGGTTGTATTGAATGAAAAACTGATCTATTCTGCCATTGCACTTTTGTTCACACTTTTTGGCGTGGCGGCGCTGTATGTTTTCTTATGGGCTGACTTTTTAGCCGGTGTCCAAGTGATGATTTATGTTGGCGGTATCCTGGTTCTGATCATTTTTGGTATTATGCTTACCAATCGTATTACATCGGTAAATATTTCCCATACGAGTGTGCAAAAAGGAATTGGCGGAATGGTTGTATTGGGAATTTTATTTGTACTTGGAGTCATGATTCTCAATACACCTTGGCTTCATACAGAATTTGTTGAGCCAGCTCAAACAACCGCAACAATAGGCACATTGCTGATGATGGAATATTTACTGCCTTTCGAAGTGGCCTCGCTCTTATTATTGGCTGCATTGATGGGTGCTGCTATGCTGTCTCGGAGAGATGATTAATGGATAGTTTAAATACTTATTTATTTATTGCTTCCATCCTTTTTTCATTGGGACTTTTTGGGGTGATCACCCGCCGAAATGGTGTAGCTGTCCTTATGGGAATCGAACTTATTTTGAATGCGGCTAATTTAAATTTCCTGGCTTTTGCAAAATTTGGTGGCATGAATATTTCCGGTCACATTTTTGCACTATTTGTCATCATTATGGCTGCGGCAGAAGCGGCAGTAGCTTTGGCGATCATTATCAATATTTATAATAATTTCAAAACAATCAACGTGGATGATGTTCAGGAGTTGCGGCAATGACCGGTAATATGATTATGAACTATTCGCTTCTGATTCTGTTTCTGCCGCTGGCAGCATTTCTTATTCAAATATTTATTGGGAAACGATTGCCGCGCCAAGGAGATTGGGTTGCCATTGGTGCTGTTGTTACAACTCTCATTTTAGCCATAGCCATGTTTACATCCATGTTGATAGGCCATGAGCCTCATTTTGCCCAGGAAGCATCCTTCACGTGGCTGGACATGGGAGCCTTCCATATTGAGTTGGGCTTCCTGGTGGATAATATTACCATAACCATGCTTCTCGTTGTAGCGCTTATTTCCACCATGACCCACATTTTTTCCATAAAATATTTGGAAGGGGATATTCGCTATTCTCGTTATTATGCTTATTTGGGGCTGTTTACATTCAGCATGAACGGCATCGTGCTGGCCAATAATTTGATCTCCATGTACATGTTCTGGGAATTGGTGGGTGTAAGTTCTTATTTATTGATTGGTCATTGGTTTGAAAAAGAGTCCGCCGCCGACGCTGCTAAGAAAGCATTCCTGACTAATCGCGTCGGCGATATTGGCTTTTTTATTGGAATAATGCTCATTTTTTCGACCTTAGGTACATTTGTGTTTTCAGAAATATTTAATGGGATTGCCGCCGGAAAGATGGGCGGAAGTATTTTGACATTTGCCGGTGTAGGTTTGTTTTTGGGTGCCATGGGTAAATCATCCCAGTTTCCTTTGCATATTTGGTTGCCTGATGCCATGGAAGGGCCCACGCCTGTTTCTGCTTTGATGCACGCAGCCACTATGGTTGCCGCCGGAGTGTATTTATGTGTACGCTTATTTCCATTGTTTACTCCTGATGCATTACTTGTAATTGCATATGTGGGCGGCTTCACCGCTCTTTTTGCGGCAACAATTGCCATTACCCAAAATGATATTAAAAAAGTTCTGGCCTATTCCACTGTCAGTCAATTGGGATATATGATATTAGCTGTCGGATCAGGCGCATACATTGCCGGTTTTTTCCATTTGGTGACACATGCCATGTTTAAGGCGTGCTTGTTTTATGGTTCCGGTTCTGTGATTCATGCCATGCATCATGCATTGCATAAAAAACATGACCATGATACCGATCCACAAGACATGCAGAATATGGGTGGATTCAAAGATAAAATGCCCATTACATACTGGGCTATGCTGATCAGCACATTGGCCATTTCCGGTGTTCCATTATTTTCCGGATTTTTGTCCAAAGATGCCATACTTGCCGGAACTCTTTCTTTTGCTTCCCATCATCCCGGACATTTCCTTTTACCCGTTTTTGGTTTTGGCGCAGCGGCTATAACGGCATTTTATATGTTCCGATTGATATTTATGACTTTCCACGGAAAATCGAAAATGGCTGAACTGGTTGATGATATTCATGAATCCCCCAAAGAAATGACCTTTCCTCTGATTCTATTAAGCTCATTGAGCATTTTCATTTTTTATACATTGCCTTATTTCAACCCTTTTTCTGATCACGGCTGGTTTATGGAACTTATTGTTGCTTCCGATGCGGCTGTGCCGGGGAATCCATCTGCACATCATATTGCAGAAGGTATTCATCACGCTCATTATACCGCCATGGCTTTATCACTTGTTGTTGCTGCGCTGGGAATATTTTTATCATGGACATTTTATTTTAAGAAAAAATTATCTGCAGATGAATGGGCAGAAAAATTCAAACCCATGTATAATTTATCATCCAATAAATATTTTTTCGATGAAAACTATAACAAATTTTTGTACAAACCATTTTTGAAGCTTTCCGCTCTAGTGGCACATATTGATTGGGATTTATACGATAAATATTTCATCAATGGTTTTGGAAGAGTCGGAAAAATAATCTCATTTTTTACCGGCAGAATGGATTATGATGGATTAGACCAGACAATCGTGGATGGTATCGGCCGCAGCGCGCGTCAAGCCGGTGGAGTCTTGAAATTCTTACAAACAGGCCGCTTACAGACGTATATGCTTTTTGCGCTTCTGGGCGTTGTCGTTATTGTTTTGATACAATCATTTTAAAATTTGAAAGGTTAGAGGAAAAGGAATGGATACAAGCATTCTAAGTTGGATCATCTGGATTCCTGTTATTGGGATGGCGGCAATCGCTTTAATTCCGAGGGAGAAGGTGAAAACAATAAAAATGGTTACCGCTGTTGCAACGGGTATTCAATTTTTAGCAACGTTAGGACTGTGGTCGCGGTTTGAAGAATCGAATGGCGGATTTCAGTTTATGGAACGGGCGGAATGGATTCCATCGTTCAACATTACCTATATTTTAGGTGTAGATGGTTTAAGTCTGCCCATGGTTATTTTGACGGGATTATTATTCTTTCTTGGGACGTTTGTCAGTTGGAACATTAACCGTGCTCAAAAAGGATATTTTGCACTTTATTTGCTCTTAAACACGGGCGTTATGGGTGTGTTCCTTTCACTGGATTTTTTCCTCTTCTACGTATTTTGGGAAGTCATGCTGCTACCTATGTATTTCCTTATTGGCATGTGGGGCGGTCCTCAGCGTGAATATGCTGCTATAAAGTTTTTTCTTTATACATTATTTGGTTCTGTATTAATGCTCATTGCTATCCTGGCATTGTATTTTACCTGCGGCAGAACATTCGATATGCTGCAACTTATGCAAACTGCGCCAACAGCGCTTGATGGTGTCATGTTTTGGGGCATGAGTGCTATAAAAGTTATTTGGGTGATGCTGTTTATCGGGTTTGCCATCAAAGTCCCCGTATTCCCATTTCATACATGGCTGCCTTTGGCTCATGTAGAAGCACCCACAGCTATTTCAGTTATACTGGCTGGAATCTTACTAAAGCTTGGTGTTTACGGAATATTACGGATTAATTACACCATGCTGCCTGTTGCTGTTTGGTGGTTTGCCGGTGCATTGGCATTGTTGGGGCTCATCAATGTTATTTGGGGCGCCATGTGTGCTCTGGCCCAGAAAGACTTGAAAAAGCTAGTGGCTTATTCCAGTGTGAACCATATGGGATATTTACTCATTGGAATGGCCGCTGTGATTGCTGCTGGTGAAGCAAATGGACATAATCTTCTGGCAGCACAAGCAGGATTGGGTGGTGCAGTCTTCCAGATGTTTAATCATGGTACAATTTCAGCTATGTTATTTATCCTTGTGGGTGTTATCTACGAACGAGCTCACCACAGGGATATTGAAGGATTTGGCGGATTAGCAACCTCCATGCCCATTTATTCCGGAATAGTCGCTGTAGCCTTTTTTGCAGGGCTTGGTTTACCCGGATTATCCGGATTTGTAAGTGAAGCCATGTGTTTTATCGGTGCTTTTCCGGTTTTCAAGGCTATCGTTATCGCTTCAACGTTGGGCATTCTATTAAATGCCGCATATTTCCTGTGGGCCTTTCAACGCATGTTCATGGGGGAAATGAATGAAAAGTATAAAGAATTACCCGAGATTAATAAAATGGAATTATTTACAGTCATTCCTTTATTAGTGATAACTGTGTTTTTTGGAATTTATCCAAGACCGTTTCTCGATTTGATCAGCAGTACGATGAATGTTATAATTGATACCGTCGCTAACATGGGCGGAATTGCAGGAGTATTTTAGACTCAAATGAATAATCTTCAGAGTTTAAGCCTGTACTGGCCGGAACTGATTCTTACTGTAACAGTTCTGATCACCATTATTGCAGACTTGTTTTATTCTCCAAAAGAATCCGGTCGAACTGCTCTGTGGGTCTTGGGCGGTTTGTTCCTTGCCTATATTGCTATCAAGGTACAAGATAGTACAATCGTTACAACACTTTTCATGGGTAATCTGGCGTTTGATCCGTTTGCATCTTTCTTCAAAACGTTGATCCTTTTTGCCACGGTTCTTGTCATTTTTATTTCCCAGCGAACAAGTGAATTGGACGGTCACCGTACAGGGGAATATTATGCACTTATGGCTATTATGGTTTTTGGTATGTTTCTTATGGTATCGGCAATTGATTTAATCATGGTATATCTTGCCATTGAAATTGTATCTATTTCATCTTTCATCCTTGCGGGATATTTGCGAGGTGACTTACGCTCAAATGAGGCCGCTCTTAAATATGTAATTTATGGTGCATTTTCTTCGGGGATTATGCTTTTTGGATTAAGCATTGTTTTTGGATTAGCCGGTTCCACTAAATTTTTTGCCATTCAGGAAGCCATGTGGAATTTGGAAGGAAGTGCCAATTTTGCATTTACGCTAGCAACTGTATTTATTCTTGCTGGTTTTGGATATAAAATTTCAGCTGTTCCATTCCATTTCTGGACACCGGATGTGTACGAAGGTGCACCTACATCCATTACAGCATATTTATCTGTTGCGCCTAAAGCAGCAGGTTTTGCTCTAGCCATTCGTTTTTTCAATCAAGTGTTTGGAGATGGCGGATCCTTTATCGATCCTTCCTTAACAACGTATACAGAATTACCCTGGCCCCAGCTTTTAGCCGCATTAGCTGTTGTAACAATGACACTGGGGAATTTGGTTGCTATGCAGCAAAATAATATTAAACGGATGCTGGCGTATTCCAGTATTGCCCATGCCGGATATATGCTCATGGCTCTGCCCACGTTGTCATCTCAAGGTGTATATGCTGTCATGATATACCTTGTCATGTATATGTTCATGAACTTGGGTGCATTCTTTGTTGTGATTTATGTAAAATCCCAAGGCGGCGGTGAATCGTTTGATGATTTCCGTGGATTGGGCTGGAAGATGCCTATTGTAGGAATTGTGATGACAATATTTATGCTTTCACTGACGGGTATCCCGCCCACAGCTGGTTTCATCGGCAAATTTTATTTATTTGCCGCAATTATAAATGCCGGTCCCCAAATGTATTGGCTTGCGATTATTGGTGCCATCAACAGTGTCATTTCATTGTATTATTACATGCGGGTAGTGAAAGTTATGTTTTTTGAAGGTAAATCCAGTGAAACTGTTTTAGTTCCGTCTATTCCAGTTTTACTCATTTTCATGGTGTTGGCAATTCCGTCCGTTGTTTTTGGTGTGTATTGGACACCCATCGCAAACTGGGTTTCCCAATCACTGATTTTTTTTACACAGGTTATTTAATGGTCTAATGGCGGTTATTTAACATGGCACGAATAATAATTAAAAAAGGTCACGATATACACATGTCTGGTGTACCGGCAAAAAATATTGAAAGTGCCAGTCATCCAACTACAGTTGCATATCAACCGGAGGAATTTCGATATACTAAACCAAAACTACTTGTTAAAGAAGGGGACAGTGTTAAAATAGGAACACCTTTATTTTTTGATAAATGTATGCCGGATGTAAAATGGGCTTCAATTGGCGGGGGAAAAATATCTGCAATTCATTATGGATATCGGAAAGTCATTGAAAAAATCATAATTGAATTGGATAAAAACGAAGAGGCTGTTGAAAATACTGCTTTCGATCATCATGAAATTTCTATCCTGTCTAAAACTCAAGTAACAGATCATTTACTCGCAGCAGGTATGTGGCCTATGATCCGCCAGAGACCTTATAATAAAATTGCAAATCCTGAAGACACACCACATTCAATCTTTATTTCCTGTTACAATTCAGCACCGTTAGCAGTGGATTTGGATGTTGCTTTGCGTAACAGGAGTTCATCCTTCCAAGCAGGGATTACAGCTTTATCAAAACTGACGCAAGGGAACGTAAATGTTGTTGTAGATGAAACGTATACGTCCAATACATTTTTGGATATTAAAGATGCTGAAACGCATATGATTAGTGGTCCTCACCCGGCAGGAAATGTGGGTATTCAAATTCACCACATTGATCCATTAAAACCGGGTAAAGTAGTTTGGACCGTGAATGCTCAACATGTTGTAACCATTGGACGTCTTTTCCTTAAAGGAGTGTTTGATCCAAGTTTAATTATTTCAGTAGGAGGATCCGGTGTAAAAAATCCTACCCATCTGAAATCACGATTAGGTGCTTCCATGGAAACATTAACTGCAGACCGATTGCAAGACGGATCACAGCGCATGATTTCAGGCGATGTGCTCACCGGAAAAACCAGTGACAAAAACGATTTTGTTCACTTTTATGAGAGTACAGTTTCTGTTATACCTCATTCAGATAAACGGGCGTTTCTTGGAATGTTACATCCCGGATCAGGGAAAAGTCATTACAGTTTAACCAATACATATTTTTCATTTGGAGCGAATTCGTTTCCATTTTCTACGTTGCTAAATGGAGAAGAACGAGCAATGATGCCAATTAATTCATGGGAAAATGTATTTCCCATGAATATTTTACCGAATCAACTCTACAGAGCAATTCTAGCCAACGATGTCGAGGAAATGGAGCAGTTAGGATTGATCGAATGCGACGAAGAGGATTTTGCCTTATGCTCATTTGCTTGTCCTAGTAAAATTGATGTTGGGAGCGTTATTCGACAAGGATTAGATATCTTGGAGGAAGAAGAATAACGATGAAATTCCTACGCAAAATATTAGATAATTTAGAGCCAAAATTTACAAAGGGAGGACCGCTGGAAAAATTCCATGCAGTGTATAATGCCACCGATACGATTCTCTTTTCAACAGATGATAAAACAGAATCAGGTCCCCATATTCGAGATAGTATAGATAATAAACGCATTATGATCCTGGTCGTTGTTGCTTTACTCCCTTGTTATATTTTTGGTGCCATTAATATTGGGTATCAATCATCCCAGTTTTCAGGGATTGAAAGGTCAGTTTGGGAAAACTTCTGGCTTGGCTTTGGAGTTATTTTACCCATTTTAATTACGGCATTTGCCACGGGCGCATTTTGGGAAGTCCTTTTTGCTGTAATTCGAAAGCATCCTATTAGTGAAGGATTTCTTGTCACCTGTGCACTAATACCACTTTTAATGCCCCCAACGATTCCTTTGTGGCAGGTTGCTGCAGCTACAACCTTTGGTGTGGTAATTGGAAAAGAAATTTTTGGTGGCGTTGGGATGAATATTTTTAATCCCGCACTGGTCGCGCGAGCATTTATCTTTTTTGCGTATCCCAGCCAGATTTCCGGTGATAAAGTGTGGTTAAAAGTGGATGGTGTTTCAGGTGCAACTGCCCTTGCTGTTCCTGCTGCTGTGGAAAATGGAAATGCAGTCGATCTGTTAACAAAAATCACTCAATTCGATTATTCTTGGAGCAATATGTTCTGGGGCTATATCCCCGGTTCCATTGGTGAAACAAATAAATTCCTGATTATAATCGGTTTACTATTTTTGATAATCACTAAAATTGCCAATTGGCGGGTCATTGTGGGTGCGTTGATTGGACTGTTTGGAACAGCAACGCTGACAAATATCATGGCTCCGTTATCATCAAATACCATGTTGACATTACCACCCCATTATCATTTAGTTATGGGTGGATTTTTATTTGGATTAGCTTTCATGGCAACTGAACCGGTCACCGGTGCCCACACAGATAAAGGTCGTTGGATCTTTGGAATATTGTTTGGTGCGCTTACGGTTATAATCCGATCCATCAATCCTGCTTATCCAGAAGGAACGATGCTTGCCATTTTATTAATGAATGCATTTGCTCCTCTCATTGATTATTATGTTGTCCAAGGTAATATAAAACGTAGAATGGCTAGATATGCGGCAGAGTAATTCATATACATTGATTTTCACGGGAATTGTCACGATCATATTGGGCTTTCTCTTATCCATTGCTGCAACATCATTGAAGGAGAAACAAGAATTAAATGTTGCCATCGATATAAAGAAAAATATCCTTCGCTCTTTGGATTTTCCGGAAACTCAAGATGAACCATGGACAATAGAAATAATTCAAGAAATGTTTGATAAAAACATAATCAGTTATGTGGTGGATGGAACAGGAGAAAAAGTGGATGGAATGAAGGTCGAAGATATTGACCCGTTAACCCAAGGAAATCTATCTCCAGTCTTTTGTAAAAAAGGGAAAGGGAAAGATGTTGAAGGGTATGCCGTTCCCATATCTGGAAAAGGATTATGGTCAACGCTTTACGGATATTTTGCTTTGGAAGCGGACGGAATAACCGTTAAGGGAATTACATTTTATAAACATGGTGAAACGCCCGGTTTAGGCGGTGAAGTAGAAAAAGAATGGTTTACACATAATTTTATTGGCAAACGAATTATTGATGGGCAGGGTAATCTTGTTGGAATTCAAGTTGTAAAAGGGCAAGTGGATGAATTATCTGAAAACGCCTTTCATCAAGTGGATGGTATTTCCGGTGCAACCATGACAAGTAAAGGATTGAATAATTTCTTAATGACAGATTTACAAAAATATGAACCCTTTTTCAAGCGAATCCGTACCAAGGGTAATAGCTAATGGCATTATTAAATAAAAAATCTCAAGTGGTTTTAAAAGATCCTTTAATGAACAATAATCCCATCACATTTCAGGTGTTGGGAATTTGTTCTGCTTTGGCTGTAACGGTAAAAGTGGATACAGCTATTATAATGACCTTAGCAGTCGTGTTTGTTTTGAGTATGTCTAACACACTCATTTCGCTGTTGAGAAATTTTATACCGTCTCGTGTACGAATTATAGTTCAGCTTGCCATCATAGCCTCTTTAGTCATTTTGACGGATCAAGTATTAAGAGCTTACATGTATGAAATGAGTAAACAGTTATCCGTATTTGTGGGACTTATTATTACCAATTGTATTGTCATGGGCAGGGCGGAAGCTTTCGCCATGCAAAACAAACCGGGCCAATCGTTTTTGGACGGATTAGGAAATGGATTGGGTTACGGTATAATTTTGATTGCCGTTTCTATCTTCAGAGAAATATTGGGAAGCGGAACCTTATATGGATTTCAAATCATTCCTTCAGCGTTCTATGATTCCGGCTACGTTAACAATGGCTTAATGGTTCTATCTCCCGGGGCATTCATAATCCTAGGTTTGATTATTTGGATCCAGCGCACCGTATATGATATAGAGGAAAATTAATATGTTGGAACATTATTTAAGCCTCGCTACAAAAGCCATTTTCGTTGAGAATATCCTTTTAGCATATTTTCTCGGAATGTGCTCATTTCTTGCCATTTCTAATAAAGTACAAACGTCTGTCGGTTTAGGTATGGCAGTCACGTTTGTATTAACGATTACAGCCCCTGCAAATTGGGCTATTCATCATTATTTTCTCGAGGAAGGAGCATTGGTATGGATTGGTTTACCCAATGTTGATTTAAGCTATTTGAATTTTATTGTATTCATCGCCGTTATTGCTGCCATGGTTCAACTCGTGGAAATGATCTTGGATAAATTTTCACCCACCCTTTATCACAACCTTGGAATTTTCCTGCCGTTGATTGCTGTTAATTGCGCTATACTTGGTGGATCGTTATTTCTCGTTGAACGAAAATATACGTTAATGGAATCAACGATATTTGGTTTTGGGTCTGGACTTGGTTGGTTTTTGGCCATTGCGTCCATGGCTGCCATACGCCACCGTCTGCGCTATTCAAATGTTCCTTCAAAATTGCGCGGTTTGGGTATTACTATGCTACTAACGGGATTACTTTCCATGGCATTCATGGCTTTTTCAGGAATTGACCTGTGATATTGGAAACAACTTTATCCGGAATTATTGTTTTTACGGGCGTCATCTTGCTTTTGGTGCTTTTGTTAAACTTGGCGCAAGCGAAATTGCTGCCTCAAGGAGATGTAACACTTCATATAAATGATGATCCTGAAAATGATATTGTAACAACACCGGGATCCACATTATTAACGGCATTAGCGACAGAAAATGTATTTCTTCCATCTGCATGCGGAGGCGGTGGAACATGTGCAATGTGCAAATGCCAAGTCTTGGAAGGAGGCGGTTCAATTCTACCCACGGAAACAGGGCATATTAGTAGAAACGATGCAAAAGAAAATTGGCGATTAGCCTGCCAGGTAAAAGTAAAAGAAAATATGAATCTGCATATTCCGGAAGAAATATTTAATATCCGTAAATGGGAGTGCACGGTTAAATCAAATAACAATGTAGCTACATTTATCAAAGAATTAATTATGGAATTGCCCGAGGGTGAGCATTTGAATTTTCAGGCCGGGGGGTATATTCAAATTGATATTCCTGAATATTATAACTTGTCATTTAAAGATTTTGACGTTGAAAAAGAATATCATTCTGATTGGGATAAATATAATATATGGGATTTAGTCGCCAATAATGACGATGATATTTTTCGTGCATATTCCATGGCAAATCATCCAGCCGAAGGCAATAGGGTCATGCTGAATGTTCGTATCGCAACTCCACCTCCTAAACTATGGAATGATGTACCGCCGGGTTTAGCATCGTCATACATTTTTAATTTGAAGAAGGGAGATAAGGTTACTATTTCAGGATCTTATGGAGAATTTTTTATTAAAGATACAGATCGTGAGATGGTCTACATCGGAGGGGGAGCCGGTATGGCTCCAATGCGATCCCATTTATTTCATCTTTTTCAAACGTTAAAGACGGGTAGAAAAGTTTCATTTTGGTATGGCGCGAGAAGTTTGCGGGAAATGTTTTATGATGATGATTTCAAGAAGATTCAAGAAAAATTCCCCAACTTTAATTATAATGTCGCATTATCTGAACCGCTTCCCGAGGATAATTGGGAGGGTCCAACAGGATTTATTCACCAAGTACTTCATGATAATTATTTAGAGAATCATGAGGATCCAACTGAAATTGAATATTATATGTGCGGACCTCCACCCATGATTGCAGCTGTTGAAAATATGTTGTATGATCTTGGTGTGGAAGAAGAAATGATAGCATATGATAGCTTTGGATAAATATTTACTCAAATTCAAATTGATTAAAGCCCGACTGATGTTGGGCTTTTTTATCATTATGGCCTTCGATTCGTGTACACAAAAGTCTAAGGAAGTTGTAATTGAGGGATTAACAATGGGTACGTCCTATACAATTAAAATTATAACCCAAGAATCCAAGATTGATGTTGAAAATATTACCTTTCAAATTGATTCGATTCTTGTGGAAATAAATAATCAAATGTCCACGTATATAGAAAATAGTGAAATAAATCGCTTTAATTATTATACCGGAACGGAACCATTTCAACTTTCTCCTGAATTTTATAGTGTTGTAAAACGCGCATTATTCTGGGCTGAAAAAACAAATGGTGCTTTTGATGTAACCATTTTACCCTTGGTCTCCATTTGGGGCTTTGGCCCTGGAAGTAAGCAATCTCTCCCTTCGGAAAATGAAGTATTGACTGCTTTAAACTATTCCGGTTACGAGCAACTGACGCTGCATCTATCAGCAGTACAGAAAAATAATCCAAATGTGCAGCTTGATGTGAACGCGATTGCAAAAGGGTTTGGGGTTGATGAAGTATCTGCATTTTTTGGAAAAAATGGATTAAACAATTATATGGTTGAAATAGGGGGCGAAGTTTATTGCAAGGGGGTAAATGAGAAAGGAGAAATATGGCGTATCGGTATCGAATCTCCAAATCTAAATGACACAGATTTCATGAATATTGTATCCTTGAAAAATAGGGCTATGGCCAGTTCAGGTGATTATCGTAATTATTATTCCTCACCATCCGGAAATGTAACACATATTGTTGATCCCCGTACAGGGCAGCCTGTGTCTGAAATTGCAGCTACAACAGTTATTGCAGAAAATTGCATGGATGCGGATGCATTAGCCACTGCCCTAATGGTTTTGGGCGTAGAAAAAGGGTTAATACTAATTGAACAACTGGACAAAGTTGAAGGAATGGTAGTTAAACGAAATGAAAATATGGAACTGGAAAAAATCTATAGTTCAGGATTTAAGTCTGTTGATTCTTTTCAATGAGCTGATTTTGATCGCATTTTTCTGTATCACCTCCACAGGTCGGACAGGTCACTTCAATTCCATCAATTGTAATTTTCCCGCTCTGTCCGCCACAGGATCCTCGCAGCGGCTTATTGTTGAAAATGATTCCAACAGACATAGCAAGCAGCGCAACTGCGATAACGACTATTCCTAAAATGATATCCATATTTAAAATTACGCTATTTTATCCATTGGGTTCCAATCCATCTACTTTTAGAAAGCTTTCTTTTACTTCAATAAATATAGAATACATATTAAACTCACGTTAATTATTTTTGACACGACATTGAATTTGATAGAATTTATTCATGAACTCACACTCACATAGAAATTTTAAAATGCTGATTTTCTTTATCAGTATTTTAACAACTGTTTTTGCATCAGGCCAGGAGCATCATGCTACTCCTCATTTGGATGGAAGTACTCTCTCAATATTTTGGGTTATTCCCTTTGCAGGAATTCTACTCTCGATTGCATTTTTCCCACTAATTGCCCCTCAAATCTGGCACCACAATTTTGGTAAAATATCATTTTTCTGGGGAGCTGTATTTATTGTTCCATTTCTTGCTATAAATGGTTTTTCCATTACACTCTATGAGTTAGTTCATGTTTCATTATTGGAATACATTCCATTCATTATTCTTCTGTTGGCGTTATTCACGATTTCAGGGGGTGTACGTTTAACAGGTTCTCTCGTTGGTAAACCCATGACTAATTTGGCACTTATATTAGTGGGTACATTTTTTGCCAGTTGGATGGGTACAACCGGTGCTGCTATGTTGTTGATTAGGCCGATTATTCGCGCCAATGCAAAACGGCAACACAAAGTACATACAATTGTCTTCTTTATTTTTCTGGTTGCCAATATTGGAGGATCATTAACTCCCTTAGGTGATCCACCACTATTTCTTGGATTTCTGAAAGGTGTCAGTTTTTTCTGGACCACATCCGCAATGTTAAAGCCTATGCTGTTTATGATTGTTAGTCTTTCAATTATTTATTTCATTATTGATAGTTATTTCTTCAACCAGGAAAAAGCAATTGAAGATGATGGAGAAAATCATAAGCTAGGGTTGGAAGGTTCTTTCAACTTGTTCTTATTATGCGGTGTGATTATATCCGTATTGTTGAGTGGATTTTGGAATCCCCATATTAGTTTTATGGTGTATCATGTAGGGGTAGAATTACAAAATCTGACCCGAGATTTACTCCTATTGAGTTTAACGGTTATTAGTTGGAAGATGACTCCACAAACTATCCGTGAAGCCAATGAATATACATGGTTTCCCATTATTGAAGTCGCCAAGCTGTTTGCCGGTATTTTTGTGACGATTATTCCCGCAATTGCAATTTTAAAAGCCGGAACTCGTGGAGCTTTATCATCGGTTATTGAATCGGTTTCCAATGATGGAGAACCGGTGAATTATATGTATTTCTGGTTAACGGGGATATTATCCAGTTTTCTGGATAATGCACCAACGTATCTTGTCTTTTTTAATACAGCCGGAGGAGACCCCGTTACATTGATGACTACACATTATAATACACTATTGGCTATTTCTGCTGGGGCAGTATTTATGGGTGCGAATACGTACATCGGTAATGCACCGAATTTTATGGTAAAGTCTATTGCTGAATCATCCGGAATTGAAATGCCAAGTTTCTTTGGATATTTGGTAAAATACTCCCTGCCTATATTGATTCCTCTTTATTTTATGGTTATGTATATTTTCTTTCTATGAGAACATCAAAGATAATAACCAAAACGGGTGATAAAGGTGGAACAGGACTCGGTGATGGTAGCCGCATTGCAAAAGATGATCCACGTATTGAATGCATCGGTACTTTGGATGAATTGAATTCCTTTGTCGGTTTTGCAAAAGTTGTCATTACCGATGCCGGTATTATTTCATTTCTAGAAAAAATTCAAAATAACCTATTTAATATGGGTGGTAGTCTTGCCATGCCGGGTGTGGATACGAAATCAGTCGACGATGCATGTATCACAGATTTGGAAAAGCAGGTTGATGCATGGAATAATGAATTACCTCCACTCAAGGAATTTGTTTTACCGGGCGGGAGTGAAGCAAGTGCACGTTTTCATTTAGCCAGGACATCCACACGAAACGCAGAACGGAGATTGGTTAGCTTACATAAAATTGAACCATTGCCGGACGAATTGCTGCAATATATTAATCGTTTATCAGATGTATTTTTTGTATTAGCTCGAAAATTCCAGCGTGACGAAGGTGTAGATGAAAAACATTGGACGCATGATTAATCTATAATCGATTTTATAATTCAAAATACTTCTTCAAGATAAATAACGTTTCCCACGTGTGTTATTAGTCTGAAATCGGCTAAATTCTTAATTAATTAAAAATAAAAATATAATGGAATGGCAACAGATAAACGAAATGATAATTGCGTCTGAACGCATATTACTGACGACTCACGAGAATCCAGATGGAGATGGGTTGGGCAGTGCATCAACCATGTATTATCATTTACAAGAAGAAGGTAAGGAATGTAGAATAATCAATTGTTCAGATCTTCCTGTTGAATATGATTTTTTGAATCAAAATAAAATTTTTGAATTATACGATGTTAAAGAACACGATAAATGGCTTGAAAAATGTGATTTAGCTATTATATTTGATGTGGGTGATTTCAAACGCGTACGCGGAATAAAAGATACGATTAATAGAAATGAAATTATAACAATTAATATTGATCATCATCCACACTCGGAAGATCATCCCTTCACTTTAAATGTGGTGGATACAAATGCGGCAGCAACTGGAGCGATAATCTTTGATTATCTGAAAATGGCTCGGAAGAAACCCATGACAAAAAATATGTGTGAAGGTTTATATACAGCTATTATGACAGATACGGGATCCTTCAGATATTCAAATACGGATGCAAAATGTCACGAAATTGCTATCGAGTGCCTGAAAGCAGGTGTGGAAACGAGTAGAATTTATCAACGTGTATATGAAACAAAACCCCAGGGTGGCGTGCGATTATTGGCGCGGGTTATTGATAATATCACCTTTGATAGCGGCGGCGAATTAGCCTGGTTTTCGATTGATCAAAAAATGCTCGATGCCGCCAATGCAAGTTCAAAAGATGTGGATGGATTTACGGATTTTGTCCGGTCGATCAAAGGAGTGGAAGTAGCTGTAATGGTTTTTGAAAATGGTACCAATTCGTGCAGAATTAATTTTCGTTCTAAAGGAAAATATGCCATTAATGATGTGGCCAAGTATTTTGGTGGCGGCGGTCATAGATTTGCAGCCGGAGCAATTGTGAAAGGAAATAAAGAGACGATTATTCCTCTTGTTGTTACTGAAACGAAAGCATCATTGAAAGAGCAATCGAAATGAAACTCATTATTGCAAAAGATGCCGGATATTGTTTTGGAGTCCGAGATGCTGTAAACCTCGCCTATGAAACTGCAAATCAAGATGGTGATTTATATATGTTGGGCCATATTGTGCATAATGAGAAGGTTGTAAAGGACCTGGATGATGCCGGAGCAAAAGTCGTACGTAAATTAAAAGATGTTCCTGATGGAAAACCCATCATGTTTCGCGCACATGGTACCGCTACAACTGTGTGGGGAGATGCACAGAAAAAAGATATGAATATTATTGATGCGACGTGTCCTTTAGTCAAAGAAATTCATGATGAAGTGATTAAACTGGAAAAAGAAGGCAGACAGATTATAATCATCGGCGATCATGGACATGATGAAGTGATAGGAATCGCAAGTCAGGTTAAGAAACCCATAATTGTTGCCACACCGGACGAAGCGAATCAACTTCGAAAAATGAAGAAAGCAGGTATCGTGAGTCAATCAACTCAAACCATTGAAAATGTCCAAGATATTATTAATATTTTAATGACAAAAGTATTCGATTTACGGTTTGTAAATACAATTTGTTTTCCAACCAAGCGAAATCAACAGCAGTTAAAAGATTTATCAGAAAAATGTGATGTGATAGTTGTGATTGGTTCATTCACAAGTGCAAATTCGAAGCGATTAACCCAATTAGCAGAAGAAAGAAATGACCGTTCGTATCAAGTCACATGCGCGGATGATTTAAATCCAGAATGGTTTAATGATTCTGATGTTGTGGGCATCACTGCAGGAGCGTCAACTCCGGATAATATTATTGAAGATGTAACAGCGAAAATTAAAAGTTTTAGTAAAAATCTAGAAAAGGAACTAGTCTATGAGTAAATCAAATTATGAAGTGAAAGTCGGTTTAGCCGAAATGCTTAAAGGCGGCGTCATTATGGATGTCATGAACCCCGAACAAGCACGAATCGCTGAAGATGCAGGCGCTGTTGCTGTTATGGCATTGGAACGCATTCCTGCCTTGATAAGGGAAGAGGGCGGAATTTCCCGTATGAGCGATCCGGAAATGATAAAAGATATTCAAAAGGAAGTGTCCATTCCTGTCATGGCAAAGGTGCGTATCGGCCATTTTGCAGAAGCACAAATTCTTGAAGCGCTGGAAGTAGATTTTATTGATGAAAGTGAAGTACTGACGCCAGCCGATGAACATAATCATGTTTGGAAACATGATTTTAAAGTTCCGTTTGTCTGTGGTTGTAGGGATTTAGGCGAAGCATTACGCCGGATTGGTGAAGGTGCTGCCATGATTCGAACAAAAGGTGAAGCGGGTAGTGGTAATATTGTTGAAGCCGTTCGCCATATGCGTAAAGTAATAAGCCAAATCAAAGAATTGACAACAATGGGGAATGATGAACTCATGGCACAAGCGAAAGAATTGGGCGCACCTTTTAGCCTTGTCCAGCAAGTTTCTAAACTTGGAAAACTCCCGGTACCGAATTTTGCCGCCGGCGGCATTGCAACGCCTGCAGATGCATCGTTGATGATGCAATTAGGTGCAGAAACAGTTTTTGTTGGTTCCGGAATTTTTATGAGTGAAGATCCGTCCTCACGAGCTAACGCCATAGTAGAAGCAGTTACGTATTTCGATGATGCTGAAAAATTGGCCTCTATTTCCCACGGATTGAAAAAAGCAATGGAAGGTTTGGATATTGCCAAAATTCCAGAAGAAGAACGACTGCAGGAACGGGGTTGGTGATTTGGCCAATTTTGAAACCTTTCAAAGGTTTTTAATATGAACATTGGAATATTAGCGTTACAAGGTGATGTTGAAAAGCACGGTCATGTTTTGAGTGATTTAGGTTTAGAGTATATATTTGTTCGTTATCCGGACGAATTAAATGAAGTGAATGGTCTAATCATTCCTGGTGGTGAATCAACAACGCTAACAAAATTGATGAATAAAAGTCACTTTCATAAACCGATCAAAAAGTTTGCCGAGAAAAATCCGATTTTAGGTACATGCGCAGGGATGATAATGATGAGTAAAAATGTGAATCACCCTCTTGTAGATCCACTTGGAATAATTGATGTGGATGTTGATCGAAATGCCTATGGAAGACAGGTCCATTCATTTGTAGATAAATTATCTGTGCGATTAAATGGTGATTCCAAAACGATTGCGGCAACATTTATTCGTGCTCCAAAAATCACAAAAATAGGTAAAAATGTTGAAATCCTAGCTGAATTCAACAATGAACCCTGTGCTGTAAAACAAGGTCAACACATTGCACTTTCCTTTCATCCGGAATTAAATAATATTACTCTTTTTCACAAAGCAGTTTTTTGCAATAAAGGCTCCATAAACAAACAAGAATCATCCCATGCAGCTTGAATTATTGCCAAAAATAAAATCCCCGGCGGATATCCGAGAGTTTAATTCCAAGCAATTACGCCAATTATGCGATGAAGTTCGGAGTTATACGATTGATGTCATTACAAAGACCGGAGGACATTTAGCGCCAACTTTAGGCGTAGTTGAATTGACCGTAGCGCTCCATCATGTATATAACACGCCAAAAGATAAAATAGTTTGGGATGTGGGGCACCAAGGTTACGCACATAAAATTCTCACAGGAAGATTTGAAAAATTAACGACGATTCGCCAATATAAGGGATTGAGCGGTTTCCTCAAACGCACTGAAAGTGAGTACGATGTGTTTGGCGCCGGGCATGCATCTACATCCATTTCTGCTGCATTGGGAATTGCTGCCGCTCGCGATCACCATGGGGATGATTTCCGAGTAAGTGCTGTCATCGGAGATGGCGCTATGACGGGTGGTCTAGCGTTTGAAGGATTGAACAATGCCGGTCATTTACGCAAGCAATTACTCGTTATTTTGAATGATAATGATATGTCAATTAGCCCGAATGTAGGTGCGATCCGAACACATTTAACTCATGTAATTACAAACCCTCTTTATAATCGCGTTAGAGATGAGATATGGAGACTGACCGGCGGTTTACCCATGGGCAAAAAATGGACCAGAACATTTATTAAAAAGATAGAAGAAGGATTAAAAAATCTCATTGTTCCCGGTATTATTTTTCATGAATTAGGGTTTCGATATTTTGGCCCGATTGATGGTCATGATGTAGAAGAACTTGTCCATACACTCAATAATATTAAGAATATAAAAACGCCGGTACTACTCCATGTAGTTACCAAAAAAGGAAAAGGAATGGATGTTGCGGAGAAGGATCCCGTTGGGTATCACGGTGTAAAGGCAACACCAACACCCAACACGAATGGACAACCTGAACCTGTGACAGACATTCCTTCATTTCAATCTGTTTTCGGACATTTATCCCGTGAAGTAGCCAGAAATAATAAAGAAGTAGTCTGTATAACTGCTGCTATGGGTGAGGGAACAGGATTAATTCCATTTAAAAAAGAATTTCCCGATAGATACTATGATGTAGGAATAGCTGAAGGACATGGAGTTACATTTGCTTCCGGTTTAGCTGCAGAAGGTATGCGACCAATCTGCGCTATTTATTCTACATTTTTACAACGAGCATATGACCATGTTGTTCATGATGCAGCCATTCAGCATTTACCTGTTATTTTCTGCATGGATAGATCAGGAATAGCAGGGGAAGATGGTCCCACTCATCATGGTGCATTGGATATCTCTTATTTAAGGTGTATCCAGGATATTGTTATTGCAGCTCCTAAAAATGGCAATGATTTTCGTAATCTACTTTATACAGCTTTGGATATAACAGACCGCCCCATTGCCATTCGATATCCAAAAGCAAGTGCAGTGGAGTTTGATCAAAATGGCCAAGCTGAATTGCTGCCTATTGGTTGTTGGGAAATTGAAAGACATGGTTCAGATGCGGCCATTTTGGCTGTTGGGCCCATGGTGTATGACGCTATTAAAGCAGCAGAAAAATTGGAATCGAATGGTATCTCTAGTGAAGTGGTCAATTGTCAATTTATTAAACCCATGGATGAAGCATATTTGCAATCAGCCCTGAAAAAATTCAAAGTAATTGTCACCATTGAAGAGGGTGTTATCAAAGGTGGTTTTGGAGAAGGAGTCATTTCCTGGCTGTCTGAACATGGATTTCATGGCGGTATGAAGCGACTTGGATTACCGGATTCATATGTTGAGCATGGCCCACGAAATGTACTTTTGCAGAATTTAGGTTTGGATACGGAAGGTTTAGTGAATACCGTTTCAAAGCTGATGGCCGATAAAACCGTTTCAATCTGATCAAGTGAATTCCATCCATCTTACCCTTTTTGGCTTTTTGCTCTTCTTTCTGGGGTATCGATTTTATTCAACGTGGTTGAGTAAACGGATTTATGATCTGGATGATAATTGAAGGACTTTTAACGGTCATTAATTTGAAAGAAAAACATTGATTATTTATAAAAATAATCTGTTTAATACAGTAATTTCTATACTCTATTGAATCACATTATGGGCAAACAACTCGACATATTCAACGATGCTGAAAAGACGTGGAAAGACGAAGCGGCTGAAGCAAATTCAAGAGATTACAATTTTGACACATTAAGCGGTGAAAAAGTAGAACAGCTTTACTATCCTGAAGATAATGAGAATGATTATATGGAAAAGCTGGGTTTCCCGGGACAATATCCGTATACACGAGGCATCCATGCAAATATGTATCGGGGAAAGCTTTGGACCATGCGCCAGTTTGCAGGATTTGGTTCACCTGAAGATACAAATGAGCGCTATCACTATTTATTGAGTCATGGACAGACCGGCCTTTCTGTAGCCTATGATATGCCTACTCTAATGGGATATGACCCTGATCATCTATATGCAGTTGGGGAAGTAGGAAAATGCGGCGTCAGCGTTGCTTCTCTCAAAGATATGGAACGTTTGTTTGAGGGAATAAATTTGGGTGATATTTCAGTTTCCCAGACAATCAACGGACCGGCGATTATTCTATTGGCTTTTTATATTGCTGTGGCAGAGAAACAAGGAGTTCCTTTAGAGAATGTTCGCGGTACGCTGCAAAATGATATTTTAAAAGAATTTATTGCTCAAAAAGAATGGATTTTCCCTCCGAAACCTTCCATGCGAATTATTACAGATATGATGACATATTGCACGAAGTATTTACCCAAATTCAATACCATTTCAATCAGTGGTTATCATATTCGCGAAGCGGGATCAACCGCTGCCCAGGAATTAGCTTTTACACTTGCAGATGGATTTACGTATGTTGAATATGGGATGAAAGCCGGGCTGGATGTTGATGATTTTGTCTCACGCCTTTCTTTTTTCTTTAACTCCCACTTGGACTTTTTTGAAGAAATAGCTAAATATCGCGCCGCCCGCCGAATTTGGGCACGGCATATGAAAGAAAAGTATGGAGCTAAAAATCCGCGATCATGGAAATTACGTTTTCATACACAAACTGCCGGATGTTCGCTTACGGCACAGCAGCCCGAAATAAATATCTCAAGGACAGCATTCCAGGCTATGGCGGCTGTATTAGGAGGAACGCAATCTTTACATACAAATTCCATGGATGAAACTTTGGCATTACCCTCACGTAAAGCTGCGGAAATCGCCCTGCGTACCCAGCAATTAATTGCCTTTGAAACAGGTGCTGCAAATGTAGCTGATCCTCTCGGTGGTTCATGGTTTGTAGAGGAATTAACGGATAAATTGGAAAAAGAAGCTGAAAAATATTTTCATACGATTGAAGAAATGGGCGGTGTTATTCCGGCCATCGAAAAGGGATTTTTCCAGCGGGAAATTGCTTATGCTGCATCTGAATATCAACGTAAGGTGGATTCGAAACAACGTATCGTTGTGGGAGTGAATGAATTTGTCAAGGATGATGAAAAAATTGAAATACCCATTTTGGAAATAGGAGATGAAGTGGGTCAAAGACAGGTGGAAGCTCTCAATAAATTACGCACTGAACGTGATGAAGATGCTGTTCAGCAAGCACTTTCAAACATTCAGGAAGCCTGTATAAATGGAACGAATTTGATGAAACCCATAGTTGATGCAGCAAAGGCGTATGCAACCATGGGTGAAATTGTCTTATCCTTAAAAGCTGAATTTGGGGAATGGCAGGAAGCAGCAGTATTCTAATGAACTCAAAAAACAAATTTTATTTTGCAATTTCCGGTGTAATTGTCGTTGTGATATTTTGGATATGGTGGGCATCGTCTAATCCTGCAGATGAACAGGCATTGGTGACGTTCCTTTCCGTGGAAGAATTGATCGATGAAGATCATTCTGATCGTGTTCGATTGGGTGGTTTGGTTGCAGAAGGATCTATTCATTTAGATAATAACAATTACTTGTCATGCCAGTTTGAGTTGAAGGAAGGTGATTATATACTTCCCGTCCATTACACAGGAGCTCGCCCCGATTTATTCAAAGATGGTGCCGAAGTTATCATAGAAGGAATATATGTGAACGGATTGTTTGAAGCGGATATACTGCAAACAAAATGTGCGTCCCGGTACGAAGGTGATTTACGGGATGAAAACAGTTATAACCTAGACGAAGTTTCCATATGACGCCTGTCATTGGCGGATTGGCCATAAATCTTGCTCTTGGCCTGGCTTTTGTTTCCATCATTTTACACTTTTTCTATTTACGTAATGGAGATGGACGGTTATTTTTATCTGGACAACGTGCAGCTCTAGCCGTTTCTCTTTTAAGTATTTTAGCAACGTTGATTCTGGCTCAGTTACTTATAACGAGCAATTTTGATGTTGATTATGTTGCCCATTATACAAGCTTGGAAACACCCTTTATTTATAAAATAACTGCTCTTTGGGCTGGGCAATCCGGATCGTTATTATTTTGGTTATTTACCCTGTCCGTTTATGCAGTTATTACGATACTCCAGAATCAGCGATCACAGCACAAAATCATGCCTTGGGTGATGATTGTTATGACAACGGTTCAACTGTTTTTTCTTATTTTAATCAATTATGTTAGTAATCCATTTATACCGACAGAAGCTGATTTTGTGGTGGCAAACGGCTTGGGTTTAAACCCATTATTACAAAATATAACCATGGCTTTTCATCCGCCCATGCTGTATTTAGGTTATGTTGGATTTACCATTCCATTTTCATTTTCCATTGCCGCCATGGCAGAAAGGGATATGAATGCTCTCTGGATGCGCACTGTAAGGCAATGGTTGCTTTTCGTGTGGCTAATGTTAAGTATCGGAATCATTCTGGGCGGATGGTGGGCTTACCAGGAATTGGGCTGGGGCGGTTACTGGGCATGGGATCCTGTTGAAAATGCATCGTTTATGCCATGGCTTACAGGAACAGCGTTGCTTCATTCCATCATTATCCAGGAAAAGAAGGACATGTTAAAAGTTTGGAACATGGCTCTCATTATCATCACATTTACCCTTTGCATTTTTGGAACATTTTTAACTCGTAGCGGAGTTATGTCTTCTGTCCATTCGTTTACAGCTTCTTCACTGGGTCCCATTTTTCTTGGATTTGTTTTTTTAATATTAGTTGTCTCTTTTTTACTTTTATTCAACCGAAAATCATTTTTACAATCTGAAAAACGAATAGAATCGTTTACATCGAGAGAAAGTGGATTTTTGTTTAATAATGTTGTGTTTATTGTCATGTGTTTTGCGGTGTTCTGGGGAACGATATTCCCGGTTATTTCAGAAGCAGTTCGCGGAACAAAAATCACAGTCGGTGCACCATTTTTTAACCAAGTGAATATTCCCATTGGTTTAGTACTTTTGCTCCTAACGGGAGTTGGACCTTTATTGGTTTGGCGCCGTACGTCCAACCAAAGTTTCATCCGCAATTTCACCACTCCGATCGTTATGGGATTAGTCTCGGCACTGGTACTATACATATTCAATATCAGAGGATATGTACTGATTTCATTCAGCTTATCAGCATTTGTTTTAACAACCATAGGTTTTGAATTTTTCAGGGGAATCCGTTCAAGAATGACATCACAGAAAGAAAACCCTATCATTGCTTTTTGGCGGTTGATACGAAAGAACCGCAGTCGATATGGAGGATATATCGTTCATATTGGAATTGTACTGATGTTTGTTGGATTTACCGGTCATTCATTTGATAGTGAGAAAGAATTTGGACTTAAAAAAGGTGATAGCGAACATTTAAGCGGTTATTCGTTCACATTGTATAATGTTCGAGAAGAAGAACGCCCCAATCATTATGCCTATATCGCTGATATGATTGTCGCAGATGCATTTGGAAAGTCCATCGTTAAATTGCATCCGGAGAAACGCATTTATTTTCATCGTAATCCGAATCCTGAACGCCGTCAGCCCCACAGTGAACTTGACATTTATTCGACAATAAAACAGGATATCTATTCCATATTCAACAGTATAGATTTGGAAAATGAAGTGGCGTATCTAAAAATTATGATTAATCCATTAGTGAACTGGGTTTGGTACGGCGGCTATTTGTTTGTATTGGGAACGCTTGTTGCTTTGTGGCCGCCGAGAAAGGAAAAATCATGATCAGTGTTGTCGTAACCTTTTTAATTATTGTTGTCATGGCCGTGTTTGTCATTCAACCGTTATTTCTTGAACCGGGATTGGAAATAAAGGATACTGAAAAAAAATCAGTTGCATTGAAACAACGCAAAAAAATTCTTTATAGACAGATTAAGGAACTGGATATGGATTACCAATTAGGCAATATCCAAGATGATGACTATGGCCAAACGCGTAATGAGTTGAAAAAAGAAGTGGCAGAAATACTGACAATTTTGAATAGATAATTATTTTGCTAAATGTATCAAATATATCCAAGTCGTTTCATTATAAGCCCGTTTTAAAGGATATTTCTTTTTCATTATCTCCCGGGGAAACGCTAGCATTACTTGGCAGAAATGGAGCAGGTAAGTCAACATTATTACGTATTATAGCAAAAATTACATCACCGGAAGAAGGGCAAGCCGTATTTAATGGAAACAATTTATTTGAAGGTGTTGCAACCCATCGAAAGGGTCTTTATTATTGTGGTCATGCTCCGGGATTATATCCATCATTAACAGCAAGTGAAAATTTGCATTATTTTTCTATGTTACATAGTTGCAAAACCAATCCTAACTCAATTAATTCAGTATTGAAGGATTACGATTTAATAGACGCTATTGATGAACCGGTTAAAGTGTATTCTCAAGGAATGATGCAAAGATTAAAACTGTCTTTTTTAGAGTTAATTGATTGGTCATTACTTTTGATTGATGAACCATTTAATGGTTTGGATATCTCCGGTCAAAAATTTGTTATGAATAAAATGGAATCTTGGCAAAATGGCCGACGAAGTATCATCTTCGTCGATCATGATATAAATCGCGTATTGAAAATCTCATCACGCATCATGATTTTAGACAAACATTCCATTGTTCTGGATGATCCTATTTCAACTTCAGATTTGGAAAATAAAATTACGTCTTTAATGAACTAATATGTTTATAACACTTCTCAAAAAAGAATTATTTGTCGAACTGCGTAATAAAGAGGTTATTTTATCGATGTTGGCTTTTGGCCTCACAGTCTTATTGATCTTTTCTTTTTCGTTGAGCGGCAATCCAAAGATAAATCATGAAATGGCTCCAGGCTTATTCTGGACATTGGTTGTTTTAAGTTCGTCTCTTGGATTGCATCGTTTATTTGGCCAGGAAAAAGATTTTGATGCATTTGCCAGCTTATTATCTGCACCTATTGATAGGGGAACACTTTTTTTAGCAAAATGGATCAGTGGATTCTTATTTCTTTTCCTTATAGAGATACTCATTGTTTTACCCTTTTTCTTATTTTTAGGATTATCACAGCCCATGTCATATTTCCCCGGAATTGGTATTGTTATGTTAGGTAATTTGGGAATTGTGGCCGTAGGTGTAATTGTTTCCGGAATGGCTATGCGTGCAAAAATGAGTGCTGTTCTATTACCTGTTTTACTTTTTCCACTCTTAACACCGTTACTCATCGCTTGCGTAAAAGCGACAACCGGATGGTATCATCTTATTCCTTTTAGTAATTGGCAATTTTGGGTATTGATCATGGCAACCTATGTTGTAATATTCGGACTAGCGGGATATGTATTTTTTGAACATATAACAGAAGAATAATGTCATTTCTTTTCCAGGAGCGTTTTTTGCGCATTTTATTCATTGTTTCCGTCATATTGATGGCAGTAAATCTTTATGCTATATTTTTTATAGCACCCATGGTACCTGAACAGCATTGGGCTCAAAAGATATTTTACGTTCATGTTCCTATCGCATGGTCGAGCTTTTTATCTTATTTTATTGTTATGGTATCGGGAATTTTATTTTTTATTAAAAAAGACTCTTATTGGGATAGAGTCGGCTTGGCTGCTGCCGAGATTGGTACATTATTTGTTGCATTGGTATTGATTACAGGACCCATATGGGCTACACCCATTTGGGGAAAACCATGGATTTGGGAACCGCGCTTAACAACGACCTTAATTTTGTTTCTGATTTATATTGGCTATTTTATGTTACGTAAATTTGGTGGTCATCCGGAAAGAGTAGCACGTTATGCTGCTATATTAGGTATATTGGCATTTCTTGATGTACCACTCATTTTTTATTCTGTAAAATTTTGGGCACCTCAATATCAACTTCATCCCCAGGTAGAAATGAACCAACAGCCGGATGAAATATTGCTGCCATTCTTTTTTTCAATGTTCACCTTTACCATTTTATATATACTTATGTTGCGAATTCGAGTTAAAATTTCGAATTTTCAATATAAATTAAAGACGAAAAATGTATAATTTTTTGAGTTACTGCATTGCCGCTTATCTTATTGTATTTATATCATTAATTGCGTGGTTTATAACTCAATTCAAAATTGAAAAAAAATTAAAAAATATTTCTAATCATTAAGGAATAATAAACATGAAACGTAAAATTGTTCACGTTGTTGGAACGGGTACTATCGGTGAACCGCTCATTGGTTTGCTGACTGACTATAAAACGAAACTGGGTATTGACGAAATAACGTTCCATAAAAATACACCTTTAAAAGATGATAGATCAAAGGTATTTGACCTCCAACATCGTGGAGCTCGTTTATCTGTTAATCCCGATCGCATGCAAGATTTCAAAGATTTGGGCATGGATCCTGATTTTGCAACTGAAGATGCAATAAAACGGTCATCCGTTGTGATCGATTGTACGCCAAAGGGCATTGGTCACAAGAACAAAGAAGAATTCTATTCAAAGTTTTCCAATGAAGTTAAAGGGTTTTTAGCTCAAGGCAGTGAAGATGGATTTGGAAAAAAATATGCCAGAGGAATTAATGACGAAGTGTTTAATGAAGACGATCAATTTGTTCAGATCGTGTCCTGTAATACTCATAATCTTTCATGTATTACCAATACATTGGCATTAAATGGAAGTGAATTGAATAATTTGGTCGAGGGAAAATTTGTTTGTATACGACGAGCAAATGATATAAGTCAACCGGGCGGGTTTATACCATCTCCTCAGGTTGGCGGCCATCATTCAGAAAAATACGGATCCCATCATGCAGAGGATGCGGCCGGTTTATTTAAAACTAAAAATTTGGATTTGAATTTGTTTTCGTCTGCTATGAAGACTAACAGTCAATATATGCACATTTTATGGTTTAATTTGAAAGTCAAGGAACCAATCACTTTGCAGGGAGTCATGGATAAGTTGGAGGCAAATCCATTGGTAGCCATGACACAAAAAGACATGACCAGTACTGTCTTTTCTTTTGGACGGGATCATGGTCATTATGGAAGAATTTTGAATGAAACGGTTGTAGTTGAACAAACTTTAAATGTCCGCAACGAACATGAAATAACCGGTTTTTGTTTTACACCTCAGGATGGCAATTCAATATTGAGCAGCATTGCAGCTGCAGAACGATTTTTGTTTCCACATGCATATGATGATAAGATTCAATGCCTGTCGGAACTTGTTTATTCAGATATTTGAGTATTCAAGTACATACGGTTGTCACCGGACCGTTCCAGGAAAATTCATTTTTAATTCTGGATCCTGTATCTCGAGAAGGTGTTTGCATTGATCCAGGTGATGATCCTCATTTAATCATTGCCACGATCAATGATCATGATTGTAATCTAATAGCCATTATTAATACGCATGCACATATGGATCATATCGGCGCTGTATCTGCATTGAAAGAAATGTTAAATATCCCTTTTTATCTCCACAAAGAAGAATCATTGATTCTGGATACATATGAAGAAACATGTCAATTATTTAACTTAAATACGAGTAAAACTCCAGATGTTGATTATTGGTTTACAGATGAATCATCACTCACATTTGGAAATCTGACATTTAATCTTTTATTTACTCCTGGTCATACACCGGGTGGAACATCGTTTATGATCGAAGATCATGTATTTGTTGGAGATACACTTTTTAGAGGTTCAGTAGGAAGGACAGATTTACCCGGCGGTAATTGGCAGGTTTTGGAATTGTCGCTCATTAAATTAATGGAAAATATAGACCATAATTTTATCATCCATTCTGGCCATGGCCCCACTACAACAATGGCAAGTGAAATAAAAGAAAACCCCTTTTTAATTTCA
>DJKX01000062.1:81849-82606 GCA_002436185.1 Fidelibacterota bacterium UBA6531
CTGACTAAATGAAGATATCAGAAATAATAGCAAATTATAAAGCGCAAGGTAAAATATTTTACAGTTTTGAGTTTTTTCCACCAAAAACAGATTTTGGGCTGGATAACCTATATAGTAGGATTGATAGGATGGCATCCTTTCATCCAGCCTATATCGATATTACTTGGGGTGCAGGAGGGGCTACCGCTGATAAAACTCTGGAAATAAGTAAAACAATTAATAAATATTTTGGTTTGGAAGTTATGATGCATCTTACCTGTACAAATATGCAAGTGTCATCAATCAAAAAGGTACTTATAGAAGCGGAAGAAAATGGTCTATCCAATATATTAGCTCTAAGAGGAGATCCTCCTGAAGGATCCTTTACTTGGAATCAGCATGAAGATGGATTTCGCTATAGCGTTGATCTTGTCCGATATATTAGAAAAGAGTTTGGGAACCACTTTTGCTTAGGTGTTGGCGGTTACCCAGAATGCCATCATGAACAAAGTGATCTTGATGCTGATATATCTTTTCTAAAGGAAAAAGTGGATGCAGGATCGGACGTTGTAGTGACACAACTATTTTATGATGTTGATAAATTTCTTTTCTTTAGAGATAAATGTATTAAAGCAGGTATAAAAGTACCAATAATCCCCGGGATCATGCCTATACATAACTATGCCAGGTTTATAAAATTTACTCAATTTTGTCAGATTAGTATTCCTGACTCAGTCACTGCTCAATTGGAACCTATAAAGTATGATGATTCCAGTGT
>DJKX01000050.1 GCA_002436185.1 Fidelibacterota bacterium UBA6531
TTTAAGCAAGAGCCCCGCAGTAGCAGGGTTTTTTGATATTTACATTATTAATATCATTTTTTATCAATAATTTTTTTCAACCAAACCAAAGTAAATAAAAATATGAAGATTGCGATATTATTACTTAATCAAGGAAGAGGCAGTGGTGTTGTCGCTAAGGAACATGGCAAATATCTTTTAGGCCAGGGACATGTTGTTTATTATATGCACCCAAATGTTGGTAAAGGGATAAATGGAGCGTATAACAAAGAAGTACATTTAAATAAGGACATTGTTCCTGTTCACGAATATTTACCTTCTGCCAAAGGTACACAAAAAGCAGTTTCCTCTATGAGCTATGATGAAGCTTTGGGTTACGTTCCTGCTTATGAGAATGCCTTAGAAGAAATTATACTTGAAACTGACATCGTCATTGGACACCATGCTAATTTGACAGCTATTGCAACGGCTAATATTTGCAACCGGTACAATAAACCATACGTTTTATTTCTTCATGGAACAGGAATTGAACCCCGTCATCACGGTTTATATGACGACAAAGTGTGGCTATTAATTGAAGGTGCTATAAAGGAAGCAAATGGTATTATTGTCACAACAGAATACGTTAGGGACAAACTGGTTAGAAATATTATTGACCTGCCTCTAGACAGGTTTCTCATCCAAGCTTGCGGAGTAAATTTAACTGAATTCAACTCGAAAAATATTGAAGGTATCGTCAAAAAATATTCATTGTCTGCCAAATATGTCATATGTCCAGGTGCTTTGACAAAATCAAAAGGCCCGCAAAACGTTGTTGAAGCGTCAAAAGAATATTCTGACTTGGCTGAGACCATCTTCATTGGAGATGGAGAATTGAGAGAACAACTTGAAGCGCAACTTGGGAAAAAAGGGAGATTTCTAGGGTTCGTTCCAAATGAGGATAAGGCTAAATTAATCAATGCTGCAACGCTTCTGGTTGCTGCTCCCGAGAAAAAAGAACATTTTGGAATTATTTACACCGAAGCAATGGCAGGGAGCGTTCCAATTGTTGCATATGAAGGTGGAGGAGTAAATTCAATAGTAACTCCAGAAACAGGTGTTTTAACTAAAAGAAGTTCAAAAGCCTTAGGCGAAGCCGTCCGCAAACTTCTACTTAACGAAAAAAGACGTTATGCCATGACTAGAAATTGTAGGGAAAGAGCAATAGAATTTTATTCTACTGAAGTGTTGGGTCCAAGATTGAACCAATGGCTTCTGATGATTCTAAATGAGTAAGTGCAGGAGTCTATCTGTACAAAATACAAGCTGGTGAATACATTAACACCAAGAAGATGGTGCTATTGAAATAACCCCCCCCCAAAATCATTCAAGCAAGAGCCCCGCATTAGCGGGGTTTTTTGTTTGTGGGATGATGTGTAGATTTGGGTAAGGAGATGGCACTGCCAATAAAGAAAAGTTTCTCCTCTTGTTAATTTTGAACTCTTCATTTGGGGTATGACCATGGACACTTTAAAGCAATATGTTTTAGAAGCTGATGAGAAATCAGCAGAGCGTTTATTGCGACAGCATAAATTGTATGAGCATGCCAGTCAGCAGTTGCTCTTGCAGGCTGGATTAAAAGCAAATTTATCAGTATTAGAATTGGGTTGTGGTCCCGGAGCGATGACACCATGGTTGTGCCAACAATTGACAAAGGGGGGGCAACTCCTCGCGGTCGATCTAAGCCCCGAGTATATTCGCAAAGCCCAGAGCAAAACAGAAGCCTATGAAAATTGTGAATGCATTGTTGCAGATGTGCATCATATTGACGAACTCGAGAGAAAATTTGATATCATTTACTGCAGAATGATATTGCATCATTTGCATGACCCTGATGTGGTTATGCAAAAAATGATGAATGCGCTGAATCCCAACGGGAGATTGGTCTGTGAAGAGCCGCCCATTATGGAACATGTCATCAGCTATCCGCATTCCCCTGCCATGGAGCAATTTAAAGCGCTTGCCATAAAAACCTATGCTGCGAATAAGAGCGAATATCGCATTGCCTATACCATGGCCAACGTTATGGAAAGTGCAGGCTTAAAGCTTTTAATTCAGCAGATTTTTCAGCCTTTGCTAGGTTTGCCAGAGAGGAAACTTCATCTCATGGCTTTGAGAGATATGGCCCCCAAGATGATTGAACTGGGTTTCAGCAGCGAGTCCGAGCTCATAAAACTTTCGGCTGATTTAGAGAATGAACTTGCCACAGCAACTGCCGTCTCGCTTTATAAAATGTTTCAAGTGGTGGGGGTCAAACGAGCCTGAAGATGGTGCTGTTGAAATAACTTCCACCTAAAGGATTTAAGCAAGAGCCCCGCAGCAGCGTGGTTTTTTGTTTCCCCCACATTTTTCTGTATTAATCCTTACATTCCGTTGATGAAAAAGACATTTCCAATTGTATTATTACTGATTGTTGGGTGTCCTAAACCAGAAACTATAAAGGCTAACATAACATGAGTTTTTACACCGCAATAAACTGTATGGATGGGAGAGCACAAGAACCCATAATTAATTTTATTAAAGAAGAATATAATGTGCTATTTGTCGACATGATAACCAAAGCGGGGCCAGTTAAAATGCTGTCAGACCCCTCAAGAAACAATATAGAAACCATTATTTCATGCATAGAGATTTCATTAGAAAAACACAAATCAAGGGGCATTGCAATAGTTGCCCATCACGACTGTGCAGGAAACCCCATCTCAGATGAAAAACAGAAAAAGTCACTAAAACAAGCAGTCACCTTTCTTGTAAACAAATATGTAAACGTTTCAGTGTGTGGGTTGTGGGTGAATAAAAACTGGAAAGTAGAAAAAATATAGGGCCAGTAATTAACCCACCCAAAGGATTTAAGCAAGAGCCCTGCACCAGCGGGCTTTCTTATTTGTGGGATAATGGGTAGATTTGGATATGTGTAGATATATTGTATTCCTTTTGATTTCAGGTATTCTTTGGGCACAGACTGATTTTGATCTTGAAGACCTGAACCAGAATTCTGAAACATACGGCGACACGATCGGTCCAGCGGATTATCTTGGAGATATTTGTATTGTTTTTTTTGGTCATGAATCATGAGGGTCCTGTCGAAGCCGGTTCGGCTTCTTGAATTCAATTTATCTTGATTTGGATTCTATGGGTATTGACGATGTGGGTATTATTGGTGTGGGCAAAGATATTTACAATAGTAACTTGGATGCAATGGTAGATGGCAGAATTCTGCCCTGGGTTGCAGATGTGCAGGCGGAAGGATTCCCGGTCTGGACCGGCTGGGGGGCGAGCCAACGGGACGTGTTTTTTCTGAATCGAGAAGGCATTTTGGATACTACCTTCAACATCACACCCTATGATCCCGATGATCCAGAAAATTATGTCTACATTTTGAACCTGATCCTTGACTTAAGAAATGAAGCAGTGGTTCATATACAAGAAACATCAAAACTTCCCAATAAATTTGTGATTCGCCAGAACTATCCCAACCCATTCAACCCCGTTACAACCTTAAGATATGATCTGCCTGAACAATCTATGGTGAATATTATTATTTACGATCTATTGGGCAGAGAAGTAAGGACACTGGTAAACCAAACCCAGGACGCTGGTTTTAGATCAGTTATCTGGAATGCTACTAATGATTACGGCAAACCAGTCAGTGCTGGTGTTTACCTTTATCAGATACAAGCTGGAGAGTTTGTTCAGACCAAGAAGATGGTGTTGTTGAAATAAACCACCCAAAGGATTTAAGTAAAGGAGATAAAAAGTGAGAAAAATATTATTAGTTATTATGATTGTTCGTGGATTTTTGTTTGCACAAAATTCTCCGATTGATTTTGAAACTGGTGGTTATGGTGCCGCTTGGACTTGGACTGTTTTCGAGAATGGTGATAATCCTTCCCTTGAAATAGTGACAAATCCCAATGCTGGCGGTATCAACTCATCAGCCACCGTAGCGAAGTTTACTGCTTTACAGGCTGGTCAACCTTGGGCAGGCTGTGAATCCCAGCACGGTGCTGATATAGGGTCTTTTAGTTTTGATTATACTAATTGCATAATTAAGATAATGGTTTTGAAAGATGTAATTAGTGATGTTGGAATAAAGTTTGTTGATGCTACTTCAGCAGCTCAAGAAGAGATAAAGGTCGCTAATACTTTAATTAATCAATGGGAAGAATTAACATTTGATTTCTCATCCCGTATTGGAGTATATCCAGTTGTTAAAGATCAAATTGTAATCTTTCCTGATTTTGATCTGGCAGGAAGAACGCAGGATAATATCTGCTATTTTGACAATATTAGCTTCTCCCCTTCAAATTCTGTCGGGATTGATAACAGAAATGAGACATTTCCTCAGGGATTTGCACTTGAGCAGAATTTCCCAAATCCGTTCAACCCAATCACAACACTTCGGTACGACCTACCAGAGAACAGCTACGTGAATGTAATTATTTATGATATGCTGGGTAGAGAAGTAAAAACACTGGTAAACCAAACCCAGGATGCTGGTTATAAGTCAGTAATCTGGGATGCTACTAATGATTACGGTAAACCTGTCAGTGCGGGTGTGTATCTATACCAGATTCAGGCTGGAGAGTTTGTACAGACCAAGAAGATGGTGTTGTTGAAATAACCCCCACCCAAAGGATTTAAGCAAGAGCCCCGCAGCAGCGGGGTTTTTTGTTTACCCATA
>DJKX01000001.1 GCA_002436185.1 Fidelibacterota bacterium UBA6531
GTCGTAACGGAGATTGTTGAGTAAGCTATGGCTGGAAACAGCAAAAGAGATATCATCCAAATAGAAAGTACAGCTGGTACTGGTTATCGTTATACGATTACAAAAAGCAGACGTCTTCATCCTGATCGTATTGAATACAAAAAATATGATCCGGTGGTACGAAAGCACGTGATGTTTAAAGAAACGAAATAGCTGACCAGTTGAGGTGACAATTTCAATTACACATAGGAGTGTAGCTCAATTGGTAGAGCACCGGTCTCCAAAACCGGGGGTTGAGGGTTCAAGTCCTTCCACTCCTGCAGAAATAGTAAACGCTCTTTATAAAGAAATATGATAAAAAAAATACATCAATTTTTCAACGATGTTCAGTTTGAAATGGGCAAAGTATCCTGGCCAACATGGGAAGAATTAAAAGGATCAACTTATGTTGTTATTACAGTATCGCTATTAATTGGTGTATTTTTGTTTTTCATTGATATTATCCTTTCACGAATCATGAATGTGCTGCTCTAATTATGGAATGGTATACATTAAGAGTTATTTCCGGTAAGGAAAAAAAAATTCGAGATAATATCCTTTATGAAGTTGAAACTGAAGGTATGAAAGACGTAGTGACTGATATACTAGTGCCTTCTGAAAATATTATTGAAATGAAAGATGGTAAAAAGAAAATTCGAAATAGAGTCTTTTTCCCAGGATATTTGTTAGTCAATATGGATATGAATAAAGAAACGCGTTATCTGGTTGAAAATATTACCGGAGTAATGAGTTTTGTTGGACCGCAAGGTGAGCCACAACCTGTTAAGACAGATGAAATTAATCGAATTATTGGTGTTGTAGAAAGTGGTGAAGCTCGAGAAGTAATTAAAACACTTTATCGAGTTGGTGATCATGTGAAAGTTACGGATGGCCCATTTTTAGAATTTAGCGGTTATGTACAAGAAGTGAATGAAGATAAGCAAAAATTGAAAGTATCCGTTAGTATTTTTGGTCGACCAACCCCAGTTGAGTTGAATTATTTACAAGTTGAACTTGAAAAATAGGACCTGTCTATAATGGCAAAAAAAGAAATAGGTTTTATCAAATTACAAATTCCGGCTGGTCAAGCGAATCCTGCACCACCAGTTGGACCGGCTTTAGGTCAGCACGGGGTAAATATTATGGAGTTCTGTAAAGCCTTTAATGCTGCAACTCAAGATCAGAAAGGTATGATTATTCCTGTGGTTATTACCGTCTTTGCAGATCGTAGCTTTAAATTTATTACCAAAACACCTCCGGCTGCTATTTTGCTAAAAAAAGCTGCAAAAATTGATAAAGGTTCTCCGGAACCAAATAGAGATAAAGTAGGAAAAGTATCTGAAAATGATTTGAAAGATATTGCGGAAATTAAAATGGAAGATTTGAATGCAAATACGATTGAACAAGCAATGGAGATGATTAGAGGCACTGCCAGAAGTATGGGTTTGGAGGTGCGATAATAATGAAAAAATCAAAACAAAGAAAAGTTACAGAAGAACATTTTGATAACACAAAAGAATATTCATTAGAAGATGCTGTTAAGCTTTTGGGTGAATTAAAATTTGCCAACTTTGATGAAACAGTAGATATGGCAATTAATTTAGGTGTTGACCCTCGCCATGCTGAAGAAAATATTCGCGTTACTACGAGCCTCCCGAATGGTACCGGTAAGGAAGTAAAAGTACTTGTGCTGACTCGCGGTCCAAAAGAAAAAGAAGCGCAAGATGCAGGTGCAGATTATATTGGTAATGATGATTTTCTTGAAAAAATTAAAGGCGGTTGGGCGGAAATAGATAAAATAATTGCAACCCCAGATTTAATGGCAGATTTAGGAAAACTTGGTAAAATTTTAGGACCCAAAGGACTTATGCCAAATCCGAAAAGCGGTACAGTAACAATGGATGTGAATAAAGCTGTAAAAGATATTAAAGCCGGAAAGGTTGAATTGCGCGTAGATAAAAATGGAATCATCCATACTATTTGCGGTAAAACATCCTTTAACAAGAATCAATTATTGGAAAATGTTCGTGCTATTTATGAAACAGTTATAAAGGCAAGACCAGCATCTGTAAAAGGAACATATTTTAAAAAGTTGACTTTGTCCACGACAATGGGTCCTGGAATTAAAGTAGATTTAACAAAGATAAGGTAGAAATACGAATGCCTAATACTAAAAATATTGAAGCAGTAGCAGAATTAAAAGAAAAGCTGAATCGTGCTAAAGCAGTTTATTTTACAGATTATCTTGGGTTAGATGTAGAAAGTATCACCAATTTACGAAGTCGATTCTTCCAGGAGAATGTTGAATATTCAGTTGCTAAAAATACATTGATAAAAATAGCAGCTGAAGAAAATGAAATTAAAGGTTTGGATAAATTATTAAAAGGACCCACAGCAATCGCTATTTCATACGATGAACCAACAAGTCCTGCGAAAGTGATAAAAACATTTTCAAAAGAACATGATAAACCAGAAGTTAAAGGAATTTTGTTTGATGGTGACTTGTTAGATGGGTCTGAATTCAAGCGTTTGGCTGATATCCCCACCAAGGAAGAGTCATTAGCTATACTGGCTGCTATGTTGCAAAGTACAATGAATAAACTAGTAAATACACTGAATGCACCATTAACAAATGTGGCTAATGTGTTAAATAATTTAAAAGAACAGAAATCTTAATATCAATAAGGAGTGAAAAAATGGCTGAAGTAAAACGAGCTGATGTGATGAGTTATCTTGAAACTGCAAACATGATTGAAATATCAGAATTAATTTCTGATATTGAAGAAAAATTTGGTGTTACCGCTGCCGCTCCGGTAGCTGTTGCCGCCGCTGCGTCTGCAGCAGGTGAAGCTGGTGCCGCTGAAGAAAAAGATGCATTCGATGTTGTCATTACTGAAGTAGGTCAATCAAAAATAAGCGTAATCAAAGTTGTTCGCGCTGTGACAGACTTGGGATTGAAAGAAGCCAAAGAATTGGTTGATTCAGCACCGAAAGCTATCAAAGAAGGTGTTGCTCAAGCTGAAGCTGACGAGTTGAAAGCCAAGTTGGAAGAAGCTGGTGCAACTGTCGAATTGAAATAATTCAACAACCGTCATTATATCTATCCATTCTTCAATTTTAACAAAGGAGGCTTAATTGGGAGCCACGACTAAACGTACGTCTAATCGTATTTCTTTTTCGGAAATCAAGTCATTTGTCGATATGCCTGATTTACTTGCACTGCAAAAAGATTCGTTTCAGGAATTTTTGCAGGAAGAGGAGGCTGAAGATGAAAGAAATCATATCGGTTTAGAAGGTGTTTTTCAAAATGTATTTCCGTTGGAAGATACTCATCGCAATTATGTACTTGAATACAGTAATTATTTTCTGGGTTTACCAAAGTACACTCCTGAAGAGTGCATTGATAGAGGCGTCACATATTCTATCCCCTTAAAAGTACGTCTTGTACTGCATATAACAGATGAGGAAGATAAAAATAAATTTGCTCAAAGTATCGAGCAGGAAGTGTATTTTGGTAACATTCCTTATATGACCGAAAAAGGTACTTTTGTTATTAATGGTGCTGAACGTGTGATTGTTTCTCAATTACAGCGTTCACCCGGAGTGTTTTTTGATGAAAATATTCATCCCAACGGCACAAAGCTATTTCAAGCCCGAATAATTCCTTTTCGGGGTTCATGGGTAGATTTCACAACGGATATTAATGATTGCTTATTTGCAATTATTGATCGCCGCAGGAAATTTCCTGTAACGATGTTGCTGCGTGCATTGGGTTATTCGACAAACCGCGATATCTTTGAAGCATTTGGATCTGTTATTTCATTTGGTTTATCAGACAAAAATATAGAAGACTCGTTTGGTCATACACTCGTGCAGGATATCGTTGATGAATTAACTGGCGAAATCTTTTATGAAGGTGGAACAGAAGTCAATCAAGAAGTAGTTGATACGTTAAAAGAAGCAGGTATTAAATCTTTTGAAGTTGTTGATGGAAATAAGAGTTTCTCTTCCATGCTTCTATTAAATACAATAGGAAAGGATCCGACACACAATACTGAAGAAGCATTGAGTGTCGTATATCAATTACTCCGTTCCGGTGATCCGCCAAATCTAGAAACTGCGCAGAAATTTATTGAACGTATGTTCTTCAGTCCTAAAAAGTATGACTTAGGCCAGGTTGGACGTTATCGCTTGAATCAACAGTTTGACCTTGATGTACCGGTAGAAGACACAGTTCTAACTATGGATGACATTATACAGGTTTTAAAATTCCTTATAATAATGCGAAAAGGTGATCGGGGACCGGATGATATAGATCATTTAGGAAATCGTCGAGTTAAAACGATTGGCGAACAGCTTACAAATCAATTCAGTGTTGCGTTGAGCCGTATGCTGAGAACTATTTTTGAACGGATGAATCTGCGTGAACAAGAATCGATTACCCCTCAGGATTTAATCAATTCTCGTGTTGTTACTACAGTAATCAATACATTTTTTGGAACAAGCCAATTATCTCAATTTGGTGATCAAACAAATCCTTTAGCAGAGATAACTCATAAGCGACGTATTTCTGCGCTTGGGCCTGGTGGTTTAACCAGGGAGAGAGCGGGATTTGAAGTTCGAGATGTTCACTATACTCATTACGGCCGTTTGTGTCCAATTGAAACTCCTGAAGGTCCAAATATTGGACTGATTTCATCATTAGCGTTATTTGCTGTTGTAAATAACCATGGGTTTATTGAAGCGCCTTATCGACTGTTGGAAAAGAAGGGTAAAAAAGCTTTTGGATCTAAAAAGGTTAAATACTTGTCAGCAGATGATGAAGACAGAGTCATGATAGCCCAATCCAATGTTGCAATGGATAAAAAAGGACGTTTGATGGACGATGTAGTTCGAGCTCGAATTCGCGGCGACTTTCCGGTTTTACCTCCAATAGAAGTTGATTACATGGATGTTTCACCAAACCAGATTTTAAGTGTCGCAGCCGCATTAATTCCATTTCTAGAACATGATGATGCCAATAGAGCTTTAATGGGATCAAATATGCAGCGACAATCTGTACCACTTATGATGCCTGAAACTCCTATTGTAGGTACAGGATTGGAAACAAAAGTTGCTACAGATTCACGGACAGCAATTGTGTCTCCAGTTGATGGTATAATTGACTATGTTGATGCAGAGAAAATCTTAATTCGTTCGAGTGAAGTACCTGATGAATTGACATTAACTGAACATACGAACATTGTTGAGATTCCTTTAAAGAAATATCAGAGAACAAATCAGAATTCATCTCAAAATCAGCGTCCTCTTGTAAGCGTAAAGAAAAAAGTAAAAGCAGGTGATATAATTGCAGATGGAGCATCAAGCAACGAAGGTGAACTTGCACTCGGTCGAAATGTGATGGTTGCTTTCATGCCATGGCGTGGATATAACTTTGAAGATGCGATTGTCATTAGTGAACGTTTAGTCAAAAGTGACGAATTCAGCAGTATACACATAAATGAAATTGATTTAGAAGTCCGCGATACAAAACGCGGAGAAGAGGAACTAACCGCTGAAATTCCGAACGTGAGTGAAAGTGCAACTCGTCAATTAGATGAGCGTGGAATCATTCGAATAGGAGCAAAAGTTCGACAAGGAGATATCTTAATTGGAAAAGTAACACCAAAAGGTGAAACAGATCCAACACCAGAAGAGAAACTTCTCCGAGCCATTTTTGGAGAGAAAGCAGGTGAAGTAAAAGACGCTTCAAAAACTGCTGATCCCGGCATCAAAGGTGTCGTAATCAATACAAAACTCTTTGAAAAGAAAAAGAAAATTTCTAAAAGGGATTTAAAAGAATCAATCATTTTCTTTCAGAGAGAAACCATGGCAAAGAAACAGTCCCTTAAAAAAGAGCGTGATGAAAAACTTCTCGTTCTACTAAAAGGGCAAATTTCCAGTGGAATTCGCGATAGATCTACTGGTAAAACTCTGATTAAAAAATCTACAAAACTGACGATTAAACGCATAAAAAGTTATGATTTGGAGCGTTTTGCTCATGATGCTCCTTGGATTGAAGATAAAGACACTTGGAAAAAGATCAAAACAGTCTGGCGTTCGTACCGGAAAGAATGGCAAGCTATCGAAGATTATTTAGAACGAGAAGTTTTTAAACTTCGAGTCGGAGATGAATTGCAGCCGGGAATTTTACAGCTAGCTAAAGTATATGTTGCTAACAAGCGCAAGATACAAGTTGGTGATAAAATGGCAGGTCGTCATGGAAATAAAGGCGTCGTTGCTACTGTTGTACCTGAAGAAGATATGCCTTTTATGGAAGATGGTACTCCAATAGACATTGTATTAAATCCATTAGGTGTGCCTTCACGTATGAATTTGGGTCAGTTATATGAAACGATGCTGGGCTGGGCAGGACATGTGTTAGGTTGTAAATATGAAACTCCCGCATTTGACGGAGCAAAGCCAGAAGAAGTTGAAGCTGAATTGAAAAAAGCTAACTTACCTATAACAGGTAAAACAACTCTTGTGGATGGTCGTACCGGAGAAAATTTTGATAATCCTGTTACAATTGGCATGATCTATATGATGAAATTGAGTCATATGGTTGAAGATAAAATGCATGCTCGTTCAACAGGACCATATTCGTTAATAACTCAACAGCCTTTGGGCGGTAAAGCGCAATTTGGCGGACAGAGATTTGGTGAAATGGAATGTTGGGCATTGGAAGCATATGGTGCGGCCAGTACACTTCGTGAAATTTTAACTGTAAAATCTGACGATGTTGAAGGAAGATCAAAAGTATACAATGCAATCGTTCGCGGAGAGGATCTACCGTCATTTGGTTCCCCGGAATCATTTAGCGTACTGATCAAAGAACTGCAAGGTCTTGGTTTAGATATTGAACTTGAATAAAAATAAAGGGAGGATGACGGTTTGACGTTCATTCAGTCCACAAAAATAGATACATCAAAAGACTATAGCTCAATCACCATTAGTTTGGCATCGCCAGAAATGATATTGACGAGGTCATATGGTGAAGTGTTAAAACCAGAAACAATCAACTATCGTTCCTATAAACCTGAAAAAGATGGTCTTTTCTGTGAAAAGATATTTGGACCGGTTAAAGATTATGAATGCCATTGTGGTAAATATAAAGGTATTCGTTATCGTGGAATTATTTGCGATCGTTGTGGCGTTGAAGTAACACGTAAACGCGTTCGTCGTGAACGAATGGGTCATATTACTTTAGCTGTCCCAGTAGTGCATATCTGGTATTTGCGATCAATTCCCAGCAAGTTGAGTTATTTGCTTGGATTAAGTACTAAAAACCTTGAACGAATTATATATTACGAAATTTTTGTCATTATTGAACCGGGTGCGAGTGGCCGGGAAAAAATGGAACTGATCGACGAAGAGGAATATTACGAACTTGAAACGAAATATGGATTTTATGCAGCTACTGAGGAAGAAAGGGACAATGATGATTTCTTCTATGCATCCATGGGCGGAGAAGCTCTTCGTGAAATGCTATCACGATTGAATATGATCGAATTAAAAAATAATCTTATTGAAATCATCAATACATCAAAATCAAAGCAAAAAAGGGAAGATGCTTTAAAAAGGCTGAAGGTTGCCAAAGCATTTTTACCTACACCTGAAAAGAAAAAAGTTAACAATCCTGAATGGATGGTTATTTCTGTCCTGCCCGTAATGCCACCAGAGCTCAGACCGCTTGTCCCTCTTGACGGTGGTCGTTTTGCTGCCAGTGATTTAAATGATCTCTATCGTCGAATTATTATTCGTAATAATCGTTTGACGCAATTAATGGAAATCAAAGCACCTGATGTCATTTTACGTAATGAGAAACGTATGCTTCAAGAATCCGTTGATGCAATTTTTGATAATAACCGCAGAAAAACTGCAATACGTTCAGGAACACGCCGTCCACTGAAGTCAATTTCTGATATGCTTCGAGGAAAAACGGGTCGTTTTCGTCAAAATCTTTTAGGTAAACGTGTTGATTATTCCGGTCGTTCGGTTATTGTTGTTGGACCAGAATTGAAATTAAATGAATGTGGGCTACCTAAACCCATGGCCTTAGAATTGTTTAAACCGCATATGATCAATGAATTGATTAAGCGCGGTTTTGCCACAACTCCACGTGGTGCCAAACTCATGATTGAAAATAGTGATCCTATTGTTTTTAAAGTACTAGAATACGTGGTATTGGATCATCCTGTTTTATTAAATCGTGCGCCAACTCTGCATCGTTTAGGAATCCAGGCTTTTCAGCCCGTATTAGTTGAAGGAAAAGCTATTAAAATTCATCCATTAGTATGTGCTGCATTTAATGCTGATTTTGATGGTGATCAAATGGCAGTTCATGTTCCCTTATCCATTCAATCTCAGGTGGAAGCTCGCGTGTTAATGTTATCCAGCCATAACATTTTGCATCCAGCGAACGGTAAACCAATTGCAATCCCTTCACAGGATATGGTTCTTGGTTGTCATTATTTAACAAGACCTCGTAAGGGAGTTAAAGGCGATGGTAAGAGTTTTGGCTCATTTGATGAAGTAATAATGGCATACGAAAATAAAGTAGTTGATATGAATGCGATTATCAATGTTCGTCATAAGGAGCAATGGCAAAAAGATACAACAGTCGGCCGAGTAATTTTTAATGCAATCATGCCTGAAGAACTTGAATACTTTAATGGTATTATTGATAAAAAGTCTCTTCAAAAAATCGTTAACGATGCCTACCTGGTTTCTGGAAATTATGCTACAGTTGAATTTTTGGATAAATTGAAAGATCTGGGTTTTGATGTTGCTACGAAGAGCGGTAGCTCTATATCGATTAGTGATGTTTTAATTTCAGATAAAAAAGATGTAATTATTGAATCGGCAGAAAAAGAAGTTGCTTCAATACAAGGAAAATTTGATCGTCATATTCTAACTGAAGGTGAGCGTTACAATAAAGTTATCGATATATGGACACATGCGACGAATCAAGTAGCTACGTCTATGATGGAAAATTTGAAGGAAGATGACCAGGGATTTAACCCAGTTTATATGATGGCAGATTCAGGTGCGCGGGGAAGTCAAGATCAGATAAAACAGCTTGCCGGAATGCGCGGCTTAATGGCTAAACCAAAAAAATCAATGACGGGTAGTAAAGGTGAAATTATTGAATCTCCCATTACATCCAACTTTAAAGAAGGGTTATCCGTGCTGGAGTATTTTATTTCCACCCATGGCGCTCGTAAAGGGTTGGCTGACACAGCTTTAAAAACAGCTGATGCGGGTTATCTTACTCGTCGTCTGGTTGATGTTGCCCAGGATGTAGTGATCTATGATGAAGATTGCGGTACAATTAATGGTCTTGTTGTTGCTGATCTTAAAGAGGGTGAAGAAATTATTGAACCTCTTGCTGACCGTGTATTAGGCCGTACAATTCTTGATGATTTGATAGTTGATGGTAAAGTCATAATTAAATCCGGTCAATTAATCAGCGAAGTTGAAGCTGATATTATTGATGATAATAATATTGACAATATTCGTATTCGTTCTGTATTAACGTGTGAATCAATGCGAGGTGTTTGTGCAAAATGTTATGGTTGGAATTTGTCTACTCACAACCTGGTTAATAGAGGGACATCAGTGGGCATCCAAGCTGCTCAGAGTATCGGTGAGCCGGGTACCCAGTTAACATTGCGTACGTTCCATATTGGCGGCACGGCAACACGAATTATTGAACAATCAGAAATGACAACTAAGTTTGCTGGATCAATAAAGTTTTCAGATTCACTCGAAATTGCAACTACGAAAGATGAAGATGGTAGTAAGGTGAATCGCTGTATGGTACGGAATGCGAAAATCACAGTTGTCGATAGTAAAGGCAAAGAATTGAACGATTATAACGTTCCTTATGGTTCTGATGTAACTGTTACTGATGGAGAAAAAGTAAAAGGTGGACATGTTTTATTTCAGTGGGATCCATATACAGATCTGATCCTTGCCAGACAAACTGGAAAGATACAATTGAAGGATTTCATTGAAGGTGAAACTTATAAAATTGAAGCTGTTGAAGGTGGTAAAAAACAGATGGTTATCGTGGAAGCGAAAGATCGTCAATTAAGTCCGCATATAGAAATTGTGGATAAAAATGATAAAATTCTTACCGGAGGAACTATACTACCTGTGAAAGCAACACTTGTAGTCCGTGATGGTCAAAAAGTGCAGCAAGGTCAAACACTTGTTAAAATACCGAAGGAAATTGGTAAAACACGAGATATCACCGGTGGATTACCTAGAGTTGCTGAATTGTTTGAAGCTCGAAAACCTTCAAATCCATCAGTCGTTAGTGAAATTGATGGTCGGGTCCAGTTTGGTGATGTTAAACGTGGTATACGTAAAATTCATGTGATTGGTGAAGATGAAGGTGTGCATAAATATTCCATTCCTTATGGAAAACACATTATCGTACATGAAGGTGATGAAATTATAGCTGGAACAGCGTTGTGTGAAGGATCAATATCTCCTACTGATATATTGAATATTCTTGGATCTGGAAAAGTTCGTGAATATCTCGTAAACGAAATTCAAGAAGTTTATCGTTTACAAGGTGTAAAAATCAATGACAAGCATATTGAGGTCATTGTTCGTCAGATGATGTTGAAAATAACCGTAATAGATCCTGGTGATAGTCAGTATATGCAAGGTGATCGCGTAAATAAAAGCAATTTCTTTGAAACGAATCGAATCCTGATGAATATGGCTGTAATTGCGAATCCTGGAGATTCAGATTTAGAAGAAGATTCTCTCGTGGATAAGAAGGAATTACGAGAGATTAATAAAGCTCTTAAGGAAGATGGAAAGACTCCTGCAAAATCACGTAAACCAAAACCTCCAACTTTCAAGCCATTGCTCATGGGTATTACGCAGGCGTCATTGAATACGGAAAGCTTTATTTCTGCTGCTTCATTCCAAGAAACAACCCGAGTGTTAACTAATGCTGCTGTGGAATGCAAAACAGATTATCTGCAGGGTTTGAAAGAAAACATTGCAGTCGGTCGTTTAATTCCAGCAGGTACAGGAACTCCAGGACTTGAAAATATTCTAGTGGAAGATCCTGATTCTATGATTGTTGAAGAACCCGTATCTAAAGCAGTTAGTTAACAAGAAATGATCTTTTAATAATAACTAAAAAGCAATTGACTAAAATTCAAATAATATGGTAATTTTATTGGCTTTTTCGGAAGTGATATGCCGACGATAAATCAACTAATAAGAAAAGGGCGCAAGAGTGCGGAAAAAAAGACGTCTACACCTGCGCTGATGGGTAACCCCCAAAAACGGGGTGTGTGTACACGCGTATATACAACTACGCCTAAAAAACCTAATTCTGCATTGCGGAAAGTAGCGCGTGTACGATTAACAAATGGTCGTGAAGTAAATGCATATATCCCAGGAGAAGGACATAATCTTCAGGAGCACTCAATTGTACTCATTGAAGGTGGTCGTGTAAAAGATTTGCCAGGCGTACGATATCATATTGTTCGCGGCTCTTTGGATACTGCAGGTGTTTCTGATAGGAAAACAAGTCGATCACGATATGGAACCAAAAAACCAAAGTAATAACGAATGAGACGTAGACGACCAGAAAAAAGAGTTATTTTACCTGATCCAGTATATAATGATCTTGCAATAGCAAAATTCATTAATTACCTAATGAAAAAAGGTAAAAAGGGTGTAGCAGAACAGATTTTTTACTCAGCTATGAATTCTATTAAAACAAAGACAAAAACGGATGGTGTTAAAATTTTTGAGAAAGCAATCGAAAAAACGTCACCTACTGTAGAAGTAAAATCTAGAAGGATTGGCGGTGCAACTTATCAAGTCCCCATCGAAGTGCCAACTCATCGCAGATTCTATTTGGCTTCGCACTGGTTAATTAATGCTGCTAATGGACGTAAAGGAAAACCAATGGCAGATAGATTAGCATTGGAATTGATAGCAGCGGCGAATGAAGAGGGTGGGGCTATTAAGAAAAAAGATGATACACACCGTATGGCTGAAGCAAATAAAGCATTCGCGCATTTTCGTTAAAATATAAATCATGAAACACATCCCATTAAATAGAGTTCGCAACATTGGTATCATGGCTCACATTGATGCCGGTAAAACGACTTTAACCGAACGAATTCTTTTCTATACTGGTCGAACACACCGGATTGGTGAAGTTCATGATGGCGGTGCTACTATGGATTGGATGGAGCAAGAAAAAGAGCGCGGAATCACAATTACATCTGCTGCTACAACTGCCATCTGGGATGATCATCGTATTAATATTATTGATACTCCCGGTCACGTCGATTTCACAGTTGAGGTTGAGCGGTCACTTCGTGTTTTAGACGGGTCGGTGGCCGTTTTTTGTGCAGTCGGAGGTGTGGAACCCCAAAGTGAAACAGTATGGCGTCAAGCAGATAAATATAATGTACCACGAATTGCTTTCGTAAATAAAATGGATCGTGTGGGTGGAGACTATTATAATGTGCTAAAGATGATGAAAGATCGTCTTGGTGCAAGTCCATTACCAATTGTTATTCCCATTGGTAGTGGCGAAATGTTTACGGGAATTGTTGATTTACTTTCGATGAAAGCGATTTTATATAATGACTCTACTTTGGGAACTCGATTCGAATATTCAGAAATACCTCATGATTTAGTTGAAGAAGCAAAAAAATGGCGTCATCATTTAATTGAAGAGACAGCTACTTATGATGAACATTTGATGGAAAAATATCTTGAGGAAGAAGAAATCACTGTTGATGAAATAAAAGCTGCTGTACGAAAGGGATGTATTGATAATACATTCATTCCAACATTATGTGGCTCTGCTTTTAAAAATAAAGGTGTACAAAGGCTACTGGATGCTGTGATCGATTTTATGCCCTCACCTAAAGACATAGGTGCTGTTAATGGTTTAGATCCTCATGATTCTGACATTGAATTAACTCGTGACGTAGATCCTGATGTACCATTTAGTGCTTTAGCATTTAAAATTATGACAGACCCTTATGTGGGTAAATTAACTTATATGCGTGTCTATTCTGGTTCACTTGACAAAGGATCATATATTTACAATCCAAATACTGACAAGCGCGAGAGAATCAGTCGTATCCTGTTGATGCATGCTAATAAACGTGAAGAATTAGATAGAGTATCTGCTGGTGAAATTGTGGCAGCAGTTGGATTAAAAAATACTCAAACAGGAAATACACTCTGCGAAGAGAAGAAAGCTATTCTATTGGAATCAATGGATTTTCCAGAACCCGTTGTTGAAGTATCGGTTGAACCAGTATCTAAAGCTGATCAAGAAAATTTGTCTAAAGCTTTAGTGAAGCTTGGGGAAGAAGATCCTACTTTCCAAGTCTCTATCAATCAAGATACTGGACAAACTATCATAGCTGGAATGGGTGAACTTCACTTGGAAATTTTGGTGGATAGATTATTACGAGAATTCAATGTGCAAGCACATGTTGGTACTCCGCAAGTCGCCTACACAGAAGCTATTACTAAACGTGTAGAAAATATTGAAACTAAATTTATTCGTCAATCAGGTGGCCGCGGTCAATATGGACATGTGGTTATTAATGCTGAGCCCAATGAATCTGGTAAAGGGTTTCATTTCGAAGATAAAATTGTGGGTGGAGCCATCCCTCGTGAATACATTTCATCGGTGAGTAAGGGAATAGAGGAAGCCATTAAAAATGGTGTGGTTGCCGGTTATCCTATCGAAGATGTCCGAGTCGAACTAATTGATGGATCGTATCATGACGTTGATTCTTCAGAAATGGCATTTAAAATTGCTGGATCTATGGCTATCCAAGAAGCGTGCAGAAAAGCCAAGCCGGTTTTAATGGAACCAATTATGAAAGTCGAAGTGATTGTACCTGAAGAATATTTGGGTGACGTGATGGGTGATATAAATTCTCGTCGAGGCAATGTACAAGGGATGGATCAACGAAATGATGCTCAAGTGATCAATTCGCATGTTCCTTTAAGTAAAATGTTTGGTTATGTTACAGATTTAAGATCCCTTACACAGGGAAGAGCTGTTTTCCACATGGAGTTTGTTGAATTCAAGCAGGTTCCAGCAAGTGTGGAAACAGAAATTGTAGAAAAAGTACACGGTAAAGCATCATAAAGTAGTGGAGTAAAAGATGTCTAAGGAAAAATTCGA
>DJKX01000017.1 GCA_002436185.1 Fidelibacterota bacterium UBA6531
CCCCAGGTAAAACACAAATGAGAATAACAAAAAGTACGTAAAGTTATAATTCAACCCGTTTTCAGGATATAGCTGCCACATTAAACAAAATGAAGCGCCCATTATCACAGCCCCAAGTAATACCCATTGCCTGCGTCTTCCCCACTTTGAACGGGTATTGTCTGAAATGAATCCCATAATAGGGTCGGTAATGGCATCGAATACTCGAGGAAGGAAAAAGATGATTCCCCAAAGTAATGGTGGAAATCCTAGATCCTGAACCAGCACTACCATTAAGATCCCCAACGCGGCTGGAAACATTTGGTTTGCGAGCATTCCTAAACCAAATGCTACTTTCTGCCCGAAGGGGACTTTATCCTGGATTTCTATGGCTTGTGACATAATTTTATACTGTTGGTAAGTACTCTATTTTATAAGAATGGTTTGAAGTGCTTTTCCATGAATAGCTAAGAATGCAACTTTCCCCATTTGGTATTCGTAATAAATTACTTTTTGACCTCAAACTTGCCCTGGAGCCCGTTATCGGAGTCCGGAGCAATCCAAATATGAAATGTGCCCGGCTCTGTTACCAATTCCATTTCCTGATTATAAAAAGCCAGATCACCTGTGTTTAAGGTGAATTGAACAGTTTTTGATTCACCCGGCTTGAGTTGAATCCGTTTAAATCTTTTTAACTCTTTTACCGGCGGAGTAATACTGGCTACTAAATCACGAGTATATAACTGAACGACCTCTACAGCTTCAGCATGTCCTGTGTTTTTAATAACTGCTGAAATTGTAATGTCTTCACCCATTCTAATAACAGAGTCTGACAGTGTAAGATTGGAATAACTGAATTTTGTATAAGATAGTCCGAACCCAAAAGGAAATTGCGGTTTGTATCCGGCATCAATATAGTGAGTTTCATTTCCAAGAGAAGTTTGCCACGCACGAACCGGAATGTCATCTATATGAACAAAATTATCTTTGTTCGGAGGTCTGCCGGTGTTTTTATTATTATAATACATTGGAATTTGACCGACAACTTTAGGAAAAGTAACCGGGAGTTTCCCGGAAGGAGATTCATTTCCGAATAATAAATCCACAATTGCTGGACCGCCCATCGTTCCCGGATGGAAGGAGTATAAGATAGCATCAATCTTATCCAAAATATTTCCCATTGTTAATGGACGTCCTGCCATAACGATAAGAACAATCGGCTTACCCGTTTCACTCAAACGTTCAATCAATTCTTCCTGAGCTCCCGGAAGATTAATATTAGCTCTGCTATGAGCCTCTCCGGTAATGATCGCTTCTTCACCGGCAAAGAATAAAACAACCTCAGATTTTTCAGCTGCTTGTATCGCTTCTTTGAAATATGTATCGTCCGTGGATCGAGATGTTGCTAATCCTTTTGAATAATGAATGTTCAAATCATTTCCGTAGACTTCATTGAGAGCATCCATTGGAGTTTGTGTGTCCTCAATATTTTTATCAAAAGTCCAAGTTCCAAGCTGCTCGAACGGATCGTCAGCCAATGGTCCGATCACCGCGATGTTTTTAATGTTTTTGGAGAGGGGTAAGGTATTCTTCTCATTTTTTAACATCACTACACTTTGGATAGCAGTTTGTTTTGCCATCTTCAAGTAGTCTTCATTAACCATTTTGGGGAATTGATCCGCATTTACAATGGGGTTTTCAAATAGCCCGAGTTTGAACTTCAATCGAAGGATATTTCTAACCGCTTCATTTATCAGATTGATATCTAACTCTCTGGTTTCTACGAGATCTTCAAGATAATTTTCATAATCACCAGAAGCCATTTCCATGTCGATACCGGCGATCAATGCTTTTTGAGCTGCATCTTTTCCATCAACACAATATCCATGAACAATCATTTCATTGATTGCATTATAGTCGCTTACGATTAATCCATTCCACGCCCATTCATCTCGTAAGATTTCTCGAAGATAATAGGTGTTTGCAGAGGAGGGGATTCCATTTACGTCATGAAATCCGGCCATAAATGTCTCTACACCGACTTCGACACCTGCACGGAAAGGCTTTAAATAGACCTCTCTAAGGAGTTGTTCCGGAATGTATGCGGTATTGTAATCTCGTCCGCCTTCACCGGCTCCGTATCCGACAAAATGTTTGGCACAGGCAGCAATAGCATCCGGTTTTGTAAGATCATCTGATTGAAATCCTTTTATCATTGCTACTGCCATTTGGCTGGTTAAGTAGTGGTCTTCCCCAAATGATTCCGCAATTCGTCCCCAGCGAGGATCCCGTGAAATATCCATCATGGGTCCGAACGTCCAATTGATTCCGATTGATGCCGCTTCAACGGCTGAAATATGTGCGCCTTTTTCGATCAATTCAGTATTCCATGTTGCTGCTAAACCAAGTGGGATCGGAAAGATCGTTCGAAAACCGTGTATGACATCTCTGGCGATTAAGAGTGGAATTCCATGCGGACTTTCTTCAGTAGCAAGTTTTTGGAGTTTTTTTATTTTTTTCGGATCAACTTCGTTCAAGATAGATCCGATTTTACCAGCTTTTACTCCATTATAGTTCCAATCAGCTCCGTTGCGTTGAGACATTTGACCGATTTTATCTTGAAGAGACATTTTTTTCAGTAACAGATCAATTTTTGTTTCCATTTCATTTACTCCGTTAGACATGTTAAACCCGACTGTATGAAATAAAAGCAGTGTCGGAAAAATGAGTTTGAATTTCACAGATCACCTCAGTTCCAAGATTGATTTTTACTCGGAATTTCTTGTTTTAAGATCAGATTCGATGTTTTCCATTGTTTTATCATCTAGCGGATAAAAGATAGCCGCCACTGTAGCAATGATTGTCGCAATGGCTGGGATATAACTCATCATAAGTTTAATTCCGGTGATGGTTTCCGGACTTTGAGTTACATTTGGTTCGAAGTTAAAAGCAGCTAACAGATAACCGGCTAATCCACCACCGATTGCCATTCCAAATTTCTGTGAGAAAGTAGCAGCGGAAAACACAAGTCCGGTAGCTCTTCGACCATTTTTCCATTCTGAATAATCCGCTGTGTCCGCATACATCGCCCATAATAACGGGGCTTGAGGAGCCATGACAAATGCAGTCAGGATATTCACAATAAAGATCAAAACGATCTGCTCTTTAGGGATATAATAAAACAGTATCGTCAGAACACTGGATAATCCCATCACGATCAGATACAGTTTTTTCTTCCCAAGTATCTTCGACAGGAATTGGGTACATGCAACACCGGCAATTACCGCAACCGTTCCGGAGACCATAAATCCGGAAGCTAGCAATTCATTGCCAATATAATATTTAAAATAATACATGATCGTTCCACTGCGTAGGATCACATAACCCAATGTGAAGATTCCCATTACCAATAAAATCATCCAGGGACGATTATTCAAAAGGTCCTTCAGATCATTTTTCAATGACGTTTCCTGTTTAGCAGGAGGTTGAACACGCTCTTTTGTTGTTGCAAATGTAGCGTAGAAAAGAACCATGGCTAACACACCGTAAACACCCATTGTCACCGGGAAACCAACGGCTTGGTTACCTTTCCCAAAAAATTCCACCATGGGTAATGTGGCTCCTTGAATAATAAAAGCTCCGGCAAAAGCGAGAACAAATCGAAAGGTTGACACACTGGTTCTTTCCAATGAATTGGGAGACAGTACACCCATCAGTGCTGAATAGGGAATATTGCTTGCTGTATAAGCCATCATCATAGCGATATAAGTGATGTACGCATATACAATCTTTCCTGTCATGCTTAAATCGGGAGTAGTAAACATCAATACACCAATAATCGCCATTGGAATCATCATCCAGATTAAATATGGACGAAATTTTCCCCATTTGGTATTCGTTCTGTCGGCGATTATCCCCATGATAGGGTCATTTACTGCATCCCAAAATCTTGATACAATAAATAATGTGCCCACTACTGCTGCAGGAATCCCAAAAATATCGGTGTAAAAAAACATCAAGAAGTTGATATACATTTGGAAGTAAAGATTGGAAGCGGTATCTCCAAGACCATATCCGATCTTTTCTTTTATGGATAATCGTGTATGATTATTCACTGAAAACTCCTATTAATGGTTTTAATGTTTAACTGTCAGATTGAAGTATTTGTGGTAATCAGTGAGTATTATATTGTATGGTTACAGAAATAAATCTGTTGAATTATTTCCTTCGCTGACTACTGGTTCTAATCTTGATTTTCACGGGGATCATAGAAATATTTCCATAACTATCGCTGTTGTCGGCTACCATATTTTCAATAGTACGAATTGATTTTTTCCCCAATTCATGAAAGTCTGTGGAAATAGATGTTAGTTCTGGAGTGAAAGTATCACAGAAGGAAAGATTGTCATAGCCTGCAATTATAAAATCATCCGGTATTTTGTAGCCATTTTCTATGGCTGCTTTCATAAACCCAAAACTGGAATAATCATTGCCTCCAAAAATAGCAATATCCTTCAGGCCGGTATTTTTAAATTCTGCAAAGGCTGCTTTTCCCGCAGAGCTAGTAAAATCTCCTTCAAAAGACCAGACTAATTCCAAATCGTCATTTTCATGGATATGGTTTAGAAATCCATTTTTACGGTAGAATGCATCTGCTCGTTTGGCTGGCCCAGATATATAACCGAATTTTTTATAGCCTTGTTCTTCAAAATGTTTTGCTAGCATATAACCACCACGGTAGGAATCAAAACAAACCGTATCAATTTTTGGATTTTTTGATGGTAACAGGGATAAAATTGGATATTGACCTACTCCTTCTTTTATTTTGAGATAGTCATTATTAGTCATTGAAGGAAGAAATAGACAAATACCGCTATATTTTTTACTCAGTTTAATAATATCTTCAACGAGATTATCATTTTGTTTTGCAACATATGAAAAAATAATTTCGGAAGTGGAACTTTCGCTTGCTTCATAAAAACCATTCATCAAGGAAGCGTAGAACTCGCCTTCAAATAGTCTCATAACCAGGGCTATAGACAATTGATGGTTTTCATTCCGCATTTATAAACAAGGGGATACCCAAGTTTTCGTGCTGAAGCATAGATATTTTCTTCACTAGTACTATGGTTCCTTTTCTGGCGACTCAATGCCCTCGAAACCGTCGCGATTGACAGTCCCGTATCGTCAGCTATATGTTTTAAGGTTACACGCATATTAATATTTTACTGTTTATAAATTCCATTCAATATAAAGAATAATCGTAATCATTCGCAATAAATTTACATAAAAATTACATTATAATGTAAAATAAAGAAAAAATGTTGCATGTATTTACATTTTTTCTTTATGTTCCTTACGTGAATAGAAAATGAATGTAGATGAAAATTCCCCGTATTTCTTTCTTAACACGGTTATGAATGCAAGCAAATAATTCTGATTATTCTATTACGTGCGTTTCGTTGATAATAATTACAATAGAAACAAGAGAAAGAAGAATATAATTAGGGTATAAATAACAAAAGGAGAAAACACAATGAAAAACAAAATAACAAGTTCAATTCTTTTATTGATCCCCCTATTTGTTTTTGGACAAGCTATAGACAATTTTGATGCTCTACCAGATGCAGACTACTGGGGCTACGAAATTTCTGAAAATGCTGATAGTACTCTAAGTTTTGTCAATGTGAGTTACATTACTGATCCTGTTACTGAAGGCGCTGGAGCCATGCAGCTGGATTATAGTGCGCACAATATTGAAGCATGGGGAGGCTATGCCAAAATTTTCCATATGTTGGGTGGTGGCGATGATGAGGCAGGATCACCAATTGAGGGGACATGGAAAATGGCTCCTGA
>DJKX01000043.1 GCA_002436185.1 Fidelibacterota bacterium UBA6531
CATTTGGTGGGATTACAGTAAAACCACAGATGGCAATGACGATGACTAATGATTCAACGGACGCACCCACGACAATGGGCGCCGGTGTCAGTGCTAAAGTTGCAGGATTTACACTGTCCGGAACATACTTGATGACCAGCAATACTGTTGAGGGTGGCACTCTTGGCAAGTACGACGGAACTCATATTCGTGCTGGTGTAAAAGGTACCGTTGGTCCAGGTTTTCTGTTAGCCTGGTATGACATGGCTACTCACACCCCAGACGGTGGTGACCAATCTGACTACTCTTACATTTGGGTGCTCTATAAGTATACGATCTTCTCAGGTGATAAGGGAGCCATAGTCGTGATGCCAACAGCTCGAATGCGTACTGGGGCTTTAGGTAATGCAGATTACAGCCGGAACAAATTTGAACTGACATTTCAACTTAATTTCAAATAGATCAGTTTTATTGCAGGATGAAGTCCTGAAAGGGACTTCATCCTGTCAGTTGTAAGAGACAATAGTATAGTTTAGTTTCTGCAACAAAAAAATATTCAATCTTCTTTGTCCACATACCATTGAGATGAACCTGCTTACCTTATTAATACAATATCATAACTAATGATGGAAGGACAAATAATATGAAAAAAACAGCTTTTGCGACAATCTACGCATTGCTATTTGCCGGCATTCTCTGCATTTCCGCAGACCCGGTCATGGCCAAGGATAAAAAGGTGCTTTTGAAGGTACCAGTTGCTTTTGGAACCCATTTGCCAGGTCTTGGTGATGGAATCCTCTACATTTCTGAGCGTCTTGAGACTCTCAGTGGTGGTAGTCTAAAGATGAAAGTCTATGAGCCTGGAAAACTTGTAGCTCCATTTGAAATCCTTGATGCAGTTTCAACCGGTAAAATCAATGCCGGTTATTCCACCGCAGGATACTGGGCAGGAAAAATTCCTGCAGCTCCACTGTTTTCAGCAGTCCCCTTTGGTCCAGATGCGCCAGAATTTTTAGCCTGGTTTTATTACGGCAATGGCATGGATCTGTACCAGGAGATGTACGATCAGGCTGGATATGATGTAAAAGTGTTGCTTGCTGGAATTATTGCGCCAGAAACTTCTGGCTGGTTCGAGAAACCCATTGAGTCCGCCAAGGATTTAAAGGGTTTACGAATGCGCTTCTTTGGACTAGGTGGTGCCGCCATGCAGAAACTTGGCGTTCAAACCAGTCTACTCCCAGGTGGGGAAATCTTTCCCGCGCTTGAGAAAGGCGCAATCGATGCAACCGAATTTTCCATGCCTGCTATTGATGCACGCTTGGGATTTTACAAGGTGGTAAAGCATAATTACTTTCCTGGTTGGCATCAACAAGCCACCACATTTGAATTACTCATAAACAAAGATGTATGGAACAAAATGAGCGCCCAACAGCAGATGGCTATGGAAGTTATATGCAAAGCCTCTGTTATGGACTGCTTTTCTCATACAGAAGCCATACAAGGTGAAGTTATTAGGGACAACGTTAACGACCGAGGTGTTAAGATTCATTATTGGTCTGATGATATGTTGGACGTTTTCCGACAAGCATGGGGTGAGGTTGTAGAAGAACAATCTAAAGATCCCTTCTTCAAAAAAGTCTATGATGATTTCTCGGAATTTCATGAGAACTATTCATACTGGGCTTCTTTGGGTTTTATGCCGCGTCCAGAACCACCTAAATAGTTAACATTACAATAATTCAGTGCCCTGCTCCTTCATTGCAGCAGGGCACTGAATGTCAATCAAATTTTTCCGTTTACATAATGTAAAAACAAGAAGGATAATGCCTTGTCAATAGAAACAAATAGCATCCCAAAATTTAGTCAGAAAATAGACAATTTTATTCGCCGTACAGGTGAGACTGCTTCCTGGATCAACGGCATCTTGATATTGGTTATCATATTGCAGGTGGTCCTACGCTACGTCTTTGGTGTGGGGATGGTTGTTCTAGAGGAACTTCAGTGGCATCTTTACGCCGTAGGCATCATGCTTGGCATGTCCTATTGTCTTGTTTTGGATACCCATATTCGACTCGATGTTGCCCATGAAAAATTCTCACCCAGGACACAGGAGATCATTGAGTTGCTGGGCACTATTTTTCTACTATTTCCCATCATCATTGTCATTCTCATCCATAGCTGGCCATTTTTGGAGGAATCCATTCGTATCAATGAACGATCAGACTCGCCCGTGGGGCTTCCATTCCGATGGATCATAAAGATATTTTTGCCCCTGGGATTTAGTTTGCTAGGATTGGCAGCTATTTCTCGCATGATCCGAGGAATTCACTTTCTCAAGAATAGATCATAGTAAAAGAAATACTTCCTTTTGCTCGAATTTAAAAAAAAATTACGTATAAGCTCACGTTTCGACATTGTAAGCAGCTCAGCAGTACCTGCACAATATGGTAGCTGTGCTCTTGTTAATCATTTTTCTTCATTCATCTAAATACAGGTTTTAGGGACCCCTTTTATGGATATACAAAGTATTCTCGTAATAATGATGTTCTTGACATTCATCGGACTGCTCTTTACTGGGTATCCCATTCCTTTTGTATTGGCCGGTGTAGCCGCCTTATTCACACTGATCGGGTATCTATCTGACATATATCTGGATACGTGGACCGGAGTTGATTTCATGTTCGTGGGGATGGTGGTCAACCGAATTTACAAACTCATGGATAACTGGGTTCTGGTCGCCGTACCCATGTTCATTTTTATGGGCCTGATGCTGGACAAATCAGGTGTTGCAGAAAAAATGATGTTTTCCATACAGGATTTGTTTGGAAAAGTTCGAGGTGGACTAGCGGTTACTGTCGCTCTTATCGGTATCATACTCGCTGCTGCTACAGGGATTATTGGTGCATCAGTAGTATTGCTTGGGCTATTGTCCGTTCCAACCATGTTGAAGCAGGGGTATAATAAACCCCTGGCTGTGGGTGTCGTTTGCGGATCAGGTACATTAGGTATTTTGATTCCACCAAGTATCATGCTGGTCATTATGGCGGATCAGCTCGGTCTTTCAGTGGGAGATCTGTTTATGGGAGCTGTATTTCCCGGACTGATTCTAGGCACGATGTACGTCGCCTATATATTAATCTCGTGTTACTTTAATCCCAAGTGGGCACCATTACCGGAAGACAGGAAAGAACTCAATTTCAAAGTGGTGTTGAATGTGTTGAAGTCGATCCTGCCAACTGCCGGGCTCATTATAGCTGTGCTCGGATCCATTTTTATGGGCATCACCACACCTACTGAAGCGAGCGGTGTTGGCGCTCTGGGAGCTACTGTACTAGCAGCAATAAACAAGAAATTTAACTTTAAAACACTCAAGGAAGTCATGCACGGGACTTTTAATGTTACAGGCTATATCTTTGGAATATTTATTGGAGCTACCTGCTTTGCTCTTGTATTAAGGGGACTGGGTGGTGATGAGCTAATTATGAGTGCTCTTACAGGGCTTCCACTGGGCCCATACGGTGTCATGGCCGTTCTTCTTGGCTCGGTGTTTATTCTAGGCTTTTTCCTGGATTGGATAGAAATCACACTGATTATGTTACCGCTACTTGCTCCGGTTGTTGCGGGCCTAGATATATCTATCACAGAACATTCCTGGATTTGGGTAAACGGCAATATTGGAGGCACACTTCTTGTAGATAGTCCTGATCTTATCTGGTTTTGTGTGCTCGTAGCCGTAAGTTTGCAAACATCTTTTCTTACACCACCTGTAGGGTTCGCGATTTTTTACCTTCGTGGCGTTGCACCAGAGGGCATAGAACTTATGCACATTTATAAAGGTGTTGTGCCCTTCATCATTTTACAGCTCATTGGTTTATTCATGATTGCCATGTGGCCGCAGCTTGTTGTTTGGCTGCCCGCCATGGCTTACCAATAGAAGGTGAATAGATTCAAGCTGCATGCATTTTTAATGTAAGGTACATATGGATTTCTATCTGGACCGACCTGTTCGAGATGGAGTGTTCGAGTTATAGCTCTCAAAAAAGTAGGAAAGGTTTCGAGAATAGGTATAGACTGAAATTAGATGATGTTGGGCGAATTAAGAGGAAACTATGACAAACAAAAACAAAATCGAATGTCGCTACTTTTCGCAGGAAGACCTCCTTCAAGCCGGTTGTCTGGATATGCTGATGGCAATGAGCACGGCAGAAACTGCCATGCTCGCCTTTCGAGATAACAAGATCCTCTACCCTGACAAGATTGTACAGATTTTCAACGATGATACCCAGGAACGTATCAATTGCCTGCCTGCGACGCTTCTGTCTGAAAAAATATGCGGTGTCAAATGGGTGTCCGTGTTCCCTTCCAATCCCAGCAAATACGGTGTCCAGAATCTTTCTGCCGTTATAATACTATCCGAGATAGAGCGGGGTTTTCCCATCGCTTTTATGGAAGGGACCTTTTGCTCGAATATGCGTGTAGGCGCGATGGGAGGCGTTGCCGCAAAG
>DJKX01000014.1:0-1620 GCA_002436185.1 Fidelibacterota bacterium UBA6531
GTGATCAGTGATTAGTGAAAAAACATCCAGTTCATACCAGGTGCATTAAATAGTTTTTAACCACTCTTTGAAAAATGGATCCGAAAACTGATATGATCCGCTTTCTTTTTCAATCATGCCAAGATGAATCAGTCTTTCAATTGCCCTTTGAGTTGTAGACAGTGCTGATAAATTATATTTCTTTTTGTATTTATCAGTAAAAATGCCTTCAGACTCTGACCTTAACGCCAAGAGAACTTTCTGCTGCTGGGGCGTTAACCCTTGATACATTGAACTAAAATAATCCAGTTGATTATTTAAGATTTTCGAAACTGCCGTCTGTATAGTATTTGGATAAACCTGTCTTGATTCAATGGCGGTTTCCCATACCGCGGAAGCTAAATATTGGACATAATGAGGAATATTATCAGCTATATCCACAATGTTCTTTGCTTCATCTATCTTAATATTGAAATCCGTACTATTGAAATGGTCTGAAACATAGTCTACCATGATATCTTTATTAATTTTCTTTAGCTCCAACATTTTTGCGAACTGGTAGAATGCCTTATTTGGATGGGTGAACATATTTAGCAGCATATTAGACTGCGATCCCATAAATACATACCCAACATTATCATGGTGAATCAACGCAGCTCTTAATTCTTTCTCAAAACTGTCTCCGTTTAACTTTGCGACATCCTGAAATTCGTCGAATACAACTATCCAGGGTTTATCCTTCGCCAATTTTTGCGGAAGGTCAAAAACTTCCGAAATATCAGACATTGAATCTGATGACTGGAGACCGATAAGCGGGTTGCCGTCATCTCCGAAAGAAATAACAGGTTTTATTTTTTTGACAAATTGGTTGATCTGTTTTATAGCCTTTTCCCATGGTTGCAACGTTTTCAATATTTCCTGATAAAAGAGCTCCACAAATTTTGTTTTTGAGTGTACCTTAAAGAAATCAACATAGACTGTATTGTACCCATTTTTCTTAAATTGATTTAGCAATTTTAACATTAATGACGACTTGCCATATCGCCTCGGTGAGTATAAAACGATACTTTGTTTTGTTGTAAGCCATTGAGTGATGTCCTTCTGTTCATCTTCTCGATCGATAAAGAAAGGTTCATCAACAATAATGCCGTATCTAAAGGGGTTTTTCATGGATGGAATATATTACGCATATATGCGTAACGCAATGGTGCGTAAAGGTAAGGAATTGAGAAAAACTTTCTGTCCCCCGCAAAAAATGCGGGATTTCGCAAAAGCTCAACACGAAACTTGGAATTGAGAATTGATGATTGATGATTGAAAAAAAGTCTATGAGTCTTTGAGTCGATGATTTATTTTGCAAGCAGTGGAAAGTTTTCAGGATGTTTAATCATATTAATACTTAAATCAATGTCTAAATCAGGCCAATAATAATGGCCAGAAGATGGTACTTCTACATTTATTATTTTATTGACAGGAGCATCTTTAAACCATGGAAAATCTTCGAAAGAGAGAAAAAATTCCTGCCCGTTTGTGTATATCCAAACACCGTGGCTCGATATGTTCGAGACTTCAGTTATTGAAGTTTTTTTGCCAAGCACTTTTGATTTCGTCATAATGATCCTCTATAATATGTTCAATTTT
>DJKX01000014.1:1959-2123 GCA_002436185.1 Fidelibacterota bacterium UBA6531
TTCAATTTTTGGTTCAAGCCAGTATTTTGCTTCACCTTGTGCACAATAAATATGTATATGCATTCTTGTCTCTTCCCTTGAAAAGAAAAAGAAACGGAAACCATCTATTCTAAATACTGTGGGACTCATTTTTTCTGGTTACTGACCTTGATATTGACGATTGA
>DJKX01000014.1:2446-4398 GCA_002436185.1 Fidelibacterota bacterium UBA6531
TATTGACGATTGACATTAAAATTGACTATTTACTCCCACCTACGCTATCGCCTTCGGTGGGTAAATTGAGAATTGATAATTGAAAAAAAGAAAAGAAAAAATCTGTCCACGAATTATCCCGACACGCTCCCGACATTTCATATACGGGATTTACAATGTGTACGGGACGCAAGCGCACTAAAAAAACACGAATGATAACTGGGGCTGTGTTGGGTGATTAGCGGTTGTTTTATGATTTTTCAACAGGCGTGTAATGATTTAATATACTTTCATTCGTTGGACAGGTCGTCTTCCTATACCCAAAAAGGAGGTAAACAGGGGGGCAGTTGCAATGGGAAATGATTTATGATTGATGATTTCTGAATGGTTCTTCATCCAACATGTAAAATGCTTTTATCCATGCAGCAAAGGATTTTGTCGGCAGTCTGAACTCTCCTTGTTGCCCCGGGTTCGGGATAATAATATTCCTGGTTTTTAATGCTTGCAGCGCATTATTTAGTATTGTATCCTTAATGGATATTTCACTTTTTATCATAGTTCTGTTCACCCACTCATCAGAAAAACGGGACATAGCCTGTAGAACTCTTCGATAATCATCTGACCCAATTTGGGTGAAGTACAGGTCGTTAAAATATTTATGTCCCAGCTGATGGAGGGCTCCAATATTACCAAAAGCCGCTTCTTTCACATCTTCCGAACAAATATTGTTATCGGTGTCAATTTCAAATGCCTTAAAGGCAAATTCCTGCAGAAAATGGGGATACCCTTCTGATAATTGTGAGATAAGTTCCATAGCATCCGGGTCAATGGTTGTTTGCTCCTTATTAATACGATTTGCAATTGCTAATCCACTCTGAATGACGGCTTTATTCTCTGTGGTCGTTAATGGTTTGAGCGCAAAGATTGTAAAAATGCGCGAAGACGATTCGTGACTGGTTTTTAGTTTTGCAATTAAACCAGGTTGTCCGGTCATACCAACAACAACTTGATTGGATTCTCTTTTCGATAATTTTTCCGTTAGAAGCTTGACCAATTCACCCAGAGATGCCTTTTCATCCGGGCGGTCTGCTTCATCCAGCAGTACGAGAACTCCGTCAATGTGGCCTTTTGCCTGCTTAAGGAGTCTTTCAAAATTAAGAACTAATTCATTAAGAATATCGTAGGGCTGGATGAGTGAATCATCTAATTTATGGTATCTCACACCCAGAATTTCCCATTTGCTTAAGAAGTTCCAAACATCCGCTGCCAGTGTTTTAATTTTTTCTTTTTCAGATAAAGCTCGCTTAAAATCAGCAGCAATTGTTTTGAGTATATCAACAAATGACTGGCTTGAATCGAGTTCAACGTTAATTACAATAAAGTTAGCTTTTTCATCATTTATCAGCAGGGTGGTTCCGACTGCTTGTTCGGCTACCTTTAGGAAAAGGGAAGATTTTCCCAACCCCCGCTCCCCCTCAATCAAGAAATGCTGCGGGTTGCCATTTTTTGTCTGGAAAAGACTTTTCTCTATGAATACCATTTCCTCATCACGACCGTGGAAAAGGTCTGGTGGAGCAATACTATTGGGCCGAAATGGATTGAATTTCATGTGAACGATATAATGGCTAATAATTGATAATAATGGCTAATAATAGCTAATAATTGACTTTGGAATTGACTATTGATAATTGAGAATTGATAATTGAAAAAAACTAAAAGCCACAGAGGGATGATATTGACTATTGATTATTGACTATTTACTCCCTGCAGAAATAGTTTCGTTCCCCAGTGAAATATGCTCCTTCCACAGTGTAATAATCTCCTTCGTCGAATTACACGTGGTAAATGTCGCATTTCACGGGGTAGGCGAATGATCCCGATCCGCCGGTAGTCGGACGGGACGCAAGCGCACGAATAGTTTATTAGGGTTTTGGGAGGTGGTAAACAACTGGATTGATGGATTGATGGATTGA
>DJKX01000030.1:0-20532 GCA_002436185.1 Fidelibacterota bacterium UBA6531
AGATATTGAACAATGTCTGGTTATGGGGGCGCATGGTGCCCGATCATTGATTGTATTTGTGATACAAGGGGACAAATAGTTGCTGCACACCAGAGATCTCACATGATATCAGGCTGGTGATGAGATCGTAGACTTACTATTATTGATTTATTTTTCACAAATACACCACATGTTATAAATCTAAACCACCTCAAGAATTTTTCAATCTCATTGGCATAAGTTCCATTCCGCATTTGTCACATTTTCTCGGCTTATCACTTCGTACATAACTATGGATTAACATGGGAGAGTCGATTAATGACCACCGCCGACCTTGCAGCAACCGGGCAATGCATCGTAAGCCGCAGCATCCGCCTTCGTATTATTGGCATTATAACCCAAAGCAGCAATAGTATTTTCGATAGCAGAGAGGTCAACTATACCGGCTTTGAATTCAACGTGGCCCACTTTTGTTTTGGGATCCACGTCAAAGGCAACAATGCCGTCCAGGGCCTTTACGCCTTTTTTAATAGTATTTTCGCACATACCGCACTGCATGGTAGCTAAAGCAATATCCGCCTTCATAGTGTCACCACCGCAGGCGATCAAACCAATAATGGCCAGTGTTATGAGTATTTGTTTCATGATTGATTCCTTTCTTTATTTTATGTTTTTTTCTTTAACAATTGAATAAATGATTGGGACAACAAAGGTCGTAAGAATGGCAAACACCATTCCTCCGAATGAGGGAATGGCCATAGGCACCATGACATCTGCTCCTCTTCCGGTGGACATGAGAACGGGAATTAATGCCAAAATAGTCGTAGCCGCCGTCATCATGGCCGGGCGAATTCTCCGTGTCCCGGCGGAAACAACCGCTTCCCGAATTTTTTCGATTGTATCCGGTTTTCGCTTCTCAAAACTTTGATCTAAATAGGTGCTGATAATGACGCCGTTGTCACTTGCAATTCCGAACAACGCCAAAAATCCAACCCAAACGGCAACACTCAAATTCACCGGATGCATTTGAAATAAATCCCGAAGGTTTTCTCCGAAAATACCGAAATTTAAAAACCAGTCCTGACCGTAAAGCCAGAGCATTATAAAACCGCCGGACCACGCCACAAATATTCCGCTAAACACAATCAATGTGGTAGAAACTTTTTTGAATTGAAAATAGAGAATCAGAAAAATAATCACGAGCGCCAGGGGTAGCACAACAGCTAATTTTTTGGAGGCTCTAATTTGGTTTTCGTATGAACCAGCAAAGGTAAAACTTACTCCGGCAGGAACGTTCAACGTGTTGTCTTCTATAAGCTGATTCAAATAAGTTTGGGCTTCTTCCACCACGTCCACTTCCGCCCATTCGGATAACTTATCAAATAACACATATCCAATGAGGAATGTATCTTCACTCTTAATCACCTGTGGTCCCCGGACATAATTAATTGTGGATAACTGTCCCAATGGAATTTGTACTCCACCCTGCCCAGGAATCAGGATTCTATCCAACGATTCCATATCGCTTCGATAGTCTCGTAAATAGCGCACCCGAACGGGATACCGTTCCCGTCCTTCCACTGTCGTAGTAATAGGCATTCCTCCTATAGCTACCTCGATAGCATGCTGAACTTTCTGCAATGGAATGCCATAACGGGCGATAGCTCTCCGGTCAATGTCAATTTCTAAATAGGGTTTTCCCACAATTCTGTCGGCAAAAACCATTTCACTTTTCACACCGGGTACATTTTTCAAATGCGCTTCAAGTTCCAGTCCAAATTTTTCGATGGTAGGTAAATCAGGACCTTTTACTTTGATTCCCATGGGTGCCCGCATTCCGCTTTGGAGCATGACCAGTCTTGCAGAAATGGGTTGGAGTTTCGGCGCCGACGTGGTTCCCGGAATTTGTGCAACCTTCACCAATTCATCCCAAATATCATCAGCAGACTTTATGTGATCTCGCCATTGTCGAATAGGATTACCCTGTTTATCAACACCGTATTCAGGTTTATAAGAAATGATCGTTTCTACCATACTCAAGGGTGCCGGATCAAGAGGTGAATCTACACGACCGATCTTCCCAACGACCAATTCCACTTCTGGAACAGAATACAATGCCTTATCCAATGTTTGAAGAACATCAATGGATTCTTCCATTCCGGCATGGGGCATGGTGGTAGGCATATAAAGAAATGATCCTTCGTCTAACGGAGGCATGAATTCTTTTCCAAGCCCGGGGAAAGCATGTTTTACGGCAACATAGGGTCGGGATGATTTCACAAATTTCGGCATCCAACCCGTGAATGTATCAAGCCCCAACCAAACCACTAATCCGAAAACCGTAACCACAGCAGGCAATGATAGTGCCTGTCTTTTATGACCAAGAGACCAGCGAAGAATATTGGGATAAACTTTTGTAAATCCTGTGACAGCTCCCATAATGATGGCGATCAATAAACCTGCAAAAAGCAAATTCAAGAAAAATCCCTTTTCCAATCCCAAGGGCGACCATGTGGATGACAAAATAATCGCCACCAGCGCAACGACAATTCCATTTCCCAACCACGGAAAACGCTTAAAAATGGCAATGTCAAACCCAAACTGTTTTTCTTTTTTTCCAAGTAAATGATGCGCCACTGTGGGCAATATCATGAGCGCTATAATGACGGATGCTATGAGTGCAAATGTTTTGGTATAAGCAAGTGGTTTGAACAGTTTACCTTCTGCCCCGATCATGGTAAAGACCGGCAGAAAACTGATGACAGTTGTAGAAACTGCAGTCAACACAGCACCACCAACTTCAGATACAGCATTGAAGATCACTTTCTTCGATCTTTCCTTTGTTTTGGCAAGATGTTTCAAAATATTCTCTGTCACAACGATTCCCATATCCACGATGGTACCAATTGCAATAGCTATCCCTGACAGTGCCACTATATTCGCATCTACCTTGAATAACTTCATTCCGATGAACACAACGAGTACAGTCAAGGGAAGCATTCCGGAAATAAGCATAGACGTTCGGAAATGCATGACCATGATCAAGATCACAATAATGGTGATAAGAATTTCATCCCGTAATGCGTGATTCAATGTGTCCAATGTTTCGTAAATAAGACCCGTCCGATCATAAAATGGAATAATCGTTACCTGACTTACCGTATCATCAGCTAACGTTTTCTTTGGTAAACCCGGTGCTATTTCGCGAATTTTCTCTTTAACGCTCTTGATGGTAGACAATGGATTTTCACCGTATCGCGCAACCACTACACCGCCTACAGCTTCAGCTCCTTCCTTATCCATCACACCTCGACGTAATGCAGGACCTAGCGTAACGTGGGCAATGTCTTTGATATAGATGGGTACATTTTCCCGTGTTTTTACAACGGTATATTCAATATCGTCCAAGGATTTGATAAAACCCAAGCCCCGCACCATATATTCCACACGATTCACTTCAATGGTTCTGGCACCCACATCCAAATTGGATTGACGAACCGCATTAAATACTTCATTCAACTGAACTCCGTGTTCCCGCATGGCCATAGGGTCCACATCAATTTGATATTCTTTCTGAAAGCCACCGATGGATGCCACTTCTGATACACCTTCTGCTGATTGTAAAGCGTAGCGAACAGTCCAATCTTGAATGCTGCGAAGCTCTTCTAAATCCCAGCCGCCCGTCGGATTGCCATCCTTATCCCGACCTTCTAACGTGTACCAAAACACCTGTCCCAATGCCGTGGCATCAGGTCCCAACGACGGTGAAACTCCGTTCGGGACCGTCCCCGATGGAAGTGAATTTAGTTTTTCAAGAATTCGTGACCGCGACCAGTAGAAATCCACCTTTTCATTGAATATTACATAAATAGTGGAAAAACCGAACATGGAATAGGACCGAATGGTTTTCACATCCGGAATTCCCAATAAGGAAGTCGTTAACGGATAGGTAATTTGATCTTCAATATCTTGTGGGCTTCTGCCAGACCACTTTGTAAAAACAATCTGTTGATTTTCACCAATATCCGGTATGGCATCCACCGGTACAGGATCTCTCGGAAGATCTCCCAAATTCCAATCGAACGGTGCCACCATTAACCCCCACATTATGGAAGCAATGAGAAGAATATAGACGACTAATTTATTGTCGAGAAAATATCGTATAATTTTATCTAACATGTTAATATCAATGCTGGTGGTTCATGGATTAATTCTTATCTATTTTTGCGTTAGGATTCATCATGCTGGACTTGGCTGCGATCTGCATAGCGCTGTCGATCTTAAAATTGCCTTTCACCACCACACGTTCACCTTCATGCAGTCCACTGCGAACAACATAGTATTCACCAGCACGGTGACCTAAAACGATCTCGCGACCCTCAAATGTTTCATCACTTTTTTGAATATAAACAATGGCTCTCTTCCCTGTTTTCAGAACAGCGTTCACAGGAACAAGTAATGGATCTCCACCATCACCATGATGTACAAATCCTAGAGATTCAGCTGATTCCAACTTCATTCCACAGATCGAACACATTCCTTGATGATCTTGCACTTCTTCAGGATGCATGGGGCACACCCACTTCCCCGCCAAGGCCTGTCCCAATGCTTGACCATGAGCATCTATTTTTGCATTTACAGTTCCGCTTGTGAACATACCTGGTTTTAACATTCCGGCAGAATTATCTACATTGAGACGTACCTGTACCGTTCGTGTTTTTTCATCCACTATTGGATCAATGAAAGCCACGGTCCCGGAAAATTCATGTCCCGGAAGAGCTGCGGTCGTAAAAGTAACATTTTGGCCATACTGTATCATGGCCACTTCAGTTTCATATACATCCAGCTTCACCCAAACCTTTTCTAGTCCGACCACATCGAAAAGTTTAGATCCTATTTTTACATAATTTCCTTCCACAGCGCTTTTTGCGATCACCACGCCAGAGATCGGACTGTAGATCGTTACCCTGTCGGAAGGAGTTCTCCTTTTTTCAATTTCTGCAATTTGCACATTGGTTAAACCGAGTAATTGTAATTTTTGTCTAGCTGAAGTTGAAATAAGACTTAATGATGGATCTGTACCCATCATTTTGACAGACTGTAAAAATTCCTCTTGAGCTGAATATAATTCCGGACTGTATAATTCTACTAAATGGTCACCTTTTTGTACAGATATTCCGGTAAAATCCACAAATAATCTTTCAATGCGTCCAGGGACCCAAGCCGTTATGGATTTGATACTCGTTTCATCATAATCCACTTTTCCAGATATCTGAATTTCTGCAAATGCTTCACCATGTTGAACTGCTATTGTCTCAACACCAGCAAGAGCTTGCGCCTCTTTAGATAAGGATAATTCATTTCTATTAATGGATGAACTGCTCTTTTTTGCTACTGGGATCAGATCCATAAAGCAAATGGGGCATTGTACGGGTTCAGGTAAATGTACACTTGGGTGCATTGAGCAGGTCCATGCTTCAACTTCTTCAGTAACATTATTATGTTTATTACTACCTTCAGAATCACCAGGTAATCCGATCCAAAGTCCAATGAAGAAAGCGACCGCCACAATAACCCAAGCGATACTGTGTATTTCTTTTAATTTTTCTAAAATATTGTTCATGAATTATTCTCCTTCTTCTAATCCCAAATAAGATTCCAGAAGCGCTTTTTGTTGTAAATAATTGACGACTGCACTTTCATATTCAAGTTTGAATTGAAGGAGTCGTCTTTGGGCATCAATCAGTGTGATCAGATCAGCTTTATCACTAATATATGCTTTTTCCGATGCTCCTAATGATTCCATACTTTTGGGGATCATTTCATTTCCATATAGATCAATTTTTCTTTTGGCATCGTCCATTTTATACAATACACTTTCTACATCTACATATATGCTATTCTGTTTACTGACCAGTTGACTTTCAGCAGCAGTTTTTCTGTAACGTGCAGCAGAAACGTGTTTAGCATTTTTGCCAAACCAAATAGGCAACTCCAATGACACTTTGAAGACCAGTGGATCTTTACCACTATCAGTTACTGGAGCTCCACTCATTTCTTTTTCACCAGTTCCGATATAATCTAACCCAATTCCAACATCGGGTAAGTAATTCAATTTTGCTCTTTTTAACAGATCTTCTCTGGATGATACAGAATATTCTGATGCAAGTAATGTGTGATTATGTTTTTGGATCTTTTGCAATAATGATCCTCTAGACTCATCCATCCATTCTACAACTAAGGTATCAGGGATCTCTACATTTTCCAAAGTATTATCATTCAATACAGCTCTGAAAGATTGTAAAAATGGTTGTTTTCTTGCCTTCAACGATTCCAGGACATTCTGCAATTTCATCAATTCGATCTGTGTATTAATAACATCGGGATGACCGGCCTGAGCCGTTTTATATTTAATCTGAATGACCTTTTCCCAGTTTTCTAGCAGTTGAACATTTTGGCGTGTAATATCAATTGCTTGTTCCAAGTAATAAATATCGTAATAGAGCGATTTAATTTTTGCACTGACATTGGCTCGTATTTGAAGATATGATTCTTTCAATGCTTCAGCTTGTGCGGATCGAGCACGACTAACACTACTCAACTTCCCAAACATGGGGAATTTCTGCATAATACCGATCTTGAATTCCTGTGGACCTACAGCTGTTTCCACATTTTCCAGAAAATACCCAGCACTTATGGATGGATTCGGCAATTTTTTTACTACAGAAACATCTTCCATTGCACCCTGCCATTGGTCATAGGCCTCTTGCACATCGGCGTTATTATTTTGACCATAATCAATATATTGGTCTAATCGTTGTTGGCTGTAGACATTTAATGCTGACAGCGCTATCATAAATAAAATTTTCATGTTTCAATGATGTATTCATCACTCCTGTTAATTAACAAAAACCGGATCTCGCCTGAACGTACGGATCCCTGAAACGAACTAAGTTCGTTAATAATTAAAATAGTGTCTAAATACGGAGGGGAGTCAGAAAGGATATCGGTGGTGAAACCGATGGATTTTGGAATTTTTGTGTGTGTTTATATCCAAAATCATAAACAATGATTGAATTATCTGCAAGTTCATTCACAGATGAATCTACTGTTTGGTTGGTCTGTGCCTTTGGTCCTGAAATAAGCAGTATGATTAGTGATTGGTCACAGGATGTAATTTCCATAGGACATTCTGTTTTTACCATTTCTACACAGCAGCTTTTTTCAACTTTTTCACAGCAGGGCATATCGCAGTCTTCTGACGAAAACAGAGGCGCAGCCAGTGAAACTGCCATGAAAGCTATCAAACCGATTGATATGAATTTTTTTGTCATACGCGTTATTTTACTGGACAATAAGTATAAGTTCCAACTTATTTTATTATTTGGATTAATTTCTTGAAATTCTCACCGGTTGCTTTACCCTGCAGTTCAAATAAAATTGTTTCCACGCTGGTGATCTGTCCTCCTGCACTGCGGATCTTTTCGAGACCAATTTCTTTGTTATAATACAATCGAGTGGATGTGGCATCTGTGACAACCTCCACATTATAATTTTTTTCCAAAAGATCTTTGGCGGTTTGGTAGACGCAAATATGAGTTTCTATTCCGGCAAGAATCACATTTTCCGGGTCTATTTTATTAAGTCTTTTATTGAATGCTTCATTTTGGCCACATGAAAATACGTCTTTAGCAATTGGCGTTAAGCCTTGTAAATGTTCACTCACTTCTTCCACTGTTCTTCCAAGTTTATCCGGTAACTGTTCCATCCAGATTATGGGGACATTCAGTAATCGTGCACCTTTTATAAGCATAGCCACATTCCTGAATAATTCATCTGCATTTTGCATAATACGAGCCAATTTTCCCTGTACATCTATAATAACCAATGTACTGTTGGTAGTTTTAAGCATTTAACTGAACCTCCGTTATATTTTCCCATTGATCCACATTTGGCCCTGTTCTCATGGCGATGATTTTATCCATTTTGTAGGAATTTCTCACAGATAAGTTACGAATGATATCTTCTTTTTGTTCTTCAAGCATTTCCTTGTAAATCAAACTGATATGGGGTAAAAATTCATATGGAGGTGCAGAAGGAAATTGAGTCACCAAACCTTGCTGCAAATGAACTAATTCCAACGATTCTTCCAATTCAATGAATACAGTTTTCCAGATATTGTTCGTGTGGTTCAGACCGGACATGGTAACAAATAAGGGTGTGATCTCTTGAGCAACGTTGGTTAAAACGGACCCTAGTTCATTTACGTTTAGATTAACGGGTGAGAGAAGTGTCATGTGGGGAGAATAAACAGGCGCCCGATATACTGACGCCAGTTCATTGATCAAATCTTGTAAGTAAGTCGCATCATCTTTTGCAGGAGTCAGCCAGATGGAGATCATTTAATTATGACCTGACCACACACTAATTATTGCCCCACTCTTCTGCCGATTCAGCAAACATTTTCTGCATTTTTTCTACTTCTTTCGCTTCCTTGCGGTCTTTAGACTTTTTCAATTTCGCTAGTCTGCTGTCCAAGGCACTGTAAAGATCAGCAATTCGACCGGCGCGCAGTGGTTCGTCATCAGCCATCTCCAATACATCTGCAAATTGATCGGCATTGCCATGACGAATAATTTGATCGGCGCATGTCCAGCGCACCCAGCGATGGGGATCATTAATATTTTCGGCAAAGAAATCAATTAATTCTGGATGATCTTTTCTATAAGAAGCAATACGGCTGAATATGGATCCACGCACATTATAGGGTGCCGCACCGTAAACAGCCAATTCCTTCAGTTTGGCTAAATTTGAGTCTGTTTTTTCTTCTGTCAAAATACTCAACGCTGTGCTGCGGATGGTTTCGCTATGTGATTCCTGCTCCATTGCCCAATCGAATTTTTCCTTTGCTTTTTCCAGATCCAGTTTAATCAGCGCTGAAAAAGCTGCACTTACGAGATAATCATTTTCCTCGTTATCCATTTTATCTTCAAGAAATGATTTAACCTCATCCGTATCATATTCCCGCAACGCACTGATTATAGACCGCTTTATACGATCATCCTGTCCCGCATAAGCCGCCATTAGTTCTGTTTCACCATTGCGTGGTTCCATGCTTCCGTAAGTATTGACCACTTGCCGGCGGACGTACCATTTCGGTTCATTTTCAAGAGCATTCACCAAGGCAGTGTGGATTTTTTTGGTGGATCGAGTGTCTGATAATTCACGCAGGGCCCAGATGCGGTCGTTCGGAGCGGGAGCATTTTGCAGTTGATAAAGCAGTTTATCTATCTTTTTCTCGAACGTCAATCGTTTAGGGATTTGCTGGCCTTCATCTACCACGACCATCAGTGGTTTCATTTCTGCCGGGAACGTGAATATATCCTCTTCCTTGTCAAAAAAGATCTCGTGGCGGTGAATATTGCCATCATCAATAACCACTGTCATGGGCAGTTTGAACAGAGAAGCACTTTCAACATCCTGGGTTTGTTTTAATGTGAGAGATACCAATTTGCTGCGGCGGTTGTAGCGATAGCTGGCGGTGATCTCCGGAATACCAGGTTTATAGACCCATTGATCGAAGAACCAAGCCAGGTTTTTCCCGGTGGTGACTTCAAACGCTTTTTTTAAGTCCGTGGTTTCCACGTTGTTGGCTGCGTTTGTTCTGGTATAATATTTCAACCCTCGGAAAAAGGCATCATCGTCTAAAATTCGGCGGATCATATTCAGAATAATAGATCCCTTGGCGTAAATATTGCTGTCAAATAATTCGATGGAGTTATAATAGTAAGGCTGCACCGTTGGCCGACGATAGGATCGATCCGCCCAGACCGTGGCACTCAAATTGCCCAAACGTTCATATTCTGCCAATTCGGGCCCGGTCTCGTGCTCTGTCCACAATAAATCCAAGTAAGTGGCAAACCCTTCATTGAGCCAGACGTTTGCCCAGTTGCGGGTAGTGAGGTAATCACCGTACCACTGGTGAGCGAGTTCGTGGGCCACAAGGCCGTCGCTGGAATGGATGGGACGGACATTTTCCGGATGCATGGTGCGGTCGGTCTGGTGTGTGTTGGTCACATTTTCCATTCCGCCCCACATGAAATCTTCAAGAATCGTTTGATCATATTTTTCAAAGGGGTAGCGCACCCCTGTAATGTCGCTGAAAAATTCCATCATGGCCGGTGTCTTGCCAAAAGAACGCAAGGCATCATCTCTATCGTGGTGCTGGTAGACCCAGTAATTCACAGGAATACCATCCCATTCATCTTCGATCTTTTTATAGTCCCCCACAGCCACTGATAATAAATAACTTACATTGGGAACGTTCTCCCGCCAGTGGAAAATGCGCTGGTCATCTTGCTCATTGACAGACACAAGTTCGCCATTGGAAATGGCAGAAAGAGGCTTATCCACTGTCAGTTTACATTCCCAGGTCATTTTATCGTTGGGATAATCGTGCATGGGCACCCAGAAATGATTGTCGGTGTCCTCGCCCTGTGTCCAGCCCTGGAGCTGCTTTTCAGGATAGCTTGAGTCGGGTCTAACAAAATAAAAACCCATTGTGGGATAGGACGTGTAATTGATCTTGACCGTGATAGTATCTTCCCAACTGTAGCTTTTATCAAGATCAATCCAAAGTGTTTGACCGTTCAGCTGAAAATCCAGGGCTTGGCCTTTTAAAGTAACGCCGTGGATGGTGGTGCGGTCAGAATCGAAAGATACCCGCTGGCAAGCGCTGGAAAAAGGTGTAAATGTATGGCTTACAGAACCACTGATGCGCCCTTCGGGAATATCCACCTCAATATCCAGGGACATGTGGAGCATATCCTTTTCTCTGTCCGGAGTAGAATGATAAGGCCTTTCAGGAGTAGAGAAAAGTATTGATGAAATACAAATGATTATTTTTATTCTACGCATTTAATCCTCTATTTAGTTGCCATTGAGAAGGCGGTGAAGATATAAAAATATACTTGATTAGTGCTATTATCTTTTTATTATCTAAAACTCAATGAATATTGGAGAAGAGTTTAAATCAATACTAATCTTTGGGAATAACCATAACCGGGCAACTGGCATGGTTAACGATACCTTCGTCAACCGAATCAAAAAAGTTTTTTTTGAATAAACTTTGTTTTCGGTGTCCAAGTATAAGCAAATCTACATTTTTAGTGACTGTAGCTATAGCTTTTGAAATATTTTCATCTTTTACTATTTTAATGGCAATGTATTTTGCTTCTTTTTCAAAACCATTTGCTACAAAGCGTTCACGGATTTCTTCTTCAGTGAATTCATGCGGGGAATCCATCATCATAGACATTTCTCCCGCATGGAGATCATTTACATGAACGACTGTCAAGTTAGCGTCCAATTGGTTTTTCAGTTCCATGGCTTTACGAATAACATCACCTTCGTCTCCTCTTCCGCAAAGAGCCAGTACAATGTTTTTATAACTCATTTTATTATCCTATTCAAAGTCTTCTAATAATAATTTTGCTTCCTTAATCTCAAACCGTTCTTCCACAAGTGATTCGGAACCTGGAGGTGTTGCTATTACAGATTGGACCAATTTCATTGCTTCATCTTCCCGACCATCTTTATATAATGCCCTGGCAAGGTAGTTTTTTTGTACTGGTGATGCCCGGCCTGTATTTACAGCTTTTTCTAACCAAATGATTGCATCATCATTATCCGGCCAGGAAAGAATAAAGGGTATATAGGGTGATTTATAATGAACTGCTCCCAGCATGAAGTAGCCTCCGCCGTTTTCATAGTTAGAATCCAATTCGATGATTTTTTCTGAATGATCCTTCATCAAATCGGCAACACCTTCTTTCGCTGCAGTCAAGATTCCGTACACTTCCGACCATTTTCCCAAACAAGTCAAATACCAATAACGCAGCGCAGCAGAATTGGGATATTTGGCAACCATTTTCTCTGCCAATGCTTTTCCCTTATTATATTCTGCTTTGCGATCCTCTTCATCTGTCAGGACGTATGTCCCCTTGTAATAATAGCACTTGAGTAAATATACAGCAGCTTCTTCTTCCTGCGCGTCGATTTTCATTATTCTCTCAAAATGACGGATTGCCTGATCAATGTTTTGAGATTTAGCTTCTGTTCCTACGGCACCTTTTGCTCTTGCATTGTAGATAGCAATACCATTATCCAAGTCAGAACTAAATGCGAAGGAAATTAGAAACAGGAGATATATTACGGGTTTCATCATAGACGAGTATACTGCAAATTTATGAAATAAAAAAACCCCGCATTCAGCAAAGTTTTTATAATGTTTGAAAAATTATTTCAGCAGCACCATCTTCTTGGTCTGGACAAACTCACCAGCTTGAATCTTGTATAGATAAACACCTGCTGCTACTACCAACCCCTTATCATTTGTTCCATCCCAAATAACCCTTTGATAACCGTTCATCCGTTCTCCATTGGCTAATACCTTCACCATCCTTCCCAGCATATCAATAATGAATATGCTTACAAAACTTTCATTAGGTAAAATAAAGCTTATAGTGGTAGTTGGATTAAAGGGGTTGGGGTAGTTTTGGTGGAGTATGAATTCAGCAGCCGTTAACATTTCATCTTCATTTGACAAATAAGATGAATTTAGACTGCCCGGAGAGCCGTACCCGGCAGATGCTGCCCAGCTTTCCGGCTGGGCATTGTCTAAGCTAGGATTGATCAGTTCCAGTGTTGGTCCATCGCCATCCGCTTCTTCAGGCCAGGGATCACTATCATCATACTCTACTGCATCCACTAATACACCGCTTGAATCGAATAATCTAATTAATTCTCCACCACCACTTAGCCCAAAACCTATATCTCCAACATAATTTTCAACTTCAGGGAAAAGATCTGCAAAAGCAGAGGAATTAGTACATAAAACTAGATACTCATCCGCTCCAAGAGATATATCCTCATCGATGGTATAGACATGATCATCATTTTCATCCTTGAACTCCCAAAGTCCAATGGAAATTGTTTCACTGGTGGGGTTGTACAACTCGACCCAGTCATCCGGATCAAATTCATCATCAGCTGAATTGTAATTAATTTCGTTAATCACTACTGCAGAACCTGAAGCTTCAAAGTCAACCGTATATTCATAGAATTCCTGTTCCGCTTTGCGGGGGTTGAGGATTAACGCATCAGCATTGCTGGCACGGATATAATATTTTACATGATCTCCGCTTTCATAAAATGGAATAACTGCTCCATAAACAGCATCATTTGCATCTCCATCATTATGCTGACCGTCATCATACATAGGTACGGATGTAAATTGAGCATTGAAGTCATTTGTGGTTACCATTAACTCAACTTCTGTCGCGCCTGAAACCAATGATTGAATAACGACATCTTCTCCTTGCACAGGATTTTCATTTTCTTGGATAATATTAATTATTTCAGGAGCTGTTTTTGCAATTTCGCTATGGCTTAACAAGTAGGGCAATCTGCCGGCTACGGTTGGAGTAATTCCGCACCAGTGGGCATCATCCGGAGTAATCAGGTAATTATCCACATTGTAGCGGAAATAATCACCTGAAATGAACGATGGAAATATATTTGGATATGAGTCAGCGTAAACCTCAATCGAGTCCTGCATTCTATAAGCAAGATCCTGGATATAATTCACATTGTAAATATCATCTATAATTGTACGCATATGTGCTGTGTAAATCTTTTTATTTAACGGAACATTGATGAGTTCGCTGAAAAAAGGCCGCTCATCATCATTTTCAAATAAAAATGGATCCCAATTATATATCCAGGAAACATCGCCGCCTAAATCAATCACCGTATTTATCATGGCTCCGCCAAATGTTTGATCCTTATCCCAGGGAATAACTTCAAACTGGCCGCTACTCGTATTGCGGTATAAATAATAATTATGTATGTAAAAACCATTATAAGCATCAAGATCGGGCATGACCTGTGAGGCAGCAAAAAACCACAACGCCCGGTCCACATTCAAAATAGTCTCGATGCTGTCAATCTCAAAATTCAATGTATAAATTAAATCCAATAAATCAGCCCAGCCCGATTCTGACTTTAATTCATAGCCCTTTTGGTATGCATAAATTGTGGAATCGGCGCCATACCAGCGCATATCCGGCCAGGCATTATAATTACTGCCATAGTGGAACTGGGGTTCGCACTTAAAAAATGTGCCTTCGTTATTTCCAAAGTGTTTGGTCAGAAAAGGTTTATTCACTGATTCCACTGCAATATATAATCCCAAATAGCTGTCATTTATAGACACATTCATATACCCGACTTCAGAAGTAGGCAGATAATACCCTTGAGTCATGTAACCGATGGATTCCCGAACAAAGGTTGGGTCAAAAATGGAATTTGAAAGCTTAACTTTTATATAGCCCAGCAGGTCCTGGTCATCATCAATCAAGTTAAAATCAATATTCAGGGGAAACTTGGGACTGCCCAAAACTTGGGTCCACCAAAATGTGGAATTTCCCTTATAGCGGACACCAACACTATCTAATGTATCGCCGTTGAAAACGACTGTGGCAAGTTCATAGGATTTATCATCAATTTCCCATTGAGCCTGCAAAATGGAATCATAATCAGAATTGTAGAATTCTATTTCCAGGGAGTGGACCTGGTAGGGATCAAACAACTCCTGGCCCAGGAGTATTGATCCTGTAAAACATATGGTTAATAGCAAACATATTCTCATAATCTGTTCTTGGCTCTTTTTACATATTGTGGTGTTAGTTAAGGTACGATGGGCATATAGTGCCGGTCAATGCCGACAGCGCCAAAGACGCCGATACCGCCCTCAATACCGAAACTGCGACCGGAACCGCCCTGTCCTAAAAACAGGCTGGAAAATTCCGGGTCCCCGGCATAGCGTATAAAATAATCAAAATAATTATTGTCCATGCTCATGAGGTTGATGAGCAGGTAATCCTCTTCCCAATCCAAAAACGGGTCATCCTCACAAATCTCCCGGCGGTAAGTCCAGGATGCTTCATCGGGACTGATGATCTCTTCCTGCCACAGCCCACAGGCATAATCCGGTTTACTATCCTCGTAATAATCATAATCGAAAAAATAGGCCAGTACATTGCCAGCGTTGATGATTTGGTAGTTATCGGCCATGGTTTGCCAGCGGATATCCATAGTTTGGCTAAGTTGAAATGTATCCGGTAATTCTTCTTTAATTAGCTGAGGTGCAGGGGGAATAATCGTTTCCCCATTCGCACTCAAGCCGCCTGGTGTGGTCACCGATAGGGTCCAGGTTTCTCCAGCCTGGGGCTGCAGATCATCACCGTTGTACACATAACCGCCAACGACAACGGTATCGTCCTCGCCCATTTCAAAATCAGTGTATTCGAATAGATAATCCTGCTGTCCGTTGCTAACGATCACTTCCGCATCGCGGACCACATAGCGGGAGGCATAATAGATAACAATGTTGCCGAAAATGGTATCCCGCATGAGTGTATCGGAAGCTTCGTCCATGGCCAGAGAGCGGTGCACACGAACTACGCTTGTCACCAGTGAATCTGTGGAAAGCAGGCCCATGATGTTCAGCACCGATTCGTGATCGGAGGTGACGTCCTCCCAATCCAGTTCCCGGTCAATGCTCATACAGGCAAATGAAAGAATACAGAAAAAACTGATAGAAATTAGACGCATTATATCTCTATCCTGTAACCGAAGGTTAAGAAAAATGGAAACATGGGTACTGCCGCCCGTTCCATGCCGATGGTTTCCCCGGTCAGCCGGTTGATCTTGTTCCGGTACTGGTAGGTCAAGGCATTCACTGTATTGGTCACATTGATCAGCTGGATATAGCGCTCATAGGGCAGACCTAAGAACGTTTTATTCTGTTTAAAACCAATGTCCCAACGGAAATATAACGGTAGTCGTTCTGAATTCTTACTGCCCACGAGAAAACTTTCCATACCATACCAGGAAGGCATATACGGGTCATGGTTTGCGTTCCATTGCTCATAGCGTCCTATGGGTGGGGTGAAGGGCTGCCCGCTGGCCACTTGAAGGGACGTGCTGAAATGAACACCTTTCAGGTAGGAACCTATGCCGCTGCTCCCTTCTTTATATAGCTCAACATCACCCACCAGGTTCAAGGTGTGGGTACGATCATATTTGGGATAGTACCAGCCGTATTTATCAATATGCCTCTTTGTCTCCGCGTAGGTGTAACCAACCCAGCCCCGCAGGCGCCCGGCAGTCTTTTTGTATAACAGTTCCAGGCCGTAGGCATATCCTCTGGTATCATAAAATTCGTTAAAGGGTGTAAAGCGCAGCTCATCCTGTTCTTCCTGGAATAGCTCACCCTGTTTCAAGGTGATCAGGTTCTCAAAATGCTTGTAGTAGGTTTCGGCCCGAAATAGCCAGTTCTCCTCGGACAGGTATTCAATGCCCAGTATTAGGTGGTCGGCGTAGGGCGCTTGCCGTTCAGCTGGGATGCCCAGCCAGAAGTCGATAATGCGCAGGGATTCATCCTCTGAATTGGCAATGGTCAGGAATTGGTGATAACGGCCAATCGCCAGTTTAAAAGACAGGTCTTGCCGCAAAAGATATTTCAAGCCAAAGCGGGGGTCGATGTACAGCGTGTCATGGAGGGAATAGTCCATAAACCGAGCCCCCAACTGCAATGCCAGGTTGGAGGTAACATCCCACTTATCCTGGAAAAATAACGACGTCTCCTGGGTTTGATCCTGCATCTGTAATGGATTCAGGTAAATGGTTGTGTCCAGGGTGGAATATTCCAATTCCATCCCCAGGTCATAGTTCACCCGCTTGATCTGCGCCCCGCCCATAAGCTGGTGGTTGGCCAATCCGTGCCAGGAAATTTCTGTTTCGATGGTCCGATCATCCACAATATCAAAGAAATCAAAGGAAAAGGCATCGCTGAAAGAGCCCAATTCATTGCCAGAAGTCCAGTTACCGGTTTCTGAAAAAGACATATCAAAATGGAACCGGTAGCGGCTGTTGGCCACAAATGTTTTTGCCACCAGCTGGGGACTAATGAGCCAGCGCCAGGTCAAACTGTTGGAATGGTTCCCCCAGGGCCAGTTGATAGCGAAGGTCGAACTACTATTTTCATAATAATCAGTCTGGATCTCATAACTCTCTGACTGATCGGTAAACTCAAAGTCCAGAACATCGTCGCCATAAAAACGGCTATAGGTGAGGCGGTGGTCGGGGTTTAAATCCAGGTTGATCTTGATCTGGTAATCGTAGAAATAATAGGGAAATTCGAAGCCGCTATCATCACCGGCCAGCCACAAGATTGCATTAAAAAATTGATCAAAATAGGTGCGTCTTCCGGCAAACATCCAGGAGCCTTTCATACCGCCGATTTTCGGCAGGGGGCCTTCAAGCAGGGCCTTGCTGGAAATGGCCGATATATTGGCAATGCCGTGAAATTCTTCCGTATTACCCTCCCGGTTAATCACATTTAATATGGCACCCATCCTACCACCATAACGAGCCGGAAAGCCGCCGGCGTGGAAATCCGCTTCCTTGATAGCATCAGTATTGAAAGTGGAAAAGATACCGCCTAAATGATAGGGATTATAAATGGTAATGCCATCCAGCATGACCAGGTTCTGGTCCGGCGTACTGCCGCGGACGTAGAGGGCACTGGAAAAATCATTCAGGGTCTGTACTCCCGGCAGCATCTGTACCGTGCGAAAGAGGTCCGGTTCCACAAAAGCTGGTGCCATTTCTAGTGTCCGAATATCAAGACTTACCCTGCTGGGTTCCACAAGCTGGCGCATTTTCTGGATCTCACCGAAAACATCCACTGCCTCCCCTTCAATAACTGTGGACCGCAGGCGAAAATCCAAGCGCTGGTTCTCGCCAGCAAATACCATGATGCTATCTGTAATTATCTCAAACCCGATAATGGAGACAGCGATCTCTTGCTCACCTGCTGGTACACCGGTTATGACAAAATACCCTTCCATGTTGGTCGCCCCGCCGATGTTACTATCTTTAATAAACACGTTAGCATATCCCAGGGGCTCGCCGCTGGCATCATCTCTAACGAAGCCACTTATAGTTGAAACTTGAGCACAAAGCATACTATGGAAAAAGAGAAAAAAAGCTCCAAGTAGATATAGAAATTTATTCATTATACAAAAAGTTTCTGTAGGCAATCTTGATAACAGCAAAACGCATGTCAATTCAGTTTGGATGTGATCCAGTTATCTACCTGTTTTTCAAGAATGTTCAATGGTAACCGGCCATTGGTGAGAACCACGTCATGGTATTCGCGAATATCAAAAGCATCGCCTAGTTCCATTCTGGCTTTTTCCCGCAATTCCAAAATCTTGAGCATACCTATTTTATAGCCCGTCGCCTGGCCCGCCATGACAATATGACGCTCAACCATTTTTACAGCGTCTGCTTCCACATTGGGTGTATTATTTACATAATAGGCAATCCCTTCTTCCCGGGTCCATTTTTTGGCATGGATCCCAGTATCCACCACCAACCGACAAGCTCGCCAGAGTTCCATAGCCAAACGGCCGAAATCAGAATAGGGATCCGTATAAAATCCGATCTCTTTTGGAATATATTCACTGTACAATGCCCAGCCTTCGCCGTAGGCGGTATACCAGCCAAATTTGCGGAACATGGGAATATCTTCTAATTCTTGGGAAATGGCTATCTGCATATGGTGACCGGGAATACCTTCATGATAGGCTAATGCTTCCATCTGATATTTTGGAATGGCTTTCATATCGTAAGTATTCACATAATACGTTCCCGGACGTGATCCATCCAATGCTGCACTCTGGTAAAACGCTTTCCCGGCAGATTCTTCACGAAATGCTTCCACGGGTTTCACCACAATGACTGCTTTGGGTTTGGTGATAAATAACTCATCCAGCGTCTCTCTCATTTCATCCACAATCCGGGTTGCCTCTGCAACATAATCTGCTCGTCCTTGGTCAGAATCCCCATAGAAATGCTGTTCATCCTCATTCACATGAACAAAGAATTCCTGGAGTGTTCCCGAAAAACCTACCTGTTTCATGATTGCACGCATTTCATCATGGATTCGATCTACTTCTTTTAATCCCACTTCATGGATATCATCCGCTGTCATATCTGTTGTGGTGATGGCAGCCAGGCGCGCATTGAAAAAATTAACACCATCAGGGAGATCCCAGACACCATCTGTTGGTGATGCCTCATTCTGGAGATCTTCAAAATATGCGATCAATTTTTCATAGGCTGGTTGGACCTGTTTGACCAGGGCATTCTCGGCCTGAACCAGTAATCGATCACGTTGGCGCTGCTTGATGTCCAGCGCATTGACCTTTTTCCTGAAATCCTCAAGGATCGTCCCATCAATCCCTGTGCTTTCAAACGGTTCATTAGAAATAACATTTCTACTATCTCGAAGGACATGAGGAAAAACAAATTCCGGTGGAATAATCCCTACAGCCCTGCGTTTTTCCAGGCCAATGATCGCATGCTTAAATAAGGTTGGAACTCTCTGTAGCCGACTGATATAATTTTCAGCATCGCGGATATTTTCCACCTTATGCATACTAATGAGATCCGCAGGTATACCGGACTGCAAACCGTGCATCTGGTTGAATGGATAATTATGGTAACGGTACTTGTGGTTGGCGATGCTGCGCTCGTGCTCATAGACGAACAAATCGTAGCTTAATCTTGTCTGTTCATCGAGATTAGTATAGTCTATGTTGTTTATGAGCCAGCGTAGTTCACGTTTTGTTCTTGCCAGTCCCAATTTAGAAGCTCGCTCTGAATTATCATCCCAGTGCCCCTGGGCCTCCTTAATTCCCAGCCACATCTTGAATTCAGGGCTACGGTCTACCCTATCCTGAAATATTTTTTCAAAAAAAGCATTAGCCTTTGCAGATTCATCTTCAACCTGCGGTTCTAAGGATGCCTTATTTGGATTAAGAAAGATCATTCCCACTGCTACAAGAAACAATACAGCGATGCCGTGTCGTTCATTCATGTGTTTACCTTTGAAAATTATATAAAAATAGCCCGGGAATGTAAACAAAAAATCGCCGCCCTGAAAATCAGAACGGGGATTTTCCTTGTAATATTATGTTATAGTGATCTATTGTTTTGTGTATTCCATATATGAACAGGAAGCCTCGATCCAATAATTACCAGCAGCCTGGCATGATGTCGCATCAGTAGAGCTTGTTTCCTCTCCATATGAATCCTCACAATATGCGGGATTTATAGCCGTAACAGAAAATGAATTACCATCAGATGCCATGGAAACATTTTGACTTTCGCCATTGATAGTTAATGATGTTCCATCAGAACTTTCTGACCATGTTGTATTTCCAGTTTCAGTCTCGCCCAATATAGATACTGTCATTTCAGCTGTGCCATCATCATTCAAAGTCATTGTCACTGACATTCCAAATGCTTGTACAAAGTCCCAGTTAGTGGAATCTAAATCACCTGTACAATCCGCATTTTCATATTCACCCATGAATGTTAAATCCCAGGTACCTACGAAGGCTGATACATCTTCATCTT
>DJKX01000030.1:20841-23052 GCA_002436185.1 Fidelibacterota bacterium UBA6531
GAAGGCTGATACATCTTCATCTTCTTTTTCGTCTTCACAGCTGATGAAGATCATGAGCGGTATGAGCAGTAATAGTGCTTTTTTCATTTGTTCCCTTCCTTTCTGTCATTATGTTAATACTTTGTGAAATTTAATCAATATTTTTCATAATGATTTAATAAGGAGACATCATCTATAAGCATACTAGCGTATATCAATCTTGCTAGAGTTATCTCTTATTGCATAAGAATCCATAGTCAGTCTGCCAGAAGTATCAAAAAATACTGGTCCGGGTCTCTCATCATCTTCATCCCAATCTTCACGACAGTCTTTTTTCGCTGCGATCATTTCACTTTCATTATTAATCGTAACAACGGAGTCCCCATCATCTGTTCTATATACTATATCAACTGGATACTGGAGTGTGGGACGCTCTTCTGAATCTGGATTATCTTCGTACCAATCTTTAAGCTCTGCCCAGCCTTCTTCATCATCAGTTTCTACAGTAATAGACGATCCGTCTGGCATTGTAAATGTCACAGGATATAACATTCCAAAACATTTCTCTCTATTCCAATCTCTCCCGCGGTCACATTGACGATATAGTTCACGCATTTCATCATCATTGTTAATCGATACGATCTCACCATCAAAGGTGATATCAACGGGATACTGCAGAGATGGCTTCTCTTCTGAATCTGGATTATCTTCGTACCAATCTTTAAGCTCTGCCCAGCTATTTTCATCGTCACTGCTAACTGTGATAGTTGACCCATCGGGCATTATAAATGTTACGGGCAGCACAAGGTCAAAACATTTCCAATCTTCTTTCTCATCCCTGTCCCAGTAAAATTCATCTTTTCTACCGTCATCGTAGGGATCGAGCTTCCTACCTTTCATATTAAAATAGACTTCATTGCGACTGCCGGTTCTGTGACCCAAACCAGCCAGTTCTACTTCATATCCAAGATCCGATGCTACGCTTGCATCTGTACTAATATAATCATAAAAATCTTGTTCCACGACGGCCTGAGATTCGGCTGGTAACTCATTCATACTAATGGAAATTTTTTCAGCACTAATAATCGCCAGGATTAATTCATAGTCGTTACTTTCTTTGGACTTTGTGATATCAGTTTCACAACTGATCATAAATAAAAGAGCTATAGAAATACTGATATGTATTATTGTTTTCATTAATGACTCCTTACAATTATAATAAAGAAATTTAACATAAAAATAAACATTTCAACCGTCTTAATTCCAATTTCTTTTAATAAGTACAGGTTGCTGCTGCGGGGCTCTTGTTTGAATGGTTTTATTCAGGAATGTCATCAAAAATCGTTTTATATAAGTTTTTATTATGTTTTTTTGTTTGGATGTATGTATCAGCAATTAAAACACATATAATTGCTTTCATACTTTTATCAAAATTTAATCCTTCAAAATTATCATCATAATAAGCGTCCGATTCTGTGCCCATGGTATAATCTGAATTATTAAGCCCCATGGATCCGTAAGCAATCTGTGAAATCAACATTCCAGCAAGATAAATTCCGAAGCCTCTCTTCCATTTATGAACTCTATAATGTCCTGAAGTAGGAAGTATTCCTGTCCATAACATATTATTATAAGGATTAATTCTATGTTCTTCATATAATAACAATTTTTCTTCTTCTGTCATCATTTCAATTTCAACCTTTGAAGGTAAATCAGTAGTATGAGAAAACCCAAGTGAGAGTAGTAATACAATTAGTAATATCTTTTTCATCCCTTGCTTAAATCCTTTGGGTGGAGTTAGCTGCTATTGCAGGTCTTTTCCATCTCTTTCTGGGAAGATTCTTCTACCGTGGCATAAAACAAACAGTCATTGGTTACAATTTCCAAATCAGTGTTAACCATAAAAAACTGCATGGTTTGTTTGGCTAATACACTGCCATTTTTTCTCTCGATTAAATTATCGATTTGATCTTCACCTTGCTCATCAATCGCTTGTAGTGGCAGCTGCTGTCCATTTTCGCACCAGCCAATAAATTCCCCCGCCGGGATACACTGTCTATTAAACTTTTCTGCATCAGCTCGCAAAGTAATATCAGTTGTAGGCAAACGGTCATGAGAAAAGCCGATTGCTGCATCTCCAACTAATTCTATGCGAAAAGGATTTCGGTATATAGCAACCTGCCCTGCATGATTATCAAATATAAACTTTCTACTAACAAATTTATGTAATCC
>DJKX01000045.1 GCA_002436185.1 Fidelibacterota bacterium UBA6531
TATGAAATCATCGGTTATGACTGTAACCAGATTATTTCTGCCAATGGGACAATTCATTGTATTGCTATGAAAGTACCGGCGATGCTGCCCCAGGATTCCTGTGCACAATGGAGCAAAGGCGATGTGAATACAGATGAGGTAGTGGATATCATGGATGTGTTGACAACAGTGGATATTATTCTGGATGCTGGCGAGATCGAACCTTGCGTGCAATTTGCAGCTGACATGAATGAGGACGGGAACGTAACATTCTTTGACATTATTCAGATATTGAATATCATTATGGACTTGTAAAATGACAAAAAGCATATTATTAATCTTTTCCATTTCCTCTCTAATTGCTGAACCTAATTGGGAAAAGGCTCGTGACGAGACGGTAGACCTGTTTCAGCAATATTTACGGATCGACACCAGCAATCCTCCCGGGGATGTTCGATTAGCTGCAAAATGGTTTGCTAACATTTTTGAAGAAGAAGATATTTCATTTGAAACATTCACTGTCCCCGATGATCCGCGACGTATGCACGTTTTGGCGGAACTGAAAGGCATGAATTCCGAATTAAAACCATTGCTTATAATAAACCATATGGACGTAGTGCCGGTGGATGAAGATTTCTGGGATGAAAAGCCATTCGATGGTGAATTGCGTGATGGCGTTGTTTACGGCCGGGGAGCCATCGACATGAAAGGAATGGGTATCATGGAGTTGATGGCCATGATCCAGCTACACAGGGAAGGCTGGCGGCCGGAGCGAACCATCAAATTTTTGGCTGTGGCGGATGAAGAAATATTAGGTCCTCTGGGCGCTTCATGGATGATCGAGAACCACTGGGACAAGCTGGATCCGGAATGGGTCTGGGATGAAGGTGGAATTGGGTCAGAGGATTCCTTCCCCGGAGTAAGCGCTTTTGCCATTGCCGTGGCCCAGAAAAAATCCTTCTGGGTGGAAGCAGTTGTGGAAGGGAAGTCCGGTCATGGTATGCGTCCTTACAAGGATCATCCCAATGAGATATTGGTAAAAGCTCTTACCAGGATTGTGAATTGGAATACACCTTTGGAAATATCCCCGGTCGTTGATGAAATGTTCAATCGCTTGGGAGAAAGCACTGGTGGAGGACAAGGGTTTGTCATGAAAAGCCTGGATAATGGGCTGGTGCGTTATTTGGCTGGAGGTTCTGTAGCTGGCACCAGTGTGTCTACCAATGCCATGCTGCGCAATACCATTTCACTCACCATGTTGAATTCTGGTTATAAGACTAATATCATTCCGGAAAAAGCCACAGCAACATTGGATATACGCCTGCTGCCTCATGTGGAACCGGAAGAATTTTTAGATGATCTGAAATATGTGGTGAATGACGACCGGGTGCAATTCATTTCCAAACGTATTCCCCGGAACAAGCATGTATCCAGCTGGGAAACAGACTTTTTTAACATTTTATCTGATGAACTTCATCGTGAAAAGCCGGATGCACTGGCCATGCCCTTTATGACAATTGGCGGAACAGACTCCCAGTTTTTTCAGGCCAAAGGTGTGAATTGCTACGGGCTTATTCCCGTCATGGTGACAGAAAAGGACGTTCAATCTATACATGGTATTGACGAAAGCTTGTCGGTGGAAAATTTGATGATGGGCACACGGATTGTTTATCATACAATAAAACGTGTGTGCGGCCCCGGTGAATAAACCGCTCATCTACGAACCTATGACAGCGTTTACTGATCTGCTCATTTTTGGTCTGGGTTTATACTTCGCCCGGGAATTATACGGTATTTATGCCACCAAACTTATGAGTGTTCACTTACATTTTATGCTGGTGTTTTTCTTCATGAGTTTGGCTGGATTACTCGGTGCGATGACCCACGGAATCGGTCCCCATTTACCTCAAAGCATTCATACTTTTATTTGGAGAATAACTTTATACTGCATTGGACTCACGACCTTTTCCATGCTTTTGGGTGGGCTGTACCATGTTGTACCATTCAACACAATGGATTGGCTGAAATGGCTACCCTTATTAGGACTTATCGTTTATATGATACTTATTACACGAAATGATGATTTCAAAACTGTGATCCGTTTTTATACTCCAGCTATGATGCTGCTTCTGCTCATGATGCTTTATTCGTTATTACGATTTCAAAGTGATGGAACCAGTTGGATTATTTTTAGTGTTCTCATGGCGTTTGCCGGAACTGCCGTTCAGCAAAGCGGATTTTCTTTCCACAAACATTTTAATCATAATGATATTTATCACGTTTTTCAGATGGGGAGTATGTTTTTGTTATATAAAGGTGTAATATTATTAAAATAACATCTAAATAAATCTCTTTTTCCTTAAAGAAATACACTCCAACTAAACTATATTCCCATCCGTTTTTTTAAGAGGAAATTGTGGAAATAAATGTAAAAGAAATAAATACGTATTCCCGGGAAATGTCCGTCCAAGTCCCTTGGGCAGAACTAGAAGAGGGATTTAATAAACACGCCAAAAAATTTAGTAAAAAAGTGAATCTTCCAGGCTTTCGTCCGGGCAAGGTTCCCATGAAGGTTTTGATGAAACAATTCAAGCCCGCCATGGAAGCGGACTTCGTGGAGGATGCCTTAAATTTATATTATTTACAAGCGCTCAAGGAAAAAGACCTTTTGCCTGTAAACAAAGCAGAAGTGGAAAAAGTAGATTTCCACCATGAAAGCGATATGTCCTTTACAGCAAAATTTGAAGTCGAACCAAAAATCATTTTACCCAAACTCCGCAAACGGGCCTTTAAAGTGCAGAAGACGAATTACATTCATGATCAGGAAGATATTGATCATGTCATTAACGATATGCGTCGCAATCATTCCACGATGGAAACGGTAGAGACCGGTGCAGAAGAAGGGAATTTTATTTTAGCGGACCTTCAAAAACTAGACCCCAGCGGTGTACCCATTATTGGTAAAAAACTGGAAAAACAATATTTAAAAGTGGGTGGCGGAGTAATCAAGAATGAAAATCTGGATAAGCTCAAAGGCGCCAAAGCAGAGGATAAAATCCGCATGCACCTTACGGAAAATGAGCAAGGTGAAAAATCTGAATACGAAGTATCTGTAATCAACGTAGAAAAAGAAGTATTGCCGGAAATAAATGAAGAATTCATAAAGAAAGTCGATCCCGATGCCACAACAGAAGCCGAGCTTCGAGCAAATGTAGAAACACGCATCAAAGATAATTATAAACACCGCAGCGAAGAAGCCTTTGAACGGCAGTTATCCGATGCATTGATCGAAAAAGTCAATCCGGAATTTGCACCCTCCATGGTGGAATCGTACTTGGAGCATATGGTGGAAGACATTAAGCAATCCGGTCAAGCCGGCGCAGAGGAAGTGGATGAAGCCAAAGTGCGGGAAACATATCAATCGGTTGCGGAACGCAACATGAAGTGGTTCTTGGTGCGTAAAGCTGTCATCAACGAAAATGAGCTTGAAGTATCCAAAGAAGATGTTGAGGCAGAGATTCAGAAATTGTTGGACCGTTCACCAGATCATAAAAAAGAGATCGAAAAGTACTATAAAAAGCCCAGCAACCGCACAAGAATTGAGGATGATTTAATGGAAAAGAAGATATTAGATTACCTCCGTCAATTTGCTAAAATAAAAGAGGTGGACGTCAAAACGAAGGATCTCCGCCAGCAGGAAGCGCACACACATGACTAAACGACAAAACGAAATTGCACAACTCATACCCATGGTGGTGGAGCAGACCGGCCGTACCGAACGGGCCTATGATATTTATTCACGATTACTCAAAGAACGCATCGTCTTTTTGGGCACGCCGATTGACGATACTGTCTCTTCATTGATCATTGCCCAGTTTTTATTTCTGGAAGCAGAAGATCCCGATAAAGACATTTATCTTTATATCAATTCTCCCGGCGGATACATCACCTCTGGCATGGCTATTTTTGATACCATGAATTATATTAAACCTGATGTGGCAACGATTTGCATGGGGCAGGCATCCAGTATGGGCGCGTTTCTTTTGGCCGGCGGAAAGAAAGGGAAACGCTCGGCGCTGCCCAATTCTCGGATTATGATTCACCAGCCTTTGGGTGGGGCAGAAGGCCAGGCGACGGATATCAAAATCCAAGCCGATGAAATCATTCGCCTCAAAAGTAAACTGAATAAAATTTTGGCTAAACAAACAGGTCAAAAAATCACAAAGATTGAAAAAGATACAGATCGTAATTATTTCATGAGCGCTGATGAAGCTATAAAATACGGCATTATCGACTCCGTACTGGCATCCAGGAAATAAGATGAAATCCGATCCGGCCAGACGCTCCGAAATTACACCTGACCCCATTCCGGATAC
>DJKX01000056.1 GCA_002436185.1 Fidelibacterota bacterium UBA6531
GGGAACCATGCTGGCGGGCCTGGCAATCTATAAACGAGAAATGGCGCAATTATTTAAAGAGTTGGAAAACTAGTTGGATTAGGAATTACAATATGCGAAAACAAATTATTTTCTTGTTATTATGCTCATTTTCGTTTGGTCAAACTGACATGACCGTGGAGCAAATCCTTCAAGCCATTGATCAAAATCTATATGCAAAAAGTCGAGTATTGACCAGCAAAATGGTAGTCCACGGGCGGCGCACCAGCCGCACCATTNNTCCATGGTTATGCCCAATATTTTCTACGCTCAGGTTACACCCGATCTTTTTTATATTGGCTTCATACCCGGTGTTTTAGCTACAGTACTGGGAACCATGCTGGCGGGCCTGGCCATCTACAAACGGGAAATGGCGCAATTGTTTAAGGAACTGGAAACATGATCAAGATTCTTATTTCTTTTCTATCTTTTACATTTCTCTTTGCTCAAGCGGATGATATGTCCGTGGAGGATATTATCGAGGCCATGGACAATAACCTGAACGCAAAAAGTCGGATATTAACCAGTAAAATGATCGTCCATGGACGGCGCACCAGCCGCACCATTGAATCCAAGAACTGGGTTGTCGGTATCGATCTAGCATTCACTGAATATCTTTCTCCACCCCGGGAAAAAGGGACTAAAATGCTGAAGCTGGGTGACAAACTCTGGACCTACTCGCCCCAGACAGACCGGGTAATCCAGATCTCCGGGCATATGCTGCGTCAATCGGTTATGGGTTCAGATATGTCCTACAACGATATGATGGAAGACCGCCCCCTCATGGAACTCTATGAAGCCACATTAGAAGGCTCTGTTGAAATAGATGGACGAGATCATTGGATTATGTTGTTGGAGGCAAAAGTGAAAGGATTGTCCTATCCTATGCGCAGGGCGTGGATCGACAAGGAATACCTGCTGCCCATGAAAGAAGAACTGTATGCCAAAAGCGGCAAGCTCTTAAAAACATCCACCATGGATGGAATAAAAAAGGTACAGAGCAGATGGTTCCCATCGAGATTTGTATTTAAGGATGAGCTTAAACGGAACAGCAAAGGAACGGAATGGATAATTGATGAGATTGAATTCGACAAAGCCATTCCTGCCAGGCGTTTTTCTAAAGCTTTATTAAGAAAATAAAACTTAAACTGTAAAATTGAATAGACCCTCTTATAAAAACGTTAATTTCCGATCAGTTAATAATAATATGTACAAATTCATCCCCATTTTGATTGCTTCTTTGTCTTGGGCAATGGCACAGATTCATGAAATTTCAGGTATAACTGTTGATAGTAAAGATGGTTCAGCAGTTACAGGAGCAAACATTATTGTAACGGACGGAGACGAAGGTGTCGCTTCTGATATAGAAGGTAAATTTACCTTTTCCACAAAAAGATCTTTCCCATTTACTTTGGATATTTCTCACATTGGTTATAATCTTTTAACTGTAACAGTGAAGAACGACAGCTTTCTACTCATCGAGCTTACTGCGGCGGTCATTATAGGACAGGAGATTGAGGTAATGGGTGTGCGACGCAAGGTGGAGCTGGATGTATCGGCAGCAGTAGATCGTATAGATATTGAAGCCATAGAATTACAAGGTGCCCGTGACATTGGCAGTGCTTTACGCCGTGTTTCCAGCCTCAAGCTGAATTATGCCAATAGCGGTAAGCAGACGGTCAGCATTCGCGGGAGCAATGCTACGGATGTGGCGGTCTTTTTAGATGGCGTACGCATTAACGATGCACAAACCGGAGTGGCGGATCTTTCTTTTATAGATCTTAATTCTATTGAACAGATACAAGTTGTTAAGGGAGGTGGTTCGTCATTATTTGGCAGTGATGCTATTGGTGGAGTGGTGAATGTAGAAAGCCGTAAAGCAACCAAAAATTCAGTTTATCTTGCTGAAGGACTGGGCCAAACGTATGGTAACGATCTAGATCTTTCTTATGGAGCTACAGGTGTATTGGGACCGGTAGGGTTAGGTGGAAGATTTACGGGCAAGACACGAGCCTATGGCGGCCGCACCACCACCACATCTATTTTCAACAATGCTTTTGCTGGGGCCGATGTTTTCAATGGTCGTTTTGACGTGAGTTGGTATAATTTGAGCAAAACACTGGAATTTGAATCAGGAAGTGTAACAGCTGATGATGGCTTGGAAGTGGTCAGTGTAAAATATGAAGGTCAGCTATTAAACACACAAAATTGGTCATTCATGGTTGGCCAACGGGCGTGGAATTTGGACCAGAATTATTTTACCAGTGTAAAAGAAGCACTGCAAGACGGCTCTACAATATTGCAAACATCTAAAGGGTTTAATATCCGGGACATCAATAATGTCATACAATTAGAATCAGAAACGCAATATTTCAATGGTGATCGTTCTTATTTTGATGTGGACGGTTTTCCCACTGAAGATCATATTGCAGAAATGAACAGAAACACTACAGCAGGTGCACTTGTTTCCCGCTGGGCTATTACCAGTGACAGCCCCATTGTGGATCATATAAACTGGGAATTTGGCTTTCGGTTTAACAATATCAAAACAAACATGGATGAGATCTACGATTATTATTCAAATGGGTTGCCAATAGCTGAACCAGAGTTGATCAATAATGAATTTTCATCGATTGTTACAAGTAAGCGTTTGGGTGTGCATGTAGATGGTCAAACCAACAAACTGCGCTATTCATTGTTTGTAAACCAGGGCAGCAATTCTCGTTTGCCAACATTGAGCGACAGGTTTCACTTTGCACATGCTGTTTTTGACAGTTCCATGGATACGGTATTGACCCGGGAGCATCTGGCAGCGACAGAGGTCAATATGGATATGACTTTTATGGATGTGCAAGCTGAACTGCCTATTTCGGAGATCAATTTGATACTGGGTGTTTTTATTAATGATTACACCAATAAAATAGCTTATCGCCCCGTGGAAGAGGGGCCAGCGGTCCCCTTTAATGATCTGACAGCAGATATTCGCGGCTTTGAGGCAGCCATGAAAATGCGTTTTCTGGATGGTAAGCTACTTCTGGGTACCAGCGGTACCTGGATGAGCATCAGCAACATCATGGCTTTTCCAAACAAGCCGGAATATCGCCTTGTGTCCACCGCAGAATTGAATTTGGATTGGCTAACCATGAGCTTTGATCATATCAATGAAGGGGAACAGTATTATTATGTTCCCGGATTTGGTGAAGGAGTCCGCAAGCCCCGGGAAAATGCTAACCTTAATATTACTCTGCAAAAACGACTGTGGAAAATAAACTGCAGTTTATCTTATACAATCAGGAACATAAAATCCAAAGAAGAGCTAGATCTTACATTGGAAGAAAGCATTCGTCAGGGTTTCAATTATTTTGAACGCTACCGGGAAATTATCACATTGAAGGTCAGTATCTAACATATGTGGCGTATATTATTCACTTTATTGCTATTCTTCCTGGCCTGCGAATCACCATTCAATACAGAACCTACCGACGATGACATTTTTGCAGTCAGCCATGATTATAATGGCGATAAGATTTATCACCCCACACCAGTTACAATTGAATGGTCGAATATTACTATTAAAAGATTCAAAGAATTTTTTGTGGAACGCTCGGCAACATATGGAGATAGTGTTGTTTGGGTAGAAATCGCCCACATCGAGGATTCACTGCAAACTGTTTTTACAGACACAATCGATGATGATGTAACTTTCCAATACCGTGTACGGATAGTAGATCAGAATGATCAATTCATCCATGCGCTAACAGCGCCCCTAAAAGTGCCAAATGTTTCTTCTTTGAAAGTCCCCAGACATTATGAAGACCCGCAACTGGCTTTTGATTCCAATTTGATTGATGATGGGGACAGCATCAAGATCTATCCCGGAGTGTTTCGTGGTCACTTTCAATTTTTGGATAAAGATGTGACCATCAAAAGTATCACTATTCCAGAAATGACACTATTGGGGGGCTTAAATACATTAGGCTCTGTTGTAGAAATAAACGCCGGCAAGCTGGAGGGATTGACAATTATTGGTGGAGAGGCACTTTACGGTGGCGGTGTGTGGGCGAAAGGAAATACAATTATTCAGGATTGTATCATTCGCAACAATCGCGCGAAAGAAGATGTAAATGCTTCAGGCCCCTATCTCTATCCCGCTGGTAGAGGTGGCGGTGTTTATTTACAAGATGAAGCACAAATGATTGAAAGCAGAGTCACTAGAAATTTTTCTCAACGTGAAGGCGGCGGCGTGTTAACTGATGGCAATAATAAAATTATTCGCTGCAAAATTGATAAAAACAAGATTTATGCTCGTTTTCCGGGGAGCTCATTTAATTGCGCTGGCATAAACCAGGCAGATGGAACGTTAATAATACGCAACTCGATCATTAGCCGCAATGAAACCGCGGGCTCCGGAGGAGGCCTAGGGGTTGGTGGTTACGCAGAAGTGTATAACAGCTTGTTCGTTAAAAATAAAGGGACCGCTGGCGGTGCAGGAATTCTGATTAGTTCAGAAGGAACAGCAGATATTATTAATTGTGTATTATATAAAAACAGATCAGCGGTGAGCAGCGGCGGATGGTGGGGCGGATCCAATTATTCCGGATCAATTGTTATGCTGGGTTCAATGTCTGTTATTAATACAATCGCCTGGGACAATGCTGGCGGCGTTGATTCGCGGCTCTATCCTCAAAATTCTATATATACGGACACGGATGAATTTCTATTTGTTTCTGGCGAAGGGAACCTTTTTGAAAACCCTCTTTTTGAAGATGCATCTCATGGAAATTTTGAGCTGCAAGCAACATCTCCCTGTAGGAACGCCGGTCATACGGGAGATATATATGATAATCCAAATGGCTCCCGAAACGATATGGGTATATATGGTGGACCTTATGGGAGCGATTGGTAAGCATTCCAGAACAATAATTTTAGCCTTTGAATCCAAAAATGCGTATGCAAAAATTCTTTTGGAATCACTAAGTAAATAGTGATAGTTTAGCACCGAAGATCAAGTGAGAAGGACTTTATAAATACATTGAACAAATTTTCTTGGTTATGTGACTAAACCTCATGTAAAATCCGCGGCATTAAAAAGCATGCGGAGTTCCGGTTCATCATTATAATGATCCGATCATAAAATATGAAAGATTTTAACAAAACGGAGAATGGATATGTTTAAATATTCCGTCAAACTATTTACAGCACTGTTAATAGTAGCATTGCCGGCAATGGTATTTGCCGGTCAAACAGGAAAAATCATGGGTACAGTAACCGATAAGGCGAACGGAAATTTACTACCAGGTGTTAACGTAGTTCTGGTTGGCACCAATATGGGCGCAGCTACAGATGCCAATGGTAAATACTATATTTTAAATATTCCACCAGGTCTTTATACAATCAGATTTAGTTTCATTGGTTACGCAGAAATAACCAAAGAAAACATCCGGGTCACCATAGACTTGGCAGAAACTCAGGATGCGCAAATGGAATCCGAGACCATTGCTGGTAAAGAAGTAAACGTAACGGCGGAAAAACCACTGATCGAAATTAACGCTACTAATGAAGTACGTGTTGTACGTTCAGAAGATATTAAGAATCTTCCTATTAGAGGGTATGCCAATGTTGTGTCTATGCAAACAAGCGTTGTGTCAGACGGTGGCAATTTGCATGTTCGAGGCGGACGTACCGAAGAAGTAGGTTTTTATGTGGATGGTGTAAATGTAAGCGATCCTTTTAGTTTAACCCGTACAGGTAGCATTCCCAACATTAGTATTGAAGAAGTCTCCTTCCAGGCCGGCGGTTTTGGTGCAGAATACGGTTCAGCGAATGCAGGTGTTGTAAATACTTCTACAAAAACAGGAAGAGATAGACTGCAATCCACCATTGAGACACTCTCCGATATTGGCGCTACTGCTCCCAGTGAGGATAGGAATACATTATATTCTTATGGTAATCGACTAATCTCTGGTTCGCTGGGCGGACCCATTCCTGCCGTAAATTTTATACGCTATTTTGGGGCCCTAGAATATACTGAACAGGGTGACAGTCCTACGGCGGGCTCATTCCCAATATACGATTTGGACATGTTGAATCCAGAAAATGGCTTGCCGGATAATGGCGAAGCATTCACAGATCAGAACGGCAATACTATTTGGGATGAAGGCGAATTATATACTGATACGGATGGCGATGGTGAATATGATGCCCCCGATTATCTTAAGATTGACCCGGATGATATTTCATACGTTTATGGGCCGCGGGCCAATAACTGGTATAATCGGCTTTCAGCTAACTGGAACCTGCTTTTTGATTTAAATAAATTCTTGCCGCTTGCCTGGCAGTTTAAACTGGGCGGTACCTATTTTGATAGCCAGAGCTCCAATTATTCCCATTCCCGTGCACTGTTTAATTTTTACGATGACAACGGTACGTTAACAAACCGTTTTAATCAATCTTTTAATACTATATCCACTTTGTATGGTCGCTTGACCGGAAATGTACCCGGATTTGATAAAATGTTTTTCTCTTTACAGGTTGATCGTTTCAATAGCGAGGCCAGTTCTTATGATCCAGTCTACAAAAAGGGGTTTGATAATTTCGTTTATGAAGATGGTACCGTTTCCAGCACTGAATTGCCATTTATGATGAATGGTAAAAAAGAAGCTTATGCCAACCCCGAATGGGAATATTTGGACGCAGAAGGCAATACAGTTACAAGCGAGTACTGGGATTTTGACCCGACCCTTACATTTGTGGGTATTAACTATGACACTAGCTTTGTTAACCCCTTATGGCGTGGTGTCAATTCTCAACCGAGCTCCATGGAGCAACTAGCTAATTATGGTGTCGCCGGTCAGGCTTCTACAGGGTATTCAAATTCTGAAAAAGCACGAAACACAGTGAAAGGATCAGTCCTTTGGCAAGTTGGTGACCACGAGCTCAAGCTTGGCGGACACTATGAAAAAGCAAATATTCGCAGCTATTCAGTATCTGGAGGTCGAATTGCCAGGTATTTTGACAGCAATGCACCCTATTCAGAAACACAAGATATTTGGACCTGGGACGCAGATTTTAATGATGGTGCCGGTGCCCTTGTAGTAGGCTCCGATGGTATTGCTGATTATACCCAGGATCCGGGGGACACCTATGACAATGATGATTATAACGACGACGGAACAATAGACTACGATGATTATTTTGCTGACCAGACATTCCAGGCGTTTAAAGGCGCTTATGCCAATAATATTGGCTATGATATTACCGGTCAACATCATGAGGACTCGGGCATAAATAAAGCACGCACACCTATTATTGCTGCTTTCTTTTTTCAAGATAAGTTTGAAGTAAGTGATTTAATCATAAACATAGGTCTGCGTTATGACCATGTTGACCCGGCAAACAAAATATTTAATCCTGAAACAGGAGGGAATCAAAATATTATTATTACTGATGCCGGTACTTTAGCGGAAACAGTTTACTATACTGATTTAGATGGCGATGGGGCTGGTGATCCTATGGAATACCTGTATAGCGAACCTACAGCTGATGATACAAAAGGCAAATTGCATCAGGTGGATGTACCAGTTTCAGCGCAATGGAGTCCACGGATTGGTTTAGCGTTCCCGGTTACGGATAAAACAGTGTTTCACGCAACGTATGGAAAATACTTAATGCCGGTAAAGTTTGATTATCTATACATAAGCTATGCGAGATTCTTATCCAATATTGAACAGGGGAATTATACACGCTCGAACAATCCAGAGCTGCTGCCCACCAAAACCACAGATTATGAGATTGGTTTTAAACAGTTGGTTACCAATGATGTAAGCATTGATATCACCATGTTTTACAATGAAAAATCAGATTATTTACAGATACGTAATGTTGCAGCACGTCCAACCGGATATGCTCTTTATGTAAATGGTGATTATGCCACTAATAAAGGATTGAGCTTTTCACTAAATACCAGGCGGATCGGCAACGCACGGGTTTCAGCAAATTATACTTTGTCTTGGGCCGGTGGCACAGGGTCTAATGCTGATACTGGTACTCGCATTTCTTGGTTGGGCGGCAATGACCCAACTTTTACATCCCCCACGACATTTGATCAGCGGCACACTGGTAACCTGAATATTGATTACAGGACCGGGGCCAGAAGCATACTGCCGCTGTTTGGCGCCAATGTTCTTTTGCGTTTTGGCAGTGGGTTGCGCTATACCCCTTCAAAACCACGGACAGCAGTGTTTGGCGGTCAACTTTCAGACCAGCCTATTGCTGGTTTGAATTCAGGCGTAATGCCGGCCACGTTTAATGTTGATCTGCGTCTGGATAAAACCTTTATAGTAAGCGGTGTAAACCTGAGCCTGTTTTGTATTGTGAAAAATGTTTTGAACGGTCAAAACGTTTCAGCGGTGTATAATTACTCTGGCTTACCAGATACTGATGGTTATCTGACCACGCAGGCAGGCCAAAACTGGTTGAATGATATTGCTTTTGGCGGTGGATCCGCTGCAGCCGGCGAAGATCTGTATACATCGCGAATTACATCCCCTAGCCGCTGGGGAACCCCCAGGCAAGTTCAAATTGGCTTACGGGTAGATTTATAAACTATTTTGAAAAAAATTAAAGGAGTAGATTTTTATGGTGCAACATAAACGGTTATTCATCTTCCTATTTAGCCTGACTTATTTATGGGCAGCAGAGCCGATAAATAAGCAGTATCATGGACCAATATATAAGTCCATGGCTTCCCCAGTTGAACATGTTATTTGGGATGGCAATCAGATTAGTTCAGTACATGGTAACCATGGCGACGATGCCAGTTATCATGTGACTGGAAACTCTGGCCTGGAATGGCCAAAAGGCAGTGGTAAGTTAGCTGTTTTTCAATCTGGTATTTGGTTGGCCAGCGGTCGCTCCAAAGCACCAGGCGGAGCCTGGGTAGATGAATTGCGCACAGCGGCAGCAGAATATACAGTTGAGTTTGTGCCCGGTTCAATCGGCTCGGATGATTCCAATTCTGGGAAAATATATCAAATTCAAAAGAAAGAAGTTGAAGCATTTCTAGATAACGACTGGGCTACTTTTGATGCCATGACAATGGAATTACCAGTTAGCACTTTGGAAGGGACCAGTTTGTTTACGGAAATGGTAGAAACAAATTTACCATCAAATGATTTTATTAATTGGCCAGTTCATGATGGCGCACCCTGGGTGGATGTAGATGGCGATGGTGTGTATGATCCAGAGAATGATGGTGATTATCCTGAAATTTTAGGCGATATGTTCCACTGGCACGTGATGAACGACGGTGATCCAGCAACCCATACCCCTCTATGGGGCACCCCACCCATGAACGTAGATGTACAAACCTCTATGTTTGGCTTTGACCAAGCCGGTGCCATGGGCAATATTATGTTTCTGCGCTGGGTGATTATAAACAAAGGGTCTGATGAATTAGATAGTGTATTTGTAGCCATGTGGCACGATGATGATGTCGGTGATGCTACCGATGATTTGGTCGGCTGTAATACAGATTTAAGTGTGGGCTATACTTATAATGATACAGATGGAGACAATACATACGGAGTAGAAGCCCCAGCCGCAGGTGGTGACTTTTTTCAGGGTCCTATTGTTAACTCTCCTGGTGATACAGCAACAATATTGACCTGGGGCCAGGGCAAGGGTTATTATTTACGCAAGTTTCCAGATATGAAAAAACTCGGTTTAACTTCCTTCGCCAAATACATCAATGGTAACCCCAACTTTTCAGATCCGGAAACGGCTGAAGAAACATTCCGCTATATGAATGGCCTGGTGGGCAATACAGGTGACCCCTATATTGATCCTACAACAGGCGAACCATCAGTATTCGTACATAACGGTGATCCAGTAACAGGTGTGGGTTGGATTGATGATGTACCAGGTGACCGTCGTTATTTGATGTCATCCGGCCCATTTTATTTGGCTCCTGGTGATACTCAGGAAGTAGTGGGCGCAATGATCATTGCTGCAGGTTCCAACTGGGCCAAATCCATTACTAAAATGTTATATTTTGATAATTTTGCTCAAGGTGCCTTTGATGCCAATTTTAATGTGTGCTCGCCCCCATCGCCTAATATCGAATTGGCTCAATTAGATCAAAAAGTGATTTTGACCTTTGAAGAAAACAGTGATGTTCTGGAAAGTTATAATTGTGCTAGTTATTCATTCCAGGGCTACAATGTATATCAGGGCGCTTCTCTCAATGGCCCCTGGACACGGATTGAAACATTTGATGTTGTTGATGATATAAAAACAATTCTGGATCTAACCCTGGATGAAGATACAGGTGAACTCCTTGAACTGCCTGCTCAATTTGGTACAGATTCTGGTCTCAACCACTATGTTGAAATAACCTATGATGCAATTAATAGCCGCAGTATTATTAATCACAGGAAATATTATTTTGCTGTTACTGCGTACGCATATGATCCAGATGCCGCCCAGCGGGTGATAGAGAGCCCGATCAATGCCATTGAAGCTGTCCCTGGCGGACCAGGCTTGGGCAATGCATTGGCCAGCGGTGTTAGTGACACACTGGCGATAACGCATACAGGGCTTTCTGATGCAGTATTTTTTCCGCACGTTGTGGATCCGTATCAACTGACAAATCATGATTATGAAATTTCGTTTGATATTGTGGATTCGGTTTACCATTGGTATTTGACAGATACAGATGATGGTGAGCTTGTGGCACAGGATACACTGTTTCCGGCAACACCAGATTATTATGATTATGCAAATTCAGATCTTGAATTTGCAGACCTCCCTGATTATTATGAAAATGTAGAAATTGTGGATGGTTTTATTCTTGGTTCTAATAATGCAACTTATGCAGCACCGTCTGGCTATGCAACAGCGACAACAACAGTTGATGCTGATACTAGCACCTCTTTGGTGTTTGGCGGTTTAAATGCCACCGGATCAGGTACTTGGGTGGAGTTTATAGCATCATTAGAACCCAACGGTGTTGCGCAGGCAGAAAGTACTCCTGGAGCAGAATTGCTTCAGCTAGATTTGAAGGTCGTATTCTCTGATGAAGGATCTATAGCTTCTTTCTTCAATGTGGGCGGTCTTATAGGTGGAACAGCTGATACGGCCTGGGTCCCCTTTGAAATGTATACAGTTGAAGATGATCGAAGAGTTGATATTGCGGTGTATTTAGCAGCGGGAAGTAAACCTCTATATGAACTAGATGAGGATAATCCAGGCAGTAAAATGTTTGCTAAGAATATGTATTTCATTCCTGTTTATCGTGACTATACGGGAACCATGTTAAACAACCATTATTCTGATGGCGGAATTATGGGCTGGATGACCTCATTCAATAAAAGCAGTACATCTTTTGAAAGCGGCAATGAGTTTCTTGTTACATTCAAGAATCCCATAAGACCGGGAACAGATACCTATACATTTACAGGTAAAGGGATGCAGTCTGCCAACGCTGACAGTGCGCTTACATTTATCAATGTATTTCCAAATCCGTATTTTGGAAAAAACCCGGAAGAGCGCAACCAGCTGAACAGATTTGTGTACTTTACCAATCTGGGTGTGGGCACTACAACAATTCGTATCTTTACGATTGCAGGTGACATGATTGCCAAAGTAGAAAAAGAAATTACAGCAGTAAATGATCCTGATCGTCGTGCACAGTGGGATTTGCGTAATTCAGCTGGTATCCCGGTTGCAAGTGGTATGTATATCGCCCATATCGACGTTGAAGGTGTAGGTGAGAAAGTTTTAAAACTGGCGGTTTTCATGCCTGAAGAACGTTTGGACGTCTATTAAATTTCCATCGGAGCATAAAAATATGAATAGAAAATATATAAATAGATTAATCATTGTTACTTTACTGGTACCCATGTTTATCAGCAGTATTGTTGAAGGGGGCAGCAAACGCCGCCGCGGGACAGCTGGTGCACAAGAGCTCTTAATACCAGTTGGATCTAGGGGAACAGCTATGTCCGGGGCTTTTGTTGCTGGCATCAGCGGCATTGAAGCTGCAGAATGGAATGTAGCTGGTCTTGCCGATATGGCCGGGACCGGTGAAGCTATGTTTACCCACTCATCCTGGATAGCTGATATTGACATTACCTATGCGGCGATAGCAACTAATTTTGGCGGAAAGAATATGTTGGGCATATCACTGAAATCGTTAGATTTTGGTAATATTGATGTAACCACAGCAGAACTGCCTGATGGGACAGGAGAAACATATTCACCGAGCTTTATGACTGTAAGTTTCCTGTATTCACGCCAAATGACCGACCGGATACTCTTTGGAGCAGATGTAAAAATTGTTAATGAAACCATTATGCGCGAATCTGCCACAGGTATTGCTTTAGATGCCGGGGTACAGTATAAAACAAGTCCGAATGGTATAAAAATTGGAGCTTCTATTAAAAATCTAGGTTTGAATATGATTTTCAACGGGGCTGACTTAGAAGAATTTCACCAGCCCGAAGACTCAGAGCCGGGCACTAACACTGAGCCCAGGCGTATTAGTCTTTCGGAGTTTGAATTGCCTACTACTCTGGAACTAGGATTAGCTTACGGACCTTTGGACCTTGGTCCTGCCAAGGCAGTGTTTTGCGCTTCTTTTTTGAACAACAATTTTTCTTTTGATGAATATCGCTTAGGCGCTGAAATAAATTTTATGGACATGTTATATGCGCGGACCGGACTTGCTATGGCTTTCGATCCAGAGCCCTATGGCGCTGATTTTATAGAAGGCACTGATGATGATGATGGCGATGATCAATGGGAAAGCGGAACAGAAGAATTTATTTGGGGTCCAACCTTTGGTTTGGGCCTTAATCTTTCCCGTTTAACGGGGATGGGGCTGTCTGTAGATTATGCTTATCGGACAGCAGAATATTTCGATGGTGTAAGCTGGCTAACTTTAAAGGTAGCCTTTTAAACATATCGAAAAAAATAAAGACGAAAAGTAGTGGGCGTATATTTGACCCACTAGCGTCTTTCTTGCAAGAAAGAAAAAAAGAAAAAAAGAAAATAAGGAGATAACATGAGTAAAAAGATAATATCCATTAGTCTTCTGTTTGTTCTCGTGTGGCCTATTCATGCTTTAGATCAAGGGACCTCAAGTGGTATCCCTGGTAAAGATTTGAGTAAGTTTGGGATCATTGGGAATCCAGAGCAGGATATCGTAGTTATACCTGGATATGAATCTCGCTACAACTACACCCACAACGGCGTTGGTCGTGGTACTCCTGATACGTTGGCATATGATTATGCCTGGGGAGCATATTTTTATGGCACCCCCGGTGATGTTTTTATGACGACTTTTCAGGCTCCAGCTGATATGACTATTAAAGGTGTCAGCGTACCAGTGTATCGTTGGGGAACAGGAGAACAGCTCACAGTTTCTATTCATAAGGTATCTTATCCTTATGGTTCTGATGGAGTCATGTATGACCAGGGCTTAGTAAACGGCAGCGGTTGGCTGGCCGGATACGATGACGGCGCTGGTATTTCATTAGAAGGAACAGCGTGGAATAGTGCTGCTGGTGTTTGCGGTGGCGGAGCCATGATTGGCAATGCACAGGATCCTTTGGGAACTGTTGCAGCCGCATCAGGTCCTCCCGGAACACCCACCATGGGCCTTGCTTGGCCTGATGGTTTTACTGCAGCTACACTAGATCCTACCAACAACCCCGGCATTGAAAATGGCGGTGGTGACAACTGGATGGCTTTATCAGACTATGGCTCCGAAGTGGACCTATTGGCTGGTGAGACTGTTGGTGTAGCAGTACGTTACACTGGAACCGGCGGTGACGGATCTGATCCCGGCATTGGCTTTCTATATGCAGCCCATACTGGCGTCCCCTGGGCGTCCATGAAGTACTATGCTAGCACTGCAGAGGGCGGAGCAGATTGCGGTGGAACCGGCGGCGAAACAGGCTGGTACATCCGCGGTTGGTGCTTCAACTTCCAACTGGCAGCTGATTTGACCGGTGACCGTGGTCCCGTCATTTCGGGTATTGATGCTCCAGTGACAACTTTGTCAACAGACGCACAAACAGTATCCTGTGTTGTAACCGATGATAACCCCAGCGGTGGTGATGCCGGTGTTGCAGCTGTAACACTGTCTTACCAGCTGGATTCATTGACAGCAGCAGTTCAAACTGTATCCATGACAGATGGCGGTGATGGCAGCTGGTCAGGTGAAATACCTGGTCAAGCAGCCGGAACGTTTATCTACTGGTCATTGACAGCGACTGACGTTGGTGGATTATCCACATCTTCAAATCCGTACTCGTATTTCATTTTCACAGCGACAGCGGGCAACGACCTGATCTTTAACAATCAGGGCATGCTCTACGGTAATTTGCTCTATTCATCCTACCTCTACTTCTATTGGGGCGGCACAGGTTTTGATCTGTGGGACGCTACCTATGGCGGTATGACGGATGAATTGACAGCAGCATACTCAACAATTGTTGAGCTTGCTGGTACCGGTCCTGTGTACAATAATGACGCGGAAGTTGATGCCTGGTTCGGCGGCGGCAAGACCTATATCGTCTCTAGTGACGAATGGCTTGGTGCCCGTTCTGGTTGGGTAAACACAACCTATGCTCCTGGCAGTGTAGCGTATGATGTGCTAGGTATTGCAGCTGATTACAATGACATTAACTATGCAGCTTCCGGTGATCAGGCTGGAGTTTCCCGCCTCATGGCCGGCGCTGATGGTTTCGCAAGTGATCTGGCAGCTTTCTTGGCAGATTCACTATCGCTGAACTATGATCCAGCATATGAAACCGGTGGCAGTAACTGGCTAGACGGTGTAGATCCAGCTACTGGTTATACCGTAGATATGACCGGTTATTCACTGGTTCTCGACAGCACAGGTGCAGTACCTGCTGATGCCGCAGAATACAATGTAATGATTCATGGTCAAGCTGGTAACGGTGGTAAAAGTGCATTCTTGTCTTTCGATGTTGTGGCCCTGAATACTGTACCTAGTTATTACTGGGTCGGTGCAGGTGATTATTGCTGTTATCAACCAACTCTCAGCCCACTTGTACAGGCTTACGAAGGCCTTGCAGCCATCGCAGGTATTGAAGATGATGTTGTAGTACCAAAAGCCTTTTCCTTAAAAGGCAACTATCCTAACCCCTTCAACCCCAGCACAAACATTGCGTTTACTCTCGATGTTCGCAGTGACGTAACGGTTACCGTTTACTCACTTTTGGGTGAAGAGGTTGCCACACTCCATAATGGCATAATGCAGCCTGGTCTGCAGTCCGTCAAATGGAATGGCAACGATAGTCATGGTGCACAGGTTGCTTCAGGTGTTTATATTTATCGTGTAGAGGCGCAAGATCGTGCTTTGACCGGTAAAATGATGCTGCTGAAGTAAACTAACGCAGATTATTATGCATAAAAAAAGGGCGGCTATTGAGCCGCCCTTTTTTTTAACTTTCTGCCCCCAAAAATGAAATATTTCCAACTCATATTGATTGTCGTATTTGGTTTATTTGTTGCCTGTACAGGTTCAGATGTAATAGTTGCAACAATCCAGAGCGAAAAGATTCATTTATCTGAAATATATCAGAGTATAGATGAAACTGCCTTTAGGGCACTTCCACCTTCACAGAAAACAGCATTTGTTAGAAAATATGCTATCCAGAAACATTTATCAGCTAACCCTCAAAATGAGTTGGCAAAAATTGGTTTCTTCGTTAAAGAAGAAAAAAACCGTTTAAGGCGTGATCTTATTGTGGAAAAAGTTGAAAAATATTTAGCAAACAATCTCGAAATATCAGACAGTACACTGGCATTCATTAGCAATGCTCTCAATACAGATATATATGTCAAAGTATTAACGGTTACTCACAGATTTTCTTTTGGGAAAGCCCAAGAACGCACAAAAACAGAAGCGCTTAAAAAAGCTGAAAAGATCTATATGCGGATGCAATCAGGCGAACTGACCTTTGAGGAAGCGATGTCTATCTATGGCGAATCACAGGTTTCAAAGATAAAAGGGAACGAGATGGGCCAAATCTATTTTGGGTATATGTCAAAAAATTTCAATGATGTAGTCTGGTCTGCTCCCCAGGAGAAATTGCTTGAACCATTGGAATCACCTATGGGTTATCATATTATTATAGTAGATCATAAAATTCCAAAAATGAAAGAAAAGAGAATAGAAATCGACCAGAACAAATTAAAGGAAGAAGTACAAAAAGGGAAATATGGTTACCGTGAAGAAAATTTCACAAAATTTTTAGATACCATTTATCTAAAATATGATGCCTCATTAAATCAAGCTGAATTATATAACGTGTGGGATTCTATTCAGAAAATAGATGGTGTCAATTCTATGTCAGGTATACCAGTTAGTATGTTAACGGAAGTTGATAATAAGGTTATTGGTAAAATTGGAGGAAAGGAAATAACATTGGATTGGTTAGTAAACGAAACAAACAATTATTCATTTTATGCAAATGTGTCCATAAATAACGGCTTCTCATTTAATAAATTGATTAATGATATCTTCGCCAGGCACCTGCTGGTGCAGTGGTATGCGGATAATAAAGATCACTTTCCTGAATTTGATGTCACTATTAAACGTAAAACAGTAAACAAAATTTATAGATTGTTTTTAGAAAAAATGGAAGAATTGCAGCCAGATATTTCCCGAGATGTCATTTTAAACAGGTTCATGTTGAAGCACGGGATCGTTGTCAACAGTGCTTTATTCGCTGAAAACGCGAACTAATTCTTGATACAGTTTTTCTGTATCCCAACCCTGTCCTAAATAATATTCCCCACCAGCATCCTGTAAAATCAGTTCCCAGTGAAGATGAGCACCGGTTCGTTTTCCAAGGATTCCATCTTCTGTGCCGCTGTTGCCGGATAACCCAATTTGTTCACCGACAGATACCCGTACACCCGGTTTGATGTGACTGTCAATATGAGATAAATGAGCATAAATAGTAATGGCCCTGTAACCGGGAACAAGGTCAAATCCATGATCGATAAACACCGATCGTCCTAAGAGTATGTGTTCAAATACATCAGAAGGTGTATGACCCAATTTGTCTGAAACATCTAACAGTTGTTTTCTGAATTCCGGATCAGACTCTTCATAATGACGATCAGATCTAATGACGACACCTTCAGCTGCTGCATTCACCGGTGTACCCCAGTTAACAACAAAGTCGATCCCCCTATGGATCCCCTTTCGATATTTCCTGGGTGCATTGGGGAGTAACAATGAACGTTTGGGTACCGGAACATTTTTACAGGGTAATAGCAGTTTAAGTTCAGTAATGGAATCTTCGGCGGGTGGGCGATGATTGGAAGTAAATAATGGTGCTATTGGTTTCTGCCCCGGATGGCCATATAAATCGATATAAGGCCTTATAAAATGATTTAATAAGGCTTTATTGAGCTTATACTGCAAAAACAGTGAATCCCCGGAAACAGCCGCAGATTTAAACTCAAAACTTGGGATTGTAAACATATAATCATTATTAATCATTTGTTTCAGCAACACAGATAATGAATCATCCTGTATAGATTCATATAATAAATATTGTAAAGATTGTTGCGCCACTGTGTTAAGCGATGAATCAATAAACTGAAAATGCTCTTCCTCAATATTTACCGGTAGAATACAAGTTATTTCATCAAAATTGTTGGATATATGTATAAAAGGGTCTATTTCTACAACAGGAGTTTTCAGTGCAACAACTACAGTATCTACAAGTGTAATGACAATGGGTGGTTCTGGTTCAGGCGGCGGCGGCGGAGTGCAGCTGATTAACCAGGCAAGTGTAACAATTCTGAAGAGAAAAATTATTCTGGATCTAAAAGCAATAATCAATCGTTATGAATGTGTTTTAATAATGAATCCAGTGCAGTATTAAATACTTTCATGGGATGTCCAACAGCCGTATCAATACATGTGGGAGTGTAAATAGAATCAGTTTTATTGATAGACCCATATTCTCCATCTAATAAAACTTGAGCGCAAGGCAAATTGGATAATTTTAATGCATCTAATATTGAATATTCATATCGTCCCCAGGAGGTTGGAGCAAAAATAATTCCCTGGGTTTTTTTACAATTGCGCTGGATGAACGAAACAGCCTTTTCAGCTTTATGAGTTTGTAGGAAGCGGAGCTGGATTTCTAAACTGACACTATGAGCATGCTGGCGTAATTCTTTGTTAATTTTATCTAATGTTACATGTTCTCCAACCTTGGCAGACTGCACACCTATAAGATTAAGATTCGGTCCTTGTAATACCAGGATGTCCATTAATTATCGTAAAGGTATGATGTGCCCAATAATATACCCTACGACAATGCCGACTAATAATGCCAGTGTCAGTACACGGGATTTCATGAATTCGCCGGAATATCCCCGCTTAATGGCTATCATGCCTACAAAATAACCCAAGCCGTTCAAAAGCCAGAAAAAAGGAATGGCAAGTACCTTAATGATTAAAGGTCCAAAAAACGGTACCATTGCAATCAACGCACCCAATCCTGCAAACAGTTGAGTAAAAAGCCCCAATACCAGCGTTACAAATACGATAATTTTTTCATCGATACCTAATTTAAGAGCAACCACTATGAAAACGGCAATTAATAGCCAGATTATAATATGTTTTTTGTAAAGTTGCAGAAAGGTTGGTTCAGACATGTTTAATCCGTGCAATAATATTAATTCCGAATACCTTTACGGCGGCCTGGATAATCCGATGCTGGCCTGATTTTTCTACCCATAATTGGCGAATAGCTTTTGATTCAATGATGTTATCCATAAAATAGTCTGATTGCTCTGGTAGAGATGTTACGTCTTCTTCTGCTTTGATGTCCAGCCGGTAATGATCACATATAATACCACTGTCTGCAAGTGAAATTGTACTTGTATCTGCCCAAAGGAGTCGTGCAGAATATAATTTTCCATCGTGGTCCATGGAAAACCATTTTGTATCCAATGCGTCAACCGGCTCTTTTTGTACTTGGAGAAGCAGCGTAAAAATTGACTGGATTTCCGGTATGCGTTTTAATGCTTGCTTATCATAGTTTAAAACACTGTCGGAAGAGCTATAGTTTGCGGATGAAGTATACGATGTTGAACCCTGCCGAATGTTTTTTTCAAAAGACAAAATCCCATAATGATTCATATCATATTTTACTGAATAATGATTTGATGCAGGCCAGATCAAGTCAATCAACCCCACTGTTTTAGCCTTGAAATCGATTTTATTAGAATCAATTTCCATATTCACATCTACAGCAGGAAATCCAAAAAATGTAATTGTATACTCTTGAGCATGGATTAAAGAAAAACAAAAAAATAAGACATACAAAAACCGTTTCATTATGGTTTCCATTTAAATCTGTTTCCTAATCCGGCTAAACCAATAAAAGGAATATAAAGGGGTTGTAAAATAGTCCAGAAAATGAAAATGATAGATGGAAATACAAGGTGTAGTTTTGCGGCGCCTGAATAAATAACCAATGCATCACATACAAATTTGACACCAAAAACCATTGGAAGGATTGAATAAGACAATGGATTAAAAATACCAACCAGCAACGTTGAGTTTAATAGAAATGCATTGAATAAAAAGAACAGGAAAAACAGATCTATTTTTGCCGCCAGTCTTGAATTAGAAGACCAGCGAATACGTTGGTTTATAAATTCTATAATGGATGATAAAGGCTTGGTTTTGATAAAACTGTCGGGATCAATATTAAATGTACAACCATAGCGTTTACCTATTGATTGTACTAAGTAGATATCATCTCCGGAGATTCGTTCTCGAACAGGATTAAAACCGCCAATGTCATCGAACAATTTTCTCTTATAAGCAAGATTTTGCCCGGAACCTGTCCAGCAAAATCCCCAGCCTATGGCACCGGCGTTTGCTGTAACCAGAGCCAGGAAATCCACAAGTTGGTAATGGGCAAAGGATGATGGTTTTTGGATATCAATCGTGGATGAACCCACTGAAATGCCCACACCATTTTCCAGAGTTTTTACCATGCTTTTAACCCATCCTTGGGGAATACGACAATCTGCGTCTGTTGATAAAATAATCTCTCCATCCGTCTGGGCGATCCCTTGGGTAAGAGCATATTTTTTTGGTGTCATTTCAGCATATTTTTCTTCAATCTGTATTCCATGTATATTTGTGTGCAATTCAGCAAAATGTTCAATAAGTTGCCATGTATTATCTGTGGAACGGTCATCAACAATTATTATCTGTAATAATTCTTCGGGGTAATCGAGTTGTGTCAAATCCTGAAGAATATCAGGCAAATTTTCTTCTTCATTTCTAGCCGCAATTACAATTGCAACAGTGGGCCAATTGGCGATTGTTTTTTCACTGAACTTCAAACGCCGCAGACCGGTTAAAAAGAAAAGAACAAACAGGATATAAATACCCAAGCTTGTTGCTAGGGCATAGAATAAAAAACTCATGCCAAAGGCAATAAAAGGGAGGCAATCAAGAAATAAAGTGTCACACCCAAAATATCAATACTAGTGGTAACAAACGGACCTGTTGCGACTGCAGGGTCTACATCAAGCTTGTAAAGAAATAAAGGAACAAATGCACCAATTGTAGTTGCGATAAGCATAGATGTAGTGATACTTAATCCAACAACAATCCCCAGGTTTGGAGACACGTCCATAAACCAAATTGACGTAAACAACCCCAGTAAAACTCCATAGAGAACACCCAGTATAAGTCCGACGCGAATTTCCTTTAATAATATTTTCATATTATTACCCACATTGACTCTGCCGGTGGCTAATCCACGTACAATAATAGTTGACGTTTGAGTGCCGATATTTCCACCCATACCTATAATAACAGGAATAAAAGCAGCCAAGGCGATAGTGGCTTCAAGAATATTTTCATATAAACCAATGACCGTTGCAGCAGCAATGCCGCCGAGCCAACTGGCAAACAGCCACGGCAACCGGCTTTTGGCATTGCCCCATGAAGATTTGAGCAGTATTTCCCGATCTTTTCCCACACCGGCCATCTTCAAAAAATCTTCAGTTGCTTCTTCACGTATAACGTCAACGACATCATCCACAGTCACAATTCCCAAAAGATTGTTATCCGAATCTGTAACCGGTACTGCGAGATAATTATATTGAGAAACAACTTGAGCTACTTCTTCTTGGTCTGTGTCAGGTCGAACAGCATGAACTTTTCTTATCATTATTTCTTTTAACAGCGTATCCGGTGAAGTTGTAACCAAATCCCGTAAAGAAATAATTCCCGTTAATTGGTTATCATCATTTGTGACATAAAGATAAAAAACCATTTCAGCCTCTTCTTCGTGCTGCAAAGCAGCAATGGCATCACGGGCTGTGGTTTCTTCGTGGAGAGTAAACACATCTGTATACATCAACGATCCGGCGCTATCTTCCGGATAAGCGAGGATTTCCTCTAGTTCTTCCACCTCTTCCTTTTTTAACAGATCAATGATGTCATGGGACTGTTCGTCCGGAAGATGGTTCAGGATTTCAGCTTGATCACTGGCACTTATGGGTGCAATTAATTCAGCGATGCGATCAGCTGATATTTCAGCTAATAGATCTTGGAGGATGGATTCATCCAGTTCAGTCAAAAAGTCACCGGTAAGTTCGTTGGGGCGCATCAAAGCAAAAAGTTGTTCTTGTTCAGCTAAATCGAAATAACGGAATAACACAGCCATATCTGCAGGATGTGTTTTATCAATGAGCTTGATCAAATTTGTGTGGGCGTGGCGACGCATTAGTCGGCGAAACGTATCACGTAAAACATGAATCTCCCGTTCAAATATTTGCTGTTTCATGATCGTACCTTCAGGGATTGATTGAGCCAGTTAAATCCAATATAAACACACACGATACTCATAAGCAAAAACCAAGGGGCTACATGGCCATGCCATGTATAAAATTTATCAAGAACCTGGCTATAATTTGTGAATATTAAAGCCATAAAATTATTTGCCGCATGAAGAATGAACCCAGCCCAGATTGATCCTGTTCTCCATGCGAGATAACCCAATAAAATGCCAAGGACATAGATTTGAATTAACCAAAATGGATTTAAATGAATAATGGCAAAAAATAAACTTGTCACCAAAACAGCACGTGTAATATCGTCCCAATGCTCTTCAAGAAATTTTTGAAGAAACCCACGGAATAACAATTCTTCTCCCAAGGGAGCCATCACGACGATTCCGAACATTAGAAAAATTGCCATATTGAACGAATCAAATTTGAGCATATATCCTATTTGATCCAGGTATTCCGGTGGAGAAAATAATAAACTGGCTATACGGTCAAATTCATCTACCAAAACAATAATACCTATAGAAAAAATGACTGTTGCCAGAACAATCGGTGATGAAATTTTCTTGATTCTCAATCGGTCAAGGAGAGATTCTTTTCGGGCAGTTAAAAATAAGATCAATGGAACTACCATAAATCCCTGCCCGATAAATAATGCTAGGAAATTTGTTACCTGATTATTGTTTTCGGGAAGATACACTAGTCCAACTGAGGCAATAATTGTGCCCACCAGCAGTGCTGAAAGCAAGGATAGAATGACAATTCCAAAAACATTTTTTATGGTTAAAGTGCTGTTCATATCTTATTTCCCTCGACAAAGGGTCTGGTTCTGTTGGATTCATAGACTAAAAAATTACGGAAGGTCAATGGAAAAGCAAAGAATCCATGTATTTTTTGTTGTAACCGATAGTAAAGCATATATATGTTTTGTATCTGAATTAAGTTAAATAATTTAAACCAGCGCCTTAAAAAGCCCTCTTGTAATCAAGAGGGCTTTTTATTTCTTTACCAGTTTTTCCATAATAATTCCACCCGCCACAGCAACGTTTAAAGATTCTCCTACGCCTAACCTGGGAATGGCAATATACCGATGAATGGTTTTTCTAATCCCTTGGGAAATTCCATGGGCTTCATTTCCCAAAACAAGTATCCAAGGTGTTTCTATATCAAAATCATCCAGACTTTTTCCATCTTGATCTCCACCATATAATGTATGTGTAGAATTGAATTGAGTTATGTTCGCGTCCAGTATATATGAAATATGGAAATGAGCTCCCATACCACCCCGCACCACTTTTGGGTTAAAAATATCAACGCAATCCCGGGAGAACGCAATGTTATGTATTCCAAACCAAACAGCTGTTCGAAGAAGTGTACCCATATTCCCCGGGTCTGAAATATTATCTAGATAAAGCCAATTGTCATCAAGTTTATCGTCAGATTGATTTTCAGTTGAAATTTTGCAAATGCCTAATATCCCCGACGGTGTTTCAGTCGCAGAGATAGACTGCATTTCAGCTTGGGATATTTCCAGAGCTAGTGGACAATTTTTAATTGTGTCTGCAACGATGTTCGGATGACGTTCTTTAAATTCACTCGTGAAATATATTTCGAGTAGTTCATGATTAGATTTCAGTATTTCTTGAACTAATCGCCATCCTTCAATAATATATTGATTGTGTGTATAGCGCTCCTTACTTTTTTGTAATGAACGAATATGTTTTATTTTTGCTTTTGTTATCATACTATGTCTTAACAAACAGTTTGATTGCCTCAACGAACCCCGGTAATTTCACCTTCAATTTTACTCAGAGCAATCACTATGTCTAAAGGCGTAACACCCCAATCTAAAGATTATGCAGCCTGGTATACGGACGTTATCGTAAAAGCAGGCTTGGCTGATTATGGTCCTGTAAAAGGAACTATGGTTATTAAACCATATGGTTTTTCCATTTGGGATAATATTAAAGAAACGTTTGACAGAATGATCAAGGAAACAGGTCACGTGAATGCTTATTTTCCTTTATTTATACCAAAATCTTATCTAGCTCGTGAAGCAGAACATATAGAAGGATTTGCCAAAGAATGCGCCGTTGTAACCCATACTCGTCTGAAATCGGACAGCGATGGAAATATTATTGTTGATCCCGAATCGCGCTTGGAAGAAGAAGTTATCGTACGCCCCACATCCGAAACAGTCATTTGGTCCATGTATAAAAAATGGATTCAATCCTATCGCGATTTACCCCTGTTGATTAATCAGTGGGCGAATGTTGTACGCTGGGAAATGCGGACACGATTGTTTTTGAGAACCACAGAATTTCTTTGGCAGGAAGGCCATACAGCTCACGCAACGGCTGCAGAAGCCGAAGAAGAAACACTGAATATTCTTGAATTATATCGCCAGCTGGCAGAAGATTATTTGGCCATCCCTGTTTTAACCGGACTTAAAACTGAAGTAGAGAAATTTGCCGGAGCTGAAAAAACCTATTGTATTGAAGCAATGATGGGTGATAAACGTTCACTTCAAGCGGGAACCTCTCATAACCTGGGACAGAATTTTGCAAAAGCTTTTGATGTAACCTTTCAGACGAAGGATAATAAAGAAGATCATGTATATGCAACCAGTTGGGGAGTCAGTACCCGCTTAGTCGGAGCTGTAATCATGGCTCATGGTGATGACAAAGGGTTGCGATTACCGCCAAAGATTGCTCCACACCAAGTTGTTATTGTTCCGATTGTACGAAATGAAGATCATATAAAATTGATCAAAGATTTTATAGAACCAATTGTGTATGGTTTAAAAGAAAATAATATTCGTGTATATGAAGATTGGTCGGATAATTCTCCCGGTTTTAAATTTAATGACTGGGAAATGAAAGGCGCACCTTTGCGGATGGAGGTCGGTCCGCGGGATGTGGAAAATAATCAGGTAATCATGGTGCGGCGAGATACAAATGAAAAGCTCACTTTTGAAAAAGCTGATTTGGATAGCCAGGTCCCAAAATTGTTAGATGAAATACAAGCTTGTTTGTTTGAGCAAGCAAAGTCCTTTCGTGAGGATAACACACATTTTGTTAAGACTTATGATGAATTTAAAAATACTGTTGTCGGAGGGGGATTTATACAGTGTGGATGGGATGGAGATCCTGAAACAGAAACGGCCATAAAAAATGAAACCAAAGCAACAATCCGCTGTATACTTTTTGATGAAAAACCAGACGGCCTGAATTGTATTTATTCCGGAAAACCTGCCAAGCACGAAGTCATTTACGCAAAAGCGTATTGATTATTAACGATCATTGATCGTTCAAACTCCAACTATAATTCTAAAACGATTTCCCTATAGCGATACAAGTGTTATTGCCCATGGCTTTACACGGGACTACGGAAAAATCAGTATAATGGTCCGCGGTGCACAGCGTAAAAAATCTCCCCGAAGTGCTTATTTTCAACCGGCTAATTACTTGGAAACACTATTTTATTATAAGCCAAACAGAGACATGCATACCTTATCTAAAGTCAGCTTTATAAAGAACTGGATTCGGTTTCAGGATAACCTGAAACCGTTATCCTATGCCTTGGCTACTGTAGAACTGGTTGATAAAACAGTTACGGACCATGATCCCCATGAAGAATTATTTGATGAATTGGTAGCTGCATTATCATTTTTCCATGATGGAGAAAAATATTTCAATTTATGTTTCTGGTATTTTGAATTACGCTTGTTAAAATTATTAGGATTTCAACCTCATTTACCGGAAAGAGAATTTCCCGGTATGGTGTTACCCGATCCGAACGGTGGACCCAACAGTCGCACTATTCTTGAATATCTCATCCACGCAAATATTTATGACTCATCTTTTCTGCCAGATTTATCCAATCAAATTGTAACGGCAAAGGACAGGCATGTTATAGGCAATTATATTACCGCAAATCTGGAATATCATTTTGATACCTGCCGAAACATGAAATCATTAAATGTACTAAGACAACTCCTTGCTTGAAATGAATAGTAAGATAATAAAAGGACGCTTATGTAAAAAAGAGGAGAAATCTTTTATAGATAGCTCCGGTGAACCTTTTTTTGAAGATAGATTAATTTGGGAAGGATACATCACACACTGGTTAGGTCAAAATGTGTGTGCTCGTGAATTACCGCAATTGGATTATAAGACCGATCAGCCCATTATTATTATGTGGCCAGATGAGTCTCCACCCAGTGAACCAGTTGTTGATTTTTATTATAATGAACGACTGGTGAAATATCCCGCTTCGTTATTTGGCCATAATGCCATAAATATTAATGGCAATATTTACAATTTTTCACACTTGATGAATGAAAATGAAATCATAACACCGGAAGAATTTATTTACCGCCCGGCACTGGGTGAATTTGCCCCATCACCGGTCAATGGTAAATTTGAGATACTTGATGATGGTAGAGCTTATTATGATAAATTTGGTCGTAATTTTATGCGGTCAATCCATGTGCTGAGAATCAGAGGCATGGATACAGAACGATTAAGCAGTATATTAAATGAAGAATTAGATATTATTCATAATACACCTGTTAATCCCAAAAAACCGGAGAAATATGCAGATTTCAGTTTTTTTACCAGGAGTTGTTCAACAATAATCAGGGATGGCCTTATAAAATATGGTTTTAAAAATATCAATGGAATATTTCCGAGAGATTTGTTTGTGAGTACAGTTTATAACGTACATCAACAACAGGAAAATATGGGCATAGATCTGGAACTTTATATCATGCCGCAATTAAAAGTGCCGGAAGCTCCATATTCAGTCATGACCCCCTTAATGAATATTAAACACCGCAATCAGCATAAAAAATTAATCGCCGCAGGATTGATATGAGATACCAATTTCAATCTGAGCAGGGCAACATGTCTTTCAAACCAAAGATATTTACCGAAGCGATCAAAATTCTTATCGGGATTAATGCAGGATTATTCTTATTAAAGTTTATTTCACAAAGCCAGATTGATCTGGCCAGAATATTAGGATTATCCCCGAGTTCTGTCTGGCCTATGATCTGGCAGCCGGTGACTTATATGTTTATCCACGGCGACGTATTCCATGTGTTGATCAATATGTTTGTATTGTGGATGTTCGGCTCTGAAATGGAATCCATTTGGGGTCGTAAACAATTTTTACGTTACTATTTTCTAACGGGTGTTGGTTCAGGTCTCGTTTGGCTGTTATTTAATATAGGACAATCCTATTCTGTGCTAATCGGCGCAAGCGGTGCCATATACGGAATTTTGTTGGCGTATGGAATGATGTTTCCCAATCGCACTGTATACCTATATTTTATGATTCCCATTAAAGTGAAATGGTTTGTGATTTTTCTGGGAGCAGTTGCATTTTTATCTTCATTTAATAATCATTCCAACATCAGCCACATAACTCATTTATCCGGAATGGTAATCGGTTTTGCTTATTTGCGTTACTACTGGCACTGGAAGGATATTCGTTTTTCTGTATATAAACAATTAAAAGAATTCAAGATATCGATTAAGGACAGAAAAAATCAAAACACGTTGAAAATGCAGCAACAGATTGATCACTTACTTGATAAAATTAATAAAACAGGTTATGATAATCTTACGGATGAAGAAAAGGATTTGCTTTATAAAGCGAGTAAAGATTTTTCAAAGGGAAGAAAAAAAGATTAATTTTTTAACAGTTCATCTGCTTCCCTGACTGCTAGAATACCTAATATCAAAAACAATGCTTTATACACTTTTTCGTGAACATTTGTCAACGGCGCCAACCAAGTAAATCCGTAGATAATCCCAAAAGCTGCGATGGGAATAATTACAAATAACGCCAAATTATAATTCCAAACAACCCGCCCTAATCGTTTGTTCTTTGTGGGCCAGATCATGGACATTGCAAGCCAGAAATAACCGTTGAAAGGAACTTCGATTTTTACTTGGGAAAATGAACCTGATACTGATGATAGAAAAAACTCATCCACTCCGGGAGATGATACGATTTCACTCTCAGATGTTATCAAGGAATCAAAAGCAGGTAGGATAAATTCTCGGACAGTAAAAGATTGAATTGGCCGAATAAATAATATATAAACTAGCCCGATGGCAATCAGGCTGATGAAAAGCTTCCGCCAGAAAAGATATCGGAATGATCGTTCATGGTGGTCCATAGATACCACAATGTTAAAACAATTGGATAGAAAAAGACATAAGAACTATAATAGTGTACCGGATCCCAATATTGAGGGAAATACAAATTAGATAATGCAAAAAAAGCAATCCGAAATACATTGGCTGTAAATATTAATCCAATTCCACCTATGATGAACATGACTCTTTTTTTCATATCACCGGAATACGCAATAATGAACCCGGCGTAAAGACCCAGTAAATCCATGCCATTGCAACCGTTTTGGATTTCCACACCTCTGTTACCGACACAGGCAATAAAGCGGTCAGCAGTCTCAATCTCCCAACCCAAAAACGTTAAACCGGCAGCCGCGAGTTTTACACCTGTGAAACTTAACCATGTGTCCAGTCTGCCATCGGGCAAGACAACCAGATCATAAATCAATTGCCAAACGGCATATACTCCTCCTGCTTTCAGAAGAAATAGTGTTAGGGGAGAAAATTTATTTTTTATGTTAATCAAGTTACTTCTTGTGTTTATCTATCAATTTCTTCAACGCCATAGCACCACCGGCAGCCGCCAGAAGGCCAAGTCCGCCAATGGGCGCTTGGTCGGGTGCTCCGGGAAAAGTCGGCTGGGCAGTGATAAAAGTGATCAGGGGGAACAGCATTGCGATCAATTTTGGTAATTTATGTTTCATTCTGTTATCTCCTGCTACTTAATGTAGCTGATCTTCTGGTTAAAGGTTTGATTTCCCGCCTTCAGCTGTACGATATACAGACCGGATGACAGGTTCACAGGCTGCCACTGTAGCGTATGGGTCCCCGGGGCCAGCTGTTCATCCACTAGCGTGGCCACCAAACGGCCGGTAATGTCATATATCCGTAGTGACGCATTGCTATGTGTCTGTGCCGGAATATCAAAGGATATAGTGGTACTTGGGTTAAAAGGATTGGGATAAACCGGATGCAGAGTAAATTCTTTAGGTATCATATCGTCATTGGAAGTCAATGCGCTGTAGGCCACAGACAGGGTAAACCGGCTCTCTCCCACTTCAGGATAGATGTTT
>DJKX01000074.1 GCA_002436185.1 Fidelibacterota bacterium UBA6531
CGTATCAAATTGAACCACTTTATTGTTGTCAATTAAGGATTTAACTAAATGTCTCCCAAGAAAACCTGATGCGCCAAGGACAAGTATTTTTTTATTCTTCAAATTTTTACGAATATTTATTTAATTCGAATATATGTGGAAGACGGAAAATGTTCTTTGATATTCTCGAATGGCTTGTACTTCGCATCTTGAATCCCATATGCATCCTTTTGAGGAATATATTCCGGAAAAATCTCTTTTAGTTCTTTTTTTCTTTCATAGTGTAAATGGCTTTCACAAAACATTATTTTTGCTTTATTGTTATTAATTAGATATGCGTGAAGTAAAGATGTTTCCGACCATTGATACATTGTTTGTAGCACGCTTCTCTTATAATCATACGGAAGGTATATATCATGAAAGTGAACTATAACTCCAGAATTAAGCCTAGGTAATATTTCAAGAATAAGATAATTAACATCACTTCCAGGTTTTACTGCATGTGTACTATCGATAAATAACAAATCATCTTCACCAAGTTTATTTGCTATTTGATGAAACGGAATCGTCTGAACCTTAGATTTGATTAAATTCACTGAATCTAATTCCAATAACTTTTTTGAGGGGAAGGGTTCAATACAAGTTATGGTCAATTATTCCCCGGTTTCTTTTTCGTTCATTTCCCCAGCTTTTAAACTACACCATGTTGAAACACCACTTCCGACTTCAATTATATTTTTTGGTTTAAAATACCTAATTACTGCATGCAGAGTTTGTGCTTCAATAAAATCAAAGCCAGGTCCAAAACCATTTGTTACAGCATATATATATTCTACATTATTCTCATACTCTACCTGATACGGTAAACATATCTTTTTTAATGTACGAACCTGTTTATTTAAATCAATGTTAATACCCGGAAGATCTGACTTTTTTGCCCAGATATTTTTGGTTTTTTTAAGCTCATTTATATCAGGCACTGGTGAGTAATAGTGAACTGGCAAAACGTGAATCCCTAACTTAGAGATTAGTTTATATAACGAGAAAATAATTTGTTTTAATTTCATAGGGTTTTATTATGGTCTTTGTATTCAGAATAAGTCTATTTCTATTCCTCTTTCACTTGGGATTTTGATGAATGATTGTAATTGACTCGGTAGCATCTATAATGGGTACTTTATTATAGCGGGCATTTTTTATCAGCCATCCGTTTAATCCTGACTTTTGCTATTTATTGGAAATTTAAAATCATCCCCAAATCCATTCCCATCCTCATTATACCTTTCATTTTTAATATTGAAATGTATAAAATTAAGTTGAGATGTATTTTTACTTATAAATTTCTTACACCAATCAATGGAAGGTCTATGAACATCGATACCTATATAGTTTATAGAATCAAATATTTTATTCAGACCTATAGGTAAACAACCAAAGCCACAGCCTATATCTAAAATATTATCATCATTATTTATCCCAAATATTAATTTTTTGGCTTCTAATACAGCTGATTGAAAAAAATAATCATCATCCCTAAACTCTGAGCCACACCATCTACGACGCTTTGGTGGCAAAACAATCCCATTACATTTTACGGAAGATGTAAATGGCAATTTATCTAATAATTGATGAATCTGCGATTTCATAATTTTTTTGCTTCCTTTTTTGAGCCCATAAATTCTGGCATTATTTCTTGATTATTGGCATCAACATTTTTGCCTTTAAATACAACTATTAGTGTTTTTAATATTATTATTAAATCACCCATAAACGAATTATTTTTTACGTAATTCACATCCAATGCAAATCTTTCTTCCCAAGATAAACTGTTTCTACCTGTCACTTGGGCTAAGCCAGTAATGCCAGGCTTAACATTTAATCTGTTTATTTGTGACTTATTAAACCTTGGAAGATACTTAGTTGGCATTGGTCGTGGCCCCACTAAACTCATATCACCCTTGATCACATTAAACAAAACAGGTAATTCATCAATACTTGTTTTTCTTAATACCCGTCCCCAACTGGTCAGCCTTGTGATGTCATGTTTTGCACTCAAGGAATGACCCTTATCCATTGTTCTGAATTTTACCATTGTAAATGGAAAACCATCTCTTCCTAACCGTTCATGGTGAAAAAAGATGGGGAATCCCTGTGATATAACACTGATAACCGCTGCAGTTAATATTATAGGAGATAAAATAATTAGCCCAATTATACTTGCTAAGACGTCAAATAATCGTTTTATCAACCGAAAATCCTTTTTGAGCCATGCCAATCAATAAACTTCCAAAACCTAACCCGCCTGTAATGGAATAAAGGGACTTTTGGAATAGACTGTAATCTCTCACTTGTCCCCATGTTTTGTCTGTATTTCCGCATGTAAATACCATCTTGGTATCCAAATTAAAATTTTCGAATAGACGATATATTGTTTTTTCCCGAAAAGCCCTCAAATGCATCGGCGGTTGAATAAAGCCATAATCGTAGGATAATTTGGACGAAAATTGCCGCAATTTTGATGTGAGTGAATTTTGGTTTGGTAATTCCAAATGAATGATTCCCCCGGGTTTTAGTAGAACCATTATGCTTTCCATAAATGAAATGGGATCTTCAACATGTTCAATTACCTGGTAAGCCATAACCACATCATATTGACCATTAAGAGAATCGATAGAATAATTTGAAATTGGAATTTGGTTCTTTTCTCCAAATTCCTTCCAATAAGGATTAATATCAATTCCAGTCCATGAAACATTGAATTCTTTCCATGGTCTGTAAAAAACGCCTGGGCCACAGCCCACTTCCAATACATTTTGGCATTTTCTATTCAAGATAGATTCATAAATGGCTAATCTTTTTTCAGCATATTTCATGGCCAAAGCATTGGTTTTATGAAAGGCCTTGGTCATCATTTCAATTCCTTCCATATGGACAGGTGAAGAATTCCCTCCAGATTCTTTTTCAACCATTTGGCTGCAATAATCCAATCCGCATTGATTGCAATGAATCACGGGGTACTCTCCCCAATTAAAACGGATCAGTTTATCAGAACTTGTACAGACAGGGCAAGATTTTTCAAAATTCATCATTTTACCAATCCATCAAATAAAAGAGGCACGATCGATCACATCCTCAAATTTTTTATAGCTTGAATTTACGTCAAACCGGGTAGCCAAATTCCGAGCGGCTTGGCCCATTTGGTGTAGTTTCTTGTCATTTAGTATTACTTCATTTAACTTTTCTGCAGCACCTGTCGGATCATTTGGAGGGATTATAAACCCTGCCCCACTCTCCATCAATAATTTTGCTTGCCATCCACCATAATTGATCATGATAGGTTTTCCTGCAGCCAGTCCATCAAAGAATTTGTTTGCGGAATTATGTTCCATTTCCGGCAAATCAATAAAAAAGGAAGTCGTTATGGTTGCAGCAGATAAAAGACTCGGCATTTCACTTTTTGGGATATAATCGATAATAAATAAATGCTCATTTAAAAGTCCGAGTTTTTTTGACTGCATTCGGAGCTTTTCTTTTTCATATCCATCCCCAGCAAGCAAAAACTGAACATTAGGATTTATCTTTTTCATCTCATCGGCAATTTCTAAAACATAGGATACACCATTTATACGACCAAAGGCCCCTGAATAGACTACCAGTGGACCATTGGAAATTCCAGGGAATTTATTTCTGAATTCCACACCCTTTTGATCAGAAACACTGAATGCATTCATATCACTTAAATTAGTTACCACAGACAGTTTTTCATCTGGGATTCTTCCATTTAATTCTGATGCCATCCCAGGTGATAAAGCAATAACCTGTTCTGCGCTGGCATACGTTTTTTCCTCAATAAATTGGGCTAATCTAATCAAAATTGAAGATTTAAGGGCACCAACGGCAATTGGTAATTGGGGCCATAAGTCCCTGATTTCAAAAACAAACTTAGTGCTTTTTAACTTTTTAAGTATCAGCGCCGGAATGGCCACAGTCAGAGGTGTACTGCTGGCAATTATTAAATCAAATTTCAATTTTTTACCGATTATCATAACATACCCTATATATGAGATATAAGAAAAAAATTTGGCGATAAAATTCATTTTATTCGCATATCGAATCGGGGCCCAATAGACATTAATTCCCCATTCTATAGAAAAAGAACCTTTAGATTGACCCTGCCAGTTCGCCGTGACCATATACACCGTATCACCTCTTTGGACCAGTCGTTTTGCAAATTCAAAGGATCGGGTCGAACCGGGCATATTCAGCGTATTAAAGTACTGATGTATATATAGGATTTTCAAAATTATGGTGTTCTATACTGAAGAAAATTTACTTATTTCGATTGGATCCTGAAAAACGTAAACATCTATATTTTTAAAGTTTTTCTGATAAATAAATAGGTCGCTAGAAAAAATCGCCAAACCGGATTTGTAGAAAATAAAGAATAAAACCGTCTTGGATATGGGGGGCGTTTTAATCCCTTTTCGACCAGCAAATAATCCGCATCCCAAAGGGAGAAGACTGACCAGTAACTCCCTCCCAGTTTAAAATTGCGTTCTTTCTCTATGAAGTAATAATCATTTCTTTGTTGGGGATAATCATGGTTTTGATGAATGATTGTAATTGACTCGGTAGCATCTATAACGGGTACTTTATTATAGCGTGCATTTTTTATTAGCCATCCGTCAAATCCCGGCCGGCCTACCACGAATGATGGTGGATTTAACTGGGAATCGCGGCGAAAGGTCCAGTAATCGATCCCTGACATACGGTGAAGACTTCCTTCTTCTTTTACTTGATTGATTATTCGATCTTCCCATTCACCATTATCATCATACTCAATTAGGGTGGTCACATCCAAATCCCAACGGCGACCGATCATTAAAAATGGATTCCCATTTACAATATTATTCAACCGATTAACAGAACTAATAAAAGACTGGGTTAAGATGATATCCGCATTGACTTGAACCACAATTTCATGGTTAGCATGTTCTTGTACATGGTTGAATACTCCGTCAATTAATGGGGTGCCAAACTCGTTAACGGGAATTCCATTTACATACTGGACACTTAATTCATACGCTACTTTTTTTGTTGTACCTTCTTCATCTTCGAATAAAATAATTTGTACATCCGGGTGAAGATATTTCCAGCTTCGAATCGCATTATACTGCAATATTTTAAAAGGACCTGTAAAAGACCGGGGGTTACTGAAAATTGTAATCATTATCGTGAAATATAATTAATCTTCTACGTTTTGCTGGGATTGAGCCTTGACCTGTTTATTGATCCAATTAAATGTTTTTTCAATTCCCGATTTTAGAGACTCCGAAACACGCCAGCCAATTTTTTTCAAATACAGATTATTATCTGAATTCCGACCTCTGACACCTAAGGGGCCAGAAATATTTTTAACTGTCAACTCTTTTTTTGAAATACCAATAACCATTCGGGCCAAATCATTAATACTTATCATTTCATCTGAGCCTATGTTAACAGGTCCTTTAAAGTCAGAATCCATTAATCGCCTAGTTGCTTCAATACATTCATCAATATAAAGGAATGATCGCGTTTGTTTACCATCACCCCAAACCTCTATTGAATTCCCATCTTCCGCCTCTGCCACTTTTCGACATAGTGCCGCTGGTGCTTTTTCCTTTCCGCCTGTCCATGTCCCTTCCGGGCCAAATATATTATGGTAACGGGCAATGCGCACGTTTAAGGCATAATTCCGGTAATATGATAAATAAAGCCGCTCACTGAACAGTTTTTCCCAACCATATTCAGAATCTGGCGCAGCAGGATAAGCAGAGCTTTCGACACAATTTGGGTTGTCCGGATCTAGCTGGTTATGCTCTGGGTACATGCACGCAGAAGAAGAATAAAAGATTTTATCCACGTTTCTTTTTACGCAAAGATCGGCAATATTTAAATTTATCTGTGCCGAATTATGCATGACATCGGCATCATGCTCACCGGTAAATATGTAACCTGCCCCTCCCATATCAGCTGCGAATTGGTATACCTCATCAATATTATCGGTGACGACACTCCTACAGAATGCCTGTTCTCTTAAATCTCCCTGGATGAATTCATCGGCTATTTCATTTACATCCATAAATTCATGGTATTTTATATCTACCCCACGGACCCAATTGCCATCATCTTTCAATCTTTTTACCATGGCGCCACCGATAAATCCCCCTGCGCCACACACTAATATTTTTTTCATTTCATTTCCTCTATAATTTTGACAATACCTTCTTTTATTCCGATTTCCGGTTGCCAGTATCTCAAAATACTCGGGTTCGGCTCGTTTCTTTTATCTCGTTGAACACCATCTTTTTGTTTGGTAGGGACAATTTCCGTCCCCGGGAATTGTCCCGCAATAATTTGAGCAATTTTTTGGATCGATATCCATTCAAAACTAGTAATATGATATTCTGATTGTTTATCCAACTTATCAAATTGTTCACTGAGGGTATATAAACACTTTGAGCAATCATCACCATGTAAAAATTGTCGCACTTCCGTTCCATCGGTTAACATGTCAATTCGCTTATTTTCTTTTGCCTTTTGAATAAAGTCGGTAATTACATGTGCTTTATCTTCATTGTGCTCAGGCGCATAAACATTCCAAAACTTCACTGTGAGTCCTCCCAATGCATCTGTATATTTTTCTCCAATTGCTTTGGCGGTGCCATAGGGAGAATAAGTCATATTAGACATTTGGCTGGATGCGAAAATAAAGGGTGTTTTATGAATATTGAGTTCATGAAAAACATTTTCCATAATGGAAACATTATTATGTAAAAACTCATATGTTTTCTGATGATGTTCCAAGTATCGTGAACCGCCCACATCAAAGGCTAAAAAAAAGACGAAATCGGCAGCGGACATCCTTTTTGAAAGAAGAGAATTCCTATGAATTCGCAGATCCTCATTTTCTCCATTGAGAATATCAAATCCAAAAACATTGTGTCCCTGTGATCTAAGGTAGTTACACAAAGGTGAACCTATTTGACCTGCTGATCCCAAAACTAAATAATTCATAGCAAAACCCTATTGATTAAAAACAATCCTAGTAAATCCATCTTTATTCCAGAAATTTTGAACAATCGGCTTTGCCAACAAAAAAAAGGCCGCCAGAATAACCCAAGACATGATAAGACTGTTGTAATGGAAAATACTTATTAATGGTGAATAAAGGGTGAAAGCATAAAATAAAGTCAGGGGAATCAAAAAGAATACTTTCCCCCGCATTACATTTTTATAGGTTATGGATCCAAACCATCCGATTAAGATCATAATCATCCCTGTACCTATAATAGAAAAATCCATAATCAAGCCCCGCAAGGCGGTGTAAATATTCGTTGAAAGATCTCCGGCAATAAGGATTGGTCCATATGAACCGAACTTCCTTTCAACTATATCGGTAAGACTTAAGGGCCCGGCAAAGGTGGATTGTCCGAATTGGATATTTCCATCATGTATCATTGTTACCCAATTTGAGAAAGCTGCAAGATATCCAAATAAGTAAGCTTTGAGCCGTTCCAATACCAGATCAGCTACTAATTCTCCCTGAGCTTGACGTAACCAATCCAAAAGGATAAATAACCCAACGAATAGGGTCGAAGCAAAAAGGAAAAACCTCTTGGATCGCTTATCAAAAAATTTATTCAAATTCTCTTGGAGTACGATCCTAGCGCCTAAAACTCCTGCATACCAGATCACAACGGTCGTAATGATGGTAAATCGGCTGGTTTCCATCAAACCGAAGAGAATTGCAATAATCAATGGTAAAAAACACAAAAATGATTCTCGTATCTTCCGAGCCAATGGATATGCCAGCCCCGCCAACAGGGAAGCGGGAAATAACCAATACCGGAAAAATTTTATATAGATGGGAAAATTGAGTATTTCTAAATATCGGTCTACGGTTATTTCATTAGGTAGCATGAGCAGGTTGAAAATTGAAAAATTTAACTGGAATCGATTCATCGTAAAACCTAAAACCAGACCAACCCCAATAAAGGCAAAAATTGAAGTAATAAAAACAGCAATAAAAAGTACTGGCTTATAATCCTTAAAACTGTTCTCGAAATTATTATTAATCGTCGCCTGTTCGTCAATAGCATTAGTGGACAAAAGAGACCCCAATCCCACGGCCGAAATGAATAGGGTAATAATCCATAAACCATAAGGCTGTATGTAATAGTCAGAGGCAAAGAGTAAGGGCCCAATAGAATACAGCAACCATAGCAGAGGAAAGAATACCCCCGGGTGAATCCATGAGTTGTGAATTTTTCGAATAGATATCACAACCACAGTCTGAACAAGTAACGGTAAAATCAGTTGGAAATTCATAGCTGGAATTTACCAATCCAAAAATCTCGTGATACTATTATAGTCAATAAATTATATACCAAAGCTGAAGCTATTAATGTATAGGCTGTGGCAATTACCCCAATTTTTGGTATAAAAATTACATTCCCCATAATATTTACACCAACAGCAACCAGCATAAATATGAGCATTTTATTTGTTTTTTCCATCAATTCCAGCGGTTTGTGAATGAGCAAAGACCATTGCCATAGAAACCCACCAATGAAGATCGGCAATACCACACCGGACATCTCAATGTTTAATCCCGGAGCCAGGAAACTCAACAGTTTTAAAACCCATCCTTGGAAACCTAACAGGGTTAAAATACAAATTGCAAAGATTCCTCCTTGCAAAATCAATCCCCATTTTAAGGTTTTTACTACTAGTTTTTTTTTACCATTATTCCATTGATGTGAAAGAAAGGGGTGCAATGCCATAGTAATGGGAAATAGAATCAATGAGAAAAAACGTGTAAATATTTCGGCATAACCTGCGTAGGATCCCATTTGAACTATACCAACATAATGCTCTAATAAATAGCGATCCAAAAATCGCAAAGATAAGCTGGTAGCAAACCAAAAGGAGATAGGAAATCCAAAAGAAAAGAATTTCTTCAACGACAAAAATGATTTCTCAAAATCTATATACCATTGTGTTCTTCCCTTTATTAGAAAGTAAAAAAGTGAGGGAAGCAAATAGGCAAAAATCAAACCTATTAATATACTTTGATGAAATTTTCCGAAAAAATAGACCGCAATAACTGGACAGAAAATAAATAAAGAAGCCTGAAAGAGATTTAATTGTACAACTTTTGATGCTTGACGATTTGATTGTAACAGAACCAATATTGTTGAAAAAGATCCCATTGAAATGGATAAAACTGATAAAAGTAGGAAGGAAGAAGGTTTAGGAAATTGCAGAAGTTGCAAAACCACAATTAACGCTAATGATATTAAACATGAAAAAAGCCAACCTCCGGAAATTGCCGAAGCGATTAGGCCTTGTTTTTGAAGCCTGCTGAAATAACGAATGATAGATTGGTTGAACCAGGCAAAGGAAAATGCTGTACACATATTTACAAAAGAGAATAATAGGCTGTAATACCCAAACTCTTCAGGTCCCAGCCAACGGATAAATAATAAAACACTTAAAAATACTGCCACCCCCGGTATTGCTTTGGCCCAGGCGTAGGTGATCATATCTTTAACTAAAGAAAAGTGGACCTGTTTCATAAAGCGTAAAAAGACAATTAAAAAAGTGCAGATTGGTTATTAATTATATAGATAAAAGTAGTTAAAGGCTTATTCAAGCGCCGATAGAAATGGTTTCTTCCGACTCAATACGTTGGGAAAATTCTCGCAGGTAAACAGAAATAAAAGTTAATATGAATCCCAAAAATACTGATAACAAAATTGTTATAGCTGGTTTGGGGGATGTCATTTTCACCGGTTTGATAGGACCATCAATGATTTGGATCATGGGCGTTTTAGCCACTTCCTCTATTTTTGCCTCTTCATATTGTGTTTTCAAAGTAATATAGACACTATTTTGGATTACTAGTTCGCTGACCATTTCCTCTTCTATCATTAAAAGTGTCGGTGAATTTAGATTACGGTTTTTTTCACGGAAATCTCGGATTTCTTCCTGCATCATTTTTTTCTCATTGGAAACTTCCGATAGACGCTCTTCAATGAACCGGCGTTTAGCTCTAATCTGTCGAGTCTTCAAGTCCCGCAACAAAACACCAGACTCCTCTAATATAGCATTGGAAATATCCTGAGCGAATTGGGGTTCAAAAGCATCTACTTTCAAAGTTACGAGGGGCGACATACGGAATTTTTGTATGGAAACCATTTCTAGAAGATCCTCAATAGCCAATTTTGCCTTTATAAAATCATCCTGATCAGTATAATGTCCTTCGCGGGCTAAAATATTTATTAATACTTCAGCAGAACCATATTTATTTGTGGCCATATTTTTTGCAATAATATTCTGCATTAAGTTTTCACTTAGCACAATTTCCGGGTACAGTTCATCCCAAGGAGTGCCCGGGCTAATGCCTGTAGGGATTGCGAGGCCAATCTGAGCTGCTGCTCCAGTAAAACCCGATAGTGTACTATTGTCATTGGAGATGGGCAAAACCTTAGTAACAGAAGTAAATTTAGGCGTGGCCAAGACAAATACATATAGGGCACTTAAGGAGGCACACAAAATAGGTAGGATAAATAAAATGGTCTTATATTTCTTAATAAGCTGGGCGGAAATGATATATGGTACAATCTTTTTTTGCGATGAATATTCTGCCGTTCCAGCTGGGATGTTAACGTAAACTGCATTTTTTTCAGACTTATCGGTAAGTGGTTTAGCAATTTCCTGTTCATACTTCATATAATGCTTCGGTGGAATCGTATTGGTTTTAATCCAACCGGAAAGAGTCTGGGGGGTGATGTCAAAATATTCCGCCACTTGATAATTACGGCGAAAACCAAAATGGCGCATGACTTCCATGACCACCTCTTCGGCTGAATGTGATTGATTCGTCATGAATTAATCATTATTTGGTTTTATTGTGAGATTCCTTCTGCATTGGTTCCCACTAAATAAATATCAAATAAACTGGCACCAAAGGATTTTGTAGATCCGACAAATACAATATTTTGATTGGGCGTTTCAAAGACAGACCAGCCCCAATCATCATTGTCGTATGTACCATAGGAAAATGACCAAATCATATTACCCTTATCATCTATCCGAACCATAAATGCATCTTCATCATAACCTCGGGCAACTTCTCGGCCGGAAGAGCCCACAACCACAACATCGCCACCCAAGGTACTTGTAGCACGAAACTGGTGATATTTTTTCCCGTTGGCAGCAAACGTGCGCTGCCAGTCCACGTTTCCGGTGATATCGATTTTTATGATCTTAGGTTGAAAAACATCCGGCTCAGAAATGGAATTAACCTTTGAACAAATATAATAACTACCACTGTGGGTATAACTAATGCTGTAGGCCACCTCGTCAACGCCGGATTCATAAATTTCTTTTTCCCAAATCAAATTTCCATTCATAGCAATACGTAAAACCAGATTATTCCGCTTTTGCTCTCCGTAGTAATCCCGGGCACCCACTACTAGCAAAGTTTGGTCAGGCGTTTCAATTATATCATAGGCCCATTCATGGTGGGGGAAAACG
>DJKX01000005.1:0-48631 GCA_002436185.1 Fidelibacterota bacterium UBA6531
GACACCCGGATTATGATTCCGGTGCTCTAACCAACTGAGCTACGCCGCCATTAATATGTATAAATAAATAATTAAGCCCGCGAAATTAGAATTTCCCTCTAGGAAAACCAAAGGCAAAAGTCAGTAAATTATTGATTATTCAATACTTTTAGCTCCGTAATTTCTTGTATAATTTAAACGAATAAACGGAGAATATTATGTACTCTTCAGTAAAAGATTTCATGGATTCTGTTACTTCTCGAAGCCCTGGAGAAAATGAATTTCACCAGGCAGTGGAAGAAGTTATCGGTAGTATCTGGGATTTCCTGCAAGATAATCCTAACTATATTCATGCTAGAATATTAGATCGGATTGTTGAACCTGAACGTGTTATCATTTTTCGTATCCCCTGGCGAAATGATCGAGGAGAAGCGGAAGTAAATCGTGGTTTCAGAGTTGAATTCAATTCTGCCATCGGACCTTATAAAGGAGGATTGCGATTTCATCCTTCAGTGAATTTGAGTATTTTGAAGTTTTTGGGTTTTGAACAGGTATTCAAGAATAGCCTGACAACCTTGCCCATGGGAGGTGGAAAAGGAGGTTCTGATTTTGATCCCAAAGGAAAATCAGATAATGAAGTAATGAGTTTTTGCCAGTCATTTATGACTGAATTATGCCGCCATATCGGACCGGAAACTGATGTGCCAGCCGGTGATATTGGAGTTGGCGGTCGAGAAATTGGTTACATGTTTGGACAATATAAACGTATCAGAAATGAATTTACCGGTGTTTTAACAGGAAAAGGACTTAATTGGGGTGGAAGTTTAATACGACCTGAAGCAACCGGCTATGGAAATGTATATTTTGCCCAAGAAATGCTTTTAGTTTCAGGTAACTCCATTGATGGTAAAACGGTCGCAGTTTCCGGTTCAGGGAATGTAGCTCAATATTCCGTAGAAAAGATTAATGAACTTGATGGAAAAGTCGTGTCTCTTTCTGACTCTAGTGGATCTATTCATGATCCGGATGGAATTGATGCCGATAAATTGGCGTTTGTCATGGAATTAAAAAATGTTAAACGCGGTCGAATAAGTGAATATGCAAAAGAATATAAATGTACTTATTTAGAAGGTCAGCGACCTTGGTCGATACCTTGCGATGTTGCGCTCCCATCTGCTACGCAAAATGAGATTAGTAGTGATGAAGCAAAAGAATTGCTGAAAAATGGCTGCATATGTGTTTCCGAAGGTGCAAATATGCCAACTGAACCGGAAGCAGTGGATGTATTTCTAGAGAATAAAATTCTATTCGGACCTGGAAAAGCAGCCAATGCCGGTGGAGTGGCTACTTCCGGTCTTGAAATGAGTCAAAACAGCATGCGCTTGAATTGGAGCAGGGCAGATGTAGATGCAAAGCTTCATGAAATAATGAAAAATATCCATGCATCATGCGTTGAAAATGGACGAGATGATAATTTTACTAATTATGTTAAAGGTGCCAATATTGCCGGTTTCATTAAAATAGCAGATGCTATGTTAGATCAGGGTGTAGTATAATCTAATAATATTAAATCAGGGACGCTTCATGCTCGTCCATAATTTCCGGCTCTAGCGGTATTGGTTTTACGATATTTCCCTTGCCTGTTTTTCCATCGATGACGACTGTAAAAGGATCATCAGTTTGTATCCATTTTGTATATTTCTCTTCTTTAACTACTCTTTGTTCAGATAACCATTTTGTATTCAATTTATCTTCTTTGGATTTATGGTTTACAGTGAAATAACCCAATCGCATTGACGTAACATTTTGGAAAAAATGGCTTCCGAATGATGGATCAACCGGGAATTTCGGCATACCGACTTCAACAATAATTTTCGCGCCATGGATTTGCTGCCATTTTATAGGTATACCCAACCATGGATCTTCAGTGCCCCAACGTCCTGGGCCAATAAGCATATAGGGAGTTTTAGAACCGATTTTTGATGTTATTTTGTCAATTTCCTTTGCTATATATTTACTTTTCGATCTATCAAAATTATTAGGATCCACATAGACTATGTTTTGAATTTCATTAAATTTACCATTTCCCAATGTTAATGAACTGTGGCATATAATATTATCAGGATCATGTTCTCTTTCCTGAACTAGATCATCTGATACACCTAATACCATGGGTTTGATTTGTAATAAACAAAATTCATGAGGTGTATCTTTATCCTTGGAAAGGTTGACGGCAAATTCAATTTCAATTTCACAGCCAAAGGATCGTTTACCAATCGTTAACAATTTTTTCAGAATTTCTGTTAATGGAAATACACCAAATTTTAAAACAGGTGCAAATGTGATAACTCGGGTTCCTTCATGCTTCAATGAATCTCTGATAACATTATCTTCATGACTAACGACACTCCCGACCCAAGATAAGACACTGTCTTTTTCAGCTACAATTAATTCAAAGATATCCAAATTTGTACTTTCTCCACTTAACAGATCATCTGATTTTTTGTCTAGATTTAATGCATAAAATGAATTCTGTGAACTAGCTAAAGTAGCCTTAATTGAATAATACTGTGGTAATATTGTAGGATATTCCGGTGAAAAACGCAGAGATTTTTCTCCCGCTGCGACTGTTCTGCCTAATCCAAGAGCGACAAAGGCTACACCCTCATTACGATGCATATATGACACAGGGTAATAATTAAAACTCTGGGCTGTACCGCTAAAGGTAGGATAAAATCGATTTTCGGATGTTTGTCCTACTAATTCCATGATAACCACCGCCATTTTTTCTTCTTCCAATGCATGAATAGAAGATTCTATAAGAGCAGCAGCTTCTTTGTAAAATGTAGAAGCATACACTTGTTTTATAGCATCGCAAAGAAGATTAAACCTGACATTATCATCTTTATGGATATTAGGAAGCATATACGTTGCATACATTCCTGACAGGGGTTGATATTGAGAATCTTCCAATAAACTGGATGACCTGATGGCAATGGGGTAATGAATTTTTTGTATGAGTACCCGAAGTGCATTTTGCAGTTTTTCTGAAAATTCAGCTTTCAAGAATAATGTATCAATTTTCTTATTTGTTTTAGCTTCCATGGCTTTTTTCCAAAGATCATTATCTTCCATGAATTGATCAAATTCGGCTGTCCCAATCACATAAGCCTGCGGGACTCGAATTCTGACGCCTTGAAATTCTTTCTTTAGATTACTTTCTTTAATTAATGCATTGGAAAATGCTAACCCTCGAGCTTTTCCACCCAAAGATCCCGCACAGAGACGAATGAAATTGCTTTGAGTGTCAAGATTACCGGAAGCGAATTCTACAACTTGGGTTTCTTTTTTCATTTCAATGGAATTATCTAAAAGAGAAATGACTAATTCGCGCTGAGATGTAGATTCATCAGTATCTTTGTAAACGAGAGGTCTTATTTTGGAAGCCAAAATAAATTCACCTCTTGCTGCCAGCCAGTTAGAGAAATGATTACTTGTCGCATGATATTTATAAGATTCTTCAGGTATACTTTTTAAAGCTTCTTTTAACCCTTCCAAATCTGTGGCTTGGAAAACAACGGTTCCATCTGGAATTCTAAAAATAAAATCGCCAAACCCAAAATTATTTACGATAAAATTTCGTAAATCATGGAGTAGTGTTTTTGATTTCTTATGGATAAAATTTACATGAAGTTCTTTGGCTAATTCCGCATTTATATCATGAGTGGATTGTAATAAAATAGGAATGGAAGGATCTTTGGATCTTGCCCAGCGCACGAATTTTTCCCCGGCTTTATCATCTATTTTTCCTTTTTTTGGAAAACGGATATCTGAAATGATCCCTAATGTATTTTTTTGGTATCGTTTAAAATAATTTTGCGCTTCTTCATATGTAGTTGTTAATAAAATTTTCGGTCTTGCTCTCATGTGTAATAATCGTTCAGTGTCATTTAGACTCTTATCCATCAGCCGTTTAATATTATATGTTATTTCCTTGTAGATAAGAGGCAAAAATTTTGAGTAATACCTTGGTTTGTCTTCAATTACAATAATACAGCGGACATCACCGATCTCAACATCACGTTTTAAGTTTAATCGATCTTCAACTTGTTTAACGATTGCTAAAAATACATTGGCATTGCCTGACCAGATAAAGACTTGATCAATTGCAGTATCTTGAAAATTATCTGGGAGCTGCTTTAATTCTGAATCATCAAAAGCCAGTAATATAATTGGAATTTTTGGGTGAATATTTTTAATCTTTGTAGCGATTGAAATAGGATCCATATCAGAAATACGCATCATTACAATAACCATATCAAAGGAGTTTTTGGATATCATTTCCATGGCATCTGCTGCAGTATCAGCTCTCCAGATTCTTGGTGCATAACTGAAATTCATACCAATATACTCCTGAAGAATTTGCTCAGTAAGTCCGCCGTCCTCTTCCATAACAAAAGCATCGTATGGACTGGCGATTAGCAGGATTTCGTGAACCCTGTGCAGAATTAGGTCCTGCAATGAATGTTTGTCTTCAGGTGTTGCTTTACGAACTTCCATGATGATAAAAATTAACCTTAATTATGTTTACATCGCATAGAAAATGATAAAATTATAGTGTAATTTTAATAAGCGTGAATTTGTTCAAGAATGTATATTATTTTTGTCTGGACCAGATATATCCAAATGGTTGCATGCTTTGTAAGCAGTTTATGGAAAACCATGATAATTCATTCTGTTCTGTATGCAGACAAAAGTTCAATCCTATTCCCAAAACAGACAGAATAGATAATTTGATGATTTCTGAAGGACTGGATGGTGCTTATTCTGGTTGGTATTATTCAGATGGAATTGATGATGTTATTCATTCCTTGAAATACAATGACAGAGCTAAATTGGGATTAGAATTGGGGCGACATTTAGGTCAATACTTACCACCTGAAACATTTGGAACGGTTGATTTTTTAACTGCTGTTCCCTTACATAATGTTAAATTTCGAGATCGCGGTTATAATCAGGCAGAATGGATTAGTAAAGGTGTAGCAGACATTTGGCAAATCCCTAATAAAAATCAAATTCTTAAACGAAATCGTTTTACAGTTTCACAAACAACTTTAAATAAAGAAGAAAGAAAAACGAACATGGCCAACGCTTTCAAATCAAAGGAGAGTGTAAAAAATAAATCAATCGTCATTATAGACGATGTGCTTACGACAGGTTCAACAATGTCTGCATGTGCTGTATCTTTAAAACAAGCCGGTGCGGCACATGTGTATGCTTTAACAGTTTCTACACCGTTAGATTAAGAGTAATAATGATAAAAAACCTCCATACATTTGATTTAAAAGATAAGCGAATTTTAATGCGCGTAGACTTTAATGTACCGTTAAACAATGGCCGCATCACAGATGATTTTAGACTTCGAGCAGTTGTTCCTACAATTCAGCATTGCTTGGAACAAGGTGCCGCTGTTGTATTAATGTCTCATTTGGGTAGACCCAAAGGCAAAATAGATGATGATATGAGTTTAATTCCTGTTGGTGAGCATTTAGCAGATTTGCTTGAAATGCCTATCAAATTTTCTGATGATTGTATTAGTGAAGATGCCTTAGATACATCATTAGGCATCAGTGCAGGCGAAATTCATCTATTGGAAAACCTGCGCTTCCATAATGAAGAAACATTGAACGATTCCCAATTTTCTATGTTATTAGCTAAACATGGCGAAGTCTTCATCAATGAAGCGTTTGGTACAGCCCACCGCGCCCATGCATCAAATGTAGGTGTTGTTCATCATTTTAAACAAAAAGGTATGGGCTTTTTGATGGAAAAGGAGTTGAAATATTTAAAAGATTCTTTTGACCATCCCCGGCGCCCAGTCACATTAATTTTAGGTGGAGCAAAAATAGATACAAAATTATCATTAATTCTTCGCTTTCTGAATAAAGCAGATACTATTATTATTAGTGGTGGTATGGCTTTCACATTTATTAAAGCGAAAGGGCAGATAGTAGGTGGATCATTAATCGATGAAAACATGATAGCATCGGCAACTCACATTATGAATTCAGCAAAAAATAATAGGGCTAAATTGATTTATCCTTCAGATTTTGTATGTTCAAAAAACATGGATAGCAAACCGAAAGGTGTATATTCATGGAGAGAAATTCCGAAAGAATTAATGGGATTAGATATAGGTCCAAAATCTATTGAACGATTTAAGAAAATAATTTCATCATCAAAAACTGTTTTGTGGAATGGTCCAATGGGAGTGTTTGAAAAAGAATTCTATTCGGAAGGAACAAAAGTTATTTCGGAAGCATTATCAGAAGAGACTGAAAATGGGCAGATCACTATTGTTGGCGGAGGCGATACTGCTGCTGCTGTTAGATCTTTTGGACATCAAGATAATGTATCTCATGTATCAACCGGTGGAGGCGCTTCCTTGGAATTATTAAGTGGTGAAACTTTACCTGCATTTTCCGCATTGGAGTCATGATGAAAAGTCAATATGTAATTGCAGCAAATTGGAAAATGAATATGACGCTCGAAGAATGTGAAGAATTCCTCGATAAATTTAAGAATTTGCTTTTGGATATCCCCGAGTCAAAAGTTATATTCTGCCCGCCTTTTTCAGCACTTTTTACTATGAATGTATTGCTCGAAGGAACATCTTATGTTCTGGGGGCTCAAAATGTGTATTGGGAAGATAAAGGTGCTTTTACCGGAGAAGTATCTGCAGAGATGCTAATTTCCTGTAATGTTTCCCATGTAATTATTGGGCATTCAGAGCGGAGACAGCTCTTTGGTGAAACAAATGAAACAGTTAATAAACGAACAATGAAAGCATTATCAAGTGGATTAACTCCCATCATGTGTATTGGTGAAACGATAGAGCAGAGAAATAATGATGAAACATTGGCAATCTTGAGAGAGCAATTAATGGTTGGTTTAAATGAAATCAATAGCGAAAATATAAATAAAATGATTTTTGCATATGAACCTGTATGGGCAATTGGAACAGGAGAAAGAGCAGAACCCAATCAAATTGCCGAAGCACATCATGCTATTCGTAATGTATTGACAGATGCAGGTGCGACTGATGCAGCCAGTATTCCTATTTTATATGGGGGCTCAGTGAATGGTAATAATGTAAAAGAATTACTGAAAATTAAAGAAGTAAATGGATATTTAATCGGTGGTGCAAGTCTGGATGCGAAAGAATTCGTTTCCATTATCCACCAAACAGAAAATCATATAAAGGAATAGACGTGGTAGGATTTTTAATAACAATTCATACATTGATCTGTATTTTATTGGTCAGTGTTATACTAATGCAGGCTAGCCAAGGTGGCGGACTTTCCGGTACAATTGGTGGTGGCGCATCCAATGCAATTTTTGGCGGTCGGGGAACAGCTACAATCTTGAGCAAAATGACAGTATGGTTCGCCATTACGTTTATGTTGTTAGCTCTTGTAATCGGGTTATTCAGCACATCAGCTACTGTACAAACAGAATCAATTTTGAAAAAAGAAGCTGATGAGCGAGTCCTTGACTTGTCTTTGCCAGCCTCACAGGAGTTAGAAGATCTTAAATAAATATGCCGAAGTGGTGGAACTGGTAGACACGCTGTCTTGAGGGGGCAGTGGGGGAAACCCCGTGCCGGTTCGAGTCCGGCTTTCGGCACAAAAATACATAGAAGGAATTATGCATAAATATCTAATCCAACTCATATTTATCTCAATCTTGTTTGCTCAAACGCCTGATGTACTGTTGCAAAATGGCCAAGAAATGCTCAATAATGGCGACTTTATTGGAGCTGAAGCTGTGCTGAATGAAGCGCTGCAAGCAGACCCGACATTTGCCCCAGCAATGATTGCCCTATCTAAAGTACATTTACGTTTTGGCAATATGCAGAAAACACAAGAATATATTCGTAAAGCAATTGATACAGACCCGGAGAATCAAGAATATCGGGATGAATTCGAACGATTGAATGAAATCAATACATTGATGGCGGGTGGTCAGCGAAATATGCAATCGGGCGATTTATCTGCAGCATATGAATCCTATCGAGTTGTTTTAGAAAAATTTCCCTTTTTAGCTGAAGCGGCTTACAGTATAGGTCTTGTGAAATTTCGTGAGCAGGATTTTGACGGTGCAGTAGATTATTTTAAAAAAGCGCTGAAATTAAATTATTCCCATGAGAATGCCAGGACAGCGATTGCGAACGTTGCAAAAAATAAGTTCAATGAAGGCAATAATTCTTATCGGCGCCGTGATCTTGAAGGAGCCTTATCTGCTTATGAAGACGTGTTAAAAATAGATGAATCCTTTTATCAGGCTCATTATCAAATTGGTGTTATTTTGGCCAAGATGAGAGATCGTTCCGCTGCAATTGAGCATTACAAAAAATCCCTGGATATTGCACCCGAATTCTATAAAGGATATTATGCCATGGCATTATCCCAAAAAGCGAATGGGGAAAATCTTGGTGCTTTATCATCTCTTGAATCAGCAGTTGAAATTCATCCTGGTTATGATAAGGCCTATGGAGCCATGGGTGATATATACATAATTGAAAAACAATTTGATAAAGCTGTGAATGTTTTAAACACAGCAATTCAAGTAAATCCCCAATATGCTAAAGGATACTTAAGCCTTGGGATAGTTTATTCAGAATTGGAACAGTTTGATTCTGCTGTTTCTAATCTTGAAATGGCTACATCGCTAGATTCTAAAAAATATAAGGGTTGGTATAGGTTGGCAGTTGCTTATAACGCTCTTGGTGACTGTGAAAATGCTAAACGCTCTGCCCGTGAAGCAACTGATAAAAAATCAAATTTTGGTGGAGGCTGGTTAGAACTGGGTGTTGCTGAATGGTGCAATGGCAGGGGAAGTAAACGAGCTGCAGAAAATGCCTTCGAAAAAGCACGCAACGATCGCACATGGCGTAAAAGCGCAGAGTATGAATTGGATAAAGTGCGCCGCAATCCTGAAAAATACCAGAAGTAATTCACCATAATTTTCTTTCCTCGAAACGTATTACTATGTTAAACGCGGTCATATTCGACCTCGATAATACTTTACTGGACTTCATGAAAATGAAGGAGTATGCAGTGAAAGCAGCAATCTCAGGCATGCAGGAAGCAGGTTTGAAAGTAGATGCTGAAAAAGCATATGAACGTATTATTGACATGTATAATGAGGAAGGCTGGGAACACCAGCAAATCTTTGATCTATTTCTTACCGAAACTATTGGTCATGTTGATAATAAACTTTTAGCTGCCGGCATCGTTTCGTATCGACGTGCTCGAGAAGCAAATCTACAAGTGTATCCAAACGTAAACAGTACTTTGTCTGAATTGATGAAAATGGGAATTAAATTAGCTGTTGTATCCGATGCGCCCAGCAGAGAAGCGTGGATGCGGTTGTACTATTTAAATCTCCATCATATTTTTGATGTTGTACTTACGTTTGATGATAGTGGAAAGCGAAAACCATCGCCAATTCCTTTCAAGATAGCTTTGGAAAAATTGAACTGTGCTGCTGAAAATACATTAATGGTGGGTGATTGGCCGGAAAGAGACGTGGAAGGCGCAAAGCAGTTAGGGATGAAAACGATATTTGCCCGTTATGGCGATACATTTGGTACAACAGATTCAGGCGCAGACTGGGATGTGGATGATATTCATCAAATTGTCGAAATAGTGTCTAATCTCAATGCAACCTGATATCTTCATCGGAACGGATATTGTAGATGTATCTCGCATTCGACAATTGATCGATGACCACTCTGATCGATTTATAGAACGTACATATACAGACAAAGAGCAATCTTACTGTGCTGGGAAATCAGATCCCGCTGTACACTATTCCGGTCGATTTGCAGCCAAAGAAGCCATAAAGAAAGCGTTGATGACCTCTGGGATTACGGATCCAATTTCTTGGGTTGAAATGGAAATTGTTCCTGATCATAATGGCGCTCCGATTGTGAATTTACACGGTAATTTATTTGCAAATTTAGATTGTAAAGTTTCCATTTCGCATACACAAGATACAGCCATTTCTACGGCTGTAATTATTAAATAATCATGAGACTTATTACTGCTGATCAAGCAGCTGAATTGGATCAAAAAGCCATGCAAGATCATGGTATTTCCGGTGTGGATTTAATGGGTGCTGCCGGGAAAGTAATTGCGGAAAAAGCAAAAAGTTTGACAGTAGAGATTCACAATCCCCGGATTGTGATTTTTTGCGGGAAAGGAAATAATGGCGGTGATGGATTTGCCACAGCAAATTATCTTAAAAATATGTCCATTCAAGTATTTAGTCTTATTGAGGAAAATAGTATAAAAGGAGACAGTGCTCATTTTCATGAATTATGTGTCCAGAATAATGTGACAATTCATTATGGAATTAATCCTAAGGATGATCTTGAATGTGATTTAATAATAGATGCAATACTTGGCACAGGTTGTAAAGGAGAACTAAAAGATGATTATGCTAAATGGACAAAATGGATAAATTCCTTTTCGTGTCAAGTTCTGGCTGTTGATTGTCCCACAGGAATCGACGGAAATAGAGGAATAGCAGCAAAATTTTCCGTGTGCGCTACCGCAACAGTTTCCATGGGCTATCCTAAACTGGGATTGTGTATTAAACAAGGCCAAACACATTCTGGAAAAATTCAATCTGTCGATATAGGCTTTCCTGACATAATAAATGAATTATCCGGTTTGAGATGGAGCAGATTTGAAAAACAATCGATTACTGATATGCTTACCGAAGTCAATTCAGATACGTATAAACACCGGCAAGGGAAAGTATTAATCATCGCTGGTTCTAAAGGAATGACTGGGGCAGCTGTTTTAAGTACATTTGGCGCATTACGTTCTGGCGCTGGATTGACGGTTACATGCGCTCCCGAATCCATTGAAGACATATATGAGAAAACAATTATTGAAGGAATGACCGTTGGTTGCGTAGATGATGGACTTGGATATTTTATTCATGATTGTTTTGATACAATTGCAGAAAAATTTGAATGGTGTGATGCAATTGTTATTGGTCCGGGACTTGGACGAGATTCTAAAACCATGGAATTAGTCAAAGACGTAATCTTGAATGCGCAAAAACCATTAATTATTGATGCGGATGGCTTAAGAATATTTCATGACAATTTAGATTTATTTGAAAAAATCAATGTTCCTTATATCATAACACCTCACGAAGGTGAATTCTGTGAACTTCTAGGAATTGATCGGGGAAAATACATAGACAGTTTTCCTCAAAATATTGAGCAATTTATGGTTGATTTTCCCGGTGTGCTGGTATTAAAAAATGCACCTACAATTACATTTCATCAAAAAGAAGCAATGGTGAATACAAGCGGTAATCCCGGTATGGCCACTGCCGGAATAGGAGATGTTTTAGCCGGAATATTGGGGACATTTATTGCCCAAGGAATGGATATTTATCAAGCGGCTAAAGCAGGTGTGTTCCTTCATGGACTTGCAGCAGATAATAAGGCAGAAGAAAAAGGTTTGCGCGGTTTAATCGCTTCAGATCTTTTAGATGAATTGCCAAAGGTTTTGCGTGAATTTGACTAAAAAACATTACCGTTTAGGTTTAGGGTTATTTGCTCTGGCAATTTTGACAGCATCGAGTATTCCCGGAAAATCCTTACCCAGTCTCATCGTACTTTCTCCGGATAAACTTTTACACATGGCTGAATATAGTATTTTGGGTTATTTAGCCTTTAAGAGTTTTGAATCTTTATCTTTAATTGTAGTTATTGGAGCATTAATATTTGCAGGATTGGATGAGTTTTGGCAGTCATTTATTCCGGGAAGATTTCCAAGCATATATGATGTTATAGCTGATATAATCGGCTTTTTAATGGTTGCAGGTACTTTGTATTATCGATCCAGGAAAATGAATGATAAATAATTTATCCATACAGAATTTTGCCATTTTAGAAGAAATGGATTTGAATTTTCATAATGGACTCACAGTTATTACAGGTGAAACAGGTGCAGGAAAATCAATTCTGCTCCATGCGATTAGATCTTCTTTGGGTGGTAAAGTTAAAGGAACAGCTGTACGAAGCGGCGCAGATAAAGCAATAGTAGAAATTGAAGTTTCTCTTGGTGGTGATATTAATACGTGCAGACGAATTATTAACGCATCCGGACGCAGCCGAGCTTTTTTTAACGAAGAACCTTTTAAAGAGAAAGACTATTTGGATCGTGTAAAATCTATTGCTGATTTTCACGGTCAGCATGAACAGCAATATATTATGAATCGAGAGACACATATTGATTTTCTTGATACATTTGCAAAATTGAATAATGATGTAAGCAAATTGGAAGACGTGTATCAGCATCTTGTAAAGGCTGAAAATGATTTGGATCGTGCAATCGAAAAACAAACCCAAGCAAGTGATAGAAAAGAATTGTTAGTATTTCAGTTACAGGAAATTGAATTAATCAGCCCTCTTCTTGGTGAAGATGAAACTCTAATGACAGATTTCAAAATATTAAAACATGCCGATAAACTTTTAACAACTGCAAATGATTTAAATGCTCGAATCACAGAGCAGGATAATTCACTCTATAATGAATTGGCAGATATACGTAAAGAATTGGAAGAAATTAGTTCAATCGATGAGCACGTAGTTCCTCATTTAATATCATTGGAAGAAGCATTAAATGCCCTCATGGATACATCAGAAGGATTAAGGAAATACGCAACACAAATCGATCATAACCCGGAACAATTAGAAAGAGTAGAATCCCGACTACAGGAGATTGAAAGTTTAAAGCGTAAATATGGCGGTTCTTTGGAAACAGTTATTAATTATTACGATGAAATCGCAATTGAATTAGAATCATTTAAATCCTTAATAAATGAAATCGATGAGTTAACAGAATCCATAAATCGTTTTCGTCAAGATTATCAACGCATGGCAGTCAAATTGCATGAATTACGCTCAAACAGTATTCAGGACTTATGTTCAAAAATTGAAACTGAATTGGCATTATTAAATATTCCCGGTGCATCATTTGAGGTACGGTTGAATTTGACACCATCAAACAATTCCCAAATTGAAATGAAGGGACAAACTGTCAAATATGGATCGAAAGGATTTGATCAAATTGAATTTTATTTAAGTGCAAATCCCGGAGAATCAGCAAAGCCGTTAACGGATGTAGCTTCCGGCGGTGAAGTATCCAGAATTATGCTGGCAATCAAAACAATTTTTCAGAAAGTTGATCCGGTTGACACATTAGTATTTGATGAAATAGATGCAGGAATATCCGGAATAGCAGCTGAAAAAGTAGCAGACGCATTATCAAATTTATCTAAATCAAAACAAATTATTTGTGTTACTCATTTACCTCAAATTGCTGCAAAAGCAAACCATCATCTTCATATTTCAAAAATGCAAAAGGATGGGAGAACGATTGTAAAAATCGACTATTTGAAAGATGAAGAAAAAGTACAAACAATTGCTCAGCTGTTCAGTGGTGAAACAATAACACCCGGAACTTTAGATTCTGCAAAAGGATTGATGGGCGGTGCTCATGGATAAATTAGTCATTCACGGTAAAAAGCCCTTAAAGGGTACAGTCGAAATTAGTGGTGCTAAAAATGCCGTTTTACCCATGATGACAGCAGCACTTTTGACAGATGGTATTACAATAATAAATAAAGTGCCGGATTTACGTGATACACGAACAATGATCAGATTATTGGAAATAGTTGGTGCCGGAGTTGAATTCGAAAATGGGACATTAAAGATTGATGGATCAACGGTTAATAAACTTGAAGCTCCCTATGATTTAGTCAAAACCATGCGGGCATCCTTCTACGTAATGGGTCCCTTATTAGGTCGCTTTGGGGAAGTAAAAGTTTCCTTGCCCGGTGGCTGTGCTTGGGGACCAAGACCCGTTGATTTTCATTTGATGGGTATGGAAAAACTTGGAGCTAATGTTACTCTGGAACAGGGCTATATCCTTGCCCAAGGGTCATCGTTGAAAGGTGCACATATATGTTTTGACTTTCCATCAGTGGGAGCGACGGGTAATGTGGTCATGGCAGCTGTTTTAGCCAAAGGGACCACAGTGATTGAACATGCAGCTAAAGAACCTGATATTGTACAACTGTGTGAAATGCTGAATAAAATGGGCGCCAAAATCTCTGGACTGAATACTAGTACATTAACAATTAATGGAGTAGATGAATTAAATCCGGTTGAAATGACAGTGATTCCGGATCGAATTGAGGCGGGTACATTTCTTATGGCCGGGGCAGCATTAGGCGACATAACTTTAAATCATGCAGAACCGGATCATCTGAAAACAGTGCTGGATAAGTTAGAAGAATTTGGAGCGCATTATACAACAGAACCCGGTAAAATAAATATTAAGAAGGCTGATAAAGTGAACGCTGTGGATGTAACCACAGAAGTATATCCGGGTTTTCCAACGGATTTGCAAGCCCAATGGATGGCACTGATGAGTATTACTGATGGGCAGTCAATTGTAACGGACACTGTTTATCATGATCGTTTTACGCATATACCGGAATTAAATCGATTAGGAGCAAATATTTTTCTGCATGACAATGTAGCAACGATACAGGGAACTAAATCATTAAAAGGAGCACAAGTAATGTCTACAGATATACGTGCGAGTGCGTCTCTTATTTTGGCAGGATTAATGGCAGAAGGGCAAACAGATGTGAGTCGAATCTATCATATTGATAGGGGATATGAGAAAATTGAGGAGAAATTTAGCTCTTTAGGTGCTGAAATATATCGTGTATCAGAATAACAATATTTCTTTTTTCTTATATTATTAACTGTATACATTCTCACTTGGCACTTATAATAACAGTCTGATGAAAATAGTACTAATTGGTGCAGGTGAAGTGGGTTTCCACGTCGCCAAAGCCTTAATTGAAGACGGTCACGATATTACTGCCGTAGATATCAATCCGGAGAAATGTCGTCGAATTACCGAAAACCTCGATGCCATTGATGTGGAGGGTAATGGGGCCAGTCCAAAAATACTCCATAAAGCTCGCGTAGAAGAAGCAGACTATACTTTATGCCTTACTCGCCTCGATGAAGTAAACTTAATTGCTGCACAGCAAGCACATGAATTGGGTGCAAAACGAATCATTGCCCGCTTACGCAATCAACAATACAGTGACAGAGATTCGATCATAAAACCTGAAAAATTCGGCGTGGATCTTGTAATCCATCCTGAACGTGAAGCGTGTTTGGAAATAAGTAGGTTGGTTCGACATCCCTACGCAACTCAAGTGATGGATTTTGAAGGTGGTCGATTACAAATGCTGGGATTTATGATCGGTAATGGATGTAGAAAAATAATTGGAAAAACTGTAAAAGAGATTTGTAAAGATTCCGATGATTATAAGTTTGGTGTTATTGCCGTTTTACGAAATACAGAAACAATTGTACCTTGGTCTGATTTTCAATTCCAAGAAGGGGATATTGTCTATTTTATACTTCGTACGGAACATGTCCCCAGTTTAATCGAATTGCTCGGCAAAACAACTGACTACTCCAAACGTGTCATGATTATTGGCGGCAGTAAAATTGGTCGTTCCTTAGCTGAAAAGCTGCAAGATGATATGAACGTACGATTGGTAGAAAGTAAGAGAAATAAGGCTGAGCATATCGCCAACCATATGGATAATATATTGGTGATCAATGCGGATGGGACGGATATGGAATTTCTCAAATCTGAAAATATTCAAGAAATTGACAGTTTTATTACAGTAACAGAAAATGAACAAACGAATATACTTTCTGGGCTTTTGGCTCATCATTTTGGAGTTAAACAAGCCATTATTCATGTCAGTAATACAGAATTTTTACCCATTATTCAAGAGTTAGGAATTGGCCCGATTATTAGTAAGAATATGTCAACTGTCAATACAATCCTTCGCAAAATTCGCAGTGACTTGGCAGATACATCTGTTATAACGTTTGAGGAAATTGATGTAGATGTATTGGAACTCCAACCGGATCCGGGAAGTCGTGTGACACATATGGAATTATCAGAAATTTCTTTTCCAAAAGGAAGTATTGTTGGTGTAATTAATCACCATGGACATTTAAGTATCGCCCGCGGGAGTTCCCGCCTGACAGCTGAAGATACTGTTTTGGTTTTTGCCAAAAATGAAGCCTTCAATGCTGTCCGCAAGCTCTTCCGAGCCTGATGAATATTCGCACTATATTAAACATTTTAAGCGCTTTATTAGTGATTTTGGGCGTATCTATGGTATTCCCTTCAACAATAGCTTATGGGTATGGCGAAAACGATCTCGATGGTTTTTTGTGGTCAATGTTGATATGTTTTGTTTTTGGAGTTCCTGTTTGGTTAATCACAAGGAAGAACAGAAAATTAACCAATAAAGATGGTTTTGCTATTGTAACCTTTACGTGGATTACGGCCGCATTGATCGGAGCATTACCATTTTATATTTCCGGAGTCATACCAAATTTTACGGATGCTTTTTTTGAATCCATGTCCGGTGTAACCACAACCGGTGCCTCCATAATTGGTAGTTCTGTAACATTACCTAATCTGCCAAATGGTATTGAAAGTCTGCCTCATGCAACTCTATTTTGGAGATCATTTATTCAATGGATTGGCGGTATGGGAATTATTGTTTTTTACATCGCTATTTTGCCATTATTAGGTGTGGGCGGTGTCCAATTATTTAAAGCAGAAGTCCCGGGGCCTGTCGCAGATAAAATTCGTCCACGAGTCCGCGAAACTGCAAAAATATTATGGATGGTTTATCTTGGTATCACTGCAACTCAAATTGTGTTATTAGTCATAAGTGGAATGCCATGGTTTGATGCTGTTTGCCATTCTTTTACCACAATGCCCACTGGCGGATTTTCGATTAAAAATGCTAGTATTGGTTATTACAACAGTGCAACCATTCAATATATAATTATATTTTTTATGTTTTTAGCCGGGATCAATTTTTCTCTTCATTTTCTTGCCCTCACAGGAAATGTGAAATCATATTTTCGGGATAAAGAATTTCTGGCTTTTTTTGGAATTATACTTGTTGTTACCTTTCTCATTTTCTCAAGTGTATCAGCCGGAGTGAATGAGTGGTCAGAAAAACATTTCCGTGATTCACTTTTCCAAACGATATCCATTTTAACAACAACTGGGTTTTCCACAGCTGATTATGAATTATGGTCATTCTTTGCACAATTTATGATTTTATTTATGATGTTTGTTGGAGGAATGGGTGGTTCGACAGGCGGTGGAATGAAAATTGTACGGTTGATGCTCTTGTTTAAATATGCGGCAACGGAAACTAGACGAATGCTACATTTAAAAGCAATCATTCCTATACGAATTGGAAACCGCTTTATTTCTGAAGATGTCATTCGTAATACGTTGGGATTTTTTCTTTTTTACATGTCCATTTTTACCATAACGACTTTGGTGCTTACAACCATGAATATAGACCTCGAATCATCCATAGGAGCTGCTGCCTCTGCAATCGGAAATATTGGCCCGGGTTTAGGTGCATTCGGTCCAACGGACAATTATGCTTTGTTACCGGCATTCGGTAAATGGATGTTATGCTTTTGTATGCTGCTTGGCAGACTTGAAATATTTACTATTATGGTTTTGTTTAGCAGGACTTTTTGGAAATAATTTAGAATCCATTATGAAATATTTATTTATAGAAAAATCAGATGGGATTGGTGTTATAACAATTAATCGACCTGATGCAATGAATGCTATGAATTTAGATGTAGTATCTGAATTATCAATTACTGTTTCAGACATGATTGCAGATAAAGAAATTGGTGTTATTATTATAACTGGAAGTGGGGAAAAAGCGTTTGTAGCGGGTGCTGACATTAAAGCCATGCAGCAGATGAATGCTGAAGATGCACTTGAATTTGGAAAAACAGGTCAAGAAATGACGTTGGTTATTGAAAATTCACCCAAACCGGTCATCGCAGCCGTGAATGGTTTTGCTCTTGGCGGCGGCTGTGAAATATCATTGGCGTGTCATATTCGTGTGGCAAGTGAGAATGCAATTTTCGGACAGCCGGAAGTTTTACTGGGTCTCATTCCTGGATGGGGTGGTACTCAACGTCTGCCTAAAATTGTAGGGACCGGAATTGCTAATGAGTTAATCACAACTGGAAATCAAATATCTGCACAAGAAGCTCATCGAATCGGTTTGGTGAATCATGTCGTTACTCAAACAGAACTTATGGATACATGCAAAGAGATTGGTAAAAAGATTCTGAATAATGGACCAAATGCCATAGCGAAATCTCTAAACTGTATTCATGAAAGTTTCAACAAATCCATTGAGGATGGTCTTGAGTTTGAAGTAAAAGCATTTGCGAATTTATTTTCTACAGAAGAAACTAAAGAGGGCTTGTCCGCTTTTGTTGAAAAACGGAAAGCCAATTTCCGTTCTTAAATTATTTAGTTAAACTATGAACTTAAGTTATACACAATATGATGTGCGCTGTACACATCCCTTTGGAATTGCACGCAGTACCCACGCAACGTATCCTGAAATATTCGTTTATTTAGAACAGGATGGTATTGTCGGCCGAGGAGAAGCATCGCCATCGGATCGTTATGGTGAATCTGCAGATTTGATCCTATCTAAACTGGCAAAAAAAATTCAATTACCACAAGAAAAAGTATATCCGGAAGTTTTTGAAGAAACTGTTTTACCGCATTGTGATGGTATAAAAGCTATGGAAGTTGCCTTAAGTATGGCTTATCTGGATTGGTGGACGCAAAAAGAAGGTATTTCCATAAAGGATTTCTTTGGAGTCACAACCAACACAGGTCCACTGACATCCTTTACCATTGCCATTGGAAATATGGATCTAATTGCTCAAAAAATAGAAGAAGCAGAACCGTATTATATTCTCAAAGTGAAACTGGGTTCTGAAAATGATAAAGAAATTATCAATGCCATTCGAGCTGTAACAGATAAGGTGATTCGTGTGGATGCAAACGAAGGATGGGGCTTGGATACCGCAATTGGAATGTGCTCATGGCTGGCAGATAATAATGTTGAATTTGTTGAACAACCTTTACCGGCTGCAAATCTGCATGAAACAGCAGAATTAAAGAAAAAGTCACCCATACCTCTATTTGCAGATGAAAACTGCCTCTATCCGGAAAATATCCCTGAAATCGCCCATGCGTTTGATGGAATCAACATTAAACTCATGAAATGTGGGAGTATGCTCAAAGCAAAACAAATGATCGATATGGCTCGTGAACGAGGTTTGCAGATCATGCTGGGCTGTATGGTGGAATCCTCAATTGGTATAACAGCTGCAGCACATCTCTCTCCGCTAATTGATTATGCTGATCTGGATGGACATTTATTAATTGATAACGATCCTTATAGTGGTGTGCAGATTGAAGATGGAAAAGTTGTAATCCCGGATGGAAATGGGTTAGGATTGCAATTAAATTCAACAGTTAAAGGATTAAAATAAAATGTCATTCTGATGATCGAAGTGAGGAAGAATCTCATGTGTTCATTTTAAAGTTATTTGCTTGAGATCTTTCTCCCGATAAATCGGCATCAAGATGACAAAATTTAAATTATGAAGATTAAAGGAATAGAACATATTGGCATTGCTGTCAATTCATTGGCTGAAAATTCACCATTCTGGAAGCACGTATTAGGATTGGACCATTCCAGGACGGAAACAGTGGAATCTGAAAAAGTCACTACGGAAATTTACACTACAGGCAGAGGGAAAATAGAATTATTAGAAGCCATGGGTGAGGATTCTACCATTGCAAAGTATATTGACAAAAGGGGAGTTGGTGTTCATCATATTTGCTTTGAAGTGGATAATATCCGCGAAGCCATTTCTGAACTGCAGGAAAATAATATTTCTGTGATTTATGACGAACCAAAAGTCGGCGCTGAAGGTTATTTAGTAACCTTCATTCATCCAAAAAGCACCGGTGGTGTGCTGGTGGAATTAGCGGAGCGACCAGTTTAATTTCTTTATAGTTCTTTAAATATTCCGGCAATATAATTCCAATATGACAAAACAATGCTTCATCAATAATTTGGTGAATTGTTCGATCTTGATCTGAAAATTACAATGAAAAATTATATTCGGTCTGTGTTTTCGGAAAGTATTTATATTAATTTCATCTTCTTATGTCCACCAAAAAATCTCAACGTAAACGACTTTTTCTCATAGATGGCTATGCTTTACTGTTCAGGGCGCATTATGCCATGATCCGTAATCCGCTTATTACAACTTCCGGCCAGCATACTAGCGCACTTTTCGGTTTCATCAATATGATCTTCCGTCTTATTCGCAAGGAAAACCCCGATTATATCGCTACAGCCTTTGATCGCAAAGAAAAGACGTTCAGACACGAGCGATATCCTGAATACAAAGCCAATCGCGATGAAATGCCTCAGGAACTTCAAGATCAACTTAATCACCTTTGGAAACTGTTGGATGCAATGAAGTTACCTAATATCAGCAAAGCCGGATTTGAAGCGGATGATGTAATTGGAACATTAGCTAAAGAGGGAGAAGCAGAAGGATTGGATGTATATATTTTCAGCGGCGATAAAGATTTTGCGCAATTAATTACGGATCACATTTTTCTCTATTCACCCATTGTTCGATCGACAGACATAAATATAATCGATCCTGCAGGAGTGCAAGAGAAATGGGGCGTTTCTCCAGATAAATTCATTGACTATCTGGGGCTTATGGGTGATACTTCTGATAATATTCCTGGTGTAATGGGTGTAGGTAAGAAAACAGCAGCTAAATTGATTAATGAATACGGATCATTGGAAAAATCACTGGAGAATGCTGAACATGTTTCGAATAAACGTGTGCGGGAAGGTTTACTTAATGGTGAGGAGAATGCCCATTTAAGTAAGGAATTGGTTACTATTATAACGGATATGGATCTGGATTGTAAAATATCGGAGTTTGAACGAAAAGAATTTGATGTTGATGCATTGTCGATTCTATTTGTTGAATTGGAATTCAATGCACTAATTAAGCAATTAGAGGAATTTGGCGGGAATCCCGTTGTAGAAGAGAGTAAAGATGATAAGAATTATAATACAATTACTAACAGAGATGAGTTAAAGTCATACTTTAATATATTATCTAAAGAAAAACTTGTTTCTTTTGACCTTGAAACAGATTCCGTTTCTCCCATGCAAACGGCTTTGGTTGGTATGAGTTTTTCAACTGCAAAAGATGAAAGCGTTTATATACCGATTCAATATGGAGAAAAGTCCAAAAACAACTTTGGAAGCGATGATCTCAAGATTGTGTTGGATCTTGCAAAGCCTATACTTGAAAATCCCAAAATAAAGATTACGGGACAAAATATCAAGTTTGATGCACTAGTTATGAAAAATCATGGTGTAAATGTAGAGGGGATTGCATTTGATACCATGCTGGCTGCGCACCTTATTAAGCCGGAAGGCCGTTCATATAAAATGGACAATTTGAGCCTGGAATATCTTAATTATAGAATGATCCCTATTGAAGACTTAATTGGCAAAGGGAAGAACCAAATTCCTATGAGCGATGTGGATTTAGAACAAGCATCGTTTTATGCTGCGGAAGATGCGGATATTGCTTTGCAGCTTACTGAATTATTTCAAGAAAAACTTGATGATGAAAATCTGTCAGAATTTTATAATACGGTTGAGTTGCCTTTGGTGCAGGTATTGGTTGATATGGAATATGACGGTGTGTTTGTAGATGAAAAACAACTATTAGATAAATCAGCAGAATTCGGAAAAAAACTGGATGGTTTATCAGCAGATATTCTTAAACAGGCCGGGACAGAGTTCAATATTAATTCCACTCAGCAATTGGCCAATATTTTATTCGATATTTTAGGATTACCGCAAATTAAAAAACGTTCCACTGCAGAAGATGTATTGGAAAGACTGCGGGACGAACATCCATTGCCGGGACTCATGCTCCAATATCGGAAATTGAATAAATTGAAAAATACATATCTGGACTCTATTCCCCAACATATTCATCCGGAAACTAAACGGATTCACAGTTCATTCAGTCAGACAATAGCAGCCACGGGACGGCTTTCATCCAGCAATCCCAATTTCCAAAATATCCCCATTCGTACTGAAGAAGGAAGGGAGATCCGAAAAGCCTTTTCGACACAGGATAAAAATAGTGTCATTTTTTCTGCTGATTATTCCCAAGTGGAATTGCGCGTAATGGCTCACTTAAGCGCTGATAAAGGTTTGCAATCTGCTTTTGCCAATGGAGAGGATATTCACGCTCGCACCGCCAGCGATATTTATGGTGTTCCCATTGAAGATGTTTTACCGGAAATGCGCCGAGTAGCCAAGATTGTGAATTTTGGTATTATGTACGGTGCAGGACCATTTCGTATGAGTCAGGAACTTGGGATTCCCAGAACTGAATCTCAAATAATTATCGATCGTTATTTCGAGCGTTTTGCTGGAATACGTGATTATATCGAATCGACTGTTAACAAAGCAGAAAATGACAAATTTGTTGAAACTATGCTAGGCCGACGTCGACCGGTGTGGAATATCAATAGCGATAATCATATGCACCGCGAAGCAGCAAAGCGGATGGCAATAAATATGCCCATTCAAGGGACGGCGGCGGAAATGATTAAATTGGCTATGATCCGCATTCACAAACGTATAAAAAGTGAAAAAATGAAATCAAAGCTGGTTTTGCAAATCCATGATGAATTATTATTTGAAGCGTCAAAAGATGAATTGAACGATTTACAAGCAATGGTGGTAGAAGAAATGGAAGGAGCGCTCAAGCTGGATGTACCCGTTATTGTTGAATCTGGTGTCGGAGATTCGTGGTTTGAAGCGCATTAGATGGAACATGGAAAATAGAATTAAAATTATTGTAAAAATCTCTGTGAACTCTATAGCTTAAAAATGGAAGCAAGTATAACACTCAAAAAAGTCGGTAAACTAGTAGGGGGTAAGACTATCTTGGCTGGCTTGACCTTCGGCATTGAAAAGGGAACAATTGTTGCTTTGGTGGGAGATAATGATGCTGGAAAATCAACCATGCTGCGTTTGATTGCCGGATTGGAAAATCCCAATTATGGTGCTGTATTTCTACACGGACTCGATACTGAAAAGCGTCGTATTGAAACACGTCAAACGGTGGCATTTATTCCCCATGATATCGATCTGGACCCGTGGCTTACGTTGGAGCAGAATATCCAATTTGACGCACGATTATACGGCGAACATAAAGACAGGATTCAATCTCGTATAAATGATTATAGCCATGCTTTAGACATGGGAGATTTTCTGTATTCCATGGCGGGCCGAGTTCCCCAAGGTCTACAGAAAAAAGCGATGATAATACGAGCCCTCGCTCATGATCCGACAATTTTGATCATGGATGAACCGACTGCCTTTATGGACGCAGAATCGAGGCGACTCACATGGGACCTTATGCGAAAGTTCCGCGGTGATAAAACGATTGTTTATTCCAGTCAATTTTTACCGGAAATCGAAGCAGCAAACGATAGAATTATGGTCATTCATAATGGTAGTGTTTTGTTGGATGGCAGCTTGGATAAATTACTGGAAAGCACGCTCGAATATCATCAATTCGCAATTGAGTTCGAGGAATTATCAGATGAATTGTATAATTCATTGTGTGGAATATCTACTGTTGTCAATCCGACTAAAGTGGGAAATACATTTCATTTTTATGGACGATCACGAAAGGTATTTTTTGAAGTACTGAATGCTAGTACCGGTGTTTTAATGAAAGACCTGTCTATAGAAAAATTATCACTGCAGGATCTTTTGGATTCAGCATTTGCTCAAAAGGGCATGGACGGATGAGTGCTTTTATTATTCGAAGATGGTGGTTGATTCGCAATCGCCTCATATCGTCAATAGCTCTTGCGTTTATCGTTCCATTAATATTATCAATTGTAACCGTATTTGGTACAAAAAATATTATTATCAATAGTATTAATGGCCAGTCCTACGAAGTATGGGTTCTTCCGGGATTAATGATGTTTATGGCTGCTGTATTAATTACACCTTTGATTTACAGGGATTTCTTTGATCTGCGTATTCACAACAAAGCATTGATCTCCATGACGTTGGCTCCCATTAGAAAATCAACCATCATATTGGGTATTTTATTCAGTTCTCTTTTGGAAGTGATGGTTATCATTGCCATTGGATTGAGCATTTACAGTATTCTTTTTCCACAAGCAGTCATCATAGGTCATATTGGATATATTATTTTGTATTCTATCATTTTTACTCTTCTTTATGGGAATATTATCATTCTATTATCGTTATTAACTGAACGAATCTCTGTATTTATTTCAGCGCTTTTAACTACACTGATTTCCATTATGTTTGCCTGTGGTTTATTTATTGAATTCGAATTTTTCCCATTAACAATGAGTACTATTTTTCAATATTTCCCTTTGAGCATGGTTAGTATTGCATGTCGCTCAATTCTTTTTATCCACACCTTCGACACGCACAACACAGTAGCATCTATCATCATTACGCTATTATTAATTGTAATAAATAGTTTTCTATTGAAACGGAAAATGAAACAATGATTGCTTATTTGAGCGGCGCCATGGAACAAGCCGCCGATGAAGGTGCCCTGTGGCGTGAAGAGATGGCAAGGTGGCTTAAAACGGAGTTGAATCACGATGTAATCGATCCTGTTGTTTCTTCTCAGTCATTGGTCGAAAAGTACCAAGCTCAAGATTATCGTGACTGGAAATTATCTGACCCCGAACGATTTATGAAATTTGTTCGCAAAGCAATTGATTTGGATCTGGACAATGTGATAAATAAGTCTGACTATGTCATTTGTTTATGGAATCGCGATGTATTGAAAGGCGGCGGTACTCATGGAGAGGTGACTATGGCGTATCATAAAAATATTCCTATCTATCTAATAAATCAAATTCCGATTGAAGAGTTAAGTGGTTGGATCATGTCCTGTTCAACTCAAATTTTTAACAATATTTTTGAACTAAAATCATATTTATTAGAAACATATAGTCATTTATGATGTTTGTTTACATATGGTAGGCCCCAAAGCATATATACATCTGGATCGGTTGATTCATAATTACCGCGTAATTCAGGATCAAATTGGCGGGAGTCCAATGATGTGTGTCGTTAAAGCCAATGGTTATGGCCATGGATCAGTTGAATGTTCAAATGCTCTTTTGAAAGAGGGGTGTACATTTTTGGCAGTTTTTACATTTGACGAAGCCATGGAACTCCGCGATGCAGGTATCCAAACAGACATTATGATTTTTTCTCGTATGCAAAAAGATTTTCTGGAAGATGCTACTGAAAATAATATTACATTAAATTTATCCGGGGTTAACGATATAGCATTGCTGGAAGAATTTGAAAAGAAATATGGTACATGTCCTAAATTTCATCTCAAAGTAGATACAGGGATGAATCGGCTGGGTATTCCCTTCAAAAATGCTGGTGAAGTATTACAAAAAATAAGTGCTAATCCACGACTCAATTGCACAGGAATTTATAGTCATTATGCCACAGCGGATGAGGGTGATTTATCGTATGCTGAATGGCAATTAGAGCAATTTAAACTTGTACTGTCACTGGCTGATAAAATGGGTATCCAATTTAAGTATCGCCATTTTTCCAATAGCGGCACGGTAATCAATATGCCTCATACCAGTTATGATATTGTCCGGGTTGGAATACTGTTATATGGTGCCTTTCCATCTGATGAAGTACCCACAGATATGGACATTAAACCTGTCATGGAGTTTCGTGGACCTATTGTCAGTATTCGGCGGGTCAAAGCTGGAACAAAGGTGTCCTATGGCGGTGTTTGGGAATCAGAAAAAGATACAACCATAGCAGTGGTCCAAACTGGCTTTGCTGATGGTTTTCCTAGAGCCTGGTATGAAGGAGGGTATGTCACATTTAAGGGTAAACCTTATCCAATTGCTGGACGGATATGCATGGATCAATTTATGGTTGATTTTGGTGATGATAGAGCTGAAATAGGTGATGAAGTATTGTTGTTTGGAGAAAATGGGAAAGATTCATTACATATGGAAGAAATCGCCCAGCAAATTAATTCTACTCCCTACGTTTTGTCTACCGGCATTCATGGCCGCACAGAACGGGTTTATTTGCCTTAAATAGTATCGTTTTTAAATTATCTAGTCGGGAGAGTTCTTGAGTGTAACGTCGGTCCCGCTAATAATAACTAATGGAGGAACCGCATTTATTGCAATGGCAATGGACGACTGTAGGTTTAGTTGTCATTTCGTAACGATTTCCCGCAATAACATCTACCCATAAATATTATTCAGAATCCTTTTCTGGGTTTCTCACCCATGATCGCCGTTCGCTAAACACTCGTTTTTTCAAGTCAGCCCATTCATTAATAATGTATTTAAAGTGAATCCCTTCATCGGGGTCGGCATCTAATTTCATCTCAATCAACTGAATCATTTCATCCCGGGTGGAATCAATATCACTATGGCTTTTTATTTCTTCTTTAGACCATGAATCCTTTTCGGCTTTAAAACCTTCTTTATCTAATGCTGCTTGCGAGACTTGTTCCTTTCGACCAAAGAGAAACACAAGCAGAAATAAGATTAAAACGATTACAGTTATCAATATTTCATTCATATAAACCTCATTCCAGGAAAACAGGTATTCTTAAAATTCCAGCCCAATACAATGATACCATTGCAGCCATTACGGCCAAAGCTGCAGGCCAGGCGAACATAGCCAGGCGGATAAAATCTTTCGCGTCAAGCATACCAGCAGAGTAAACAATTGAACTAGCCGGTGTTCCGATGACAAGCCAGAAAGCGAGAGATGTAGCAATGGCCAGCCCTACGCCAACCAGTAAAGGATTTGTTCCGGAACTCTGTGCCATATCCAGCACAACAGGGCCAATCACCGCCACCGTTGCTCCGGCGCTCATTAAGTTTGTAAGGCTGGCTCCAATGGCAACAACCAATAAAATCAAGGCAATTCCCGAATCAATACCCAAGGGTGCTAACAAATCAATAATACTATCTGCCAACCAGCCCGCAGCGCCTGAGGCTCGAAAAACAGTTCCAAGGCTGATGGCGCCGGCATAAAGAATAATGACTCCCCAACTGACATGTTCTTCATAATCCTTCCAGGAAGCTAATCCCAGTAGCATATAAAGGACAGCCCCGGAAATGGCCACACCGCCGAGACCCAAGGAAAACCCCAGTAAACTCCTTGTGACTGATTTGTCTGTAATCCACATGAAAACAACCAAAAGCATTATTCCGGCAACAAGATATTGCTTGGCATTCATTTTACCGTGTTTTTCCAGGTCGGACTTTAATGTGGATACCGCTTCAGAAAGATCGCTGACTTCCGGTTTAAAGACCATTGGCAGTATAAAAGACATCAATATGGACATGGCAAACGTGTAGAAAACACCCATTGACATCCATTGGAAGAAGGAAACTTCAACGCCGATATTGGATAAAAATCCAATCATAATTGCATTCCGTGCACCACCGGATGGACTCATGGGTGCACCGATCATACATCCCACTGCGATGGACATCATGAGCAATTTTCCAAGATTAGGCGCCGGGATTGTTTTATTGGTAAGCGTATACAACGCCAGGGCGATGGGAACATACATTGGCGCAATGGAAGCTTCATTAATAAAGGCGGACGGAATGGCTGTGCCAAGCAAAAGACCAACAACGATCATCCGCGTTTTGGAGCCGGACATTTTCATCACCAGCATGCCGATTCGCTTGTCCAGTCCGTATTTTACCAGTGTTGCGCCGATAGCCAACGATCCTGCAATAAACCAAACAGCATCGTGAGCATAGGTGGAAACAATATGCGACGGTGCTGTGATGCCAAAAAATAATTGGACCAATCCGATTAGCAAAGCCACGGCCGGCATGGGAATAGCTTCCGTGGCAAAAAAGATAGTACACGCTGCCAACAGGGCGATGATAATTTGGATATGCGTTGCTTTGACGGCTACGTCATCGGATGATAAGTCAGAAAAAACAGACGTCGCCTTTTCGGACATGGACGCGGGCAGGGGCATGACAAATCCGATGAGAATGAAGAGCACCAGGCCCACGGCCAACCATTTGAAATTGGTCGTTTTGGAAAAACCGCCTGAAGAATTCTGTTCCTGATCTGCCATAGCTAATTGAAAAGTGGGGCTAGATGCAGTATAGGTTCAAGTAAAAAGTATTTTAAATAATATTATGTAGTGCGCGTAATTTTATAGCTTATAAAATGACGAAGGTGAACAGATCCATACATTAGATTTAATAATTATAGTTGGTTTCTTGGCGCTCACCACTGGGTGGGGAGTATGGCAGGGCAGGCAAAATAAATCCGCAGAAGACTATTTCCTGGCCGGCCGGTCCCAGCACTGGGTCATGGTTATGTTTTCCATCGTTGCTACAGAAACGTCTGTGCTGACTTTTGTGAGCGTTCCCGGGTTAGCCTACAGGGGTGATTGGTTTTTTTTACAACTGGCTATGGGCTATATCGTTGGCAGAATCCTCGTGAGTATTTTTCTGCTTCCTGCTTACTTCGATACCGGAATAGTATCTATTTATGAAGTGTTAGGAAAACGATTTGGTCCTGAAATTCAAAAACTGGCTTCAGGAATATTTCTGATTACACGAATTTTAGCAGATGGCATTCGCTTTTTAGCCACAGCTGTCATTGTCCAGGTTTTAACGGGTTGGTCATTGCCAATGGCAGTCTTGGTCATCGGTATCGTCACGTTGATTTATACAGTTTCAGGCGGCATCCGAACAGTGGTGTGGGTGGACAGTTTTCAATTTGTTTTATACTTACTGGGCGGAGTCATAGTGATTGTGCATATTTTTTCCCAGGCGGATGTAATTCCTGCGGGCTTCATTGCCGATTTATTACACGATGGTAAATTGAATATTTTTCGCTTTGGCGGTGATCTATCCACAAATCCCTGGCTATTTTGGTCTGCATTTATCGGTGGTATATTTTTATCATTTGCGTCCCATGGAGCTGATTATATGATGGTACAGCGCACGCTCACGTGCAAAGATCTACAGTCTGCAAAAAAAGCCATGATCGGCAGCGGATTTTTTGTATTTCTGCAGTTTACACTTTTCCTCCTTGCTGGTTCGCTGATTTACGTTTCTTTGGGTGGAATGGAATTGCCTAAAGATCGGGAGTTTGCACATTACATCATTAATGAATTGCCCATTGGATTAAGGGGCTTATTGCTGGCAGGTGTTTTATCGGCGGCCATGTCCACATTAAGTTCGTCCATCAATTCGCTGGCGTCATCTACATTGCGTGATTGGTTTAAAAAAGATGCTGATCTTAAATCAGCTCAAAAAACGAGCATTGTTTGGGCCGCAGTACTCATTGGCATTGCCATGATTTTCGACGAGAGCGATAAAGCTATCGTAGAAATGGGCTTGCAGATAGCATCTTATACTTATGGCGGGTTGCTGTCCCTTTTTATTATTAGTAAACTTAAGTGGCAGTTTCGACCCATCAGCTTAATAATCGGTCTATTATCCAGTTTGTTCACCGTGTACATCGCCCAACAAAACGATATTGCCTGGACATGGTTTATTCTCTTGGCTGTATGTGTAAATATTGCCGTGGTATTTGTGTTTCAATCCGTATTTTCCCGGCGACATGATTCGTAGGATTAAAATGGAAAAAAATATTTTTAGATATTTAATAATTTTCCCCTTTTTGTTTATGAGTCTGAGAGGGGCCGATTTTCAGTACAGCAAAGTAGAAGAGGTTCCGGATTTGTCGTTCATGCCCCAAGTGTACTCCGGTTTGGATGTAATTGAACAAATGGATTTCAAACCCTTGCATGGTAAAACGATCGCAGTCTTTTGCAATCAAACAGCTGTGAATCGCAATGGTCGTCATATTCTTGATATTCTGAAAGATCAGCCGAACATTTATACCTATGTGATTTTGACTCCTCAATATGGACTTTTTGGAGATCAGGTTAATAAAACCAAAATCATTGGAAAAGTGGAGAAAGACCCGAATACAGGTGCACGTATAGTCAATTTACTGGACCGTTTTGTAAAACCGCCGGAATGGACTATCCGTGATGTAGATATAGTTTTAGTGGATTTACAAGACACAGGCGTGCGCTATACAACCTATATGACCACGTTGACAAAAATATTTGAAGTAGCCAGCGAACTCCATAAACCGGTCATAGTACTTGACAGACCAAATCCCATTAGGGGAGATCGAATGGATGGTCCTGTCATGCGGACAGCTTACCAGTCATTCGAAGGATATCATCTCGTCCCCATTCGCCATGGACTCACAATTGGCGAATATGCGCTCATGGTGAATGAAATGGGTTGGGTGAAAGATTTACAGCGTACAGAGTTAACCGTAATTCCTATGGCTAATTGGAAGCGATCCATGTGGGCCGATGATGTTGATCTACCATTCACACCGCTGGCGCCCGGTTTAGTTGATGTAGAAGCATGCCTTGCATATGTGGGAATGAATTTGCTGAAAGGTACCAATTTGAATTGGGGACAGGGAACGACAAAACCTTATTTTCGTGCTGGAGCACCTTGGATTTCCGGACGTGTTTTTTATCAGAAAATAAAGAACCTGGATTTACCGGGAGTAAAATTCAAGCATATTCAATATACCCCTACCCAAAGTAAGGGCGATGGTTCAGTACCGTTATATTATCGGGAAAAATGCAGCGGAATTGAATTTGAAATTACCGATCGGGAAATATTTGATCCTTTAGCCACATCAACAGCGATAATGATTCTGGCTTACCAGCTTTATCCACGGCAGTTTGAATGGATCCATGATGATTATATCAATAAATTATTTGGGCACAATTTATTGACGGCATTTGCCGCACAGGGAAAAACTCCGGAATATCTCCCTCCACAATGGGTGATGGATGTGATTCGCTTCAGTAAATTCAGGGAACGGTTTTTACTCTACAAATGAAAACAGTAAAATTCCTTCTTCCTTCTTACTTTTTCCTTTTTACTTTTTCCTTCTCACAAACTCATTTTACTGTTCCTGAAAACGTGTGGCGGATCAGTGTAAAGCCTTCATTTACAAACGGAAGTTATATCGGTCCCGGTGGAGTTAAGGGTCTTCCGAATATGTCATTTAATTTGGCGAATTATGGCAAACGCTATTTTGATCATGGTTATGTAGTGGATGGGTATTATGCCAGTGAAAATGATCTCCATAATTTAGACACGCTTGGATTTAATTCTAGTTATACTGTCGGTGAGTATATCAAATATTATAATACCATTTACAACGATTCCATTCCCGATTTAAGTACAGATTTCTTTGGTAATGATTCAATATCTGTTAGCGGTAGTCTGGATCAGGAAATCAGTAAAATATCCTGGGGAGTGGACTTCAAGATAGAATATGGATTATCAAATAGGTTAACCTTTGAAATGAATATCCCATATTTTTCCTATGTTTCCCAAAACAGGACATCCGAGTGGACGTCAGATGAAATTGCAGGTTTAAATGCTTTTGGTGAATATCATCAGGGAGTAATGGCGACTATGGATTCTGCTTTGGCCAATCATTATGATATTAATCTGCATTTGATACGCAATCGTTTTTATGATTGGGAGGGAAGTAATTCATTGCGTTGGGCTATGGGAGGAGATCCCTTTGTCAGTGGAATCTATGGTGCAGAATACAATCCTTTTTCAACGAAAGATACATCTGCAGTTACCATAGATGATCTGCTTAATTATTACTATCCCTCTAAAAGTACAACTTCCGGTTTGGGCGATGTGGAACTTGGATTAAAATTTTTGTTATTCGGAAATCCGGCATGGAGTGAATCAGGTAATTTTTCAATCTACACCGGTTTATCGGTTTTGCTGGGCTCTGCTGACAGATTGCATACATATTCATACAGCAGTGGAATCCCAGCGGCTCAATCACATTTTAAAACATTACCTTTAGGTGATGGCGTTTCAAGGTATAACATTTCCTTGTTTGGGGAATTGTTCAAAACCATTCTTCGAAGGCAGGTTAATATTAATTGGTTAGTTCGAACCGGGTTTTATAGTCAGACTCGAGTGAATACTCCCATTTCCTTCGTGAATTTTAAAACGTTAAATCCGGATAGTATTGCTGCGACTATTGGAGTAAAGCATACAATTAATAAGGGAAATGAATTATTTGCCATGGCACAAGGGAAATTGGAACTCATTCCAGATTGGGTGTCCGTTTCAGGTGGCGCGTCAATGTATGTGAAAGGCCGGGATACGTTTTTTTCCAATGATCCTGTTTGGGATAAGTGGATGAGTTATCGTAAGGATAATTATGATACAAGAAAAACTGTTGTCAGACAATTTGCTGAAGTAGCTTTCCATAACGTTAACCCCTTAAAGCGTATCGGTCCAATTCCGTTTGAATTACGGGGAGGAGTTTCCATTCCAATTGTAACCAGGAATTCATTCAGTGATTTTTCTGCATGGATTCAATTAGTCGTTTATGCTCAAGCGTGGTAGATTAAAAACACAATAAAATGACATTAGAACGAAAAAGAATATTAAGCTGGTCCATGTATGATTGGGCAAACTCGGCATTTTCTACAACGGTTATGGCTGGCTTTTTCCCTATATTTTTCGAAAAATACTGGTCTAATCCGGACGATGTAATCCAAAGCACCTATCAATTAGGTTGGGCAAATTCATTGGCGTCTATTCTTATTGCAGCATTAGCACCTTTTCTCGGAGCAATTGCCGATCGCGGATCTGCAAAAAAGAAATTTCTCATTTTCTTTTGTTATATGGGCGTGGTTATGACCGGTGGATTATACATGGTTGAACAAGGTCAATGGCAGATGGCCGTTCTCTTGTATATCGCAGCATCTGTAGGATTTATGGGCGCAAATATATTTTATGATTCTTTAATGCCGTCACTTGCCCCCAAGGAGAAAATGGATTATGTTTCATCTTTAGGATTTGCTCTTGGTTATATTGGCGGCGGCTTGCTTTTTTTGGTCAATGTGCTCATGTATTTAAATCCTAGTTGGTTTGGAATAGCCGATGCTTCAACCGCTATTAGACTGTCTTTTCTTTCAGTTGCAGTGTGGTGGGGACTTTTCACGATACCTCTTATTCTATTTGTTCCTGAACCCAAAGTGGATAATCCACTAGCACTGCATAAAGCTATCACTGCAGGATATCGTCAACTACGTCAGACATTCTATCATATTCGCGAATTAAAAGTTATAGGTGTCTTTTTAATGGCATATTGGCTGTATATCGATGGTGTGGACACAATCATTAGAATGTCCGTGAAAATGGGCTCCTCGCTGGGATTTGAAGCTGGAGATTTGATCACTGCTTTGCTCATGGTTCAATTTATTGCTTTTCCATCTGCATTAGCGTATAACTGGTTCGCGTCCAAGATCGGAACCAAGAAGGCTGTTTTAATTGCAATCGGCGGATATTCATTGGTGACATTATTGGCATTCTTCATGACAGAAAAAAATCACTTTTTTATTTTAGCTGCTATGATTGGACTTTTTCAGGGTGGCGTGCAAGCATTGAGCCGCAGTCTGTATACACGGTTAGTTCCGAAGGGGAAAGAAGCAGAATTTTTTGGTTTTTATAATATGCTGGGAAAATTTGCAGCTGTAATCGGACCAATCATGATGGGCTGGATCACGCTGGTCACCGGCAATGTTCGTATAGGTATTCTTTCCATCTTAATATTATTCATTGGTGGGGCATATTTGTTATCTAAGGTGGATTTTGATGAAGGTGAACGATTAGCTCGCTCGTTCCAAACAAAGTAGTAAATGATCTATGGGCTTTATTAATAAAATGATAACCCGGTTGAGAGCGTATAAATTTTTGGTGAATTATTCGGGAAGTTACCTGCATGAGACTGGTTGGATGAAAAGTCTTCAGTCAGGGATACCCACTTCACCTACTGGAGATCCGTTACCGTGGATGAATTATTCACTGATTGCTTTTCTTGACCATAGATTGAGCGCAGAAATGACAGTTTTTGAATATGGAAGCGGCTCGTCTACATTGTATTTTGCCAGGAAAGTTCGGTCGATAACATCTGTAGAATATGATAAAAATTGGTATGACAAGTTAAAAGAACAAGTTCCGAATAATATAAAATTGATTTTTCAAGAAGCAGATGTAAATAATAAATATTGCCGCGCTATCCACAATGAAAATGAAAAATATGATGTGGTCATCATCGATGGGGAAGACCGTGTAAATTGTATGCGGGAAGGATTTATGAAACTGAATGATACAGGAATATTAATCCTGGATGACTCAAACCGTCCGGATTATAAGCCCGGATTTGAGTTGGCAGTGGAACTCGGCTACAGAACTTTACATTTTGAAGGACTAAAACCGACGGACTTTATCACGGAAAAAGCCACTTTATTTTATCGGAGTAACAATTGTTTTACTATTTAGAAAAAAGTATTGATTTCAACATAGAATATCCTATAATATTTAATCAGCCCCGCAGGTGTGGCGTGCTCTTCAGGGAAAAAGATTTTCTCGAGGGTAACATTGCGGGGCTTTACTTTAATATAATGTAAAATAAATGAAAGACTTAAAGTAATACATGAAATACACAGCTAAATATTCTCAAATTGTTATGCCGGATAATATTAACATTATCGGTACTCTATTTGGTGGTCAGATGGTGTCTTGGATGGATTTAGCTGCAGCAAAAGTAACCTATAGATTTTTAGAAGGTACAGCAGCAAATGGCGCCGTTACTCGAGCTATAGAAAAAGTGGAATTCAAAGAACCTGTTTACAAAGGCGAATGGGTTAATTTTGAAAGTACAGTTATCAATACCGGGAAATCTTCATTTCAAGTTAAAGTGGAGGCCTATGCTGAAGGACGCGAACGTGGTAAACGATTAGCGTGCACAGCATTAATTACAATGGTTTCAGTTTGTACGGATAAAAATGGTGAATACCATAAATTTGAGCATGGTAAATCGTGTGAAGAATAATAAAGTAAAATTTATGATAATTTTTCTGGCGCACCTCCAATTTTGGGGGTGTTCTTATTTTCAGACAGCTACATATCCAAATCCCATTTTAATTGATGATAATGAGCAAGTCTACGTTCGCTATCAATTTGATGAAGTTCGTATCATCGGTTTTGTGGATCATGGAGATTATGAGCCTGAAGCATACATTTTTGCCATATTTCACCGCGGATCGCTTAATGCACCTATTATTCAAAAAATGTTCTTCCCGGGAGATACGTTGGAATTTATGATTGCTGAAAATCATTTAAATGCTGCTCCCGATGGAAATTTGGCTGTATTAAAAGCAATTGGAAGTGATTTTCAACAAGAAGAAATTTCTTTTTCTTATGTGGGTGAAAATGAAATTATTCTTTCACAATTCCAATTACATAAAGTGCCTTATTATTATGAGAATCAATATATTTATTTATCAGAAGAATTTACTAATTCCACACGAACAGATAGCGGCGGTGTGGGATTGGCAGGATTAGTTGAAGGGGTGCATATTGCCAAAATTGCAACACGCGGAGAAGAGAGAAATACGTCATCAGTTTTGGATTCAATTGGAATAAGTGCAATGCCTCAATCAAAAACAATTAAAGCATTTATTTTCAGTACGCCTGATGAAGCTGAATTATACATCGACGGACAAATAAAAGGAGAAACACCTCTCGGTATATTGAATTTGTCAAATGGAGAACATTCATTTAAACTACTTAAAGAAGGTTATGCACCTTTGAAAAAGACATTAGATATTCAACCGGCAAAAAAAGCAAATATAGAATTTCGATTAAATCGATTGAACATTCTCCATTTCATGACTAATGAAGAAGGATTAAAGTATGTGCTTGATGATGAACATGAATGGTGGGATAAAAAAATAAAACTTCAAGTTGAGTCAGGTGAACACGTTCTGAAAGTGTACAAACATGGTGAAATAGTAGATGAACAAATCTTGAATATCGATTGGAATAGGCCTCTCGAATATTTCCTGTCGGATACCGTTGCAGCGGTTCATGATTCATCCTAATTTCATGACCCAAAATTTATTGTAATTCAAATTAAACGAGGAAATTATGGCTCATTTATCTAAACTAAATCATACTACTGATGCATTAGACAGTATTAAATCGGATGCAATTGCAATCGGTCTATTTGAAGACGGGACATTAACATCCAGAGGAAAATCTGTTGATAAAACCCTTAATGGACAAATCTCCGTAGCATATAAACGGAATGACATAAAAGGAAAAGAAGGAGAAATGGAGATATTTTATTCTGATCAATCTCCGGTTATCGTCATTGGTTTGGGAAAATCAAAAGATTTTAATAATGAATCCATTCGAAAAGTAGGTGGTTCGCTGGCAAAAAAGGCCATCACAAAAAAATATACCCATATAGCATGCGAAAATTTTGGTGGAAAAGGTACTGCAGATTTTGGCCAGGCATTGGCAGAAGGATTGATCTTGGGCAGTTACCAGTTCAATGATTATCTGACAAAAAAGAAAGATGAATTGTTTGAATTGAAAAAAGTAACTGTTTCCGGCGGATCTCATGTTGGATTAAGTAAAGGTGCGGAAATTGCTAAAAGTGTTTGTTTTGCCCGTGATTTGGGCAATCATCCTGGAAATGTGAGTACACCTTCACGGTTAGCAAACGATGCAAAGAAGATTGGTCGTAAGGGCAAAATGAAAGTATCAGTCTTTGATCGTGAAAAATTTACAGAAATAGGAATGGGTGGTTTAGCCGGTGTCGCCGCAGGGACAGATGAACCTCCAAAATTCATTCTTATGGAATATTGGGGAACAAAAAAGTCTGTAAAACCAAAAGTGTTAGTCGGAAAAGGGTTGACCTTTGACTCTGGTGGTATTTCAATCAAACCCGCTTCAAAAATGGATGAAATGAAATTTGACATGTGCGGGTCAGCTGTTGTGCTAGGTTGTATGCATGCGATTGCTGCTCTAAAACCCAAAATAAACGTAGTAGCTGCTATTTCATCAACGGAAAATATGAGTGGTTCAAAAGCCTATAAACCCGGTGATATTCTCACGGCGTACAATGGAAAAACTATTGAAGTTCTGAATACTGATGCAGAAGGGCGACTGATCCTGGCAGACGCATTGAGCTATGTGAGCAAGCATTACGATCCGGCCTTCATTTTTGATTTTGCTACATTGACCGGAGCTGTAATTATTGCTTTAGGCCATATAGCCACTGGTATTATGGGAACTGATGAAAAGCTTATAGAAAAAGTGAAAAAATCATCAGCAAGGACTGGCGAAAAGGTTTGGGAATTTCCCCTTTGGGAAGAATATTGCGAACAGGTTCAATCCAGGATTGCTGATGTGAAGAATATGGGCTCACCCGGACAGGCAGGCACTATCGCCGGCGGAGCATTTCTCAAGGAATTTGTGCGTGAAGGTATCCCCTGGTGTCATTTTGATATCGCCGGAACGGCTTGGGACGATATTGCCGGAACGGCTTGGGATGACAAGGAAAAACCTTACGGGCCCAAAGCGGGTGCCACGGGGAATGTGATTCGACTTGTTTTAGATGCCATAGGTCTGTAGTTGATTGACAATTACCCCACAAGAGCACAAGCATTAGCGCTTCTTCATGAATATACAAAAGGTGATTCGTTGCGTAGGCATGCACTTGGTGTTGAACAAGCCATGCGTAAAATGGCGGAAAAATATAATGGAGATGTAGAAGAATGGGGATTAACGGGATTGCTTCATGACTTCGATTATGAAATGTATCCGACAGAAAAAGAACACCCTGCAAAAGGAAATGAAATATTAAAAGAACACGGATATCCTGAATCCATCTGTACGGCAATTATGGGACATGCAACTTATTCTGGAGTTCCACGGGGAACAGATATGGCAAAATCATTATTCGCAGTCGATGAATTAACCGGTTTTATTTTCGCTGTAACCTATGTCCGTCCCTCAAAATCAATCCTTGAAGTGAAACCTAAATCTGTGAAGAAAAAATTGAAGCAAAAATCTTTTGCAGCCAGTGTGAACCGGAATGACATTTTTCAAGGCGTAGAAGAAGTAGGCGTAGATTTAACAGAGCATATACAATTTGTTATTGATGCTCTAAAAGAAAAAGCAGAAGAGTTAGGTTTAAAAGGTGTTGGTGAGTGAGAATTAACACGGTTAATTCATTCCAAATTTATTAGTTTTCACCATGACTATAACCACTGGAATCTTATTATTACTCCTCGGAATTGCCATTGGCGTAATCGTTTTATTGCTGTTAAAAAAGGATAATGTTCCTGATCAGCAGCAAATTAAGGATGCATTTGGAAATCTGTCAAAAGAAGCATTAGATCAGAATATTGAAACATTCATGAAAATTGCCGAGAGCAAGTTTGGTGATCTCATGAAAAGCAGCGACGCTCAACTGGATGAAAAGAAAAAACTTATTGATTCCAGTTTAGTGGAAATGAAAAAACAGCTGGAGGGGCTGAATAAGCAAACCACTGAACTTACCAGCCAAATGGAATCATCAAGTAAAGGAATTTCCGAATTATCCGATACAACAACACAATTACGGCAAATACTATCCAGTTCGCAAGCTCGAGGGCAATGGGGTGAGCGTATGGTGGAAGACATTCTGGCTTTTATTGGACTTGCGGAAGGTATTAATTACGAAAAGCAATCGCAAGAAGGATCAGACCGTCCTGATTTCAAATTCAATCTTCCAGATGGAAAACACATCAATATGGATGTGAAATTTCCGTTGAGTCATTATGAGAATTTTCTGGCATCAGAAAATGAAACTGAACAGGAATCCGAGAAAAAGGCTTTTTTGAAAGATGTACGGAATCACGTAAAAGAAATATCCGGTCGATCCTATATTGATCCCAATGCCGGCACGGTGGATTATGTACTGATGTTTATTCCCAATGAAAGTATTTATTCATTCCTCAACCAGGAAGACAAGGAATTGATAGATTTTTCATTGGGCAAAAAGATACTCCTATGCTCTCCTGTGACTCTTTATGCGATATTATCTCTAATTCGCCAGGCTGTATCAAATTTTCATATGGAGCAAAAAGCAGGAGAAATGCAGAAATTAGTTGTAACATTCCGAGAACAATGGGAAAAGTTTACTGATAAAATGGATCGGTTAGGCAAAACAATCGGTACTGTATCTACGCACTACGAGGAATTAAGTGGAGTGAGAAGCAGGGCTCTTGAAAAACCCATGGATAAGATAACAGAACTGCAGATGGGCCATAGTGAAGATATTAAACAGATTGAGGGTGATGATGAATAGATTTGGTTATTTGTTTTTGGTGGCCGGTATTCTTGTAGGTTGGAATTGTGTTGGCCCTGAAGAACCAACCGATGGTTTATTGGAAGATCTTCCATCTGTAGTGAATACGGCAGACGTATTTACGTTTAATCTTAGAGGAAACAAATATTCATTCGAAGAACAATATACATTATCCATGCAACCGGATTCCAATTCGGTATTGACAACTTCATTGATTGTTCAAAATTGGTCAGGAAATGATACTTCCCGAATTTTTATGATGAATTCCAGTGATACAACGTATGCATGGTTTCAGATCACAGGAAATTTGGCCTATACGTCTACAGATTCCTTATCAACGGATACACGATACCATCCCAGTAAACTTTTGTTTGAAGGGTCGAATTTTTCCGGGACGATGCAATTTTCGTTAATTAAGGAATAGTGGTTGACTTACTTGCTATAACTCCACCCGCTACCCCTCACTATTCACCAGTCTCCCACGCAGGGCAAATGAGGTGTTTATAATCGCACCAATCGCAATGTCTGCCCGTTTTTGCTTCAAATTCTTTCTTTCGTATTCTTAAAGCAGCATCATTTATTTTTTCTTCTGTTTTGTGCAATTCTTCACGTGTGAATGAATGGGCTCTGATCGGTTTTTCATCATCACGGAGAAACAATAATGATGCACTGGCCGGCAGTCCGCCAAATTCTTCTAAATCAGATTGCGATAAGAACATGCTGTAAATGGCTAATTGCAGGTTCGATTTTGCGGGAGATGCAGTTTTACTGGTTTTGTAATCAACAATATGAACACCATTTCCATCTTTATCGATGCGGTCAATGGCGCCATTAATCGTAATATCATCTAACTCGAAAGAAAATCGTTCTTCACGGGCAATGACGTTTGGCGGATTTTCCTGGATAGATTTCGCATAGCGAGTCAGCATTTCCTGACCTTGCTCAAAGAACTTTTTCTCACGGACTGCATAATCAAATTCACCTTTTTTCCATTCATTATTTAATAATTGCAAAATACGTTCTTCGGATAATTCTTTTCCCGGTTCATGGAATTGTTGAAGGACAGTATGGATGATTGTACCGAAAAGTAATTGCGGTTTACTCGCAGTTTGGGGAATGCCATCGATTCGCCCAAATCTGAATTTTAAAGGGCATTGTTCAAATGTTTCTATGGCGCTGGCAGATAAATATAGTTTTTCATTAACCGATGGTTCAAAATCCTTCTTTAACTCCAAAGTCAGTTCTGTTTCCCAATTACTGGACCCCAAATTGACCACTTCGCCATTTTCAGATTGTTTTATCGCTTCTAATGCGTTGGTAAGATCTCGGACCTGTTCAAATTGATCATTCGCGAGAGCTTTTTGGACTTTCTGTTCATATTTGATTCGTAAGTCTGAATAGGACTGTTTTTCTTTGATGTTGTCTTTCATGACGGTTTTCTCCATGATGTGTTCGGGTAATTCCTTAATCAACTTGGACGTCGCTTTGGGCGGCGCAAGTATGTATAATTTATTTTGAGCTCGAGTTACTGCAACGTAAAATAATCTCCGTTCTTCTTCATAGTGATGGTCTTTGGGAGAATTGGTTGCTGATTGCTCATAGGCCAGCCATTCGTCTGGCGGTCGTGAAATCATTACATTTGACCTGAAATTCAACGGGAAACTCCCAGAACGTTGGAAGGGTAAAAATACGATGGGGAATTCGCCACCCTTGATGCTGTGTACAGTAGACACACGAATTCCGTTTAATTTTTTGTATTCACCGGGAACGATAGTTTGCAATCCGCCTGAAACCATAATGGCTTCTATATAAAGATTAAACGCTTCTAATCCATGGTTTTTCGGATTACGTTGAGAAAAATTTTGTGCACGTTTAAGGAAATCTCCCACATTCAGCATGGCAAGTCGATCATCCAGTGAATATCGATTTGAGTGCTTACGCAATAATTGAGTTTTTTCACATATATCCCAAACCATTTCTCCAGCTGATCTTTTTTGACGTACGTGTTGGAATTCAACTATTTGGTCAATTAATGTCACGATTGCTGGAAATTCAGCAAGAATACTATCATCTTCTTTTATCAGTTGTAGGCGTAGCGTTTCATTTCTACGCTGCCACATATTAAATATTAAATGTGCAGTCTCTTCATTGACATTCTTCTTAATGAGTCTAAACAGAGCATTATCCTGATATTTCCCGCCGGCAACTACTTGACACCATGCATTGAGATCTAATAGAGCGGGAATGCTGAAATAGCTTGGGATACGTGCTTGTACAGGTATTCCGGATTTCAATAATGATTCTGCAACTGTAGCAACTTGTCCATGTGTTCTGCACAAAACAGCAATCGAATGAAAATCATTTCCATTTTGTATTAAATCTGAAATTTCGTTAGCTAAATATTCCAGTTGTTCAGTTTTTTCACCCCAGAAAATTTTAGGTTTAATACCGTGAATTCCATTTTTGGCATAGAGGCTTGTTTCTGTTCGTTCAGTATTATGCTTGATGGATTCATTGGCAATATCCAGGATAGACTGTGTAGAACGAAAATTTTCTTCCAAAGCGATGGGATCTCCGCCGAATCGATTTTTAAATGCTGAAATATTATAAGAGTTAGCACCACGAAAGCTGTAAATCACCTGATCCTCATCTCCCACAACTGTGATTTGACGATGATCTTTTGCGATTAATCCAATGATTTCATTCAAGGCAAAATTGTTATCTTGAAATTCATCAACAATAACATGCTGAAATTGATTTTGAACATTTTTTAAAACAGAAGTATTATCTTTCAAAAGATCAAATGCCAAAAGAATCATATCCCCGTAATCCACCACATTCATTTCCCGTTTCCATTTTTGGAATGTAGGATAAATCCGTTTTAAGTCATCAATTTGGGCGACAGTTTCAGTTTTATATATTGTATTGTCAATTTCAGGTGTGGGCTTTTTCGCGACATTGACTAATTCATCTCTTGAGCGATTGAAAAAAGGGATGAAACTGTCTATTACAGCTTTAGGAGGATTCAGTGGAAATTCATCAGATTTAAATGGACCTAATTCATCAAAGCGTTCCAAGAGCATGTGTATCGCTTCACTTTCTTCCAGAAGCTGTGGAAGTTGTTCCGAACTATAATCGCGTAATAATTGGTAACAAAAAGAATGAAAAGTACTTACGGTCATAACATGGGCCGATCTGCCTACTTTATTTAAAATACGTTCTTTGAGTTCGCGCGCTGCTTTTTCAGTATATGTTATGGTTAAAATATTTGAAGGATCTACGTGATAATGCTGAATGAGATACACAATGCGGTGTTCCAGAGTAAACGTTTTGCCCGTTCCGGCACCGGCAAGAATCATCAGCGGAGCAGGAGGATGCTCAATTGCTTTGCGCTGTTGCTCGTTGGGAGTGATGTTTGGCATAGGTAAAATTAGTGAATTTGGAACCGTCTAACACGGAACAAGTTTATGTTTTAGAGTATAAATATTATTTTTTAACCTTTCTAATGCTAAATGTGTCTTACGGTGTGAATGAATGAAAACAGATCATGAACTCATACAACAATTTAAAAACGGTGACAATTCTGCATTTGACGAGTTGGTTAAGCGCCATTTGGATGCGGTCTGCCAGTTTTTCGTTCGCATCACCATTGATAAAATGGATGCAGAAGATCTGGCACAATCCGTTTTTATTAAATTGTTTAAAAGTCTTAAGAAATTTCGATTCGAAGCCGAATTCACTACATATTTATATAGAGCAAAAGTCAACACTGCCAATTCTTATCTCACACGGAATAAATGGCGGAATTTTCTACACCTCGATCAAACACCGGAACAAACATATACGAATGAAGAACCTCGTATCAGTAAATCAGAAATTTGGACTCATGTGGCCAAACTTCCTGGAAAACAACGGAGTGTGGTCATGATGCGGCTGAACCAGGAATTACCTTTTAAAGAAATTGGACTAGTTTTAAATATGTCCGAAGGAACAGCAAAAGTGAATTATCACCACGGAATAAATAAACTCCGTGAATGGTTGAAAGATATTTATGAACTTTGAAGATCAATTATACAATGCTTTGAAAACAGATAATGCTGCTATCGATGAAGGACAATTTATCGGCAGGCTGCATGCTGCTCAGCATAAATTAGAATTGAAAAAAGCACGGTTGCACAGCAGCATGGCAACTGCCGCGCTACTTCTGATTTTTGTTTGGGCTTCGTTTACGCAATTGAACGATTCAATTTTTGATACGAGCTATGATGAATATTATAGTTACGAGGAAAATTATAATTTTTTCAGTGGAATTGATTCGAGCGATTATGAACTTTATGCAGCAGACATGGCTCTTTATTTATTGGACGATGATGATATTTGGGCCGTATTAGAATTTTTTGAAGAACAAGAGTATGAACATGCATTTAACACAAATGAAAAGGAGATAGAGCTATGAAGAAATTAATTACATCCTTTATAGTGGTAATTCCAATGATGATTATCATGGCACAGCCTCCTCGAGGTGATATGGACAAAGGCTATAGAAAAAGTATGAAAACAATGAGCATCTGGAAATTAACCGAAGAACTTGAATTAACAGAAGAACAAGCAGAAAAGTTCTTTCCTAAATTTCGATCCCATCAAGACAAAATGGAAAAGCTTCGAAATGAAGGGAAAGATGCTCTCAAACCTATATTTGAAACATTAAAAGATGGAAAAGATGTTTCGGATAAAGACCTTGATGCAGCAATAAAGAAGTTTGAAAAATTAGAGCGGGAAAAAGTAGAAAATCAAATTACTTTCGTCAAAAGTTTAAAGGGAACATTAACAAATACACAACGGGCCAAACTGATGCTCGCTCCCCATAAAATGCGTCGTGAGGCAAAAGATAATATTAAAAAACATAAAAAATCAAAAAACCGGCGTCAAAAAAGAGATCGTTGGTAACCAATAATAGATAAGGAAATAATGATGAAGAAATATTTATTCATTTTAACAACAGTCAGTATGGTATGGATATCCTGTACTGATTCACAAAATCAGAAAGAGGATGATATCTCACAACTAATGAGGTTGATGGAAAATGATGTCGTCCTAAATTTGGATTTATTAGATACTGAAGGCGCAATGGATGAAGAATATTCTGATGGATTGGATACAGATGGCGGATTGAAAGTCATGGCGGATACGCTCTGGCCTAATTCAGATTATAGGCTTCGCATGGGAAGACATATTACCGATCGAGAAAGAACCTTTTCATTTGATGTACAGGATGATACAGCCTATGCGGAAATGTACCGTTCAATAAGTGGCAACTTTTATGTGGTTGCTTTCGATTCTAACCATACAATGGTGGACTCATTCGTTAAGGCATTTTCTGAAGAATTTGAACGGCGTGTTCGTTTTGTGCGTACGGACAGTTCCAGTCATCGTCCCTGGAGAATAGAAGGAATAACTCTCGGAACCGGCGGTGCAGGAACTAAAGTAAGGATTACAGATTTGTCTTTCTACACGGCGGATGGAAGTGATGCATTATTTAATTATACCGCCGATAATGTAAGTGAAGTGTTTATACCCAGAAATAATCTTCCCACATTTAATCCCGGCGACACACTGCGCATTGAACTAACAGTAGAAAATGATGATCCTGTTTTCGATTTGGGAGATATGGATAGCGGGGAGAAAGTTCATATGCACTATGGACGAGGACGAGGTGAACGTGCTCGCAGGCGATTGAATGATGCAGGTGTATTTGGCGATGCTGTTGTAGAAAATAATGTTTTTACAAAACTCTGGCGGGCTCATATTATTGGTCCGAATCATGTAGCCCGAGTGTTTAATATGCACTATGATCTTATTGATAACGCCACTCTGTTTATAAGCGATGGTGGATACAATACGGCTGTGTGGTCGTTGCCATATAAAATCGTACAACCTTAAACTATTATTAAAACGTTCTTCAAAAATGCCTTGTCAATTTTATTGCGGGGCATTTTTGGTTTATAAATAGTATAAAAGACAATTAATTTCTTTTCATATGGATAAGCAGAAAATATACAATTTCAGTGCCGGACCGGCAGTATTACCAGATGGCGTTATAAAACAAGCGGCAGAAGCAACTGTGAATTATAATGGTCATGGTATGAGCATTTTGGAAATGAGTCACAGGTCTGCTCCCATTGTGGACTTGGTAACTGAAACTCGGCAGCTCATACGTCAATTGCTGAATGTACCTGAAAATTACAAAGTCTTATTTTTACAGGGCGGCGCCAGTCTCCAGTTTTCCATGATTCCTATGAATATACTTAAAAATGGAGAAACTGCTGATTATACGGAAACTGGTGTTTGGTCAGTAAAAGCCATAAAAGAAGCCCAGCGCTATGGAAATGTGAATGTAGTGTGTTCATCGAAAGAATCAGTTTATAATCATATTCCAAAAGATATTGAACTGAGTGCGAATCAAGTTTATCTACACATTACATCTAATAACACTATTTACGGTACACAATGGCAAAAATTTCCTGATGCTAATGGATTCATGGTGGGGGATATGAGTTCGGATATTTTTAGTCGCCCTTTAGATGTAAGCAAGTTCGGAGTCATATACGCAGGCGCACAGAAAAACATGGGACCTGCTGGGGTTACTATGGTTATAATTCGTGAAGATCTAATTGGAAGATCCGGACGTGATGTGCCCTCCATGCTGGACTTTGCCATTCATGCAGATAAGGATTCCATGTTTAATACTCCGCCAGTATTTGCCATTTATGTAGTCAACAGGACATTACACTGGCTGCAGAAGTTGGGCGGGGTGGAAGCGATGCATGAGCAAAATAAATCCAAGGCAAAACTGCTCTACGATGAAATTGAACGAAATCCACTTTTTACAAGTCCTATTGCAGAAGAGGATCGTTCATTGATGAATGTACCGTTTATTTTTGCTGATGAGGGAGATGAAACACACTTTTTGAATTATTGCTCTGAACGTGGAATGGTTACATTAAAAGGCCATCGGTCCGTGGGCGGATTTAGAGCATCTATTTATAATGCCATGCCTGTAGAAGGCGTACAAGCATTGGTACAGGCAATGCAAGATTATTAGATCTAATATTTTGGTAATGAAAAACCATTACTATTTAAAAAAGATATTACTATCCATATCGATAATTTTCTGCCAAAATATTGATCCCAATATCGCGTTTGATCAGAAGGTATCATCCGTCTCTGCTATTGATTGGTTGAAAACAGATAATATAGATGTGCATGAAGTGATCTATAATTATCAGCCACAAATTGAATATGCACTTGTGTGGCGCGTTCGGGCGATACGCACATATTCAGCATTGAGTGAAAAATCAGTTCTAAAAGCTTCTGATATTAATTATCTAAACTATGCCGCTAACAGGTATAAGGACTTACGAGAAAGATTGCTTGAAGGCATCGCTCGATTTGCTCCATTAACCAACGAAAATGTCAAACTTATTATCAATGATTCTAGTCCTTCGATTTTCTATCAAAAGAAGAAAGTAAGACAACTGTTTAGTGGAAAATCAACGGAGATTATTCAGATCAATCCTAGAGATGAAGTTGGCAAGTCAGTAATAAAAAAAGTAAAACTGGGATTAACATTTGCATTGTTACTTTACGACAATTATCTGGTGGCAGTGGCACCGTACGAAGAACACAACAAACTTCGCTATATAATCAATGAGTCTGGAATTGATCCGGAAGTGGAAGGCTATTTGCGCATTGTTTCAGAAAGCTATACGGACAGGAAAAAAATGCAGCGCTTGATTAAAGCAATCGAATTCATTTCCAAGATTGAACAGTGGGAGAGTGATCATCCAAATTCTGGTTTAATGCAGAATGATCCGGATAACCAATACTTGAATATGATGATTTACGGCAGTCCATCTTATGGAGAAATTAGAAAGAACAGTTCTCAAGAAACTGAATCAATATTTTCAATAAACAGAATCAATATTTTTAGAAATATAATTGAAGATAATATTCGCTTAATCAGCAGTGACGCAACCAATCTAGTGAGTAAAATGTTTGGAAATGCTGCCGGTATAATTGTAGCTCGGAGAGGTAAGATGGATGAATTACCCAAGGAAAAACAATCTGAAATTATTGTAAATATGCAACCTCTCGATATTTTACTGGAAAAAGCACCATTTCGATTAACAGATCACTTAATTCCCGGTTATTGGTCCCACGTTGCATTATGGTCAGGTACAGAAAATGAGTTGAGAGAATTAGGTGTGTGGGATGAACTACCCACTATCTATAATGAAGCGAAAGAAAAATACCATTACTCGGGACCGGATTTTCAGGAAGCAATACGCAATGGACATATGGTGATCGAAGCATTGCGTCCTGGAGTTCAAATAAATACACTGCAGCATTTTTTAAATATTGACGATCTAGGAGTGATCCGATATAATGGATTAACCATTGAAAATAAACGATCATATTTATTAAATGCTTTCTCACAAATTGGCAAAAGCTATGATTTCAACTTTGATGTTGAATCCAAAAATGAGATTGTATGTTCGGAACTCATTTACATTTCATTCGATGATCTGGATTGGAATACATCAAAAACAGCTGGCCGTTATACCATTTCACCTGATAATGTTGCTCAAAAACTATTAGATGATAATATGGATCCGGTGTTGCTATATATTAATGGTGAAGAATTAATAGAAAATCTTGGTACCGTGTTTCCTATAGAATAATAATGATCCAATAAATAAAAAAGCCCCCAAAATTACGGGGGCTTTAATCATGTTTGATTTTAATAATTTATATTTTAGTACTGCTGGAAGATTTTGTGCACTTTGTCTCGGCTTTATTGGAACATGCTTTTGCTTCTACTGTTTTGCAGCATGATTGGGATTTATTTTCTGATTGTTTGGCCTCCGCCTTTGCACATTGTGCAGCAGCTGAAGAGTTTTCACTGTTTTCATGATTGCATTTTGCAGAAGATTGTTTATCACATTTTTCACCATCTTCATGATTGCAATTTTCTACAGCAACTTTAGTTTTGGAATCTTCTGAAGCATTATATCCGCTCACTAGTCCAATTGCACTTATAGCAATGATTAGTGCAAAGGATACAAGTTTGATTTTTCTTATGTACATTATTATTCCTTTAGGTTTGCATTAT
>DJKX01000005.1:48947-51079 GCA_002436185.1 Fidelibacterota bacterium UBA6531
TTGCATTATTAAAATGAAATTAAAATATTAACAATAATCCAATTAAATTGTTAACATAAGTTAATATTAATACATAATTATAAATACTATATTTCATTTTATAATCAAATCTCCTATTTTTAAACCAATACAATAGTAATTTCTATTTATGAAATCTCCACTCCAGAGTAAAATCAAAAACATTCCTACAGAATCGGGAGTATATCAATTCAAGAATAAGGATGGCGAAATAATCTATATTGGTAAAGCCAAAAACGTCCGTAATCGTGTTCGTTCGTATTTTCAGAAAAATAAATATCAGACGCCTAAAAACCAATCCATGATCAAACGCATCAAGGATGTAGAATGGATCATCGTCCGCTCGAATGTAGAAGCATTATTGACAGAAGCCAATATGATCAAGGAAATTCAGCCAAAATATAATGTGGATTTAAAAGATGATAAGTCTTTTCCATTTATTCGCATTAGCAATGAGCCCTATCCGCAAGTGCTGCTAACACGGAAAATTGAAAAGGACGGTTCAAAATATTTTGGTCCATATACTGATGTTAAAAATCTCCGTTATTCACTGAAAGCGCTGCACAAGATATTCCCCGCACGCAGCTGTAGTTTTTATATGGATGATGATTCAGTTGCAGCTCAAAAGGTAAAGTTGTGTTTGGATTATCACATTAAAAAGTGCGAAGGTCCCTGTGAAGGACTGGTAAGCAGGGATCATTATAATGCCATGATCGAGCGTGTCATCAAATTTTTACAAGGCCGGACAAAAGAAACAGAAGAGTACGTCCGCAGGCAAATGGAGATTGCAGCAGCTGATTTACGCTATGAGGATGCGGCTATGTATCGTGATCAGCTCAATGCTGTGCGCAGATTCAAGGAGCGCCAGCGGAAAGTGACAGCCGATTTTGATGACCGGGATATTTTTGCCCTGGCCAGGGAAGATGACATTGGTGTAATGACCATTTTACGTATTCGGAATGGGCATATTTTTGGACGTGAAAAAGTGTCGCTTCAGAATCTTGATGAAAATGAGGCTCCCGTTTTTGCTTCAGTGATCTCCCGTTTTTACATGGATACGGATTTTTTGCCAAAGGAAATCACTGTTTCCGTTTTGCCTGAAGGCCAGGATGAATTGGAGGAATGGCTTTCAGATAAGAAGGGGAGTAAGGTGATCATTCGCCAGCCTCAAAGAGGTGAAAAAGCCAAGGAAGTGCGCATGTCCTATCAGAACGCAAAATTGCTTTTAGGGGAATGGTTGATCAATCGCAAAAAACGTCGGGAGCTTGTACCGAAGATGGTTAATCAATTGCAGGAAGACCTACAGCTCAAAGCACCACCACGGAGGATCGAAGCATTTGATATCTCCCATCTGGGTGGAACAAATACTGTAGCGTCCATGGTATGTTTTGTAGACGGCAAAGCGCGTAAATCTGAATACCGGAAATTCAAAGTTAAGACTGTAGAAGGTATTGATGACTTTGCATCTATGCGGGAAGTAGTACACCGCAGGTATTTTCGCCAAAAGAAAGAAAAAGGCAGTTTGCCCGACCTGATTTTGATTGATGGAGGAAAAGGTCAATTAAGCATGGCTGTGTCCGCGTTAAGAGAATTGGGGCTTGATTATATTCCAATAATCGGTTTAGCCAAAAAATTAGAAGAAGTTTTCGTCCCCGGCATTTCCGACCCGCAATCCATTCATAAACAATCACCTGGTTTAATTCTATTGCGACGTATTCGCGATGAGGCTCATCGCTTTGCAATTACATTTCAGCGCAGCAAGCGTAAAGATAGCTTAACATCATTATTTAACGATATTGAAGGGATGGGGCCAAAACGTGTTCAGAAACTCCTGCAATCCTTTGATTCCACGGAAACAATCGCCAATACAGAACTGGAAGCGATCACTACACAAACAGGGATTCCAGAAAAAATAGCAAAAATGATTGTTAAAAAAGCTAGGTCAGTTATTAAGTAATTGTTCTTTAATAAACGTTTTTTAAGTGCGTGCCAAATCACACCGTTAAATACTTAATAAAACTTAAATTCACGGCTGCTATGCGGAATATATTTATAACAATCTTTCTACTGTCTGGCATTTTTGCCCAAGATTACGAATCCAAATATGTATTAGT
>DJKX01000026.1:0-7212 GCA_002436185.1 Fidelibacterota bacterium UBA6531
GTAAAATCTGAAGGAGATTTACACAAATTGGTGCCATCTATCGAGAGCAAATTTGATGTAACAGTAGAAATGGATACACTTGTTCAAAAGAATATTGTGGAAGTGGAGCCTGAAGTTGAAGTAGAAACAGAAGCAGTTGTATTGGATACGCCAAAAGTTGAAAAATCAGATAAAATTGTTAAAAAATTCACAGCTAATCTAAATATAAACAGAGAAATTATTGCAGGCAGTTATTTAGATAGCGGAAAAGTCAATACAATTGGTTTTGATTTAACGTTTCCATATAAATTGGAATTATTTTGGTTTAGTCTCCAAGGAGGATTAGGGTTGGAATATATTTCATTTAATTCAGGTGATAATGCCTTGGGCACATGGGTGTTTGTAGAGTCTGCTGATTTTATTCCATTTCCTTTTTTCCCCATTGTTATCAATAGTGGTTTAGGTAAAGTAGGTTCTGGATTAGGATTACGTTCTGGAATTTATGCGGGCAGGGAAATCGGGCCGGTAAAGTTGGTTGTTGGCACAAACGCTGTTATATTGAACGATATAGATGGGACAAATAATGTAACAGGTTATTTAGCCGGAAATGTTTCAATAATGTATCCTTTTAATTTCCCCAAAATAAATATACCCATACCCTGGTTTAAATAAAAAACCCCGCCAGTTTCCTGCCGGGGTTTTTTATTATAATTGGAGATATTTTAGATTACAAGCCTAGGCTTAATCCTAAACTCCATGTTGTGGGTAAACCCATATGTACATATGCACCAGTAATGGTACCGTTTGAGTCACTCACATAACCTAGGTATTTAGCATTAGTAGCATTGAAAACCGATAGGTTAACAGCAACATCATATCCTGCCAAGTCCAATGAATACGCAGCATGTAAGTTTACAAGAGTACGATCCGGAGCTTTATATGCTTGGGTATCTTCATCACCAGATGATGTTCTGGAAGTAGGGCTGAAATTTCCATAATAATTGCTACTATTCTCAATTTCAGCTGAAAGCGTGAACGGGGCAAGTTCAGCAGTAGTAATAAAATTAAGCTGTGTTTGCGGTGCTCCACCTACTTTTAATCCTTTGATATAAAGGCTATAGTTGGCCGTACTATCTGGATTCAGTTCATCTGGATAATAGTCAGCATCCACATTTTCGGTATACTCCCAGTTACTTGTATGCCCAACCAGATCAAAACGCAACATTTCCATTGGTTTATAAGCAAAGGAGTATTCAAACCCAGTGTGCGTTTGGTTCAATCCGGATATGTTTGCATAACCATCTGTACCACTTCCAGACACATTCTCGACACTTACTCTGATTTGGCGATCATCCCAAATGGTATTGTAATAATTGACGGCACCGCTTAAACTACCATTCATCAATGTGAACCGTGAACCAACATCCATGAATGTTGCTTTTTCATTTTCGTAGTCTTCTGTGATTAATCCGGCATAGTCATCAATTACCTTATCGAATGAAGGTGTTAGAGATGTATTACCACCATTAACAAAAAGCGTAACATTTTCACTTAGAGTATAACTCAATCCTGCTTTAACCTGCATGCCGCTTACGGGGCCGGCTTCAGCATCGATTTCACCTTCAGCAAAACGATTATGATATTTGAAATCGGTTGAAGTCATCCCTAGCATTCCGAATGCATTAATTGCACCTGTACTATAATCAAGCTGACCATAAAAACCAGTCCAATTAATATCGTTAGTGAAATCGTAAGCAATTTTATCACCTAACTGTTTGTAAAGCTCTGCCCCAGATTCATTTTTGTTGCTGGTGCTGTAATAGTAATCACCACCCAACATGTCATAAATCTGTCTATAATGTTCAATCCGTGCAGTCCGAATATCTAGGCCGGCTGTTATTTTCATGCTGGTATTCATTTGGTATATAGCTTTACTCATTAGGCCATACGTATAATGATTGTTTCTAGACCCGCGTAATACAGCTGTAGCTAAACTGCTGGAAGCATCCAGTCCCAAAGCAACACCCGAAGAGTCCATGGGGTTTGCAGCGTTGTTTATGATTACTGAGCTGAAGTCACGATAAAGACCGTCCTCAGTTTTAGGGAAATAGCCATATCTACCTGTACCGCCACCTTCTCCACCAACATGAAGCAGTGTAGTAATAATATCTAATGATTCACTGGCTTTGAAATAGTGGTTCAATTGTGTGATCGGTCTATAAAAATAATTATGTCGGGCTGTTATCGCATCATCATACTGACGCTTTGCTTCTTTAAAATCCCAACCGCTTCCTGGCATCCAATTGGCGCGTGCTACATTTTTATCTAACAGGTCGGCTGCTTCTGAAGAAATCGTATTATACTCTGCATTGTATTCCCGTCCGACTTCCGACGCTGACGTAGCGATTGAATCCGGAACTCCAAGTTCACGAGCATATTCATAATCCCATGTTTGGATCTTAGAATTGTAAAACGCGTGACCATGTCTTTGCGGCGAACCAAGCGTAATGAATTCTATTCGATGTTGATTATTAAGTGCATATGAGCCATTCAGGTAATAAGATGTGGCGTCAGAGTAAGTTCCTTCACGGCCTGCATATTGATCTGCAAAGCGTTTGGCTAGAACCAATACAACATTTCCTTTACCACCCAATATTGCACCTGAGTTTGCATTAACGGAAAATTTATTATATCCGTCACCACCCATCATATATTTTAGCAAAGTTTTCGATTCTGCTGTTGGAGATGTACTAACAAAGTTAATTGTACCGCCCACACTGGGTGTCGCTAGGTTTACGGCACTTTGTCCCCGTTGAATCTGTACACTGGTACCAACATCTGCCAATACGGACCAGTTAGAGAAATACAAATTCCCATTTTCCATGTCATTGACCGGGATACCATTGATTAAATAAGATGTATAGTTATCAGTGAAACCTCTGACGGAAACGTTTTCATCGTCATATCCACCACCGTTGGTTTCTACGTATACATTTGGGGTTAAGCTTAATGCCTGGGGTAGACCTCTTGATCCAAGACGAAGATCAAATTCTTCACTGGCAAAGTCTGTGTAGGCAATACTGGATTTATTATCAACTCTGTTAGCAATAACTTCTAATCCAGAAAATTGCACCACTCCAGCTTCCAGGGCAAAGTTAACTGCTGCTGCTGCTGTGGCGCTCGCGCTGGTATATCCAATCATCGAGGCCGTTATGGTTGCGCCGGCAGGTACGTTTGCAATGGAATAGCTTCCATCACTGCCTGCGGCGGCTCCGAGGTCAGTTCCTTCCACCACCACATTTGCGCCAGCTAAAGCATTGCCAGTAGCAGCATCAGATACTGTACCGGAAACGTTTACGGCAAACAATGAGAGGGGAAGGAGAAAAGACACTAGGAACATGTAAGATCGTTTAATACGATTCATTCTGTTCTCCTTGGTTTTTGATTGTAGTTTATTCAATGTTTTTTGGTGAGGAGGTATGTGGTGTTTATATAGTTTTCATACCTAATCTCAATCTTATTTACTCTTCAAAAGAGCGAGATGAATTTCAGGTAAAAAAGATTTAATAGGCAAGAGGAATTATAACCATAGAAGTATATAAAAGTAAGTGGGCGATGAGGGACTTGAACCCCCGACTTCTACCATGTGAAGATAGCGCTCTAACCAGCTGAGCTAATCGCCCGAAATTTCTTTTATTGCATTATGAACTAATACAAATTTACCGGCGTCTAAACGGGTAAACAAGTGCAGTGAAAAACAAATCATAAATCCAGATCAACAATTTCATTATAAAAAACTTACAGCAGAAAATTAAATAATGAATGAATCCATAACTGCCATCCCCTTTTCCAATCTTTTGCTGGTTTTTATTCCTGTAGCAGTTGTCATTGGTTTGCTGCATGCCTGGTCTCTGGATTGGAAAAATACAATTTATGCAGTTTTCAGGATGTTGATCCAATTACTGTTAATCGGCTATTTCCTGTCTTATATCTTCGAATCCAATGATGCGTCCATCACAATTGGTGTATTATCGGTGATGGTTTTTGCCGCAAGCTGGATAGCCCTGGGAACCATACAACAAAAAAGAAAGCAGTTTTACCAATTTGCTCTCTTGTCCATTTTAGTTGGAGGTGGTTTAATATTGATTATGGTAACACAATTCGTTCTAAAATTGAATCCATGGTTTATGCCCCGCTATATGATTCCCCTAGCAGGAATGATTTTCGCCAGTTCCATGAATGGCGTGAGCCTAGCAGCGGAACGGTTGAAAGCGGAAATGGATAGGAATGTAAGTTATCCCAAAGCGCGGGGGATTGCTTTAAGAGCAGCATTAATTCCCATCACCAATTCTCTTTTTGCAGTAGGTTTGGTATCCCTGCCGGGAATGATGACCGGACAAATTTTGTCAGGCATTTCTCCTCTCATTGCAGTTCGATATCAAATTATGGTGATGTGTATGATTTTTAGCGCTGTAGGATTTTCAACCGCTATGTTTTTACTGCTGATCAAGCCGCACGTATCTGAATTCATGTCAGAAAAATGATTATATATATGTGGATTTCAACTGCAACATTGGCCAATGTGCTCATCCAAAGATTGGTTTATCGGCAATAATTTATTACACTTATCCATCGCCAGAAAAAAATATACCTGACTACTTCACTTTCCCCTGTGCCGCAACAGCAGCCGCTTTCTTGGCTATCTCGTCTTGATCTCCTAAATAGTAATGCTGGATAGGTGATAGATCATCTTCTAATTCATAGACCAATGGGACGCCGGTAGGAATATTCAATCCTACAATCTCTTTATCTGAAATATCATCCAAATATTTTACTAGAGCCCGTAAGGAATTTCCATGAGCAACAATTAATACATTTTTCCCTGATTTTACATCGGGTGTTATGTGATCAAACCAATAGGGCAAAAAACGTTCCACAGTATCTTTCAAACATTCAGTTGCCGGCAAGTCTTTCGAATCAATATTTTGATAGCGATTATCAAATCGTGGGTGCCGTTTGTCATCTAAATCAAGTTCAGGCGGTGGAGTGCTGTAACTGCGCCTCCAAATATGGACTTGCTCTTCTCCATACTTTTCAGCTGTCTCCGCTTTATTTAAACCTTGTAATGCGCCGTAATGCCGTTCATTCAGACGCCAGTTATATTGGATAGGAATATCAGTCACACCCATTTCCGCCAGGCAGATTTCCATTGTCCTAATGGCGCGAGTAAGAACAGACGTATGAATAATATCAAATTTAAAACCATCTTCTTTCAATATGGCACCCGACGATTTTGCTTCAGCTTCTCCTTTGGGTGTAAGCCCCACATCTGTCCAGCCGGTGAAGCGGTTTTCAAGGTTCCATTGGCTTTCACCATGGCGCAGTAAAACTAGTTTATGCATGATAAATCCTTTTATTTATGGAAAATAAGTTCCTTGAAATTCGAATGAATCTTCTAATCTTCAAAACAATACTATTATCAATATGATAAAAAATAAATTACAATAAAATTTCTCCCCCTTTAGGAAGGAAAGATTTAGAGGTGATTTATAAACAATGAAGTCTTTATTGTTAAACGTATACTGTGTTGGGTATAATATCGATCAAATTTGGAGTCATTATGGAAAAAGTAGCCGTCAACGAATTTGTCCGCCGGCAATTAAAAGGATCAGGGAAGACCTATTCACCAAATCTTTCTTTTGAAGAAATAACCGACCATGCTGAAACACAAATGGAAGCCGGTGATTTTAAGGACGGCTACAGGGATGGTATTCGCATTGTTCGTGGTACCCCGTCTTTTTCCCGGAATTTTATTTGCCCTTTTGTAAAAATAGATGAAAATACAGAATTAAAAGCAAATGTTGTAAAACGCCGCCCCGATGAAGTTCCCTACATTCAAATCAGGGCCATAAACACCAAACCCGCTCAAACCGGTAGAGTGGAATTCATTCTTTATCGCCATGATGTTTTGGCAGAAAATGATGAACATTCTACAAATTCTGAATGGGAACTCATCAGCATTCACGCTATTCCTCAAGGAGTAGATGAACTCCCCATGGGACCGGTCACCATGATGCGCAATCAGCTGGAACTTCCCGGTGGAACGAAGGCACATTATTCATCTAAAAAGTGGGCAGAATCTGTCCAGTTCTGGCAGCGTTATGCAGCAGTTGATATATGATAAATAAGGTGTTTAATTTTAACACTATATTTTAATGGAGATTACACAATGACGAATAAAGTATTTACACCACCCCCGGAATTTTCTGATCAAGCCCACATCAAAAACATGGACCAATTCAAGGAAATTTATGACCGTTCCACCCAAGATAAAGATGCCTTCTGGGCGGACATTGCCGAACGCATAACTTGGTTCAAAAAATGGGATAAAGTCAGTGATGTTGATTTTACAAAAGCGAAAATAAAATGGTTTGAAGGCGGTAAGCTCAATGTGAGCTACAATTGCCTGGACCGCCATGTGGAAGCCGGTAAAGGCGATCGTACTGCCCTCATCTGGGAAGGAAATAATCCGGAAGAAGATAAACACTTTACCTATCAGCAGCTGTTGGATGAAGTTCAGAAATTTGCCAATGTGCTGAAAAACATCGGCGTGGAAAAGGGCGATCGAGTCTGCATGTACATGCAGATGGTTCCCCAACTTCCCATAGCCATGCTGGCCTGTGCCCGCATCGGTGCCGTCCATTCTATCGTTTTCGGCGCTTTCAGCGCCGATTCCCTCCGCGATCGTATTAACGATTCAGAATGTAAGGTTCTGATTACGCAGGATACCGGTGTCCGGGGAACAAAGCAGACGATTCCCATGAAAAGCAATGTAGATAAAGCTGTTGCTCAAACGCCGTCTATTGAACATGTTATCGTGGTTCAGCGTACGGGAGAGTCTGTAGAAATGAATGATGAACGAGATCTCTGGTGGCAGGAGGAAATGGCCAAAGCCGATCCTGAATGTCCACCGGAAGAAATGGATGCGGAAGATCCATTATTTATTTTATATACATCAGGTTCCACCGGCAAGCCCAAAGGCGTGCTCCACACCACAGGCGGTTATTTGGTCTACACATCGTACACTCATGAACTCATTTTTGATTATCATGAAAATGATATTTATTGGTGCACGGCGGATATCGGCTGGATTACCGGCCATTCCTATATTGTATATGGACCCTTGGCCAACTGCGCTACGTCGGTCATGTTTGAAGGTGTACCCAATTATCC
>DJKX01000026.1:7600-9313 GCA_002436185.1 Fidelibacterota bacterium UBA6531
GCATTGCGGGCACTCATGAAAGAAGGTAATCAATGGGTAGAAAAAAATGATCTTTCAACCTTGCGCTTGCTGGGCTCCGTAGGCGAAACAATCAAAGAGCCGGAATGGATGTGGTATTATAACATCGTCGGAAAGGGTAAATGCCCAATTGTCGATACATGGTGGCAGACGGAAACAGGCGGTATTTTACTTACACCGCTCCCCGGCGCCACGCCCATAAAACCGGGAACAGCTACATTTCCATTTTTTGGTATTGAACCTGTATTGTTAACAGAAGACGGTCAGGAAATTGAAGGGAATGATGTGTCCGGGCTGTTGGCCATTAAATCATCATGGCCGGGGCAGATGCGTACGATTTATGGCGATCACGATCGTTTCTTTGACACCTATTTTTCACAATGCGAAGGATATTATTTCACTGGCGACGGCGCCCGGCGGGATGGTGACGGATATTACTGGATCACAGGCCGCGTTGATGATGTGTTGAATGTGTCCGGCCACCGCATCGGCACTGCAGAAGTAGAAGGAGCCATTGGCAAAGCAGATGGTGTCGCAGAAGCTGCCGTAGTGGGATTTCACCATGACATTAAAGGCCAGGGGATCTATGCCTTTGTGACCCTCATGACCGGCGTGGAAGCAGACGCATCGATTGAGCAGGGAATACGCGATTCTGTAACAAAAGAAATAGGTCCCCACGCTAAACCGGATCAGCTTCAGTTTACTCCGGCGCTGCCTAAAACACGTTCCGGAAAAATAATGCGCCGCATCCTGCGTAAGATCGCTGAAGGGGATACAGATAATATGGGCGATATTTCTACCCTTGCCGACCCATCAGTGGTGGAAAACCTGGTCACCGGCTCAAAGTAAAAAGATAATTAGTCATTCCGATAACCGAAGGTTGAGGAATCTACAGAAGGGCCCTTTTCACTACAAATTTGTACAAAAACCTTAAAATAAATTTTTCCTCCTTTAATGTTAAGAAGGGGAAAAACTTAATTATCCAAATGTTGATTATATACAGATAATGATATATATTTGATATCAATTAAATATCAATATACAGGAGGATTTATGTCCGATATTCTTATCCGCAATGTGCCGGAAAAAATGAAAAATAAATTAAAAGCACGAGCAAAAGAACACCATCGCAGCGTGTCCAAGGAAATCTATACAATCTTGGAAGAAAGTATTATTGAAACATACCAAGTTAGAGAAACGCCCAAACCATACAAGGGTAAATTCAAAGTGACAGACGAGTTTATTTCCAATGCCAAAAATGCAGACCGTAGATGATTGTTGTTGATGTAAATATAATCGTGAATTTATTCATTGAGGGTGAACATACACCTGCAGCTGCAGATTTGTATAAACAAGATGACCAATGGTGCTGCCCGGATATTTGGCTCCATGAGATGACAAATGTTATGTCTACATATGTAAAACATGGCGGAATGTCTCAAAAAAAGGCCGCCCAGATTTTAAACAATGCTTTGGCTTATTTTTTAGATACTACGTTTAGCATATCTGTGTCAGACGTTCTAAACTGCTCTCTCAAATATAATATCAGTGCATATGATGCAGAATATATTGTCTTGGCAAAATCAAATAAAACACGCTTGGTTACTGTAGATAAAAAACTCAACAAAGCAATTCCTCAACTTACTAGATTATTATAATCGATCATGAATGTTTTCCCCTCCTTACGGTAAGGAG
>DJKX01000013.1:0-139 GCA_002436185.1 Fidelibacterota bacterium UBA6531
CTGAGGCTATTCTTAAAAACCCTCGTGGTGGGGATAAAGAACTCGGTCAATCTCTAACTGAGATGGGATATATTACCGTTGAAGACTTGACAGAGGTTATGCTAGGCGAAGCGAGTGAAGCACAGTCTGAAAGGGAAAA
>DJKX01000013.1:520-2282 GCA_002436185.1 Fidelibacterota bacterium UBA6531
TCCAAAGCCAGTTGTATCTAAGGCAGTACCGACACCTGATAAATCCCCTGTCAGTGATGATGAAATACTAGCAAAAAAATTTACATTATCCATCCAAACAATGGTGGCAGCTATAACTGGAATCATATCATTGATAGGAATGTGGTATGCACTTCAGGCTGATATACAGGCGAATGTATTTAAAATTGATACTCTTGAAAAAGAAGTAGAGAGACTGAGAAGTAGCGATTAATGAATTTAGATGATGTATTTAAGAGCATATACAGTGCAATTGTTGAAGCCCAGAATACAGTGGAGCAGCATTACTTGGGTGAAATTAAAGAAGATTATTTTGATAAAGACGGAAACCCACACACAGTCCCATTATCATTACCAGTTGGGAATTCAGGGAAGATGCAGATTGTTAAAGTTCCTACAATCACCCTCGTTCCTCACTATGGGATGGCTATTAAAGAAGTATCAATTGAGATGGAAGTTGCTTTAAGTGATAATGATGAAGAAGTTACAGACAAAGGTAAGGGTGGAAAGCTGAGAAGATTTATGACAGATTTAAGTAAAAGGAATACAAGTAAAAGGATGGCTCAAATCAAGGTGGTATTTAATGGCAAAGACACACCTGAGGGATTGGCCAGAATAAAAGATAACCTGAACAAGTTAATACCATAAGGAGCATATCATGGCAGAACAAGACACCACAGTAAAAGCATTTGTTGGCTTACCAATTGAAGATCTTATTGTAGCACCTATTATTGGAGCAGCAAAAGGACAGAGACAATTAGCACAAGTCACTTTAGACTTTGTTGAAGAACTAGCTTTCAAGCCATCTAAGGGTGGCGATGATAATAGCAGGGATGCGAATATTATAAATGTCAATCTAGAAAGGCTGACCAATTCAGCTACTACAGGAGCAGTTGAAAAAGTTGACCAGCAAATACAGATGCCTGTACTTCCTTTGGTTACTATTCCGAATTTCGCTATGGATACTATGCAGATTCACTTTGATATGGAAGTGGGTCAACACACTAGTGCAACCAGCAGTGCTGATTCATCTACCACTACTGATAAAGGTGGTAAAGTTTCGGGTGGTTGGTCAGGGTTTGGTGCTCATGTTAGTGCTTCTGCTCATTATAATGTTACTGGGACTGTATCAAGTCACAAAGATAATACTCGTTCTACAGATTTTTCTGCTAAGTATTCGGTTGATGCATCAGCAAAGCAATTACCTCCAGCCGAGGGAATGGCTAGATTCACCCAGATACTTGCTAGTGTTATTGAACCTATTAATACCAAGCAAGACAAAGAAAGCTAATGGCATTACCAAGTTTTGAACATGGCAGTGTAACGAATTTCACCTTCGAAAAGGAACGTTCACTGCCTATTAGCGAACCAATAAACCCATCACAGAACATAGGGGTTGCTGGAGGTGGTCAGGTTAAGGTTGTTAATTATGGGGATGCGGAGCAATTAAGACAAGTTGTTGTAAATAATATCAGCAAAACCAATAGAGATGCCTTACTAACATTTCTACAAAATTCAAACATAAATTATTCCCTTGGCACATTTATTTTTAGGGATGAAAATAATTCAACCCACACAGTAAGGCTTTGGAATGCTAAAGGTTTAAATTTCCCAGCAGTCAAGGGTGGTCTTTATAATGTTAAATTGACATTGAGGGATGAAATAACATGAAGCCAGTTCATTTTGTATATCCTGCTAAATTGGTTAGAGTAGTTGATGGCGATACAGCAGATGCTATGATTGA
>DJKX01000013.1:2583-4816 GCA_002436185.1 Fidelibacterota bacterium UBA6531
TGCTATGATTGATTTAGGATTTGACACACATGTTAAAAAGCGGATTAGATTTATGGGAGTTGATACTTGGGAGTGCCGCACAAGAGATAAGGCAGAAAAGGTAAAAGGTCTGGCAGCAAAAGCCTATACAAAGGGCAAATTAGAAAACAGTGATAATGGGCGTTTTACAATCATATCTCACGGAGTTGGGAAATATGGGCGTGTTTTGGGCGAAATCTTCTTAAAAGGCCAAAAAAACAGCTTAAATGACCTCTTAAAGATGCATGGTCACGCTTATGAGTATCACGGAGGCAAAAAACAGAAGTTTAAAGGAAAATGATATGAAAGATAAAGTACCAATTTCAGGTAGAGTAAAAGTAGAAATCACCAGAGCAGATGGAACGGTTGACCACATACCTGAACATTCTAATGATATTGAAAATTCATTGAAAGCAATGATAACAGATTCCTTGCAAGCAGCTCAAACTTTTGGTATAAGCCAAACAGCTTTATTTGATGGTTCGTATTTCAGCAGTGTGCCAAACGGTCAAAGTGGTATTGTTGTTCACACTAACAGTAATGATTATGAAACAGAATGTACTGAAACGACATCAGGTTTGACAGCTTATCAGTATCAATATATTGGCATTGTTAGAGCCTCAAACCAAAAAGTTCTAACAGGAGCAAAATTAGGCTATAATTGGTCGACTAGTTCTTTCACAACTTTACATGCAACAGATTCATTCAGCACAACTTTGGAAGACGGAGACCAATTAACAATTACTTGGACAATAACATTAGCTGACGCATAGGAGAAACTATGGAAATTTTTATACCAAAATATAATTCAATTAAATTACGTGGATATGTCAAGGTTGATGTATTTCACCCAGAAGATATTCACAAGATGGAACCTACTTTTCATGATGAAGGTGAAAATACAGTAGACAATAATCTTTTGGAAAGAATAGTACACCACATAGATGGAGAGACTAGTGGCGTTTCAACTTATCAATTGCCTGCTTCGGGTTGGCATGACGATGCACATGGATACTGGGATCAAAGTGGTGACCACGATCAGGAGAATACTCATGGAATACTTATAGATGCGAATGCTACTGTTTCTGGCCAATCATCTTATACACAAGGATTCTTTTTAGTTGGTCCAACACTTTCTCAACCTGATGCTTATACTGCCAGATGGGTAGCGGAATCAACTTGGAACGGTACTCAAGACGATGGGAATGGTGCTACAGGGACAATAACAACTGCATATATGGGGAAATATTGGACAATCGGAGCAAATAATCAAGCTTCGAACAGTCCTGGTTCATATAACTGGCCAATTGCTTCTTATTCTATTACTTCTTTCACTATGCAAGTTGCCGACAGAGTAAAAATTACATGGGACATAGCGGTTGACCAGTAATGCCAATATGTTCAATAGTCACTGTAGATAATCCCACAGGCAGTTCCTCATTTAGCACTGGCAATTCTTTTACTGTACAGTGGGATCATAACCAAACTCTTGCTTGTGCGGGTTGGAGGGTTGAAGAAATAAAACTTCAATATTATAATGGTAGTTCATGGTCTAATGTCTCAACACTTTTTTCAGGTTCTCATGCTGTAAGCGGTGGGGAGGAAGGGATTGATGTTACCCTTGCCAACTCATATTCTAATTATGGTGATGCATATAGAATAAGAATAGATTACTCTGAGGCTCCTCAATAATGGCATATGCATATTCAGGAACTTTTGAAATTAGTGCACCAGCCACTATTACCATCACAGCACCGAATTCAGGAACATTTTATGTCGGTGATACAGTTAATATTACTTGGTCAACTACAGGGTCGGTTGGTAATGTTAAAATTACACTATATAACACAGCCAACAATCTAATTGCCACACTAGCTAGTAACACTGCCAATGACGGTAGTTTTAGTTGGACAATATCTGGCTCTTATATAACAGCACACGAAACTGAATATCAGCTAAAGATTGAGCAAGTAAGTGGAGGAAGCCCATATGATTACAGCGGCAACCTAGAAATATATCCTTATTTTGCTAGATCAGCAGATGATGATATATCTATTAGCCAAGGTACAGTTGGAAGAAGTGAAACAGTTTGGAAATATGTACGACCTCTTGATGATGATATTGGTATTAGTCAGGGTACAGTTGGCAAAGATGAAAGGATTTGGAGGAATGTAAGATCTGCTGTTGATTCTATTGATTTTGAACAAGCAGTTGG
>DJKX01000013.1:5247-15649 GCA_002436185.1 Fidelibacterota bacterium UBA6531
CCAAGGTACTGTTGGCAAAGTTCCAAGTGTGTGGAAACATTTAAGGACAGCAACAGATAGCCTAAACATAGAGCAATCTTTCATTTTTGTTATGACAGGTCATCGTTCTGCGATTGATGGCATAGGTATTAGTCAAGGCACTGTTGGTAAAGTTGTTGATGTGTGGAAACACACAAGGTCTAATACTGATGACCTAGTTATAGGACAGGGTGTAACAAAAACACCTGGAGTATGGCGTGTTAATTACGAAACAACTGCTCTTGATGATATAGGAATTCAGGAATCTTTTGCTTATTCTGTAATTGGGTGGATGAATGTACATGTTGCGGCTGATAAAATCGGAATGGTTCAGGAATTTCTGCATGATGTAACATCTGGAACAGGAATAAAGCTAATATATGGAAGCACTGTTATTGATTTAGGAAATCTTAGAAAGTTGCCATTACACGAACCTATAAATCCAAAGCAATTGGTGAAAACATCAGGTGCTGGCCATGCAAAAGTAACTGATTTTGGAGCCGCAGAAAAATTTGTCAATCTAAATGTTAGGCTAGACGAGTCTGTATCAACAAGTGTAACCAATTTCTTTAAGAATACAGTTCAATTTGCAAAGAATAGATTCTATTATCAAGATGAAGAAGGTTATAGACAACGAGTTAGGCTGTGGGATGCTAGTGGTTTTGATGTACCTGTGGAATCAGGTGGGCAAAGGAATATTTCTATAAAAATGAGAGTTGAATAGTGGCCATTACACTACCTGCACAAGTATCAACAGAAATGCTGAAAAAAGGATACAAACCTCGTGTCGGAATTGCTATATCTAGCATGAATGAATTTCTTTCTGTTACTGAAACCTTTTCTGGCGGTGGCCAGACATACACAGGGAAATCAACTGGAGCACCCAGCATAAAAATGGCAGTAGAACCTACAGGAGGATATAACAAAGTAACAAGTTTCAACATAAATATATTGAATCAAGAATTGTTCAGTAACATTTTCAGCTTATCTAATTATCCAAACCCTGAAGACACTGAGGCTATTGTTACATTGTGGTTTGATGATGGGACAACTATGGTAACTGGAGAAGGTGTGCAATTATTTAAAGGTAAGATAAAAGATTTCCCTTCTATCACTTATGATTCTGTCAGTTTTCAGATTGAAACTGATGATGATATTACAGATAGGATGCTAGGTGATTTTATTACACAAGCTGATTTAGATACCAGCATTGTTCCGACTATTCCTGATGCTTCTGCTGGTAAGGTTATTCCCATATCTTATGGTGACCATACAGGGATGAAAAATTATGGATATAATGTATTAGCAGACATACACTTTAATCAATCTCATAGTATTTGGCCATGTTTGTGGGCTGGTGAAGATGGTTCTGGTGATAATAGATGGATGGTAGCCAATCACACTGTCAATGAACCTAATTTGCCAACTACAGTAGGTGCTCGTAATTTTTGGGCATTTGATGATGATTTAGGGAGGTTTGTTTTGGTGTTAGATTCTCATATCACTGCAGTAACAGCACCACCTTCCAGAGACCATGTAGGTGTTAAACTTGTAAAAGGTTGTCATTATATCGATATTGTATTGCCAACTGAAGTTTCTGATATATCAGCTAGTTTAGGTGATGGGACTGCTAGTGTAAGTGGGGATGATAATGCTATTGACAAAGATGTAACAACCAAAGCAGTTCACAGTGTGACTAGTTCCAGTGCTGATAGTGGTCTGGTGCCGAATAAAGCACGTTTATCATTTGGATTTCCCCAATCATATCCAGTAGCTGATGATGATATTGTAGAGGTGCGAGTTTATGCAGTTGTGGCAACAACAGTAGATGGACAAGATGCTTTTTTCAATGTGAATGGCACTAATGTTTATGATGACCAGAATCTGAATACAATAACATTAGAAGATTGTGGCACAGACGAAGCAACATATGATGGTGTTATAAGTAGTGTCACTTCAAATTTAGAAATACCTAGAGCTCAAGGTGGGAATGCAAACTATGCAGCTGGTGCTGAAACATATTTCGTTTGGAAAAGGGTAATATACAAAAAGACAGAAGTCACAGGAAAAGATGAAAATGATGACCCTGTTATTTCGCCAATGAGATTGCCATTGTATTGTGCAGGGAAAGGCATGGAATATGGATCTTGGGTAACTGGACGTTCTCAAGGGACAGCAGGGAATATGATTGAAAATGGTTCTGGTGTTATTGAAAGTCTAATTAGAGACCATGTGGGTTTGACCAATATAAGAAATGCTGATTTTGATGCAGCATATTCTAGGTTGTCAGGAAGTAAATTTCAATTCTATATAGATAAGCAAACCAAAACAAAAAAGATGATTAATATATTGGCAAAGCAATGTAGGTCTTCTGTATTTTTTGATTTCGACAATCAATTATCTATGCGAGTATTTCCTAGTGAAGCAGGCAATCCTTCTAAATTTAGCGTAGCAGATTCACACACTCCTGGAAGCACTGATGTATTTAATTTTGACCCTGCTGTAAGTGGTGGTTCTTTCACACAGCACCCTATTATTAGAGATAGCTTCTCAATACAGAAAACAAATAACAAACTTGTCAATGACATTACTATTAATTATGCAAAATCATGGAACGATGAGTATGTGAAAACAGTAAATTCTTCAGATACAACATATGTTTCATCTGATTATAAAGTAACAGAGAATCACGATTTTACATCAGACCAAGCCACAGCCGAAGGTTGGAGGAATTTTATATTACTAAGAGGAAAAAGAAAATATTGGACAGTATCATTTAAGACATTCATGAACGGTATGCAATTAGAATTATTTGACATTATTAATATTAGACATCCCATAATTAATGGGCTGTTTGGAGGCTCTGAAGAAAACAAAAAGAAGTGGGTTGTGTATTCAATAGTACATAGCCTTGGACCATATGAGATAACAGTAAAAGCAACAGAATTAGAACGATTGACAACCGAACAATAATGTAAAAAATATTCCCTTTTACTTTCGGATATTTAGACTTAAAGTCGGAGGTCATAATTAGTAATAACAAGAAGGAGATAACAAAAGATGGCAGAAGAAGCATTAATAAACTTTTTTCATAGCACCAGAGGCCAGTTGATAATTTCACAGGCTTTGTTTTATGGTATTAATCACCTGAAAGAACTGGAAAACAGGGAAGAACTATATCCGAAAAACGGTGAACACGCTGAACCCAGCAACCGTGAAGACATGGAAGAACTTCAGAAGTTATTCCCAATTTATTCAGATATTCAGGAAGTTTTAAAAGATGGGAATCAAGAGACTGATTAGGATGTCGTGTGATATTCACGTAAAAAGAGATAACTCCGAAAGGCGACTTCCGATTCCCATTTTTTATTAAAGGAGAAAACTATGGCGTCGAATACTTGCAAATGCAAATGTCATAAAAACACTGACCACTGGAAGCAGTGCAACAAGTGTTTCAAGAATGAATGTGCTTGGTACAAAAATCACAGTGACATTTATGTAGAACATTGTGAAAAGTTTTTGGAAGCATTTTTCGGAAAAAGAGCAATTCTAAAATGAAAAATATATTTGTAACAAATTATATTGATTTTGACCTCGATGATGCATGGCAGTATGCTGAGAAAGGAGGTAGCATTTTGCCTATTACAAAAGGTCGGATTAACATATTCAATGTTGATAACCTTATCAGGAAAATTAAAGCAAAATTGGTTCAGATGACCACTGAGGATTGGTTAATTATATCTGGCAATCCAGTTGTTAGTTCTTTGGTTTGCAGCCTTGTTGCTCAAAGATTTGGCAAAATAAATTTATTATTATGGGATGCCAGGAATAGAGCCTATGTCCCAAGGAAAGTATCTTTGAAAGAAACTATGAAAGAGGAGGAATTTGATGAGCGAAATTTCAACGAGTGATAACATAAGAAGACATGATTCACCAGCTGGTAGGTTTTATGAACATAATGGTATATATAAACCAAGTGTCACTACAGTTATCAGCAATGTAATTACCAAAGGCAAAAATTTTGAACGCTGGATTGGTGATAAAGGCACAGCAGAAGCAGACCGCATCGGCAAGGAAGCTATGGAAAGAGGAACAAGAGTTCACTTAACAGCTGAATCCCTTTTGAACGGTTTGCCATATAACATCACACCTGAGTTAATAAAAAACCATGAAGATGAAATCAAAATGGCTATGGGATTTATTCTTTGGCATACTAATGCAAATCCTGAAATCATAGGAACTGAAAAAATACTCTATCACTCTAATCATCCTGCGGCTGGTGCTTGTGATATATATTGCAAAGTTGGAAGTGAACACTGGGTGGTTGATATTAAAACAGGTAATCACTACAACACTCACCAATTGCAATTAACAGCTTATGGCTGGTTGGTTAAAGATATTTATGGTCTTGAAGAATTGCCAAAGATTGCCACATTACGTTTATATGCCTGGAAAGGCAAACCCAAGTATGACTGGCACGAATATAAATATGCTGATAGTGAGTGGACTGCTTGCAATATTTTGTACAACTGGATGGGAGCACAAGAACCTTCCAGATTGCCAGATTACCCTGATGTCCTTACATTGAAAACGAATGTTGCTGAAAAGTTATCTGTTAAAGATGGTGCTTATGCAGTTGAACTTGATAGCATATTTAATAATGGTGACGGTGAACCAACTACAGCTGATGAGCATAATGAAGAATACATTGAAGATCTAGGTAACATATTCAGGAAATCAGGGCAAATACTTCGCAAGAAAAAGTGTACACAAACCCAGCACAAGGAACTTGTGGAAAATAATAAATTACCAAAAAACTCAATTTGGGTTTCAGATAAAAAACAAATAGAAGAGGAGACAGAAAATGATAAAAGATAAAACACAAGCAGTCAGATTCCCAAGACTTGGTAAAATAAAAGTGGGGATCAAATCAGAAAAAGGTTATCCACAATCTGTAGATTATTTTGTGCCGACAGGCAATTATGCAGACGAGGTTATAAAATTGTATGGTGATAAACCAAACAAAATAAAGGTTGTGTTTCCTTTTGATGATATTGAAAAGAATATGAATGAATTTTACAGGGAATATAAAGCCAGTGGCTTGTATAGAATCTGTGATGGATTTAATTGTAACAAAGCTGGTGATGATGGCCAATTTCACGAAGTTCCTTGCGAAAAGGAAAGTGGTTGTGAATGTAAGGCTAGTATGAATATGCAGTTTGTTATAATGGGGTTGCCTGTTGTTGGAGTTTGGGCATTTGATTCTGGTTCTTATTACAGCAGGATGAATGTGCGATCTAGTCTTCAGATGACTATGGCTCTTGGTGGTAAGATTACTGGTGTTCCTTTTTGGATGACGGTTGATATGCAGGAAGGTAGTGCCGCTGGGAATAAAAATAAGTTTCCTGTTATAAGCATCGCACCTGCTGTTACTGCAGAAGATATGCTTGCAGCCACTAATTCCCAGTTGCCAGAATTGCCAGAACCAGTTGATGAAATAGAGGCACCAGTCGATAATTCACCAAAGGAACATGAAGTTGATGTTGAAGAACCTGAAACCACAGTAAAAGAGCTGAAAGAAAAAAAGCTAAAAGAAGTCAAAGAAGAAGTAAAAGCAATTGAATCAAAAAAGCCTGAAAAAACTAGAGAAAAGGTTGAAGCGAAACCTGCGAAAAAATCAAACAACAAACTAACTGACATGTCAACTGGTGAATTAATCAAAACCATAGAAGAAAAAATGGCTCCTGTTATTGGTGAAGAATATCGGCATTTCAAAGTAGACAAACTGGGTTTCAGGGAATTATTTGAATTGGACAGAAAGGAGTTAGAAAAATTTGGTCAGGAAGTTTTTGATGAACTGTATATGAAACATAAATAAGGAGAAATCATGACAAGAATTATAAGAGGATTACAAAAAAGGATCGAGAGATTACTTCAAAGCAACCCTGATTTGCGGGACAGCGATGATAGGTTGCTTGCTAATATATATTGGAATCACATATCAAAGAGTAGATTCACTAAAGCGGAGTTGGAAGGAGTTACAAAATTCCTGAAAATGGTTGCTGGTGGTCAACTTCCTGACTTTGGATCTGTTAAGCGTTGTCGTCAAAAACTCCAGCAATTATATCCAGCACTGCGTGGTAAACTTTACGAAAAAAGACACAAAAGAGCAAAGGTTGTAAAAAAGGAATTGACTGACTGGAATCCTTGGTGAGAGAATTGCCAGATAGGATTCTGTGTTTGAGCTGTGGGAAATTTTTCACACCAGAAACCTACAGAGATCTTGAAGGCATATGCCCTGATTGTAGACAGAACAATTTTGTTGAAAAAAGAAAGGCATATTGGCTCAAAAAAAAGGCAAATGGATATAAGTCCCAAAACGCCACAAAAAAGGCAAGGAAAGCATATATAACAAAACTAACTAAACTTGCCGTCTATGACCCAAAATTGTATGAAATACGCATGCTCTCGTTCTATAACCGTGAACCTAAGAGAGCAACTGCAGCCAGAACGCAAGTTAGAAAGAATTTAAAGCTAATTAGAGAGAAGGGTATGAAGATCCCAGTTGGCAAGAATTCAAAATATTTCAGCTACAAATTAAGTGATTTGAAAAAGTGAAAAGCATTCAGCTGTCTCAGAAAATAGCTTATGATGAAGCATTTAATGAACTTGATATTTTTGGACAGTGGTTATTTATGAGAATGTTACCTTTTGCTGATGATGGTGAATTACCCAGTTCTATCAATGAATTAAAACTTTTATGCATTCCAGCTCAAAAAGAGATCCCAAATTCGACCATAGCCACAAGATTAGAAAAGATGGCAACACTAGGTTTGCTGGTAAAAGTGGGCAAATTGTATAAATTTCGTTCTTGGGATAAGCATCAAAAAAGACGTATTTCTAGAAAATTGAATGTGAAACCATACAAGGAAAGGGTTGAAGAATATTTTAATAATATAGATCCAACATTTCTTAATACATTAAAAGAAGCATATCCCAATGTTACTATTAAAGATGAATTGGGGTTTGCTAAACAGTGGTTGGTATCAAATACTAATAGAGCAAAAAAAGATTTGAATCGGTTTGTGAATAATTGGATGAAAAATGCCATGAAAGATTACCAAATAGGTGAAACAAAGAAAGCTAAAAAGATTCCATTTGAGCGGAAATTCAAAAAGACAAGCACAGGATTGTATAAAGGATATTGTTCAAAATGTGGCGAAGTTGAATATCCGAATAATGTATTCCAATTAAGAGAAGGTTCTTCATGCCACAGAGTTGATTATGTTCCAAAGAAAGAGGAGAGTGAAAAATATGTCAATGAAAAAAATAAAAATATCAGGGTTGGACAAAAAGTTCAGTGACTGGATTAGGCACAGAGATAATTGGACTTGCCAAAGGTGTAAACGTATTCATAATAAATACAGTCCGAGAAGCAAGATGGGATTACATTGTTCTCACTTTTTTGGTCGTGCTAGGAAAAGCACTAGGTTCGATCCTGAAAATTGTGACGCTCTTTGTGCAGCTTGTCATAGGTTTTGGGGTTCTGATGATTACGAAGCTTACAGGGATTTTAAAATTAAGCAACTGGGGAAAAAGGGATTTGGGATGTTAAAAATTAAAGCCAACACTGGCGGCAAACCAGATTATGCAATGCTAAATATTTGGCTTAGTGAAGAATTGAAAAGAATAAAAAAGGAGATGTGATGGAAAGAGTTGTAATCCTCGGATCTGGATTGAGTGGCTTAATAAGTAGCTACAGAATAAAAGAATCTGGATATGCTGACAGCATTAAAATATATGAACGGAATCCATCTATCACTAGAAGGACAAGCACTGCAGCATTTTATTGCCACCAGTTATTCAATAACGAATTAACACCTCACAGCTTCGAAGTACAATGGCGAGTCAATACTAAATTGAAAACAGAAGAAGAATACAGAGATGCTTATGCTAAAAAAGTATATGGCGAATATGGTGCTGGCAAGGTAAGTATCAAAAGTGGCGAAGCGAAAGGTTGGGAAATTAATACAGACAAATTAATAGAACATGCTGATATTGAATACAATATGAATTGTAATAAAATAGACATTGACAAAAGAGTGATAACTTTCAACGATGAACATAAAGTGTCATATGATACACTGGTGATTACTTTGCCGATGCCTTTGTTCATGTTTATTTATTCATCAAAGGAAAAGCAGGAAACCAAAAAATATATATTCAAATGCGAGCCTATCCACTATTCAGTTATAAAAAGAATTCCTGGAACATATGATTACAACCATATGATTTTAGAATATCACCCAGACCCTGATGTACCTTATTACAGAAAAACTTATTGGGATGATAGAATCACCATCGAATCTATGGTAGAGTTTGATGGTTCGGTTCCTGCCAATCCTGGCAAGATGTGGGATTGTGAAGGGATAACAGAATTCAGAAATAAAATGAAAACCAAAAGTGTTCATTTCCAGGGAAGGTATGCACGTTGGGCAAGGAAAGATTTAACACACATGGTTTGGAACAGAGTAGTAAAGGAAATATATGAAAAATAACATTTTACACAAAATTTGGGAATCTCAGAAAAAATTCAATTCTAAATTTGTGTCATACGACGAGATCGACAAAGACAACAACATAAGCATTAAAGAAAATCACACCAAAAACTACTGTTTATGGTTGATGGGCGAGATACAAGAATTGCTGCGGGAAATCAATTTCAAGTCTCATCGCAAAAAGCACAGAGTAATTGAAAGCAATTTAAAAGAAGAATGGATTGATATTTTTAAATATTGGTTAAGCATAGGATTAATCTGGGATTGGAAACCAGAGGATTTCATTGAAGAATTTGATAGAAAATCAAATGTTGTTGAATTACGTTACAATCAGGAAATTGAAGCCGACCTAATTAAAGATAGGCAATTAGTTGCATTTGATATTGATGGTGTACTTGCAGACTATCCAAGGTCATTCCAAAATTTTATACAGCGGAAAACAGGAGTTTGGATTGATGTTGAAAGTTATGACTTGTATGGGGAATATGGTGCGGTGTTAGGCCAAGAAAAGATCCGTGAATTGAAACACGAATACAGAGAGTCTGGAGAAAAAAGGTTCATCCCAGTGTGTGATGGTGCAAAGGAATTACTTGATAGGATCCACGATCTTGATTTAAGAGTTGTGTTTTTAACAAGCCGACCATACAAGCAATATGCTAGGATTTTTGCAGATACTATGGAATGGCTAGAAAAGAACGGTCTTAAAAAGGATGGGGATGCTATTATCTTTGATGAAGATAAAAATTACAGAGCCATAAGGGATTTTCCACATATGCAATTTATGGTTGAAGACAATGGAAAGTTTGCCATGAATATAGCGAACTTGGGATACAAGGTTTATTTGATTGACAAACCTTACAACAAAGGTATTAATCATGATAAAATTATAAGAGTCAAATCACTAAAGGAGATAAAATGAAAAATATAGTAATTACAGGCGGCAGTTCAGGTCTTGGCCATGAAATACTCAAAATCATGGCAGTGGATAACATGGTTTATAATCTTAGCTACAGCGGTGCTCCTGAATATGATACCAAAGTAGATTCTGTTGCAAGGGATATTGTCTGTGATGTATCAGATGCTGAATTTGTTAAAAGTGCAGTGAAGGAAATTGATGATGTTGATATTTTAATTAATTGTGCAGGGGTGAATGGTATTGAATTCATAGAAGATATGGATGAGTCTCTTTGGGATAAAGTTGTGGGCACAAATGCCAAAGGAATATTCCTTGTTTCACAGGCACTACTTCCCCAGCTGAAAAAAAGCAAAGGCACAATTGTTAATATTGTCAGCAATGCGGCTCACATACCCATGACAAGTAGTTTAGCATACAATGCCAGCAAAGGTGCTGCTCATATAATGACAAAACAAATGGCAAGGGAATTAACCAAATTACATGATATAACAGTTTTTGGTATAGCACCAAACCGAATGAAGAATACAAAAATGAGTGATTACATCGACGAAAAGGTTGTTGAGTTGCGTGGTTGGACTAAAGAACATGCTCAAGAATATCAAAGACAATCCTTGCCAGCAAAGAAAGAAACCGACCCTGCTAGAGTTGCAGAATTATTGTGTTGGTTATTAGAAGAAAAGGAACGTCATGATTATTTAACAGGTTGCATATTACCGACAGGAGCATAATATGGAAGTGAAGTTTGAACCAAATATAACAAAAGCAATCAAAGGTGGCTATAAAGATAGATCTTTGAGAGCAGAGGAATTAGGAGTAAAAACTCAAGCAGAGTATGAACGAATTTTAAATGAATTGGCAGAGATACGAATTGAAAAAGTAGCCAGTTATGGCGAAGATAGATATACAAAGG
>DJKX01000072.1 GCA_002436185.1 Fidelibacterota bacterium UBA6531
ATTAAAAATTATATTCATTTTCATCTGGAAAAATGACGACTTTTAAAAAAATGACACTGGGTATTTTAATTAATAATAAATCATCCATTTCAACAATATAATAGCGCCCATCCGGTAATTCATATTCTCCCATGACAGTTCCATGTTTTTCAGAAAGTTCCTCCCACATATACTGCCGCCTGCCACTGAGTGATGATGAGGTATAATCTCTGTCGTTTCCAATAATGCGTATGACTTTACCATCATACAGAGGATAATCTTCAGATACAATTTTGACATCTTCTGGTAAATCTGTATCAGATATAAAATAAGAGGTGCAGGAAAATATTAAAGTAAATAAAGGTAAAATGAGTCTTTTCATTATAAAGTATTTTCAGAGAACACACTCTTTTCGAGCCATGTGTTAAACTGATCCATTTTTTGCGAATATACTAAACACGTTATTTCATCATCTTTTTTTAATACTGTTAAATGACCCAAGGGTATGGTTTTGGTACTGCGAGTAGACGTTAATGGAATCAAAACACCTTCAGTTTCCTTGCCAAAGGCATCACCGGCAGATACTTCATCTTCTGATTGGCAAATTAATGAAATTGTTTCCACTTGATCACGGCGAATCCAGACAGACCATTTTTCCAAATCCCGGGCACGGCTGAAAGGAATATTACCGCCTACTTCAGCTACCATATCTGCTGTTACACCTTCATCATCCCGTTTAATGCTGATATACGTTTCAGGTACTTTTCCTTCTTCTTTTACCCGTTGAGCAAAAAGCATATTTACTTCTTCATTTTCGGAAAGTCCAATAGCGCCTTTACGAATATCAATTTCAGCCCGCAATAATATATGTTCTTCTAAACCATTTCCGTATATGACTTTAAGATCATCTTTTTCTGCCAGCCGGCATAAGCTGGGATTGGTATCAATTATGACCACATCTTCTCCCCCACTCTGCAGGGCTGATGCCAATCTCCGCCCAACAGCGTTGGCACCCAAAATCACCCAACCATGCTCGCTTTGACGTTTTAAACCCAAGAGTTTAGCTACGAATCCGCCGGTTAAGCCTGCTGATAAAACGGTAACCGCGATCAATAGAAAGACCATAGCCCGTAATTGAGATCCGTCTATGCCGTGTTTTTCCAGTTCAATTGCAAAATAAGACGCCACAGCTGCCGCTACAATTCCCCGGGGTGCGATCCATGCCAGCAATATTTTCTGCTTAATTGTAAGATTAGAATTAACCGTGCCGGTAAATATGTTCAATGGGCGAATGACAAACATCAGGATTAAAACAGTATAGATACCTCCCCAGCCCAAAGACCATACAGCGCTCATGCGGACATCGGCAGCCAATAGAATGAACAGCATGCCGATGAGCATCACCGTCATCTGCTCCTTGAATTCCATCAATTCCCGGCGCACGATTGTTTTACGGTTGCCTACAACCATACCGGCGATTGTTACGGCTACAATACCGCTTTCATGGCTTAATACATTGGAAATCTGGAACAGTGCAAATACCAAAGAAAGAGTGAATACATTTTCCAAACCCTCCGGAACCAGCTTGCGTATGCTCAACAGCCAAGCCATGATAAATCCACCGATGATGCCAATCAAACCGCCAATAAAAAGACGGCCCAAAATAATAAAGGGGCTTGCAAAAAATGTAAATCCGGATGGACTCACAACCACTTCCAATGCTACAACAGCGACAATAGCACCAATAGCATCCAATAAAATTCCTTCCGCTTCCAAAACGGTGGCTACAGATTGGCGGAGTTTGATGCGGCGCAGCAGCGGTGTTATAACCGTTGGACCTGTTACAATTACTAAAATTCCGAATAGAATCGCAGTGTTCCAGTCCCAATGCAGGAAAACCTTTGCTGTTAATGTAGCACCAATTGCAGTCAATAAGGCTCCAATGGAAATGAGTTGGCGAATGGTCCGTCCCTCCTGGCGCAACCGGGCAAGGCGCAGGTTCATTCCTCCTTCAAATAGAATCACTGCTACTGCAAATCCTACGAGCATAGGTAGAGCTTCACCCAACAATTCAGGGCGAATAATATTCAAACCATCGGGTCCCATCAAGACACCCACAGCTAGCAATAAAACAATACCCGGGATTTTTATATGTCGTGCTATCGTCTGAGCAATCATACCCATGGCCAGGGCAATAGCAATGGTAAATGCAGGTGAATTCATTATTTATTATTGGATAAGTAGAAAAATGTGCGCTGTCTCACGGGAGGGAATATACTGTATATGTTACTATAACATCGAGGGCGACGTTGCGGAGTCCCATTCAAACTGGTTTAGGATAAAGATTATGAAACGACCTAATTCCGAATTTTAATCTTTAGCCCTCTCCCATCTCAAGTACCCGGGGCATTATAAAATTATTTTCTATTCTCCATTAATTAATTTTTTAATTAATTTTGAGTAAGGATATAAACTATAAGGAGAATTAATATGCCTATTACTACAATTAAAATTGTCCGAGGCGTTTTCAGCGAGGAGCAGAAATCTGAAATGATTCAAAAGGTTACCGAGGCTATGGTCGAAGTAACCGGTGAAGAAAAACGTAACGGCAACTGGGTTATCATCGAAGAAACAAATCCTGGAGAATGGGCAATCGGAGGAAAACCCGTCGGCCTCCCAAAGGGATAGGATGAAATAAAAATGGGGGCAGTAATTAGCTCCTTTTGTAATGAAAAAGTACACCATAGGTACAATCCCCTGTCAAAACATGGCATATTTTGGCATTATTTGGCAAAGTGAGGGATAAGAAAAAACCCCCTAAAAAAGGGGGTTTCTCGACGAGTACCCGGGGCCGGACTCGAACCGGCACGGCTTTACAGCCAATGGATTTTAAGTCCATAGTGTCTACCAATTCCACCACCCGGGCAGCTGGAGGCGTCGATCGGATTCGAACCGATGAATGACAGTTTTGCAAACTGCTCCCTTAGACCACTTGGGTACGACGCCATAATTCTAATTTATTTTGAAAAAAAGCCCACGAATTTAAAGAGCATTTTTACACAAATCTGAATAATAATTCACGAATTGCTTCCACTTTTATTTCCAATGCACGGATGACTTGATTTTGCAGCCATAATTGCACCGATAGCGATAAAAAGCCGGCAATCATAATGATGTACAAATACTTGATGTGTTTTTCCATGAAAGCTCCTTTAGGTTAATATATCTTTAGTGTAGTTTACGATATGGATTTGGTCAAATTAAACATGTATCAGCGCCTCCGGGATTTTGAAGTTCCTTCATCTATATTAGATGAAATATTTGCAGATGAAGGAGATTTAGAGGTTCTTGAATCCAATTGGAAAGAACTGGAAAATAACGGTATGAGTGCCGACGAGATTGCTGCTGAAATTGCTAAAATGATTTTTGAACAGCTCGATATTTCTCCTGATCAATTCACAGAAGAAAATGAATAAAAAGTAACCCTGCTCTTTTCTTTCTTTTCAGGTAATATTAAAACCTTTTGTTTTTGGTTCTTCTTTAGCTCCCGCAACACAGCCTGGCCAGCATTCAAAAGTTTCTTTTCTAAAACAGGGGCATTAATTAAAACCGAATACAGTTTATCATTCTCGTTACGAATTGCCTGCAAACCATAAGCTCGGGGAACATCCATCATATAATATTCATGATCGGACTTAATCATCCATTCAGTTCGGGTGCAAAGTAAATTATAACGCTCCAAAATGTCCTGATTAAATATAGTGTCCTTAGCGGATACGCTTACGGCTAAAATAGATAATATAATCAGAATTCTTTTCATTCAACTCCCATGCTTCTCATAAATGCATCAGAATTTGATTCCCTGCCGAGAAATTCTTTAACAAGTGATAGAGGTTCTTCCGTTCCGCCTTTTTCCAAGATAATTTTTCGGTAACGCATACCCTGTTCTTCATTCATGATTCCTTTTTCTTCAAAAATAGAAAACATATCTTGAGCATACACTTCAGACCATTTATAGCCGTAATAAGCAGCACCATAGCCATTCAAATGGCCAAAAGCCGCTTCCATATGCGTCCCTTCCTGGTAAGGATAAAATGTAATTTCATTTTGTAGCTTTGTAACTATATCGGTGGTTGATTTATCACCATCGGGATTATAACCGTCATGAAGTGTAAAGTCCAAAACACCGTAATATACTTGCTGAAGTGCTTTGGTTCCGGAATTCACATTTTTCGCGGCGATCATTTTATCCAAAAGTTCATCAGGGATGACTGCACCAGTTTCATAATGCTTTGCAAAAAGAGATAATGATTCTTTCTGCCAGATCCAATTTTCCAGCATTTGCGATGGCGCTTCCACAAAATCCCTGGCTACAGATGTTCCGGCATAACTCATGAGCGGTGCTTGAGTCAAAACACCATGAACCAAATGCCCGAATTCATGAAAATACGTTTCCACATTATCATGGGTGAGTAATGAAGGCTGAAATTTTGTTGGTTTTGGAAAATTGCATACCAGTGCTGTGGTTGGTTTTTGATAATCTTTTTCTGTCAATTTTCCCATAGTTACAGAAAATGCTGCAGCGTGGCTGTATTTATTCGCCCTGGGAAACATATCGAGGTAAAAACGCCCTATCAATTCTTTTGTTGCACCATCATATACTTCATACATAAGCACATCTTCGTGCCAAACGGATGGATCTTCAACTTTTTTGAATCTAACATTGAACAAGCGCTGATACACAGTAAAGAGCCCTTCTGTTACATTATTGAATTCAAAATACTGGCGAACTTCTTCCGGATCAAGATTAAAATTTTCTTTGAGTACTAGGTTTTCATAAAATCCGGCTTCCCACACATTAATAATATTTGCATTCGTACCTGTTCTGCTGGATTTTATTTTCAACATTTCAGCAATGTCCATCTCCCCTTTTGCACGCAGTTTACTTTTCAAGTCATTCTCAAATTCCCAGACATTACTAGGATTTTTTGCCATGCGGTCTTCCGTGCGATATTCAGCATATGATTTATAACCGAGTACTTCAACCAATTCCCGACGGTTGCGAATAATGTCATTTAAAACACTCAAGTTTGAATCTACAGCACGATTGTTGTATTTAAATTTCAAATTTTTCCTAGCATCATCAGACAATGCATAATCCATAAACGGCACATAAGATGGATAGGACATATCAATTGCGTAAGTACCATTTTTCTGGAGACGTTCTTTTTGATAATTTTCCGGTAAACCTTTTATCTCTTCTGCAGAAACAAAAAGTGTATCCTGATAATCAGAAATGTTTTTACTGAACGCTAAACCCAAGTCAGCAAGTTCATTAAATATTTCCTTTACTTGAACCCGTTTTTCCTTGGGTAATCCAAAACCACTGCGCTGGTAATCAAGCAATGTATCCTCAAGAAATTTCTTCTTATACCCTGTCAATTGCTGGGCTTCTTTGGATTTTGAAAATGTTACAACAGCATTATACAAATCCTCATTCAGAGAAAGATCTGTTAAATATTTCTGTATCGTTTGACTTGAAGCTAGGCCTTCATCACGAATATCTTTATTCGTGTGAGTAGAACCCATAAGATAGCCCGGACTCCACACAGATTCAATAATCATATAGATATCATCAATTGCCACCAAGGTATTGTCAAAGGTTCGATCAGCATCCGGAACAGATAAAATGTCTGATAGAATTAAATCAGCAGATTTTAAAACGTATGTGGTTGCTCGTTTAATATGCCCCGTACGCAAATTGGCAAAATCATGTACTTCATTGAATTTAACAATTAACGGATTTGCTGATGGTTTATTCACATAAGGGTTTTCCTTGCGCTCTACAACTAGTGCTACAGCGATAACAATAAAAACAACTGCAAAAATATTTCGATTCATCACTTTTCCTTTATTTTTAAAATTAATTACCTGACAATTTAATAATATAAAAGATTAAAACAGTCGCTGCAGAACAATAAGCACACGTTGCGGTAAATCCCACAAATTGTTCAGCAGATTTATAATCTTCGATATATGTTTTTTCATTGATTCTTTTCAATGTTTTTTTACCCTCTTTTTCTTTTCGACATTTCCAGAGATCTATAAGGTATGTTGGTACTTCAGTAATCTTAATTGACCGAACACCTTCTCTTTTAGCTTTTTTGATCAATTCAGATTGACATGGATTCTCTGTTTTTTCTGTTTCTTGTCCTAACAATACTGAAAAACATATAATCGCTATTGGTAATAACTTTACCATCCGTAGACCATTCCGAATGTAAATAATGGCAGATCCTCCACATCAATATTCGGCCCTTTAATATCTTTACCCTGAAATGACCAATTATCTTTTGAATAATAATTTTCCATGAATCCTATTTGTGTTTCAATAGCTAAATATGGTTTAAGATAAAACCGGGCACCTATAGAACTGGTAAATCCAAAGAATGTAGTTGTCATTTTATCAGAAGATGAAATATCTATACTGGAGTTATTGAATTCTTCCATCAAATTGTCCCATACATCGATAGTTTGTTCTGTCGTTAAAGAAATACTCCCAGAATTAATCAAAGGTCCTAATGTGAAATTTAATTCCAACTTTTTCATCGGAAAGAAATAGGTTTCAATAAATACTGCCCTGTATTTGATAGAACGACTGAAATCCTCACCTTCATATTTATCACTTGTAAAAGAAATCCATTCACTAAAACCCACACGTGCATTAGAATATACCTGATATGTAAAAGAAAAATTGACCATCATAGTTTCCGTTATTCCCAAAGATGGAAAAGGGTTTTCGGCAAATGTTTTGTAATCGGGAGATGAATAACCCATTCCCAGACGTCCACTTATCTTTGGCTGGGCAATGATAAAAGATGTTAATATTAGGGAGGCTATTAAATGATATCTGCAGCGCATAACAGAGTAGAATATAACGCAAGAAGTAGAAATGTTTGCAGCAGAATGATGTACAAATTATTCTTATTCTTGATATTTATTTCATTTTCATTTTGTCAATATAATGTACAACACATCGTCATGAATTTGGACGGCACATCAACTGTTGGAATAGTTGATTCAATGAATTCTGAAACTGTTTTCATAACACCGAAGGATATGAATGAACAACAGTCTTTAATATTGGATGATATATACTATATTTATAATTCATTCGGAAAATTATATTATATCAGTCCCAATTATGAAGATCGCCTAAATCTCATTGAAGAGCGAAGTGGTTTTCTTATTACGACTAC
>DJKX01000002.1 GCA_002436185.1 Fidelibacterota bacterium UBA6531
TTTACTGCCCCAATGATAGCTATGGTATTGCTTATCATAACACTTTTGTCTTCAACAGGGAAATCGGTTAACCAATTATATTATTATAGAAAAAATATTTAGATGAAAGAACTAAAAATAAAGAATCAAATTCGCCGATTGCGATTTGAGGCTAATGAAATGACTCAGGCAGAGTTAGCTGAAAAAGCAAGTGTAACACGACAAACGATTATTGCACTTGAAGCTCAAAAATATTCACCATCTCTTGAACTTGCATTTCGAATAGCTAAAGTTTTTGATGTACCATTAGAAGATATATTTCAGTACAATTAAACCCACCCATCGGGTTATGAGACCGACCTAAATCCACAAACAAAAAACCCCACGAATGTGGGGCTTGATTTATTCAATGAAAAATCATTCTGGAGAAATCTTTTCAATTGCAGTAATTGTGAACTTCGTCTCTTTACCCCGGACATCAAGTGTAAAATATTCATCAACCTTTTTCCCGACTATTGCTTGGCCAAAAGGTGAATGGTAGGTAACGATCAATGGATAAAGATCCAACTCAAATTCGATGGGACCTAACAGGTAATAGTCTTCGGCCTCATCTTTGCCATCTTCAAGGATTGTAACTTTATTGCCAAATCCAACCTCGTCGGTTTCAATTTCGCCTTTCTCTATGAATCTGAATGGCGCATGGGACTGCATCAATTGTTTCTTATATACTATTAAACTCTGCTGCTCCCTGGCAGCGTGGTATTCCGCATTTTCCTTAAGATCTCCATGACTAGCTGCATCTCTTATTTTTATTGAAGTCTCTCTCTTTAATTTATCAATAGATTTCATTTCCTTTTCCAATGCGCGGTATGTATCCCGCAAAATCAAAGTCGCCATATTAACATTCTCACTCCTTACTTGTTATGACAAATTATAAAAATTCATTTATTCCATTAACTTTTATGTTTTTTCACCTCGTTCCAGATTTCGTCCATTTCCTCCAAGGATGAATCTTCAACCGTTTTCCCTCTTTTTTTCAATTCTGCTTCTACTTGTGCAAAGCGTTCTGTGAATTTCTGGTTGGTTTTCCTTAAGGCATCTTCCGCCGGGATATCCAAAAAGCGAGCCAGGTTTACAACAGAGAATAACACGTCGCCAATTTCTTCTGAAATATGTTCTTTAGCACTGTTGGATTGAGCTTCTTTCAGCTCCTGAATTTCTTCATGAATTTTATCCCAAACTTGTTCCACTTCATCCCAGTCAAACCCGGCATAACTGGCTTTTTGCTGTAGGCGCTGGGCTCGGATTAATGCGGGTAGTGTTTTGGGTACACCATCTAAACGTGATTGTCGATTTTTTTCTTTATGCTTGGCTGATTCCCAATTCTGTTTGGCATGAAACGCTTCGTCTGCCTGGGCATCACCAAATACGTGGGGGTGTCTGCGGACTAATTTTTCACTGATATTTGCCAATGAATCTTCAATACTGAAATGTCCATTATCTTCAGCGATGGCCGCCTGGAAAACTGCGTGTAATAGAATATCACCCAGTTCTTCTTTCAATTCTTCCCAGTTCTCATTATCCACACTTTCCATCACCTCGTATACTTCTTCCAGAAAAAATGGCAGCAGGGATGCATTGGTCTGCTCCCGGTCCCAGGGACAACCGTCGGGGGCTTTCAAGCGTTTAACAATATTGATCAGTTCTTCAAATTTCCCTTCAGATGAATCATTCACTATTTAGGTTCTCCCAATTACATATTTTTAAATATTCATCTTCTTTTCTGGTCATATTTGCTTTTTCGACTGATGTTTGATCATCAAAATTCAATAAATGCAAACTGCCGTGAATAATTAATCTTCCTATTTCTTTCGCGAAAGGTTCGTTATAGGAATTTGCATTTTCCTGTGCACGAGGAATGCTGATATAAATTTCACCTTCAACTGTTTTCTCCTCATAATCATTCAAGCGAAAGGCAATGACATCTGTGAGCTGATCTTTATTGAAAAATTCTTTTTTCAGATCGTTGAGTAATTTATCGTTCCCAAAAACAAGATCTACAGTATCTGCAATATATCCTTCTTTTTCAAAAACTGTATTTATTATATTTTGGACATGGGTTTGGTTCAACCCGCTGAAAGCGGGGTCAACTTCAACTGAAATTGAAATTGACATTAGGCTTCAACTGTTGTTTCAGTCTGTTCTTCAGGATATTCAATACGAATATGATAAATCCCCCTCAAAACAGGCAGCATACCAGTCTGTCCTTCAACAGTCCCTTTTATCCTGCGCAAGTCGTCGAAGGTTAATGGACATTCATCCAATTGTCCTTCTTCAAGACGTTTTTTAATAATTTTATCAATCATATCTTCCACTTTGAAAATATCAGGATTTTTAATGGAACGAACGGCTGCTTCAATCGTTTCGCAGAGCATGAGGATACCCGTTTCCTTGGAATTGGGCTTAGGGCCAGGATAACGGAATGCATTTTCATCAATTGTTTTCCCATTGGCATTTTCTAATGCTTTACGGTAGAAATACTCAACACGAGTTGTGCCATGATGCATAGGAATAAAATCGCTGACAATTTTTGGTACACTATATTCTGCTGCAAGTTTTAGTCCTTCACTCACATGGTTTCGGATAATCTTGGCACTCATGGATTCTGTAAGGCCTTTGTGCTTGTTTTCACCACTGTATTGGTTTTCTATAAAATATTCCGGGCGGACCATTTTTCCAATATCGTGATAATAAGCACCTACTCTGCATAAAAGAGCTCGAGCTTCAATGGCATCGGCACTGGCTTCCGCTAGGTTTCCCACCACGATACTATGATTGAATGTGCCGTTGGCATCTCGCTGCATGCGTTTCAACAGCGGATGGTTGAAATCCAATAATTCCAAAAGTGTCAAATCAGTTGTAATCCCAAAAGAGACTTCGACGATCCCAATTAAGCCATAGGTAATAATCGGTGTGAGGATGCTGGTGACCATGAGATAAATCAAGTCAATTTGCATATCCTGCCATGAATGGACTTTATAAAGTCCATGGGCAATGACGACCAATAAACTCGCAACCATCATGGCCAGGATTGTTGTTAAAAACTGGCTTCTTGTTCTTAAACGACGCACCATATACATGGCAACAAATGAGATGAAAATAATTGTTACAATGAATTCCAGATTATTGCCTATTAAGATACCGCTTAATAATGTGATGGATACGGTACCCATAAATCCAATCCTAGCATCAAAGAGAATTGTAAGGAGCATGGCTGCAACGCTTATGGGAATCAGGTATTCAGAAAATTCGAAACGAAAAACAAACAGATCCGTCAATCCAATCATAATGGCAAAAATCATAGCTATCAGCAAAACCAGTTTCCATTCGTTGAAAATGTGACTTCGGTACGTAAGTAAAAATGTAAAGAAAAACGAAATAACCACGGATACCACCATTAATCGTCCAAGGTATGATATAACCTTATCCCAGCCTGTTTCACGCTTTTCCTGTTTAGTTATAGCAACAGTAAGCGATGTCAGTTTTTGATAAATGTCCGGTGTAATGCGCTGGTTTGCATTGATGATCATTTCATCCTGGAGCATAATACCCTGGTTCCGAGGAACACGATCCAGCCTGTTTTGCTGGCGGCGCTCGGTCGTCTCTTTATTATAAATAATATTGGGCTTCATGAATTCTACAAGGATGATATACCCTAATTCCCGTCGAATATCCGTCTCATTGCTGTAGAGTGAATTAATCTCTTTTTTGGAACGGGTCCAGGCAATATTGAGATCGCTCAATTCCTTCGGTTTTAGTAATATGGGTATATCGCCCTGATTAATGGATACTTCATCACTTATGATTTCTGTTACATCAATATCGATTATTCCCTCTGCCCACCTGTTTTTGCAAATCTGCAATAAATCTCTATAAAATTGATCCAATGCTTGATTTGACTGAAAAGGATCTTGAGGATTTAATATTGAAAAGCTTTCATTTTCAGCTATGAGGACAGGATAATCCTCCTGGTATTTATTTTGAAGGACAAACAGAGTTGTACTATCAGCCCGATACAATGAGCGTACTTCTTCATACTTCTCATCATGGCGATAGCGGTAGAGCAGTTCTTTTGTTTTTTCCACTTGTTCAGCGGCGGATCGAATCTCTCCAGCCAAAAGGAAATATTCATTTAATGCACTAGTTTGTTCACGTACTGCATCTTGATTACGTTTAAAAAGATAGGGTTCAGATCGGAGTGCTTCATCCAAATCAGCTTGCAGTTTTTCTTCTGTTTTCAGAATAGGGAAATTGAAAGGAGTTATGACCGGATCACGAGCAATATCATCCACTTGATAACTATATTGGAGGCTTCTTCCCTGGCGAAAAAATAATGATACAATAATGATTAGAACAATAAGTATGCCTATTTGTATCGCATTTTTTAGTAATAATTCTTTTGTAGACGTAATGGTGTCTTGGATTTTCTTAGATGTTATCATGCTGCTTTACTGAATGTTTTTACTAATTCCCTGGCGATGACCATGCGTTGCACTTCACTGGTGCCTTCTCCAATTTCCAGTACTTTTGCATCCCGGAAAAAGCGTTCAACATCATATTCTTTTACATATCCATAGCCGCCGAATATCTGTATGACTTCCGTAGTAATACGCATGGCTGCTTCGCTGGCAAATAGCTTTGCCTGTGCCGCTTGTTTCAGTACATCTTTGCCTTGATCTTTCATCCAGGCTGCGTGATAAGTCAGCAGTTTTGCCGCTTCAATATCCGTAGCCATATCAGCCAGTTTAAATCCCACCGCTTGGAATGCATGGATTTCCTTGCCAAATGCTTTCCGTTCAGTTGAATATTGGAGTGCTTTTTGAAATGCGCCTTCTGCCGTACCACAGGATAATGCTGAAACAGAAATCCGCCCACCTATGAGCGTTTTCAAGAATGTTTTAAATCCATCCGTCGGTTGACCCAAAACGTTTTCTTTTGGAACACGCATATTTTCAAAAAACAATTGCCGGGTATCGCTGGCGCGCCAACCCATCTTTTTTTCTTTGGGACCTATTTTTAGTCCGGGATTGTCTGTAGATGTTACTAATGCGCCAATGCCTTTATTTTCGTTATTTTCAATTATGTTCGTCGTTAATGTGAGGATACCGGCTAAACTTGAGTTTGTAATAAATATTTTCCCACCATTAACAACATATTCATCCCCATCTAATTCTGCTGTTGTTTTTGTTGAACCGGCATCGCTGCCGGCTCCCGGCTCTGTAAGACCAAAAGCTCCAATTACTTTACCTGAAGCAAGTTTAGGTAAGTATTTTTGTTTTTGTTCTTCTGTACCGGCAATTACGATGGGCATGGACCCCAAGGATGTATGAGCAGCCATTGTAATGGCAACTGAGGCATCCACTTTGGCCAATTCCATAACGGCTGCGGCATAGGCCACTGTATCCATCCCAGCTCCACCGTATTTTTCAGGTATTGGAATTCCCATAAGACCTAATTCTGCCATTTGAGATATTATCTCTTTAGGAATTTTGCCATTCTTTTCCATCTCTTTAGCAATAGGTGCAATTTCTGTATTGGCGAAATCTCGTACCATGTCAACCAGCATGGAATGTTCTTCATTAAAAAATAGATTATCCATTATTCTATTACCATTTTATGGCTGCAGATGCCCATGTAAAACCTGAACCAAATGCTGCCAATATTATATGATCTCCGGCTGAAAATTTTCCTTCCTCAAACGCTTCACACATGGCAATGGGAATTGTGGCTGCCGTTGTGTTTCCATAGCGGTGGATATTGCTGTATATTAAATCTGTACCCACGCCCATGCGCTTGGCAACAGCTTCTGTTATCCTTCTATTGGCTTGATGAGGAATAATCTGGGCAATATCATTTAATGTCAGGTTATTTACATCCAACGCTTCCTGTATCACTTCAGGAAATCGTTTTACAGCGTGTCTGAAAACTTCACGCCCATTCATAAAAAGGCGATGGCGTCTTTGTTCCATTAATTCATTTGAAAACCCTCGATCTTTGAATTTTGAACCGGGTAATTCCACCCATAATTCTTTCATATATTTTCCATCAGAATGCATATGGGTTGATAAAACACCGCTATCGTTTTCAGACGGCTGTAAAATGACCGCACCAGCTCCATCACCAAACAAAACACCTACATCTCTACCAATGGGGTCTTTCTCCAAAACAGTAGATAAAACATCTGTCCCTACCAGCAGGATGGTTTTACATTGGCCGGTTTTGATGAATTGATCAGCAACTGAAAGTCCGTAAATAAAAGCGGAACATCCCACACGCAAATCAAATGCGCCAATGGTATCCATTCCCATCTTTTCTTGCAGTTGAACCGCAACGCCGGGGAAATAATAATCGGATGAAACGGTAGCGGCAATTACCATATCAATATCGCTCGATTTTACACCGGCATTCGCCATAGCCGATTCACTGGCAATTATGGATAAATCTGATGCTCCTTCACCCTCTTTAACCCAACGTCTTTCTTGAATTCCACTCCTGGTGCGAATCCACTCATCGCTGGTATCCATCATTTCTTCAAGGTCTGCATTGGTTACAATGTGTTCGGGAACGTGAAAACTCATTCCTGTTATAGAAGTTTTAATCATGGTTCAGCTCTTTTTTATATCTCTTACGTTTAATTGAATTGTTGTATTTCCTTGCCACTCATTTGTTTCCACAACACAGGCAATATCGACTGGTTTACCGGTGATCAACATCTCGTATTTACTGGATAATCCAAAACCAATTGCCCCTATAGATTTCAATCCTTGCTTTATTTTGAATCTTAAGTGCTCACCTGTTTTACCAATTACTTTTGGAGCACCGGAAATTTCTACATTTCTAATTGCAAACTTCGGACGCATATTTCCCGGACCATAGGGGCTTAATTTATCCAAAAATTCCATAAAGCGGGGTGTAATATCCTGTAAAGTTATTTCACAATCGAGAGTCAATGTTGATTGTAAATTTTCTTCCGTTAATTGCTCATTGGCAACATTAATAAATGATTTTTTAAACTGGCTCAACTTCTCCGTTGAAACAATTAATCCAGCTGCCATGGGGTGACCGCCGTAGCCTTCCAAGTAATCCTTGCATGCAGTCAGTGCTTCGTATAAATCAAAACCGGGAATGCTCCTGGCAGACCCTTTTCCCATTCCATTTTCCAAGGCGATGATTACGGTGGGTCGATCAAATTCCTCTTTAATTTTTGAAGCAACAATTCCAACAACACCCTGATGCCAGCCTTCATTGGCTAATACCAGAGCATGTTCATTTTTTAAATCCGCTTCAGCGTTTACTTTATACAATGCTTCATCTACCACAGCCTGCTGGATTAATTGACGGCGTTTATTTTCATCATCCAACTCTTTCGCTAATATCCGGGCACGATCCAAGTCGTCTGTTACCAACAATTCAACAGCACGATTCGCATCACCCAAGCGGCCGGCGGCATTGATCTTTGGAGCTATACTGAACACTAATTGTCCCACGGAAATGTGTCCGTTTAATCCTGCCAGTTCGACCAGTGTTTTTAAACCGGGTTTTTCAACATTTTCCAGCATATTTAATCCATGGTGGACAATGGCCCTGTTTTCATCTTTTATGGGTACAATATCTGCAGCTGTTCCCAGTGTGATAAATGGTAGAATTTCTTCGTATTCATCTAGGGGAATATTTAATTCATTCCCAATTGCTGTGATCAACTTAAATGCAACTCCGCCGCCGCAAAGTCCCTTAAATGGATATTGGCAATCCTCTCTCTTGGGGTTTAAAACGGCGTACGCTTGGGGAAGTTTAATATCTGTGGTATGATGGTCTGTTATAATAATATCCACATTTTTTTCATTGGCAAAATCTACTTGTGCAAAGGCGTTGATACCACAGTCGCAGGTAATGATAAGATCGATATCATTGTCTTGGGCAACTTCAATTCCCTGATAGGATAATCCATATCCTTCCTCTTCACGATGGGGGATATAATAAGTTACATCCGCTCCAAATTTCTGGAATGCACAATAAAGGGAGGCAGCACCAGTTGTACCATCCACGTCATAATCACCGAATACCATAATCGGTTTGCCTGATTTAATATTTTTTATAACACGCTCTACTGCTTTATCCATATCCTGCATAAGAAATGGATCGTGAAGCATATCCAAGTTTGGATTAAAAAATCTGTTGGCTGAATCCAGTTCCTGGATTTTTCGATTGGCTAATACTTTGGCAATAACTTCCGATGTGCTGAAAGTTTTTTGGATAGAGTTGACAATTTGATCGTCAGGATGGAGGATTGACCACTTCATTAAATATTAACAGGTATATTGATTATTCAAAAGATGCGGGCGCTTAAACGTTCGCAACGAAATTTAAACATCTGAGCCGACCTATAAGCCGAGTTCTGTCCCTCCCAATCCGCCAGTTGGCGAATCAAGAATCAGTGGTCATTTCTCTGGTCCCGACCTCACGATCGGGTTCTAGCAATCTACCCGCCCCTAATAAGGGATCGTAAAATAATCCCTAATGACGCGAACAACGTCTCGGAGCCTATTCGATCTTGCACCGGATGGGGTTTACCTAGCTCTCACCATTGCTGGTGAGACTGGTGGTCTCTTACACCACCGTTTCACCTTTACCCCGACACAAAGTGTCGAGGAAGTCTTCTCTCTGCTGCACTATCCATGATTCGCCGTAGCGAACCTCCTCCTGTTAGGAGGCATCCTGTTCTGCGGTGCCCGGACTTTCCTCCCCGATCCGCCCGTAGGCAAATCAGAGTAACCACTCAGCCGGCTCAGATTGTTAAATAACGATGAAATTTACTTTAAATATGAAATATATGAAAAATTAATCCTTTTTTGCCGGCCAATACAGAAACCGGTTGCAGACATCGCAGGATTGCAGTGTTGTACCTTGCTTTAATTCTGCGATTTTCTGGGGAGGAACGATAGATCCGCACCCGCCACAAGATGTTCCCAATGTTTCTACAACAGCCATGCCTTGGCGAGCAGCAAAAACACGATCATATTTCGAAACAACAGTGGCGGATAATTCTTTAACAATATCCGATCGTTCAGTTTCCAGATTTTTTTTCTTTTCTGAAGATTCTTCAATTAATGATTCCAAATTTGATTTCCTTTTATGAAGGTCTTCAGTTAATGATTCCAAATTATTTTCCCGTTCTTCTAATTCGCTGGAAAGAGTATCTTTTTCTTCAATCAATTCAAGTTCATTTAATTCGATATTATTTAATTCTTCCTTGAGATAATCAATTTCTTGAGATAAAGCATCATATTGTTTATTGGTCTTTACGAGAAAAAGTTGATCCTTTAATTTATTGATCTTTACCGTGAGGCTTTTTACCTGTAAATCTTTTTTGGAAATTTTAAGATCTATTTCCTTGATGCGGCTTTTACGCTGATCAATATCTTCCTTTAGTTGTTGTTCTTCTTTAGCTAATTCTTCTACTTTTACAGGTAGATCTCCCAGAAGTTCACTGATTTCCTGTAATTGGGTATCGACATTCTGCAATTGGACCAATGAAGATGTTGAATTCATTTAATGGCTCCTATTATAAATACAAAAAATGCACCTGTCAGGTGCATTTGAATATTGGTTGGGAAAAATGTTCCGGGAAGTTCGTATTTGTATAGTGTTCAATTAAGAACGCCCCTTTCTCTTCGGATTATTATTTTCATACAGCTTTTAAATTTAAACATAAATCGTGTTATTATACATAGCCCATTTCTTTGATTTTTGAAATAATTTCATCTACAAGAATTTCAGGTGCAACACCCGCAGATGTAATTTCAATTTCCGGATTTTCCGGTGCTTCATAGGGATCATCTATCCCTGTAAATTGCTTTAGTTTTCCTTCTCGTGCTAAAGCGTATAATCCTTTTACATCCCTTTCTTCACATACGGCCAAAGATGTATCCACGAAAACTTCTATGAATCCGCCAAATGGAGAAATTAATTCACGGTTAAAACGGCGATCCGCCTCATAGGGGGCGATGGGAGCACAAATAGCAATACCGCCATTTTTTGTAATTTCACTGGCAACAAACCCGATTCTGCGAACATTTAATTTGCGATGTTCATGGGAAAATCCCAGTTCACTCGATAAATGGGTACGAACAATATCACCATCTAAAAGTGTTACAGGACGGCGGCCATCTTCCATGAGTTTGACCAATAAACCGTTAGCCAAGGTTGATTTTCCCGACCCTGACAGCCCAGTAAAAAACACAGTAAATCCACGTTTATCCAGTGCCGGGCGAAAGCGACGCAATTCAGCAACCACTTCCGGATAGGAAAACCATTCTGGAATTTCTTCGTCATTTCGCAATCTATCTCGAAGATCTGTTCCTGATATCATGTTGAATTCTTCGTTTTCTTCTAATTCATCCTTTGGTACATAAGCATCTTTAGCCGGAACGTACACCATGAGCTGAAAAGGAACCATTTTGATTCCCAATTCTTTTTCATGTTCTTTCAGCAAATCCTGGGCATCATAGGGACCATAGAATGGCTGGCCGTCTTTCCCTGCACCGGGGCTTGCGTGATCCCGGCCGACAATAAACATATTACACCCGTAATTTTTACGAATGATAGCATGCCACAATGCTTCCCTGGGGCCTGCCATGCGCATGGCCAGGGGGAGCAAACTTAACATGGCTGAATCATCCGTATATTTTGGTAAAACATGCTGGTAACACCTGACTCGCGTATAATGATCCACATCGCCGGGTTTGGTTAATCCAACAACAGGATGGATTAGTATTTTTGCATCATGTTCTTCCGCTGCACGAATGGTGAGTTCCACATGGGCTCTGTGCATGGGATTTCTCGTCTGAAATGCCACCACATTATCCCAGCCGTTTTTCTCAAACAATTCCCGGACTTGAGCCGGAGTGTAGCGCAGATCTGTATAATCGTATTGCTTGGGCAGCATAAGCCCTTTTATCGGACCGCCAACATAAACTGGATTGGATTCATTTATAAGATAATTGACCGCGGGATGACTGTCATCGGTTGTTAAAATAACTTTTTCTGCTTCGGCCTTTTTATCAGGTGTCCAGATGGATTCAGCTGACATAACAGCGATTGTAAAGCCTTCTTTATCTTTGAGAGCTATTTCATCTGATTTGTTAATTGCTTCGGCAAATTCTTCTGTAACGTCCAATGTTATGGGGATAGGCCAAATTGTACCATCCTGCAGGCGCATATTCTCCAACACTGAATTATAATCAGATTCATTCAGAAAGCCGGTTAATGGGGAAAAACCACCGTTTATGATCATTTCCAGGTCACAGATCTGGCGATCGTTCAACGTCCAAGCAGGAAGCGATTTTGCTTCATTCTTTAATGCAGCTGATGCATCTGCATCGAGAACTAAATTGCGGAGTTTTCCGCCGTGTGTTTCAACGAGTGACATAAAATTTATTTAAACTTTCAATTATAGGTTTCAAAAGGGGCGGAAGTTATATAATTATTCTTTTATGGGGATATATATTTAGTCAGGATTAATTATCATTGGTCAAATAAGTGATTAATTTGTAAAATGAATTTTATTACCACCACCCCAATGAATGGCTCTTAATTATTTACAGAACTCGGCGGCCCCTCCTCAATAAGGAGGGGATTTGAAATTTATAATCAAACTATTAAAAAAACGTGCGATCTCCTTTGAGATGATAAGGCTCGGGGGGTTATGAAGTCTTTACGTTTACTAATGGAAGGAGATCGCCACACCTCGTTACTACGTTCGCGAGGTTCACGATGACAATTATTGGGGTTTTCGGAATAAAGCATTTTAATCGAATTGCGTTAGGATAAGTCAAGGAGGGATGCTTTACATACAATTAAATTATATCCTATGAGAAAGGTGATATTGGTTTTAATCGTATTGGTTAGCGTCCTATACTTCATCCGGTTTAACGGGACGTCCGCTAATGATTCCGTGAGAACCATGGACAACATAAATAGTGATTTAGCAGACCTTATACATTTAACCCATGAAGAATTATATGAGAAAGAATTACACAAACTTTCTTTTCATTTGCAGCAAGAACCCTTCTTACAAATGAGCCAACGGTATAGCCGCAAAATTCTTTCTTCGACTGAAAATAAGGATGGTAATGAAATTATTAATATTCAAGAAACTGTTATAAATAATGATGTTCAAAGTTCAAAAGTGTTATCATACACCATCCAGCGGATGGAACAATTATCGGGATCATTTCAACAAGCAAAAATCTATGCCACTGTAAACAGCAGCGATAGAATAGCCTTGAGAGCATTATGCCGGCAAATTCTGGAAGATTATGACGAATACAGCAGTTTGGTTATTTGCTTATACAGTGAAACTGAAACAGGAAAAGCTTTGGCAATAGGAGAAAAGACCCATTTTACCCAGCATGAGATAAATGATGCATGGTTGATATTTTATTCATATCATCCTGTTGAAGGAGATTATTTTGACGATAAACCTGGAAATTATCTGGATTTTTAAAACCCAAAACTATGCGCTTAATACTTATTATATATTTATTTATGTTTGCGGCAATGCCTGTCGCGGGCCAGGACATAACGTCCGATACGTTGCAGACGGCGTCTGTTAAGGACCCCTGGCTGGCCTATGACAAAGTTCTGCATTTCGGTATCAGCTGTTCCCTGGTACTCAGCACCCAGTATGTATTGGAAAATAAACTGCATGTGGACCGCGAAACTGCACTGCCTGCTGGTGTGGCTGTCTCTGCTGCCAATGGTATTATAAAAGAATATTGGGATAAACATACAGGTAATATTTTCAGTAGACGCGATTTAATCGCTGACGCGGCCGGGATCCTTGTCGGGGTGTTAATCATCATTTTATAGTAAAACTATCGGTAGTTGAAGTAGTTGTTCATATTTATCGACGACAGCAGTCAGTAATCATACAAAAATACATTAAATTATAATTTATTATAATGATCTGGTAGTTTTATGGTAGTTGACCTATTTCTCCTCGGGAGTAAAAAATAAGGATGCGGGGCAGTTGATTGAGGAAAATGTCTGCCATATTATTTTTCTGGGTTTATGATGCCAGTCAGTTGTTTTTATAATTAATTATAATACGTAAATTATAGCAACTACCTGAACCACTACCTCTCACCCCGTCGGATATAAGTGATTTTCTAATTTTAAATACACTATAAAATAAACTAAAAAAATGGTTCTATAAATACAACATTTAGATGGTAGTTATAAAAGTAGTTGACATATTATTTAGGAAACATGTAGATTCATAATGCGAGGAGAAAAATTTTCTCATTTAATAATGACAATAACAGACATAAATATACATGAGCAGCATTTATCGTAAGGGTGGTGCCAGCGGCTACTATTATTACCAGACTTATATCTATAATCCGGAGTCAGGGAAAAAAGATAAACGTATTTTTCATTCCCTGGGCACCAGGGATATAAGCGAGGCAGAAGCGCAGCAGGCAGAACTGGACATAAAGTATGATGCACAAGATAATGCGGATCAAAGTTCATCAAGGTTTACTATTTTAGTGCAAAATAAGAGGACTATTGCGCTGGTTGCGGGTACTGCCCTGCTTACGGTGCTTATTGTTAACTTATTTCAGACTAAACCGCCGGTGCCACAGAAGAAATTTAATAAACAAGTTGAAGCCCCAGCTGCTATAGCAGAAGAAGTAAAAATGCCAACTGTTGCAGAAAAAACAGCCGCTGAAATAAAGCAGCCGGAGACAAAAGCAGCAGCACCCCTAGTGACCGAAGCTAAACCCGAACCAAAAATTGAAAAACCTAAACTAACTATCCCGATGCACTCAGTGGTACGTGTAGAAAATATTTCCGACGTTTTTGAACAGGGCAAGGTCTATGTCACTGTTAATGAAAAGGCCAGTGCAGAAAGGCTGTTAATGCTCTGTAAAAGCTTGGCTGGGCAGTATACGGAATTTTCCAACATCGTTATCTGTCTATATGCCAGCAGTGATGTAGGGACCCAACTTGCCAAAGGGATCGGGAGCAACATCAGTTTAAAAGAGCAGAATGAGGCCTGGCTGGTCCTATACTCCTACAATCCAGTGGAAGGCGAATATTATGATGATGAACCGGGCAAATATTTAGGCTCCTAAAAAGAGATGAAAAATCAATTATGAACAACTCGAGGTAAAACGTGCGTTATATACTAAATAT
>DJKX01000028.1 GCA_002436185.1 Fidelibacterota bacterium UBA6531
ACTATCTCACCAGGTGGGGCTGGGTTTGGAATTTTAGGAAAGTGATGCGCATCACCATTAAAAAGATTTATTTTTCATTAAATTCATTCGAATACCAAGCAAAGCTTTTTCATTAAGTAATAAATGATTTAAGGACGTTACTCATATGATTCTCCCTCTTAATAGTCGGGGGTTACGGTAAAATTTCGTAAATTCACCAGCTATTCTAAAAAAAGATTTATTAATAACAAATAGGAAGATAACAATGAAATCAATCAAAGCTATAAGTTTCATAATTATTTCAATTTCACTTATCTGGGGTGAAACATTACCAAAAGTAGGTACAAACCCAAAGTTTAAAACAACTGGGAATGTAGTTATCGAAAATGTAGTTATCGAAAACACATCGCGCAGTTCAAATAATCGGACTGACACCACCACCATCTTTTTTGATGATATGGAAGGCGGGACAACCGATTGGACATTCGGTACCGGATGGGCAGAAACAACATCCAGCTACAGCAGTCCCTCTACAAGTCTCCATATTGATGACGATAATTATGATACCGAAAGTTCATTACTGACACCGACCATTTCACTTCCGGATGCGACAGATAATGAGTTGATCAAATTCAATTTTGATCTATGGTGTGATTTTCCTGATTTCGATGGCGATGGAGATAATTTCCTGGAAGATTATTATCGCGTGGAAATAGCTAATTTGGATGAACAACCAATTTATTTTCATACGTCAACCAACGGTGCCTACAGTGGCAGTTCCTGGTGGTGTGCAGATGCAGGCAGTGGTGGCTATGATAATGCCTGGCTACAATTTCTGGATACTCCTACGATCTCGATTCCTGCAGGCGGCGGTACATTATCTACACAAATGAAATGGGGTATTGAGGACCCTGCCGGTGCTACAGTTGCAGGAACATGCACTAATGGCTGGGATGCCGCCAATGTGCGTATCTCTGACGATGGCGGTAATACATGGTATCTATTAACAGGCAGTGACCCCTATGATTTTACCGATGGCTACGGTTGGATATACAATGATCCCACTTATTATGATTGTCAGGATTTGGCAGCAGGTTGGGGTGGTCTGGAAGGGTGGCATTTAGTAACATTTGACCTGTCCTCTTATGCTGGCGATGATGTGATCATTCGCTTTGGTTTTGGTTCAGACCCAGCCTTTTGTACAGCTGATGATGCAACCATAGATGGTTTTCGAATCGATGATATTTCTGTAGAAGATACCGCTGGTAATGTGTTGTTTGCGGATGATGCGGAAGGTGACACTGAAATGATCCCGACAAATGGATTTGAATATCAGTGGACAACCGTATTTTATGATTATGGAGATGACACTCGTCCTGGTGGAGTAAATGTAGGCTGGGACACATATATGCCCGGCGATCCATTTAACAATAATACACAACTGGATATTACCGAACATGCTGGTGCGGATGTGAAGTTTCGCGTAGTTGCAAGAATAGATGATAATGATGATGGTGGTAATGGCAGTGGATTATTCATTGATGATTTTCATGTTTGGAAAGTTTCATTGGAAGAGACACTTCCTACTGTAACCGGTGTGTACGCTGAAGCTGGTGATGGTTCAGTTAATGTTACCTGGAATGATCTTAATGTAGGCACCGGAGGAGATGTTATTTACGATGATGGGCAGTTTGATCCCATGGAATCAATTTTTATGAACAGTGGAACATCGGTTTGCGGTACATTATTTGATATGCCTTTTGGGGCCACAGCGGTGACAGTGAATACTGTATCCGTATATGGGGATGATAATTACAGCGGTACAACCAATATTTATGGTTATGCAATTTCGCTCAGTGGTCCTGATGAAAATCCTTTATATTCTGCGACTGTAACAACAACAGCCGGGCAATGGCTTGAAGAAACTGTCAACTGGGCATTTACAGGTGACTTCATGATTGGTTATGAAATCACCGCAGACATAGCTTGTGCAATTGATTCTGATGTCCCTGGTGGTCAGGCCCATTCTTGGACCAACCTTGGCGGTTGGCAGGATTGGAGTACGACCGCCAATAACTATGGTCTTACTGATGGGGAGTGGGCTATCCGAGCAAATGTTGATGTAGATGGAGCTGATGCTGTGTACAATGTTTACCGCAGCACTGCCGGTAGTGAATACACTCTTATGTTCAATGGCCAATATTTATCCAATGCCGAATACATAGATAACCTTGTGGAAAATGACACAGAATATTGCTACAAGGTTACAGCACAGTATGGCACTGAAGTAGGTCCTATGTCCGCTGCTTCCTGCGCTACACCTGAAGCTCAAACCATTCATGAGATTGCATATGATGACGGTGAAGCAGAAACCAGCACGAATGTTGGTAGTGGTAACTATTTGGCAGTCAAAATTACTCCTGATAGATATCCTTCCGAGATAAAACGTGTGAAGTTTTATGTACCCACGACATCACCTGGTATTTGTGGTGTTCGAGTATGGGATGATGATGGAGAAGATGGTTTACCGGGTACTGAATGGACACCCCCCAGTGGTATAATTATGCAACTGGCCCAGGGTTGGAATGTAAAAGACATGTCCAGCTTAGGAATTTATATTGGTTCTGGTGACTTTTATGTTGGCTGGGAAGAAACATCCAATACACCACCTATTGGTATAGACCTCTCAGATCCAGATTTTCGTAGTTACATCAATATAGATGATTCACCTCCAGTAGGTACTGATGGTGAATGGGCTGAATTGTATTTGGATGGAGATTTCATGGTTCGAGTTGAAGTGGATTCAGGTGTTCTGGCCATCGATGATGATTTGGTTAATGTCATCCCCGAAAACTTTACATTACGCCAGAATTACCCCAATCCTTTTAACCCGGTTACAAATATCTCCTTTGAAATCCCGGAATTTTCCAAGACACACCTTGCAGTATTTGATCTTACTGGACGGGAAGTAAAAACACTGGTGAATAACGAAAACATGAATGCTGGTCGTTATATATACCAGTTAAATGCTGCTGATTTGCCTTCGGGGATGTATTTCTACAGGATATTAGCTATATCCGAAGCTGGGCATAGGTTTTCTGATACAAAGAAACTCGTCCTGCTTAAATAATAAAACTATAGGGCGCCATGCTAGCATATGGCGCCCTAATGATTTAGCCAATAGATGAAAAGATTATTCTTTATTGTAGTAGTGATGAGTATTTCATCGCTTTTGATTGCCAGTTCGATAACGATTAGTCCCGATACACTTTCAACAACTATTGCATCTGGCGGGTCAAGTACCCACGCTGTAACCATAACAAATCATAATTCCTTTCCTGTCAATCTGGAAATTTCAATACTGGAACAGCCTGCGGCAGGGAGGATGCCATTTGATGTAACCCGCTTTGCTCCAGAACCAGAATCATTGTTTCGCAATTTTACGCCAGATATACAGTACCAGGATGAAAATGGAAATTGGATAGATGGTATCCGTTGTGGAACTACACCTACACCTACCAATATGTTGTCATTGGTGCAAAACGCAATTGATAATAACAGATCCCAACGTCGATCCAGCCGAAACCTAGTGAATGTTCAAGTGGCTTGGCATGTGATCCATGCCAGCAATGGTGCCGGAAATTTTTCCAATGATATGATCGTTGACCAGATTGAAGTGTTAAATGATGCCTATGCTCCCTATGATATATTCTTTACTTTGGTCAGTGTTGACTATACGATGAATGATAATTGGTTTGCAGACATGAACCAGTATGAGAGTGCCTATAAACAACAATTAAATATTGACCCGGTTCATCATTTGAATATTTATTCAGGGAATATGCCTGGTGGTCTTTTGGGCTGGTCATATATGCCTTATTCATGGCCAGAGAATCATTATATGCACGGTGTCTGTTTACTGTATTCAACATTGCCGGGAGGAACATCATATCCCTATAATGCCGGGGACATCGCAACCCATGAAGTCGGCCATTACCTTGGTTTAGAGCATACATTCTTGAATGGTTGCAGTACAAATAATGACTATGTGGGTGACACTCCTCAAGAGAATGATGGGAATAATATTTATAATTGCAACAATACGGATACCTGTCCTAACGATCCAGGAATGGATCCGGTTCATAATTTTATGACTTACACCGACGATGCATGTGTGGATGAATTCACAACAGGCCAGGGCGACCGTATGGAAGATATGATTGCCACTTACAGACCCGGCTTGCTGGAAAATCCCATTGCCCCGGAATGGATATATACTACAACTAATGTTATCCAGGTTCCGGCAAATAGTACAGTGGATCTGGATATAACATTTGATGGTACTGCTGTAGTCGGGGGAGATTATGCTGCACATATTTATTTTGAAGAATCAACAATGGATACCACACTATTACTGCCATCATATATGCATATTTCCGGCATAACAAACCTGGAATTGAGTTTTGAATCACTGACAGATACTTTATACTCGAATGAATTTTCCAACAATTTTCTGGAAATGACATATTCAGGCGTTGATATATTAACGTATGAGTTCAATTATGATCTGGATTGGGTTAACATTTTTGGCGGAGACGGCACTATGGAAAATGGTGAAACACAGTTCATTACATTCAATTTCAATAGTTTATTCATGATCCCCGGTGTCTATGAAGGTGATGTGATACTAAATACAAATATGGGTTCCTTTCCCATCCATTCACAATTGGTTATATTGGAACCGTTGAATATCGATAATGAATCCTTACCACTGAAATTTACCGTCAGTAATAATTTTCCCAATCCTTTTAATCCGGTTACAACATTTTCAATTGACCTGCCTGCACAATCATCCTTAAACGCAGCAGTGTACGACTTGTATGGCAGAAAAATTGCAACATTGTTGCATTCAGAGTTGAATGCCGGTTCATATAATCTTTCCTGGCAGGGTCGGAATGATGCTGGAGTAATGGTATCAGCCGGAATGTATTTTTTAAAGGTGGATACTGAATATAACCATCATGTACAAAAAATGATTTTTATGAAATAGGATAAAATGATGACAAAAATACTAATTCCAATACTGTTTTTATGTTCAGCAATTGCTATCTACGCTGATGATATTGAAGTTTCGCAGGATACATTGCTGCAAAATTTGAATTATGGTGAAACAACAGATCGCACAATAACAATCACTAACAACACTTCAAGCGCTGTGGATTTATCCATTACTTTGGTGGACCAGACCTGGATACCACCTTTGGGTCGATTTGCAGGTCAGGAAGAAAACATTTTTGCTGATGTTCCTGCCACATTGGGTTTTACACCTGAACATATTTGCGGTACACCAGATCCGGACCCTACAGATGCTTTAATAGCGGATGAACTTGTAGCAAGATGGTTGGAGCAGCAGGGGCGCAGTTCTCGAAACATTGTGAATGTGCAGATTGCCTGGCATGTGATCTATCAGGACAACGGTGTGGGCAACTTATCTGATCAGCAAATTGCCCAGCAGGTAACATGGCTTAATACTGCTTTTGCTGACCATGATTTTATTTTTACACTGGACATCATTGATCGTACAGTAAACAATGACTGGTTTAATGATATGTATGATACATACGATGCCATCGCTAAACAGGCTCTGAATATTGATTCTTACCATTATATGAATGTTTATACTTCAAATATATTTGTTGATGGAGTAGCCGGGTATGCCTACTTACCAAATCAATGGCCGGAAGGAAGTTATATGCATGGTATCGTTCTGGACTACCGTACATTACCTTATGCCGGTGGTTACGATGGTGATACGGCTACTCATGAAGCAGGCCATTATTTAGGCCTTAGTCACACTTTTCTTAATAATTGTACGACAGGAAATGATCAAGTTGATGATACTCCAGCGCACCACGAGGATTATCTCTGGCAGTGCAACAATAATTTAGACAGTTGTCCCGATTTACCTGGCAATGATCCTGTCCACAATTATATGACCTATACAAACAACTCTTGTCAGTGGGAATTTACTCCGGGACAAAAGGATCGGATGCATGCCATGGTTGCAACATATCGTCCAGGATTGCTGGAAAACCCTGTTGCGCCGCTATGGATGACTACAGCAGACGAAACAGTGACTGTTCCTGCAAATAGTACGTTGGATGTTGATTTTACATTTGATGCTACAAATACATACGGCGGCACCTATTATGGTGATGCCATTTTCACAGCTGCAATACCAGATACAGCCATCACAGTTTCTGCGACGCTGAATATTACCGGCATTCCGGAAATTGGATTAAATACAACGGTTCTTTCATTTGCTGATACTTATATAAATGATACATCAGCTGTATCATTAGAAATTTCAAATGTGGGATCAGATCATCTGGATATCAGTAGCTTTGAATTTGATTATGATTACTTTTTTACTGAAGCTCAAACTGCATCGATCCCACCAAGTGAGTCAGAAGAAATAGCAATATACTTTATTCCTGATTCAGTCGGTTCTTTCAGCGGCATCATGACGATCAATTCTAACGACGATGATGACCCGGAAGTAGATGTCACTTTATATGGTACGGGAGAAGAATCACCGCTGCTATTATCATTTTCAACATTGATTGATACACTGGCTCCTAATTCAGTTAATTCTCATTTGCTAACTTTATCAAATACTGGAAATGTATCGTTAAACTATCAGATTAATCATGATATTGAATGGTTAACGATCAGTCCAGAAAACGGTACTATTCCTGCCTTTAATACGGAGTTGGTCCAAGTCAATATCAGTACACTTTTTATGAATTATGGAGAATATAATGGAACTATTGAAATTGAAACCAGTGTGGGCATTTTCTATGTAGAAGTGACTATTATTGTAGCGGAACTTAATATAGACAACGATATTGCTGGTATTCCACATACGTTTAAAGTACACAACAATTTTCCCAATCCCTTCAATCCTGTTACAAAGGTACAGATAGATGTACCAGAATTTGGCCATGCAATTATACAAGTTCATGATGCTTCTGGAAGATTAATGACCACTCTGGTAAATGAAGAATTAAGACCGGGATTCCATAGTATTCAATGGAATGGAAAAAATCAATTAGGTGAATCGGTTTCATCAGGCGTATATATATTAAATGTGCGATTTGAAAATCTCAATATTTCACAAAAGATGCTGTTGGTGAAATAAACCTTTTACCGTAACTTTCCATAAGGAGAGATAAATGAAAAAATTAACAATTATACTAACTCTTTTTGTCGGATTTGTTCAAGCATTGGATTGCCCTGCAGATTCAGCATATCATTTAGATACCCGCACTTTATTGCCGGATGGGTCACCAAACCCCAATTATGATCAAATAATAGCAACCGGTTTGTGTGCATGCCTTGGTTTTGAATCTATTTTGTCTACTTTGGGTGATTCTACAGTCATGCTGGCAGTACGAATAGTCGATAATGAACCATTACGCGGATTGCAATTGGATGTATATCATGATGCAGGTTCTGATCTAATCTACGGCGATGTTGGTGAAGTGCAAAAAGGAGAAAAACTGGAAATTGTTTACGATGAAGACGGCGAACTGATTACCAGTTCCAATGCCATGCAACTTTTAAGTAATGAAGTTGATGACCATGTAAAATTAATGGCATACAGTACAAACCTTGCCCGAACGGCTGGGGATAGCACAGAAGGCCATTTATTTACGATTATCTATAAGGCCGCTAACGGTATAGAAAATTTACCAGCGACCATTACTTTTTATTTGGATGATGTAAAACTGCCCGGAACATCCATGGCCCCGGATCTATTGAATGTTTCTTGTAGTTACCCCGATGCTGATAATGCTGTTACATTCAACACATCTGAAATGGGTATTGATGATGAAATTATACCTACAGTTTTCAGCCTTGGCCAGAATTTTCCTAACCCCTTTAACCCTACCACGCAGATCGCCTTCGACCTACCAGAACAAGCTACGGCGAAATTGGTTGTGTATAATCTATTAGGACAGCAAGTAAATGTTCTTACAGATAGATACATGAACGCTGGTCATCACGTTTTTGATTGGAACGGACTGGACTCCGGAGGAAAATTAGTTGCATCCGGTGTATATTTTTATGAGCTTCGAGCCGGTGATTTCGTAGCCAAGAAAAAGATGCTTTTGCTGCGCTAAATAGTTTAGACTTTAACTATATATGTATAAATTCCCCTGTCCTTGAGGTCAGGGGAATTTTTTTTATGAGTAAAAAATTCACATTAATAATAATACTGTTGGTTACCATATTATTTGGGCAAGATCAATACCGTTCTGTTCAAAATGCTCAGGATGACTGGCAAGATTACAGCAAATTTCAGAAGCATGAATTACTTTCATTCTGCGACTTTCTTATTACAGAGGGATTTTATGAACGGGCATTATTAAGTCTCTTCCAATATTTGTACCGTTATCCCGGAGATAGTTTAGAAACAGCAGTTTATTATTATATAGCTCAAAGCTATGAATTTTCTGAAAACTTTGATTTAGCTGAACTTTATTATACACGGACTCAAGAAATGTCCGACAGCACTGATATGGTCTTCCGAGCCGCAGAATACCGAAAAATGTATTTATTATTAAAGGCGGAAGATTATGATCAAATCTTGAAAAAAACGAAATTATCTAAAGATCCATATGATCTCACATTTCGTGGTTATGCTTTTTTCCATAAATTGAAATGGATCGAGGCAAGGCAAGCATTCCTAGCAGCAGAAGAACAATTTGATCATAAATACTATTCCAAACGATTGGCTCCCATATTCAAAGCAATTGATGCTTCAGCGAATGTACCCTTGAGAAATAAATGGCTGTCTTTAGCAGCATCATTGGTTCCTGGTGGTGGACATGCCTATTTGGAACAATGGGAATCAGCAGGTGGAATGCTGATATCCATAATGCTTATTTCATCGATGATCTCAAATACGACACTAACACAATCAGGAAAATTATCTTTTGACCAATCGAATCAACATGTTGTTCCATTATCAAATGGTATTAAAACTGAAAATAATTCTTTTACACAGCAACGGGGATATGCACTTTCTGGGAATATAAAGTTATCTACTGAAAATGCTAAAATTCTTATACCGCCAGCGATAGTTGGATTGGGGTTTTACATAGGAAGCATTTGGAAAACATGGACAGATGTAGATGAAGCTAACCGTGCTCGCGTGGAGCGATTTGTTGGTAGAGTAACTGATAAGATAGCAATTGATCGGTTTATGGACTTCCCGGAGCCAGAACTAATTACCCAATAAAAAGTTGTAATAAATACGATATAGTTATTGACACGGTATTACTTAAAGAATTAATTTTACAGGCTTTGCGCAGCTTGTGTAAAGCGCTTTTGTTTTTTGATAATTTGGTATGCGTGACTTGTCAGTGAATTTGAGAGATAAAACGATAGTACAGAATCAAACATACAATGGAGAGTTTGATCCTGGCTCAGGACGAACGCTGGCGGCGTGCTTAACACATGCAAGTCAAGGAGAAAGGTTCCTTCGGGAAACGAGTAAACTGGCGAACGGGTGAGTAACACGTAGGTAACCTGCCCTAGAGACTGGGATAACTCCGCGAAAGCGGTGCTAATACTGGATAATGCAGCGGGTCCTTCGGGACATTGTTGTTAAAACTGGCTTCGGCTAGTACTTTAGGATGGGCCTGCGCCCGATTAGCTTGTTGGTAGGGTAACGGCCTACCAA
>DJKX01000049.1:0-8318 GCA_002436185.1 Fidelibacterota bacterium UBA6531
TTTTTCGGCAACAATTGCTGGGCCAGTTCCCTTGAAACATGAAGAGCGGGAATTGTGCCACCACTTGAAGACTGTCTGAACCGCAAAGGAATCATTTCTTCCAAGCTATCATCGTTGTAAGGATTGACAAAAACGATACCAGTTGCCCCATTGTCTTTTGCCATCATATATTTTTTCCGTAAGGGCGTATGTCCAGAGAAGGTAGAATGGGGGCCGCTGCCATCCGGACTTCCGCGGAAAACTAAAACCCATTTACCTGCCACAGCGATATTATTGTAATCATTCCAAGAGACGCTGTCTTCCACACCGAAACCGTATCCAGCAAACACCACGGGTGCGCTGAACGAACCAACTGCCGAAAAACCAAGAGGCATGAAATCCTTTTTTACTCGAAACGTTTTTCGGCTCTCATTAATTTTTAAACGGTTGTAACCAGAAAGAGAAATGCCACTGTTAAACTCAAAGGACTGTTGAAACCCTTTTTCACCGGCAGGGACAACACCCGATTCTCTCCATTCTTTTTCTATATAATGAATTGCTCGTTTAGACCCTTGGGTTCCAGGTGCTCGCCCTTTAAGGCGATCAGAAGACAAGTATCGTATATGATCTATGATTTCTTCAGCTGTTATATCGGTTGTTTCATCTGCTGGCAGACAAAAACGTGAAATCAGTAAAAAGATTAAAAGAAGTCTATTTAATGGGTTTCTCATAAGCACTAAATTATAACCATTAAAACATAAGTCACATTGCTGAAATCTATTATGTCCAATACAATTTCAAAGAAGATTCGAATACATGTTCGGCCCGAATACATACCCCATCGCTCCGACCCTTCAAAACCGATCTATTATTTTGCCTATCATATTACGATTACAAATGAATCAAATGAAAAAATTCAACTTATAAGTCGTTATTGGCACATTACAGACTCAAATGGGAATGTGGAAGAAATCCGTGGACCGGGCGTTGTGGGTAAACAGCCGAACCTAAAAGCGGGAGACAGCTTTGAGTATACAAGCTTTTGCCCTTTAGCCACAGAGTTTGGAGTAATGCAGGGAACTTTTCAAATGGTTTTAAAAAACGGGGAAACTTTTGATACCCGGATTAAACCTTTTAAGCTGGCCGTTCCGTTTTCGATGAATTAAAGACCATCGTTTTCCATTTAGAAAATCCGTTAAATTCTCGCCCATGATTTTCAATCGAACAAAGATTATTGCCACAATTGGGCCATCCTGCTCACAAAAAACAATCTTGAAAAAAATGCTTCAACAGGGAGTTAATGCTTTCAGAATTAACATGTCGCACGGAGACAAGGAAGCAAAACAATCTCTGTTTGAAACTATTAATTCTTTGGAAACAATAACCGGCGAAAAACCGTGTGTCGTAGCGGATTTAGCGGGCCCAAAGATAAGGGTGCGAAGCATTTTACCCGATTTTAATTTGAAGAAAAAACAAAAAGTAAATATTGTTAGCGGAGGAAAAGCAGATGTTGAAACCATCGGTGTTTCAAGAGAAATACGCTTTACAAAAGTAGAGAAAGGCGCAAGGATAAAAATTAACGATGGTAAAATCCAGCTTAAGGTTTTGAATAAAAAATCCGCTCACAAGCTTGAGTGTGTCACAGAAATTGGCGGACTTGTTGAAGATGGGAAAGGAGTAAACTTCCCCGGAGTGGTGCTGGGACTGCCAGCCCTGACAAAACAAGATAAAGAAGATTTAAAACTAGCAATACAAGAAAAAGCCGATTGGGTCGCACTGTCTTTTGTTCGAACGGCAAATGATAAAAATGAAATAGATAAAACACTGAAGAAGCATAATGCTCAAATTCCGGTCATTGCTAAAATCGAAAAATGGGAAGCTATCCAAGAATTAGATAATATTGTTAAAAAATTTGATGCGGTTATGGTAGCAAGGGGTGACCTCGGCGTTGAAATGCCACAAGCACAGGTACCTTTGATGCAGAAAAAAATTATTGAAAAGGCAAACAAGCAAGGAAAACCGGTTATAATAGCCACCCAAATGCTTGAATCCATGATTTCTGAACCTGTACCAACAAGAGCAGAGGTGAATGATATAGCAAACGCTATTTTTGATGGTGCAGATGCTTTAATGGTAACAGGTGAAACCGCAATGGGCAACTATCCGCTGGAAGTAATAAAAGTGTTAAAAAATGTAATTGTAGAAACGGAGCGAACAATTGATTTTGATACAGTTAGACAAAATATTGGCAATCAAAACACAGCAGATGCCATTAGTCGCGCGACGAGCGAGGTAGCTCAAGACCTAAACATTAAATGTATTGTAACTATGACTCACAGTGGAAGCACCGCCAGAATGATTGCCAGGTACCGCCCAAACAGGCGCATTGTTGCACTAACCCCAATACCAGAAACAAGCAGAAGGCTATCCATTGTTTGGGGGGTAACACCGTTTATAATTAAAAAATATCAATACACAGACGATGTCCCCACAATTGTAGGAAAAGAGTTGCTAGAGCGAAAACTATTAAAAGCAGGAAAAAAATATGTTGTGACAGGGGGGGTTCCGATAGGGAAACCCGGAACTACAAATTATTTATCAATACAAACAACCTAGGAAACAATACCTATGAAATATATTTATTCTTTTGGGAACGGTACTGCTGACGGTACTGCGAAAATGAAAAACGTATTAGGCGGCAAAGGTGCTAACCTGGCAGAAATGAACCATTTAGGCATACCTGTGCCTCCCGGCTTTACTATTACCACAGATGTTTGTACACATTATTACAAGCACGATTTGGTTTTTCCTGAAGAACTTAAAAGCCAGACTGCAGATGCATTAAAAAACGTTGAGACCATCATGGATTCCAGTTTTGGCGACAAGGAAAACCCCCTATTGATTTCTGTGCGCTCCGGAGCTCGTCAGTCCATGCCGGGAATGATGGAAACAGTGCTCAACGTAGGCTTGACAAGTGTTACCATACCGGGACTTATTGCCAAGACAGGCAACCCCCGTTTTGTTTATGATGCCTACCGACGCCTAATCACCATGTACGCCGACGTAGTCATGGAAAAAGCTGCTGGTATCGAACCCGCCGAAGGACAAGGCGTTCGGCAAAAGCTGGAACAAATTCTGGACCTTTTTAAAAAAGAAAATGGATTGGAAAAGGACACAGATCTTTCCGGAGACCAAATGCAGGAAATAACGGAAACATACAAAAAAGAAATTAAAAACACCTTGGGATCAGATTTCCCCGACGACCCATCCGCTCAACTATGGGGAGGTGTTGAAGCTGTGTTCAAGAGCTGGAATGGCGCCCGCGCTATCAGCTATCGCAGAATTGAAAATATCCCGGATGAATGGGGTACAGCCGTCAATGTCCAGGCTATGGTTTTCGGCAATATGGGCGACGATTCCGCTACCGGAGTGGCCTTTACCCGAAACCCCGCTACCGGGGAAAACCAGTTTTATGGTGAATGGCTGGCCAATGCTCAAGGTGAGGATGTGGTAGCTGGCCTTCGTACGCCCAATCCGCTGAATGAAGCCACCAAAACGGCAGACACACAGCACCTGCCTTCTCTGGAATCATCCATGCCGGAACTCTACAGCAGGCTGGCAGAGATAAGAACTAATTTAGAAAATCACTATACAGATATGCAGGATATTGAGTTTACCATACAGAAGGGGCGCCTCTGGATGCTGCAAACTCGTGTTGGGAAACGCAACGGTTCCGCCGCCATCAAAATGGCTGTGGATATGGTTGATGAAGGAATGATAGACAAAAATACGGCTTTACTTCGAGTTAAACCGGAACAGTTGGACGAATTGCTCCATCCTATGATTGATCCGGAATCGGAAGAAACTGCGGCTGTTTTGGCCAAAGGGCTACCTGCCGGACCAGGTGGCGCCAAGGGCCGATTGACGTTCACAGCAGACGATGCAGAGTCTTGGCATCAAAATGGAGAAAATGTGATTCTGATACGAGAAGAAACANNTCTGGAATCATCCATGCCGGAACTTTACAGCAAGCTGGCTGAGATAAGAACTAATTTAGAAAATCACTATACAGATATGCAGGATATTGAGTTTACCATACAGGAAGGGCGCTTATGGATGCTCCAGACCCGTGTAGGTAAACGCAATGGTTCCGCGGCTATCAAAATGGCTGTGGACATGGTTGATGAAGGACTGATAAACAAAAATACGGCTTTACTTCGAGTCAAACCGGAACAGTTGGACGAATTGCTCCATCCTATGATTGATCCGGAATCGGAAAAAAATGCGGATGTGTTGGCAAAAGGGCTACCTGCCGGACCAGGAGGAGCCAAGGGCCGATTGACATTCACAGCAGACGATGCCGAGTCTTGGCACCAAAATGGGGAAGAGGTGATTCTGATACGAGAAGAAACATCGCCGGAAGACGTGCATGGTATGCATGCGGCAGAAGCAATCCTTACAGCCAAAGGGGGAATGACGTCCCACGCTGCACTCGTAGCTCGAGGATGGGGTAAATGCTGTATCGTAGGCTGCGGGGACCTGCACATCAAATTAGATGAAAAAGAGGTTAATATCGGTAACACAGTCTTAAAAGAAGGAGACTGGATCACCATGAACGGCACTGTGGGGAAAATATACCAAGGCCAATTGAATCTAATTCCGGCGAATCCGGATACACACAAAGAATACAAAGACTTGATGGCTTGGGCTGATGAAGTACGCACATTGAAAATCCGCACCAATGCTGACAGCCCGGATGACGCTTCTCAAGCGAGAACATTCGGCGCACAGGGAATTGGATTATGTCGAACCGAACACATGTTTTTTGACGAAGAACGTATTTTGGCTGTTCGCAAAATGATATTAGCAGACAATACAAAAGACAAGCGCTCGGCAGTTATGGAACTTCTTCCGTTTCAGAAAAAAGACTTCAAAGGTATTTTGGCAGCTATGGAAAACCTTCCGGTAACCATTCGGCTTTTAGATCCGCCTCTTCATGAATTTATGACACTATCCGACGATCAAATGGCAGAGTTAGCAGAAAGCGTTGGAGTTGAAAAAAGTGACGTTGCAAAACGAGTCGCCGAGCTTCACGAATTAAATCCTATGCTGGGACATCGCGGTTGTCGTTTGGGAGTGGCGTATCCCGAGATAACAGAAATGCAGGCAAGAGCTATTATTGAAGCAGGTGTTGAGCTTACACAAGAAGGTAAAACAGTTTATCCGGAAATTATGATTCCACTTGTTGGCACAGTAACTGAATACCTGAACCAGGAAAAAATCATTCGTTCGGTGGCAGAGTCTATATTATCTGAAGCAAATGTGAAGCTGGATTATACCGTTGGAACAATGATTGAACTGCCAAGGGCGTGTTTAACCGCAGATGAAATTGCAGAATACGCAGAATTCTTCAGCTTCGGCACGAATGACTTAACCCAAACAACGTATGGATTCAGTCGTGATGATATTGGCGGTTTCTTACCAGAATATCTGGATAAGAAAATACTGGCACATGACCCCTTCCAAAGCCTGGATATAAAAGGAGTTGGGAAATTAGTGTCCATGGCTGTTGAGCTTGGCCGTGGGGTGAATTCCGGTTTAAAAATCGGTATTTGCGGCGAACACGGCGGCGACCCCGCTTCCATTCACTTTTGCAAAGAAAACGGTTTGGATTATGTAAGCTGTTCACCTTTTCGAGTACCCGTTGCCCGCTTGGCAGCGGCGCAAGCAGAATTATAATTTCGCTGACAATTCCTTATACCGAAAACAATCAATTACATGATCGTTCACCGTCCCGGCCATCTCCTCTTTTTTTCAAAACAGTTTTCCGACCTCTTTGTAAAAAAGTGGGAATACGGGTAAATTGAAGTGATGAATTTGAAAAAATAATGAGGTATTAACTCTGCCATGAAAATTTACATAAGCGCCGATATGGAGGGAATAACGGGTGTTACGCACTGGAATGAAGTGGACCCGGAAAAACCCGATTATGCTCAGTTTCAGAAACGGATGACCGAAGAGGTCGTCTCTGCGTGCCGCGGCGCTCTGGACGCCGGAGCGGAAAAAATTTTGGTAAAGGACGCCCACTACACCGGGCGAAATATCCTCCCTGCGGACCTGCCGGAAGAGGCGGAGCTTATCAGGGGTTGGAGCGGGCATCCTTATTCCATGGTCCAGGAACTGGACGGGACCTTTGACGCTCTGATGATGGTGGGATTTCATTCCCGAGCAGGATCAGGTGGAAATCCTCTCTCCCACACCTGGTCATCTGGAAAGATCGAAAGAATGTTTATCAACGGGAAGGAAGCGTCGGAATTTCTTCTCCATGGATATATAGGTGCAAAACACGGAGTGCCAATTGCGTTTGTGTCCGGGGACAAAGAACTGTGTCGGGAAGTGAATGAGGTAAGCCCGGGCACTGCCACCTTTGTCACCATGGAAGGCGTTGGGGACTCTACCATCAGCATTCATCCTGAAAAAGCCCTCATCTCTATCCGGAAAACCGTTTGTGATGCCCTGAAATCCGTTGACAAAATCAGCGCCTGGTCTCTACCGGATGAGTTTGAACTTTCCATCCGCTATGTGAAACAGACCGCTGCATACCGTGCATCCCAGTATCCTGGAGCGGAGTCCGTGAGCCCAAAAACAGTACGATACAAGGCAAAAGACTACGACGATATCATGAGATTCTTTCTGTTCAGTGTATAAAATATTTTCAAAGAATAATAGGATAAAAATAGCTCTTTTTTTGATGGGGATTGTTCTATTGATCACCATCTATTGTATCTATCCTTTTGGTCTGCCAAAGGCAGAAAACTATTTCAAACCCGTTGGCCAGCGGGAACTGCAGACAGATGAGATCGGACAATTTAATTATGTCTATAACACCTATGAAATTATGGACATTACCGGGGATGAATTTTTTGGCTGGGACGTTTCTGAACAGCTTCGCTGGAGATACGGCATTGCTTTTTCTTCTTACGCCATGCCTTCTATTGCCATGATCAGCGAAAAACATGCTGACAGGGCCAAACATGCCATGTATCTCATGATCAAGAAAATGAAATCCGTAAAGGTCTGGGGCGATTGGATCGAATATGGCATGGGAGATGATCCCATTTCTGAAGGCAATGTGATGTACAAGGGTCATTTGAACCTTATGTACGGACTGTACCAGTTCATCACAGGCGATGAGGAATACAGCGGGGAGTATACTTGGCTGACCAACAAGATCATTGATGAGATGCGCCGGCACCATGCAGAGGGAAAACATGAGGGAGCAGACTGTGAACCGGGCCGGTATTTTGCCCAGTGCAATTCCATTTCCTTATTGAGCCTTTTGATCTACGATAAATTATACGGCACTACCTATGCTGATGTGGAAGCCAGATGGTCTCTCGATTTTATCAAAAACAAGATGACGGATGAGGAGTATGGTTTTTATTTGAAGATGTACAACACAAAACATGAGTTTTGCAATCCCCTCCTTTCCGGATATACCAATGCCTGGACAATGACATTCCTGAGAGCGTATGAGCCGGCATACAATGAAGAGCTCTATGAAATCTGGAAAAATTATTTCACCCGGGAGATAGGTCCCTATGCCTATGTAAAGGAAGACGGAGAAGCAGGCCCCTCTCCCCTGGCTACGCTGACGGGATTTCTGGCGGCAAAGGAATTCGGGGATGTGCGGCTATTCAGGAAACTGCGCAATTCCATGGATAGAGAGCTCTATCAAAAAGAGAGCGCAAACCACTATGTGTACAGGAACATCAACAATCCCATTTACAATGGCCCCATTCTATGGACAAAAGTCCATGTGGGTTGGCAAAACATTTTGGAACACGATTGGGGCCATGACAAACATTTTAACATACCTGATGTGTCTCATATGGTATGGACCGATGTATTGGACCAGAAAATAATGATCATGAATGAATAACATACAAATTATATGAACGTCTACGAATTTATCAGAGAAAAAACCGAAGGGTTTCAAGAAAATGCAACCGAGTTCAGGGCCAAATTAGAACCCAGATTTCGCAACTGGTCTAATACCATCAATGATAAAATTACAAATACACTGAATAATCCCTGGATAACCAATCTCAACCCGTTTGATAAAAAAATATCTGTCCGATCAGAAGCAGTCATCACAAATAAGGTGACGGAAAAAGTCTATAAGGAACTGCATGAACAACTGGGAAAAGAAATATATGTGGGCGAATGGGAAACAATTGATCAGGATTGTATCAATCAGTTTGCAGAAATAACAGGCGATACACAATGGATTCACACGGACCCAGAACGCGCGAAAAAAGAATCGCCATTCAAAACAA
>DJKX01000049.1:8615-92733 GCA_002436185.1 Fidelibacterota bacterium UBA6531
AAAAGAATCGCCATTCAAAACAACTATTGTCCATGGCTTTCTAACATTATCTTTAATCCCGAAATTGACCAACACCATTAGTTCCTCGGAAAATTTATTCCCTGAAGCACGGATGGTGGTTAATTATGGCTTGAACCAGGTGCGTTTCCCCTACCCGGTGAAGTCAGGCTCTAGAGTCAGGGCCCGCACTCGTATAGTCGGTGTAGAGCCAAAAAATAATAGTATTGAATTGTTAAATGAGATCAGTATAGAAGTGGAAAACAGAAAACGCTTTGCCTGTGTAGCTGAAACGGTATTTCGTCTTTATTTTTAAACTTGTTTTTCTGTCCAGGAACAAGACCTTAAGCAAGGGCCCCGCAGTAGCGGGTTTCTTGTTTATGGAATGATGGGTAGATTTGGTTGTGAAAAAAGAAAGAAGGTTAAAATTCATCTAGCAAAAGAAATGAATCCAGCATATCCAATTCTGGTCCACCGATTATACGAGTGAGATTTACTCCAACTCCGTCAGCTACTTGCACACCTTGGACAATCTGCTAATGAGCCTAAAGGGCATTAGATTAAAACGTACAGATAAAATTAACCGTAAAACCAACGCGTTATTGTATGGAACAACTTTTTTGTTCCTGTGCTTATAGGGTACCACCAAGGTTCTTTTTTTAACCCAAAACGGTCTACTAAAACAGCCTGTGTTTGGGAAAAACTTTTTAAGCCTTCCGGACCGTGTACCCGGCCAATTCCGCTTATACCCACACCGCCAAAAGGCAGGTCTGCAGATATATAATTTGTCATTATATCGTTTACACAAACAGATCCGGCACGAATCTGCCGGGCAATTCTTTGACCGCGATTTTTCTTTTTGGTAAACACAGAAGCGCTCAAACCATAGCCGGTATCATTCGCTTTTTCAATGGCCTCATTCTCATCTTTTACCCGCATAATGGATATTTCCGGACCAAACGTTTCTTTTGACATAATGTCTGAATTATCATTAAAAACCTCAAGAACGGTTGGTTTAATAAAATATCCCCCCATAGAGGATAAATCATCTCCACCGGATATTACATCAGCCCCACTAGCCACAGCTTCTTTGATATGGGCCATAACTTTTTCCTGTTGGCGTTCATTCACCAGAGCACCAATATCATTAGTAATTTTATCTGGACCGGCACTCAATAATTCCGTTTTTTGTTTTACACACTCTATGAATTGATCTGCAATATTTTCTACAACATAAATGCGTTCAGCGGAAATGCACGTTTGTCCGCAATTACTAAATCCACCCCAAACAGCTGCATTAGCAGCGCGTTCCAAGTTAGCGTCCTCCAAGATAATCATAGGATCTTTTCCGCCCAATTCTAGAACAACGGGTTTTAATTTTTCTGCGCAGGCAATAGCTATTTTTCGTCCAATTTCTACACTACCGGTGAAACAAATCATATCTACTTGAGAACTATCGATAATAGCCGCACCCACATCCCCAAAACCTTGAACAACCTGCAAGATGTTTTCTGGTATTCCACCTTCATGAAATAATTCTGTCATCCGTTGCCCGGTTAAAGGGGTCAGTTCTGATGGTTTTAATACAACTGAATTTCCCGCCATAAGCGCTTCTACAACAGGCGCTGCAGTTAGGATCAAGGGATAGTTCCAAGGACTGATAACACCAACAACACCGTGTGGAACATAATTCACATAACACTTTTTATTTTGAAAAATACCTGGGGAACGTATTTCAGTCCGCAAATACTCTGGTCCATGCCGACCCACATGGCGCATATGTTCTACTGTGGTAAAGACCTCTAGGAATCCTTCCCAATTTGTTTTACCTGTTTCAGAGGCAATGAGTTCTGATAACTCATCCATATGGGCCACAAGTATTTTACGCACGAAGCGAAGTATACGAGCTCGCTGAGTTAGCCGAAGATTTGCCCATTCATCTTTAGCGTTGTGTGCACGATCGAAGACATGTGTCAACGACTCAATCGTGTTCTGCTTAACAGCACCAATATTTTCTTTAGTTGCTGGATTTATTGAAATTATTTTTTGCGTATTCATATTAGTGATTATACAGTTGTTTTATCCAATTTACATCATCCTCATTTATATCTATACCCAAAGTGTTTGCAACATCAACTTGAGAAATGTTTCTTTGTCCTAACAAAACACAACTGTTTTCAGAGTCAGAAAGAAGACTATCAACAACGCCGTGCATTATAGGATGAGGGTGATCTGAAAACCTTTCCTGTAGAAAACCGGCATTTTCTTTTACTTTATTAATTATTGCCAGGTCTTTAAAAGCGTTTACATTTTCTCTGAAATCTCCCTCATTAAATGTATGTGGTTTAGAATATTTACCGGTTAGCAAACCATGCATTAAGGGTGAAAAGAAACATACGCCTAAGTTATTTTCCTCAACATGTTTCTGTAAACCGCTTGCCGCATAATTATCATCCCAGATATTGCGGTAGGGCTGCACCACGTCCGGATCAGCTTGTTTTATATAACGCATGATTTTTTTCAAATTCCAATCCGATAAACCAATAAACCGTGTTTTACCCTCTTCTTGAAATATGCGCAAAGTTTCAAGGGCAACGTCAAAATATTCACTGTTTTTTCCAAAGTTACAATGATGTAAATACATAAGGTCAACAAAATCCGTTTGTAGGTTTTTCAGGGAGCGCATCATATTTTTGCGCATATGATCTGGATTATACCAATAATTATTAGGTCCCTGATCCCACCCTACTTTTGTAGCTAGGAAAATTTCATTTCGCGGAACAGTTTTCCACATAGATCCAATAACTTTTTCCGAGCGACCGTCGCCATACACATCAGCTGTATCCCAATGGTTAATTCCGGATTCCCAACATTTCACCAAGGCTTTTTTAGATTGGGCATCCGTTTGTCCAGCCCAACCAACAGGCGTAGTCCCCGTGATGTTTTTGCCACCGTATGACCATGTGCCGAGACTAATAGCCGACACAATAACACCTGTTCTTCCTAATGTAATTTCTTTCATCATCGTCCTTTGAATTAGGGGTAAAATTAGGGCGAACAAGTGTAAACTTGAGGTGAAAATATTATGCTAAAAACTATAGATATTGGACATCAGAAATATAAACTGGATAGTGCTATTTCTGTCTTGGAAACAGAAGTGAGCACTGCCCTGCATGGAGGTGAAGTTCAGGCATTAAAAATTATTCATGGGCATGGCCAAGGTACACTGCGCAACGCAGTACGCAATTGGTGCGTTGAACAACAAGGGCGTTTCCGAGCGGTTATCCATGGCGAAGATTATGATATGTTTCATCAAGACAGTGTTGATATGCGCTCTGCTTGTGCTCTCCCGAAAGACCCTCATTTTGGAACCAGGAATCGCTCGGTTACTTATATATGGCTTTGGTAAATTGAACCATTATAAACTAGATGCATAAATTGTAATGACAAAAGTTTGTTCTAGTTTACAGATTAAGACACAGGCATAATTGAAACATTTATACATTTATATAATACTGGTGTTTATTACCGGTTGTGCCCCAACAATTACTGAACTTGCAGAATCTGATCCTGAATCTGTTGTAGCTCGCAAAGACAAATTATTATCCGGGGACAATGTATCGGAAGAGACGGTGACAGCAATTATTGATGCTCATAATTTCCTGGGGATTGCAGCTATAAGTGTTGGGGATTATGAAACCGGGGAAACACTATTCAACTATGTTTTGACTCTAAATAAAACGAACAAACAAGCTAAGTATGGTCTGACCATGATTGCTGGTCATCGATTATTTAAAAAAGGAAGTAAAACAGCACTGTGGGATGCTCTTGAACAGTATGGTAAAGCATTTTATCATAACCCGGAAAGCGGAGAACCAAATTATTGGATGGGGCGCACCTATGAAAAAAAGGATGATAGTGACCATGAGTTAATCATTGAAGCCTATGAAAATGCATTGCTGGGAATATTGCCTTTAAAGTTAATTACGGATACGGAAGCAAGGCTGGCTGCAGCCAAAAAGAAACAACAAACATTTCAAGACTTTTGGAAATAGGAAAAGAATAATGAAACCGATTGAAACCTTAAAAAACGAATTGAGTGAAATTGCAGATCTGAAAGGAGCTGTGAATGTACTTTATTGGGATATGGAAACATATATGCCCAAAGGAGGTACTGCTGCCAGGGCTAAACAGGTTGCCATGCTTGAAGCCATAGTTCATGAACGTTTTATTGGCGAAGATGTATCTAATCCCCTTGGAGAACTAGTAAACCTTGATTCTGGGGAAATAATAAATGGTTTGGACGAAGAAACAAGTCGGCTGGTGAATGAAATATGGCGGGATTACCACCGGGCGGTTGCATTACCAAAAGAGTTTGTAGAAGAATTGTCTCACACCAGCTCCATGGCTCATCCTAATTGGGTAGAGGCCAGGGAGAAAAATGATTTTAATTTGTTTGCTCCCCATTTGGAAAAATTGATTGCACTTAAACACAGGGAGATAGGCTATTTGGACACGCAAGATACGCCCTATGACACCCTTCTTGATGAATTTGAACCAGGCTTTACCACTGCCAACATCAACGTACTTTTTGGAGAACTGAAAACAGCATTAGTACCAATGATCAAAAAAATTCAGGAATCTGGTGTGAATACCAAACAGGAAATCTTGCACCAGTATTATGATGCGGATAAGCAGTGGGAATTTTCAGAAATGATCTTAAAGGACATCGGATATGATTTTCATTGCGGACGGCAGGACAAAGCTGTACATCCTTTTACCATTGAGTTCCACCCCACCGATGTGCGTGTAACAACAAGAATTAATGAACATAATTTGCTTGATTGCCTAACCGGATCTATTCACGAAGGCGGACACGCCCTTTATGAGCAAGGGCTTGATCAAAAATGGTATGGCACCCCGTTTTGCCAGGCTATTTCTTATGGGATCCATGAGAGCCAATCACGTCTTTGGGAAAACTTGGTTGGCTTAAGCAAACCATTCTGGGAATATTACTTTCCTAAATTGCAAACTGCGTTTCCTGAAAACCTGAGCGCTGTTGCTCTGGAAGATTTTTATCGGGCAGTGAACACCATTAAACCGGGATTCATTAGAGTGGACGCCGATGAAATGACCTATAACTTGCACATTATGCTGCGTTTTGAGATTGAGCAATTGATCATTAACGAAGGAGCAGACGTTGCCAGCCTGCCGGAACTTTGGAATGATAAGATGGAAGAATATTTGGGGATCCGTCCGGAAACAGATACTCTGGGGGTCCTACAGGATGTACACTGGTCACACGGCAGTTTTGGATATTTTCCAACCTATGCTTTGGGTAACTTGTATAATATAATCATGTTTAATAAAGCCAAGGAAAAACTACCTGATCTTGACAATCAAATTCGGTCTGGAAATTTTTTAGAGTTACGCAATTGGCTTAAAAGCAATATTCATCAGCTTGGCCGCAGGCAAACAGCAAAGGAAATGATCAAATCCATATCTGGAGAAGATGTAACTGCAAAGCCTTTCATTAATTATTTAAAAAAGAAATACAGCAAAATTTATTCCATATAATATTAGGAAGAATTCAATAAGACACGAATTGTTTTCTCCTCGGTAAATAACCTCTACTTTTCTACTTGACACTTGGATAGAGTTGGAAGTAAACTCCTCCAGCCAAGTCGGTAGTTCGTCTTGGTCTTGCAAAACCGAGGTAAATAAATGAACATAAAAGCGTTGTTTAAATACACACTTATTATACTAAGTATTATAGCTTATAACCCCACCCTATTTGCAAAAGATTTCAAGATAAAAGGCACAGTTTTGGATGCTGATGGTGAAAAAGTTGGCGGAGCCACAGTTTTGCTGCTCACATCAGACGGTGTTGAATCTCAACGCACGGAAACCGCTAAGCCAAAAATAGCAGTGTTGGCAAAAATAGGATTAGGTGGGGGCTCATTTAAATTTAAAGATGTTCTTCCGGGTGATTATACATTGAAAATAGATGGAGGAGCAAAAGGGGCAGTCAATATGCCCATTACAGTATCGGATGATGATTTAGATGATTTAGAACTTGTATTGTCAGCAAAAGCAAAAATTAAAAAAGAAGTTGTGTTAAAAAGTGATGGGAAAGAACCAGACAAAGTTATTGAAATTCCTGAAGACGCCACGGATGCAGGCAGTGACGCAGCATATGTAACAACAGAATTAAGCTTTGAATTAAAGAAGCTTTCTGCTGAAGTAAAACATCTTAATTCCGAACTGGAAGACTTGAAAGCTTTAAGTAAAATGTGGATAAACCCTCTGGCTATTTATTCAAAAGAAATTATTTTACAAAATGGCAGTACAGTATTTGGAAAAATTGTTTATCAAGATGAAGAAACGTTAAAAGTTGAAACTCTCTTAGGATATTTAATTATTGAACGTAAAAATATTGTACGGGTTATTGATAATGTTGTTACTGAAGAAACTCAAGAATATGTTCCAGAACAAATTCGTGACAGTTATACCCCACCGCCCATGCCAAAACTGGCAGAACCCAAATATACTTCTGCTGATCCATTAAGCCGGGAAGCCGGAAAAAGATATTCTGCAAATTGTGTTCTGGTTGGCAACATAAGCGAGCGAAAAGATAACCAGGGAGCAATTATTTTTACAGGTGAGGTTAAAAACATTGGCGGTCGCCGTGCGGATTTTGTGAAAGTAGATTTTGTATTTCGCAAAAACTGGAGCGGAGAAACAAAAACGCTCACCACATTTGTACGCGGAACATACCACACCTTCGACTCTGGCATCACAACAGATGCCACTTTACTCCCTGGGGCGGTTGGAGCATTTGAATTATTTGTTCCCAATGATTTTGGGTCTTTCATCGGCTATTCCTATGTCATAGATTGGGAAGAATATCAATAATGTCGGCGGAATCATTTTACCGCCGGGTTTTATTTATATTAGGAATAATCTTTTTTCTGATTATTCCTATCAATGGGCAACAGCAATCCTCCCGCCTATCGGACGTTTTTCTCCTAGATTTAGGCATTGTTATTGAACCAACAGCAGGAAACGAATCTTACAGTCGATTAATTGAAAGCCCATCAAATGAAGTAGCAATAAGAATTAAACAAGTAAAAAGTGGAACGACAGATTATTTATCTAATCAAAAGCTGCTGGTTGCAATTGAACAAATAAACTCACGGATTATTAGCTTGGAAACATCATTGCAAACCGAACTAATAGCTTTGAAATCTGAAAATACTGAATTGAAAGGATTGCTTGCTGCATCTATACCTGTTTTAGAAAAACCGTCCAGACCAAGAGTTTCTTTAAGAGTTGATGAACCGCAAACCCTTGAAAATTTGGTTCTTGTGGAGCTACCGGTTATAAAAAGCATTGCTCTGGTACAACCAGATCCTTTTATAGAAAATTTTGACGATAATATATATATGACAGGCATGTACGCATATCAATGTGGCAACTTTGCCACAGCGCTCCACTGTTTTGACAATCTTAATCTGCAATCAGCAAAAATTGAACAAGTAGAAAACATTCTTTATTGGACTGCAGACATATATTTGCAAATCCGTGATTATGACAATGCTTTAACCACTTTGGACAAACTTTTGGAATATAAAAAATCTGATATGATAGATGATGCCCTGGTAAAAAAAGGATTGATGTATAAAAAACTGGGCAGTATAGATTTAGCGATGAATACATTTAAAAAGGTTGTTGTGGGACATCCGGACAGTGAATATTCCCGTTTAGCAGCACTTGAGATAAAACGAGGGGAAATGCTTTTCCAGTGAAAAAATTTATAAATATAGTATTAGTATTTTCTTTTGTCTTGATATCAATATTAAGTGGCGCATCTCGCATAGCGTATACCCGCCCGGGGTTTATGATGAAAATCCCCACATCCAGCATGAGAAAAGCACCGTATTTATTCCGCACTGGATTTGGTGTAGAATTACATCGTTTTGATCCTTTTAACTCTGCTCAAGGCATCTATTTTGATATGGAACTGGGAAAAAATTTTACATTTGGATTTTCTTCGGTGCAAACTGCCGATAGTACAGCACCGGCCCTTTTAGGTAAAACGGGTTATACCCCCCCAGTAGAATTTGGTTTTCATTTGCAGCAACGTGTATACACTTATAATAATGTATCACTTTCGCTTGGTTTACAAGATATTGTTTTTCAAAACGCAGAAAGTGGTGATGGAGGTTTAAGTCTAGATCCCGAACAGCTATCGTTTTTTGTTGTTGTTAGCAGTGAAAAAGATTTGGGTAAATATCATTTAAATACCTTTATGGGGTTTGGTTCGGGAGGTTTTGCGCCGACAGATACAATTAACACTTCAGTTGTTGAGGGTTCAACATCACCGGACACAGAGACGACGACCAATGAGGGCACCAAATCAGGTGTGTTTATGGGCGTCATTATGAATACACCATATCTTAATAAATGGGGTGGAATAGATATTGTGGGTGAATTCGACGGGACAGGCATCAATGTGGGACTCCGCATCCCCCTTACCTCGGATTATCGCCTGAACTTAGGATTCACCCACATAGAAAAATTGCCGGACTGGAAATCAAGATACTGGGAAGGCCATCCGGGTGTCACGTTAGGGTTTGATATGGCAGTGCCTCGAGGAATAAAAAGTATCCCTAGCGGTTCAGGGGGGCCATCTCCTTTCCCCGGAAGCCAATTGAAATTACCAGCTACGGGACAATATGAATCATTATCATCATCAATGGACTCTACTTTGTCTATGGCTGATTTTGCAGTACACACTGTTCGGGATTCCATGATTATGTTAAAAAATGAAATGCGTAATCTCATGGTCCAATTGGCTTCTATGGAACAACAGTCTCAATTTTTGGAAGATTCATTACTTTCGATGAAATTAAGTCGCAATGTTGGTGAAAAAAATATGAACAAAGCCATGCGTCACTTATCAAAATCACTACGCTATTTTTATGCGGGTGATTATCGAGCTGCTTTACAGGAAGTAGAATCAGCTCTGGATTTGAATCCAAATATGGCCTTGGCTTATGCACGGCGCGGATCGGTTTATTATAAACTGGGCGACATTCAACGAGCGACAATTAACTGGAATTTAGCATTGCGAATGGATCCTGAATATGACGATGTCCGTAATATCTTAAAAGCCCTGCATGAAAACCGTTTAAAATCCACGAGGGTAGTAAAGGAGTAAAAAATATGGATATTGCAACATTAGTAGGAATTTTTTTAGGGTTGGGATCCATTTTTGGAGGTATCTTTTTAGCAGCTTCTGCTGCTAATGCCAGCATGGGCGGATTTGTATCACCATCAAGCTTCGCAATTGTGTTTGGTGGAATGGTTGCGTCTGTTTCAGTTGCTTTTCCCTTGTCAGATGTACTTAAGCTGGGCGCTGCAATGGGCGCTGTTTTTAAAGGTGGGAAGCTTAAACTTGGCGTGGTGGTAGATGATGCCGTGGAAGCAGCAGATGTAGGTAGAAAAGGGGCTGCTGAACTTGAAAAATCAGTAGATAGCATCAAAAATCCATTTTTCAGGGACGGCGTTCAGATGGTTGTAGATGGTTATTCTTTGGAAGAGTTGACAGAAATCTTGGAAACCCGTATTGAATACCGTGAGGTTCGTGAAAAAACACAAGCGGGTCTATTTAAATCAATGGGCACAATGGCTCCCGCTTGGGGTATGATTGGAACATTAATCGGTTTGGTAATTATGTTATCCGGCTTTGGCGGTGAAGGCGGAGCTGATTCGCTTGGCCCCGGTATGTCAGCTGCGCTAATCACTACTTTCTATGGTGCTGTTTTCGCTAATTTATTTTTTCTACCTATGGGTGAAAAATTAAACACAAGAATTGCATTTACCAGCACAATGCAAGCAATGTTAGTCGAAGCTGCACGATTGGTTCACCAGAAAAAACACCCGTTAATCGTTAGGGAAAAATTAAATTCTTTTATTCCACCAAAAGAGTGGAAGAAGGAAGAATAATTCATGCCAAAAACACCCGGAGAAAAAAAAGCTTATAAAGCAGGAATTACAAAAGGTAAAACCCTTGTAGATGAAGGGCTCCCGGGATGGTTTGGTACATTTGCAGATATGATGACACTGTTGTTTGCTTTTTTTGTTTTATTAGCAGCTATTTCAACCATTGACCCTGTGAAATTACAGGAAATGGCTGACGGCATGGGAAAATCTGTTGGTAGTAAAATTAAGAAGGAAAGCCAAGCAATGTCATTGTCAGACATTAAAAAAGCAGTAAAAAAGATGATTGAAGAAATGAAAGTAGACTCGGAATCAGGCGAAACACCCGTAGATGTTACAACTGGTCCCAAAGGTGTTACGATAGGTATTTCTTCTGATATTAGTTTTGGTTCTGGGTCGGCTAAAACAAAACCACAGATAGTTGATATTTTAACAAAAATCGTTCCAACGATTGAAAAATCATATTTCCAAGTAGCGGTTGAGGGTCATACTGATAATGAAAAACTACCTGAAAAACTACAGGAAAAATATCCGACAAATTGGGAATTATCTTCAGCCAGGGCATCAGCTGTAGTGAGAGAATTAATTAAGCTAGGTGTTAACCCCATCCGGTTGGAAGCTGTTGGTTATGGTGAGTTTGCACCGAGAGACAAGGCCTCGCATGAATTAGTTACTAATGAAGTAATATTAAAATATAATACAACCGTTCAACAAAAAGCCAGAAACAGAAGGGTGGAAATAACTTTCTTGGCACCCAACTATAGTAGGCCCGGTGGTGGTGAATCTGAAACTAAATCAAGCGAAAAAACATAATAGATAGATTTTGATAAGCAAAGGAGCTATCATGAGGAAGTATAACATATTTCAGAAACAATTTTTATTGGCTGTATTCTGCGTAAGCATAGCTTGGGGACAAGGCAGTGGTTACCTTGCACAGAAATTGATGGTAGAAAACGACTTGCGACAACGTATCACAGATGCTTTGTCTAAAATAATTGATGACAGGAAATATGTCATTGATGTGGATGCAGATATTGAAATCAGCGGGGGAACCGAAGAACAAATTACAATTCTTGATGAAAGTCAACAAGCCACCCAAAGGGCAGAAGATGTATCTACTGCCATTGAAGGTGCGCTCGACCAATCTGTGGAAAGCCAAAGCGGGGGTGTTACCAGTGGATTACCAATTCCCGGTTTCGAATTTGAATCAGATGCTGGCAGTTCTGCGCCCGCGACCAATGATGTTCTTTCTTCATCAACAGTATCCATCCCGGTTCCATCTAAAAGTGGACAAGGAACGGTGCTTTCGCGGACAGTGACCAGTAAGCATCCCTCTACAGCCTACGTTAAAAAATTGGAAATAAGTATTATTCTCCAAGAAGGAGCACCCCCTGAGCTTATAGAAAATATTCGACAAGTGGTAATGGTAGCTGCTCGTTTTAATCGCGCCAGAGGCGATGCATTGAGCATAATGACAGCCACGTTTAAAGAACGACGAGATGAAAAAACGGCCGAACAGATATTACTTAAAAATATTGCTGAAAAGCTGGAATCTCTGGAACAACAACAGTCAGGCGATGATTTTGTGAACTGGAAAGAAGAATTGGATAGCTATAAAACACAAGAAGAAGAACGTCGCACACAGGATAAAATGTATTTTCAACAACAATTAACCAATTTGGAATCAGCAGCAAGGGACAGAGCATATCAGGCAGAAAAAAGAGATATTTTGCGTCGTGACTCACTAAAACTTCAAGCCCTGAATAATGAAATTTCCAGCTTGAAGTCCATGATATCATCCGATGAAATTTCTGGTGATGAAGTCGATCAAGCCCAAAGTGCTATGGGTGAAAAAATGAGTGAAAAAGAAACTCTGGACGCTCAAATAGCGGAAAAAATGGCCATGTTGGATGCAGTCCAATCAGACTTAGATCGTATGAATGACGGCAGATCATCCACTATGATGATTCTATTTGTATCTTTACTAGGCGCATTGGTTATTGTGCTCGTTGTAGTATTGGTCATTATGATAATGGGTAATAGGCAGAAACAACAACTTCCACCGCCTTGGATGTATCCTCCAAGACCGCGGAAAAAAAAAAGTGAAAATAACACAATGACAACTCCTCAACCTATGGTTCCTCCCCAAACGGTTAATCCGATAGAAGATGCTGGGGTTTTACAAAGCGAAATATCAGACATGCGCCAGGCAGTTGTTTCCATGAGTGTAAGCCAGCCGAATACAGCCACACGAATTGTAAAAGAATGGATGGAAGATGAAGCACCTCCGCCAGAACCGGAACCTGTTGTAGCGGCAGCTCCTACAGAACAAGAAGACGGTGGTAAAAAGAAAAAGAAAAAAAAGAAGAAGAAAAAATAAGGCAAAGCCATGATTACAGATATTAACAGACTTTCAGGCCTTCAAAAGGCAGCAATACTGTTCTCTGTTTTAGGAGAAGGCCTTGCGCTAACACTGGTAAAAGAATTGTCTAAAACAGATATACGCAAAGTAAGAGCCTCTATGCGCGAGTTAGACAATGTATCTTTTGCCGTTAAGAAAAGAGTGATGGAAGAATTTTACTTCAGTTTTGTAAGTGAAAAATTTCATGAGGAAGAATCAGATGAACCTAAAAAACCGTTTAATTTTTTAGAGGAAATAACCGATGAACAACTTATTGCACTGGTTAAACCGGAAGCTGATTCAGTAGCAGCGATTGCTTTGGCTCAAATATCGGGTGAACGCCGCAATAAAATAATGAGCCGCTTACCCTCTGAATCAAAAGGGAACATCATTATGGAAATGGGTAATTTGAATGAAATTCCCTTGGAAGCCATTGTTAATGTGGCAAATGATCTTCATAAGAAATCAAAATTTCTACCCAAAACAATTGCATTCTCCCGTGGTGGAGGAAAAGATGTTGCAGAAATTTTGGGCGGTTTAAGCTCCGATGAAGAAACTCAATTTCTCGAAAATATTTCCAGAGAAAACCCGGATCTTGCTGCAGAAGTAAAAAAGTATCACCTAACATGGGATGTTTTGTTTGAAATTTTGCCAGACAGTACAATACGTGATTTGATGAATTCTGTTGAGTTAGATACTATTGCACTGGCCCTAAAAGGAATGCCGGAAGACATTGTAAATCGAGTAATTGAAAACTTGCCAAAGAAGAAACAGGCTATGTTTGAACCGGTTGAAGGTGCCGTTGCAAAGAGAGAAGTGGACGGCGCTCGCAAAGATATTGTTGCTGCTGCCAGACAATTGGAAAAAGATGGAGCCTTCAATCTGGCAGACTTGGTTGGCGGCGGAGAAATGGTAGAATAACCCAAATAATAATCGACCGTTTTTTAATAAACAGCCTTCGCTAATTGAGAAGGCTGTTTTATTTTCAACGCTATGTTTCGACCCATTCGAATACTTATTCTTTCATTATTATTTCTCGGCTGTGTTAAGGAAATTGATTATAAAACGCTGACCACAGCATTTTCCACTGACATCCGAGGGTTTGATCCTGCTTTTGCCACTGACATAAGAACAGGTAAAATTATATCACTTGTTTATGATAATTTAGTGCGATTTGACAATGAAATGAATTTAGTGCCAGCATTGACTCAACGATGGTCAGTTGATCTATCTGGGAGACAATATACCTTTATAATTAGAAACAACGTCCATTTTCATGATGGTTCTTTATTGACAGTTTTTGATATTGCCAAATCATTTCAGAGAATTTTAGACCCTAACACGGCCTCTACTCAAACATGGTTATTGGATCGCATAACCGGTGCAAAAGATTTTATGACCGGTAAAGAAGATTCTTTAAAAGGGTTAATAATCTCTAATGATTCAACAATCGTAATAAAGCTGGACAAACCTTTCGCGCCCTTCATTCAATATTTAGCTATGCCTGCAGCAGCGATAATTAATATAAAGGAAAACGAATCGTTAACTCAAACACCTAGCGGTTCAGGTCCTTGGAAATTGGAACGGTGGGAAAGAGATGGCGAAATAATATTCTCCCGAAATGAAAAATATTGGGACAATCATCCCAAAACAGAAAGAATGCGTATACGTATTCTTTCTGAAGTCATGACACAATCTGCAGAATTTGAAGCAGGGTCACTCGATATTTTAGAAGTGCCCCAAGGTGAAATGGAGTACTGGAAACAATATAGCTACAATCAACTAGATGTAGATGAATTGAATATCTGGTATATTGGAATGAATTGCTCACGACCACCTTTTAATGATATGCGTTTGCGCCGGGCCATGAATTACGCAATAGATAGAGAAAAAATAATTCACATACTATTAAACAACTCGGCTACATTGGCCAACGGTCCTCTTCCTCCCCAGTTATTACATGAAGCTGGTGAGATGCATTATGAATACAATCCTAATCGAGCAATTCAATTACTGAAAGAAGCCGGATTTGATAATGACCTGCATACAGAATTGTACGTAGCGGGTGGATCAGGAATGTTTCATGTATTGGAAGCATTACAATCCGATTGGGAAAAAGTTGGCATTACCGTTGATATTAAACGCAGCGACTGGAATGTATTCAAAACGTCCGTCAGGGAAGGAAAGCCCGACCTTTATTATTTGGACTGGTTTGCAGATTATCCCGATGGAGAGAATTTTTTATATCCATTGTTTCACAGCAAGGAATCAATGACAAAACGTAATCGGTTTTCCGATCCAGAAATAGATGTAATTATAGAAAAAATCCAACAGTTAACGAATAGCGTCGAACGGCAACAATTGATAGCAACAGCAAATATGATGGTTGCGGATGCAGCCCCCTGGGTATTTTTATGGCACAGCAAAACAACATATTTGACCCGGGAATGGATATCAGGATTTCAGCCGTCTTCGATTTTTAATGCAAACCGTTACATGAATATCACCAAAGATCTTCCTCGATGATTCAATATTTCCTAAACAGACTCCTGCAAACCATTCCGGTTTTATTCGGTGTTATTGTAATTACGTTTGTCTTGATGTATATCATCCCTGGCGATCCCGTCGTTTCTATGGTTGGAGAACGTTACAACGAAGAAACTATTCAGCGTCTGCGCGAGGATATGCATTTAGACGACCCTTTGTTCATCCAGTTTTTTCGATATGTAGGAAATGTTTTTCGTGGAAATTTTGGCAATTCGTTTATTACAGGCGAACCTGTTATAAATCTAATAATGGAAAAATTTCCCAACACCATGATGCTGGCTGTGGGTGCCATGTTTTTTGCCATACTCTTTGGTCTAACGGCTGGAATTTTAACATCTATTCGACCGGGAAGTTTTATTGATCGAGGCATAATGGTTTTGGCTCTTGCGGGTATTTCTGCGCCGGTATTTTGGGTAGGATTGATCCTCATTTTGGTGGTGGGCGTGATGTTGCGCTGGTTACCTCCTACAGGTTTTGGCGGAATAGAATATCTTATTTTGCCTGCTCTAACGCTCGGACTTAGATCGGCTGCTTATCTGGCTCGTTTAACGCGAGCAACAATGTTGGATGTTATGAGTCAGGATTATATCCGTACCGCTCGCTCCAAAAAGCTATCGGAATGGAAAATATATTTACAGCATGCATTTCCAAATACGTTGATTCCGGTTATTACAGTTATTGGCACAGATTTTGGCAGTTATTTATCAGGCGCTGTGCTGACGGAATCTATTTTTGGTTGGCCCGGGATTGGGCGCTTGGCATTGGAAGCCATTATGAAAAGAGATTTTCCTGTCATTCAAGGAACAGTGCTTTTTATGGCAATCATGTTTGTGTTAATGAATGTATTGGTGGATATGTTATATGGCGTTGTTGATCCAAGAATTCGACTTGAAAGATCTGGAAAATGATAGTAAATAGAACATTGAAAGATCCAGGAATTATTTTAGGAATATCATTTGTATTGATTATTGTAGTGCTTGGAATTTTTGCTCCTTGGCTTGCTCCAAGAAACCCAAATGATCAAATACTGGAATTCCGACACAAACCACCAGGATTTGCAGGCAATATTATTAACTATAGATTAGCGCAAGACTTGCCAGAAACGTCTATGGCTTTACAGAATGCCTTTGTTGAAGATAATACAGCTATTATTGTTGATGTATTGAACAGAGAACACAGAATTTTGTTGAAAAACATTTCAGGAGAGAGCTTGACTACTGGAAAAGAAACAGTCACCTTTTGGTTAGGAACGGATCAATTTGGGCGGGATATATTATCCAGGATAATTTATGGAGCGAGAATATCGTTGATGGTTGGTTTCACTGCCAGTTTAATTGCGCTGTCAATTGGTGTTTTGTTAGGAGCACTGTCTGGCATCAACGGCGGGAAAATAGATACAATTATAATGCGTTTCACCGATGTTATGTTTGGTTTTCCCACATTACTTTTTCTTATAGGGATTACTGCTGCATTGGAACCAAGCCTAAATGTTGTGTTTCTTGCTGTCGGACTCGTTACATGGCCGGGGATGGCGCGGTTGGTTCGAGGACAAGTTTTACAGTTGAAAGAACAGGAATACATTCAATCAGCAAAAACCTTGGGTATTAGTAAACGAACAATTCTTATACGACATATTTTACCTAATAGTTTAGCTCCTATAATTGTTACTTTTACTTTAGGAATTGCCGGAGCTATCATGGCAGAGGCCAGTTTGTCCTTTTTGGGATTAGGGGCTCAACCACCCACACCTAGTTGGGGGGCTATGATTAATAATAGTAAAGATTTCTTACGCATTGCACCATGGTCATCTCTGGCACCGGGGATGGCAATTGCGATTGCCGTGTTAGGCTTTAATTTGTTGGGCGACAGCATCAGAGATTTATTAGATCCCAAAATGAGAACAGAAAGGTAAAAATTGAATACTCTTGTTGATCAAATAGAAGCACATATTCTTTCTGGATGCACAAATAATCAAAAGCGGGCTATTGGGACTGAAATTGAAACCATACTATATAATAGTAATGGCGAAAGGATTTCTGTAGATCGCGGCGCTGAATATTCAGCAACCGATTTAATAGAGGATATAGAAGACATAAATACATTTGTTACCTGTTCATTGGAACCGGGCGGTCAGGTGGAGTGGGCTTCACGACCGGCATTTAATATCCATGATATTCACAAAGAATGGAATGATATTCAAACCATTTTAAAAAGGGCGTGTATAGACAATAAACTTACAATTGTTGATTTAGCATTAGATCCAATTTATAGCCCTAACGACATAAAACTTATTAATCATCGAAAGTATCAATTAATGAACGACCGTTTTTTGACAACAGGAAAACACGGTCAATGGATGATGCGTAATTCTGCCAGTGTGCAGGTGAATCTTGATCTGGTGGATAAACAGGATGCAGAAGAATGCGGATTCATTGCTGATTGTATAAGTCCACTCGCAGCTATTTTATTTTCTAATGCGCCTTTTAAGAATAGTCGCCCCAATGGTTATGAAAATATACGGTATCGTATTTGGGAAGACACAGATCCGGCAAGATGTGGTCATTTTCTGGATCACGGCATCCAAGGAGCCGATGGATTATTAAACCAATTTTGTCACTATATTTTGGATGTGCCGGTTATTTATACAACACCGGATAAAAATGACCATGTAGGATTTTATGATGGGACTATTAAACAATGGCTGGAAAGCACAACTGAAAACAATGAACTTAATTCAGAGGATATTAAAACAGCGCTCCATCAGATTTTTACTCATGGACGTTATAAAACGGTTCTTGAAATTCGTTCAACTGATCGCCCACCAAAAGGATATGAATTTGCACCTATTGCCTTTTGGCAGGCTTTGATGGAACAAGGAAAAACGCGTGATACATTATTAGGAAAGATTAGCAACTGGTCTCTATCTGAACGAATGGAAATAAATTTAAAAGCTTCCACACTGAATATGAATCAGTTAGGGCCGAATAATAAAACAATTCTTCAATGGTTTGAATGGTTAGCGGAATTAGTATATGATAGCTTGGATAATCGAGCGTCTGCATTGGATATTGAATCAGAAAAAATATATATTGAACCTTTTTTTGAAAGAGTATTATCCAATGGAGTATTTACATTACAATCTCAAGAACGGTTTGCAAAAAAAGAAATCCCTATAAAAGAATTTATTATGAAGAAAAATGCAATTATTTAGTCTGGAACATATCCATAACCAAGTTATTCATTTTCCAATTGCACTGTTATCAGCAAGCGTGTTATTTGATCTTATTGGTTTTTATTCCGACAACAAAAAGATGTATTCAACTTCTTGGTATTTGTTAATACTTGGGACACTGTCTACCATGTCAGCCGTGTTAACCGGTTTTATTGCTGATAAAACTCAAGGCCATATGTCCGAACCGTTCCCTATTTTCACAACACATGGTTCAACACAAATTTTCGCCAGCTTACTACTTCTTTCACTTCTTATCTGGCGTTATGTAAACAATCAAACGGAAACAAAACCCACTTTTGTATATTTAGTTGTCAGTATAGCCGGTATTTTAATACTGTTTTATGGTGGACACTTAGGGGCTGTCATTGCAGGCCGAATATAAATGACACCGATAAACCTTTCGACACTAAGCGCACATGTTTTAATTTGTATACATAATAAAATCATATTCCAAGATCTTTTTAACCTTTCATGGGCTGGTATTCTACTTTAATAAAATCTTCCGTTGGTAAAAAAGCCGTTATGGCGTTGAGCGGTTTATTGTTATGCGTATATCTTGTTATTCATTTAGTAGGCAATCTTATGCTTTTTGCTGGACCTGAAATTTTTAACAGTTATGTGGAAGCATTGTCATCAGTTAAACCGCTAGTACGAGCAATTGAAGTAATATTAGTTGGTTTATTTTTTACTCACATTTTATTAAGCATTAAACTGACAAGAGGCAATGTTACATCAACTGCTGTTAAATATGATTTGAATAAAGCAGGTGATAATTCCGGTTATTTCTCAAGAAATATGGGCCTTACTGGAAGCGTCCTTTTTATATTTTTAGTTACTCATTTATCTACCATTTGGTATCAGTTTCAAACCCAACATGATTCAGGGAATTTTTATGGTATTGTTGTTGGAGAAACAGTCGGTTTCGGAAATCCATATATAACAATATTATATTGTTTTGCCATGGTATTGTTGGGTTTTCATTTACATCATGGATTTCAATCTGCCTTTCAATCCTTTGGCATTAGATATAATAAATACAGTGGGCTTATTGAAGCAGTGGCTGTGTTTTTCTGGCTAATTATTCCGGCAGGTTTTTTATCAATTGCACTTTTTTTTGGAATAATTGGAACCGGCTAATGCTGAATAACAAAATACCAAGCGGACCCCTTGCAGAAAAATGGACACATCATAAATTTTCTTCAAAACTGGTTAATCCATCCAATAAACGAAAATATGATATTATTATTGTTGGTACAGGATTAGCGGGAGCATCTGCTGCTGCATCGCTGGCGGAACTTGGATATAACGTTCAGGCATTTTCTTACCACGAATCTCCCCGAAGAGCCCACAGTATAGCAGCACAAGGAGGAATTAACGCAGCAAAAAACTATCCAAATGATAGCGATAGTATTTACAGACTTTTTTATGATACCATAAAAGGCGGAGATTACCGTTCAAGAGAAGCCAATGTATATCGATTAGCAGAAGTGAGTAATAATATAATTGACCAATGTGTAGCTCAAGGCATTCCCTTTGCCAGAGAATATGGGGGCTTATTAGACAATCGGTCTTTTGGAGGAGCACAGGTTTCCAGAACCTTTTATGCTCGTGGTCAAACCGGCCAACAGTTGTTATTAGGAGCCTATTCTGCTTTAGTGCGTCAAATGAATAGAGGACAAGTGAAATTTCATCCGAGACATGAAATGCTCGACTTGGTATTGATTGATGGCGAAGCAAAAGGAATTGTAACGCGAAATCTCATTACAGGTGAGATTCAATCTCATTCTGCAAACGCAGTTGTATTAGCAACTGGTGGGTACGGAAATGCTTTTTTTCTTTCAACAAACGCCATGGCAAGCAACGCAACAGCAGCATGGAGAGCTCATAAGAAAGGAGCCTTTTTTGCTAATCCGTGTATAACGCAAATTCATCCAACATGTATACCCGTTGCAAGCGGCCATCAATCTAAATTGACATTAATGAGCGAAAGCTTAAGGAATGATGGTAGAGTTTGGGTTCCTAAAAAGAAAGGAGACAAACGTCATCCATCTGAAATTACTGAAGATGAGCGGGATTATTATTTGGAACGTCTTTACCCTTCGTTTGGTAATCTTGTACCTCGCGATGTAGCGTCTCGCCGAGCAAAAGAAATGTGCGATTTGGGACATGGAGTGGGCGAAACAGGATTAGCTGTATTTCTGGATTTTGCAGATGCAATTGAACGAATGGGGAAAGATGTTGTCGTTCAAAAATATGGTAACCTTTTTGATATGTATAAACAAATTACCGGTGAAGACCCCTATGAAATTCCAATGCGAATTTACCCGGCTGTTCATTATACTATGGGTGGTCTTTGGGTGGATTACAATCTTATGAGTACCATTCCCGGTTTATATATTCTTGGTGAAGCAAACTTTTCTGATCATGGAGCAAATCGCCTTGGAGCCTCTGCATTGATGCAGGGACTGGCCGATGGTTATTTTATATTACCTTATACTATAGGTGATTATTTATCCGGGAAACTTGGCGAAGTTGTTTCAATAGAAAACGAAGCATTTTCAAAAACAGAATCAGATGTAAAAAATAGGATTAATAATCTTATTTCAATAAATGGGAATAGAACAGTGGATGATATACACAAAGAACTAGGACTTATTCTGTGGGAAAATGTTGGTATGGCTAGAAATAAATCCGGACTGGAAAAAGCAATTGATTCCATCCCAAAACTCAAGGATGAATTTTGGAGCAATGTTAAAGTAACAGGTGTGGCAGATGAACTGAACCCTGAACTGGAAAAAGCAGGCAGAGTAGCAGATTTTCTAGAACTTGGCGAATTGATGGCCAGAGATGCTTTAAATCGAGAAGAATCATGCGGTGGACATTTTCGAGAAGAACATCAAACGGAAGAAAACGAAGCAAAACGAAACGATAAAGATTTCTCATTTGTTGCCGCTTGGGAACACAAAGGAAACAATCTCCCTGCCGAACTTCACAAAGAAAAATTGATCTTTGAAAACGTTGAATTAACCACAAGGAGTTATAAGTAGTGAAGGTGATATTAAAGGTTTGGCGACAGAATAATGCCGAATCTCAAGGCGCCTTTGAAACTTATCCTGTGGATAACGTTTCCGAAGATATGTCCTTTTTTGAAATGATGGATATGTTAAATGATCAACTTGTATTAGACGAAAAAACACCTATAGCATTTGATCATGATTGTCGTGAAGGCATTTGTGGAACATGTGGTTTATTTATAAATGGTAGAGCTCACGGAAAGATAAGAGGCATAACAACATGTCAGCTCCATATGCGTAGTTTTGAAGATGGTGAAACAATAATTGTAGAACCTTGGCGGGCAAAAGCATTTCCTGTCATTAGAGATTTAATAGTTGAAAGAACATCTTTTGACAGAATTATGGAAGCAGGCGGTTATGTTTCTGTTAAAACAGGTGGAACTCCGGATGCAAATGCAATTCCAATTGCAAAAAGAAACGCAGATGAAGCCATGGATGCTGCATCTTGTATTGGATGTGCCGCTTGTGTAGCAACATGTAAAAATTCATCCGCGATGTTGTTTGTAGCCGCTAAAGTATCCCACTTATCCTTACTCCCTCAAGGTCAACCGGAACGGAATGAACGTGCTTTAAATATGATTGAAGCAATGGATGAAGAAGGGTTTGGGAATTGTACAAATACAGGCGCTTGTGAAATTGAATGCCCAAAGGAAATATCAATCAGTCATATTGGAAGACTCAATAGAGAGTTTTTAAAAGCCAGTTTAAAAGGCTGATTTTTATACGTTAAGAAATAAAAAAAGCCCTCTTGGAGAGCTTTATAGTTTATTTCAATCTAAAATTCACTGGGATGGAAATCCAAACACCCACAGCTCTTTCCCGCTGTTTAGCGGGTCTAAAGCGCGTTTTACGAATTGCTGCTATTGCTGCTTCGTCCAATCCGGTATTTGGGATTCCTTTTAAAATGGACGTTTCTTTTACCCGACCTTTTTTATCAACGAAGACTTGTACAATAACAGTTCCTTCAATTCCAGCTTCCTGGGCAATCTCGGGATATTTTGGACGAATAGGCGTAAGAGGTTTAGGTGGATCATCATAGGGTATAAATTTTACACGAGGTCCTTCAGGTGGAGGAGGAGGAGCATCCCAAGCCTCAAAGCTTTCCAAGTCCGTTTCTTCAATTGTTAAATCATCTGCTAAATCTTCGTCTTCCGATTCAATGGGCACGGAAGGACGAGCAGGAGGCGGAGGCAAATCTATTTGTTGAGTCAGAGGAATGTCAATTTGTTCAATAATGATTTGATCAGCATCTTCCAATACAACTACTTCAAAACTCCGTGGAATAAATAAAAATCCAAATGTAATCAGTAAAATTCCAAATAATCCCGTAACACGCACTATAACAGGATAATTGAATTTTAAGATAGGGGAATATTTGTCCATGGGATTATTCAACTGCTGTTTTTGTCGAATAATTCAATTTTAAGGCATCAGCTTTTCTAAGTTCATTGTGAATTTCAGATATGAGTCCCATTTTTGCAGATTTATCTGCTTTTAACGAAACAGTCAATAAAGGGTCTGCAGCGCGCACTTCGTACATAATATGGCGAACATTATCAACGCTGTGTAGTTTATCCTGAATAGAGACCATTCCTTCTTTTGAAATCCAAATATGAGAGGTGTGCCGCTTTGATTTTAGTTTTTCAATTCGTTTCGCCCTTGGGAGTTCTATAGGAAGGCCGGAATATTCCCGTAGGACAGTTGTAACCATGAAAAATATCAACAGCATGAAAATGATATCCGGCATAGATGCGGTTGGTATATCGGTTGATATTTGAGTTTTACGCCTGAGCTTCATTAATCGCTCTCTGCAATAGAAATCCGTTTAGCGTTTGCCATTTTGAGTTGGTCAATAACACTCACGTAATCACTATATTTTGTTTTTTCATGTGCCTTTACAGATATGATCAACTTATCATTTTCAGTAATCCTACGCCGAATTTCTTTGTTGAGATCTCTTGTTTTTACAGGTTCTCCTCCCAGCAAAACATTGCCACTGGAGTTAATTAGACAATTTAGGATATTATCCTTTTTAATCTCTATTTCTTCTCCTTCAGCTGGTAACACTATTCCTAACCCTTTATCCATATCAATTGTAGTGGTTACCAGAAAAAATATAAGAAGCAAAAAAGCAATATCTGCCATTGAAGCTGTAGGTATTTCTCCGCGTTTAAAGCGGCGTTTTTTCTTCATCGAAAAAGTATATTATTTCTTTTTATTTGTTTCCATCTCATAGAGATGGTCAACGAGTTGAATGGAGCGTTCTTCCATATCCAGAACCAGTTTATCAATTTGGGCTACAAAAACATTCTGGAAAATTTGAATAATCATAGCTACGATTAATCCAAAGGCGGTTGTCAACAGTGCTTGTGAAATACCCCCAGCTACAACTGCCGGCGATATATCATCTGCTGCCGCAATGGCATCAAATGCATTTACCATACCCGCAACTGTACCAGTAAACCCAAGCATAGGCGCAATGGTAATAACTGCATTCAACCAGATCATGTTTTTTTCCAGAAAAGACATTTCAAGTGATCCTGCATTTTGGATTGCTTTTTCAACTTCTGCAAGACCGCGATGCATTCTGGAAAGCCCGGCATGAAAAATTTCAGCGACAGGACCGTGTGTTTTTTCACACAATTCGAGCGTTGAGTCTATTCCATCATTATCTAATGAACTGTTTACATCTTTAAAAAATTTCTCTGCATTTATTGATGACATTATCAGTGAATAAAAACGTTCACCAACAAATGCAAGGCCAAAAACAAGTGATATTAATATGGGCCACATGAAAGGTCCACCATTTACGAAATATTCGACTAGCATCTAGTCCTCCGTTATTCTTTTATTATTGATATTTTTCCTCGGAAAATCGACGCTGAAATTATTAAATCTCGTAGAAAATATCAATAATTTCAGTTTTTTAATTTACTGTGAATTATTGATGAATCCAGCAGCTTCGTTAAAATAATTTAAAGCTGTCATTACTTGATTATCATAATTCAAACGAACACCAATTGCCTCATCTTTCCCCCAATGTGCACCGGCTATTTCCGATTTCAACATATTTAAAATATAATCTTTGTCTTTTTCCAATTCCTCCGAATTCAACTCTATCTCTTTATTGGATGCATATTCTAAAAATAGTTGAAAGTCATTTTCATCAAGTTTCCAATAGGACATGAAGGTTTCAAAAGTTTCAAATTCATCTCTATGATTACTGGCATAATTAGACCCCCAATTAAAAAAAGGTCGCTTCGTATGGGTAAGTAATTTTTGAGTATTTTTCTGAAGTTTTAAATCCCATGCGATGTGTTGATCAGGTGTTATCCCGCCTCCGCCGTACACAACTCTACCTGCCCTCGTTTTGTATTTTGGCCTTAGTTCTTTTAATGAGTCAAGAACTGTTTCTCGATTTTCAACATACAAATCTTTATAATAATCTTTTGTATCACCATTTGAATATGGCCGTTGTATGAGACGGCCGCTAGGAGTGTAATAGCGCGCTATAGTGACACGCATTGCCGATCCATCATTCAAAGGTAATTGTCGTTGAACCAACCCCTTGCCAAAACTGGTTTCGCCGACCACTAATCCTCGATCAAGATCCTGAACGGAACCGGCCACAATTTCACTGGCACTGGCAGATCCGCGATTGATTAACACAATCAGTGGATAGTCCTCTCGTCCTTGGGTGGGGTCTGCAATAAAAACTTGCTCCATATTTTTGCTTTTCCCCTTGGTAAAAACCAACGTGTCTTTCCGGGCGATAAATAAATTGCTAATTGCTGCAGCTTGTTCTAGATATCCACCGCTGTTATTTCGCAGATCCAATATCAATTTTTTCATGCCTTGGGCTTCAAGCTTATTAAATGCCGTGCGAACTTCTTCGTCTGTTGTTGCAGAAAATCGTGTGAGCCAAATATATCCAGTTTCACTATCCAACATTAATGATGCTCGAACACTGTAAATGGGAATATCGTCCCGGACAATGTTTACATCAAATCGATCACCTCCAAGACGATTTATTGTGATAACAACTTCTGTTCCTTTTGGTCCACGGAGCTTTTTAAACACATCTTTTTTTGTGATTTCATAGGCATCTTCACCGTTGATGGAGATAATTTGATCACCCGGCATAAGACCTGCCCGCTCTGATGGACTATCAGCCACAGGAGATATGACCGTTATATAGCCGTTTAAAATATCAAACTCAATTCCAATACCTTGGAATGATCCCCGAAAAAGTTCATCAATTTCTTCCTGCTGTTTAGCAGGGATATAAATAGAATGAGGGTCTAATTTTTTAAATATGCCCTGAAAAGCTCCATCCATTAGTTCGTCCATATCAACATTCTCGAAATATAGTTGATTGATATAATATAAAATTTGGTTCATAACCTTAAACTTGCCTTCAATGGCGCTGTAAGGATTTTTGGAATACAAAATCTGTGAAAGGGGGATTAGTACAAATAATGCAACTGTAATAACGGTCAACGCAAAAGGAACCCGTAGGAATATATTCTTATTTTTCATTGATTTGATTATTTGATAAAAGGATTTAAGTCAACGTAAGCTATAAACCAAAATAAAACATGGTACGTATAGTTAAGCCCTGTATTGTTGACTTTGGTGAATCGGCAATTTGTTTACGATCGTTCAAAAACCATTCCCCTGCGCCGATCGTTCCTTGATTATAACCAAGGCTCAAGCGTAATCCCACACGATCCATAATTTGCCATTTGATTGCTACATAAGGTTGAAAATTGAAAAATGTTCCACTGATATCTGTCATTCCACCATAGCCATTAACAGGGGAAAGTGTTGTTCCCTGCATAACCCCTATTATAGAATCTGCATCCGTATCCGAATAAGAAGAATCTATGCTATAATATACTGCGCCCTCTGATACTGTTCCATAGGAATTTGAAAACAAGTCATTCCACTGTGCTTCACCGGTATGCTGATCAATACTGACATTTACGCGACCAAGCCCCATTAATGCACCCCCTGAAATTTCCAAATCTCTGAAAATGGGAATTACATATTCTAATATAACAGCCCCAAGCGTAAGTGAAAACTTGGCAGAAACAGTGGGGCGAAAACTGCCTTCATAAGCTACAATCTTATCACCATCACTTGCCAAAGGAGACGAATTTTCTTGAATTCCTATAGAGTCATTGGTTTCTTGGTAAAAATAAACATCCATTATATTACTAATTCTTGATGAACCGATGCCGGCGTAACCACCGAGACGCCAACGTCCTGCGATATGGGTAAACCCTTCACCGCCATGAACGATAAATGGATTATCAAAATTATTTGTGTTTAATCCCAGCGCTGACATCATATCAGAGCCCGGGATTGAATCCAAAGAAATATACATTGGGCTGTAGCCAATTCCTCCACCGTAATAGTCCTGAATGGGGTATAAATCGCTTTGGGCGCTTAAATACAGCGGAATTAAGTGTAATATGAAAAATATTCGTCTCAGCATTTTTCTGTGTAATACATTATTAAATTTATATTTGCAGATGTCAATTTAAGAAGGGAAATATTGCGGCAAATTTAGACAATTCTATGGGTAAAACAGGCCCTTTTCCTTGGATTTTTCGAGAGTGGTAAACTATATTCCTTTTCAGTAGAGGTAAGGGAACGTCATTTAAAGGGCCTTTTGGCGCAACTTTAATTCAATCCCTGTCCAATTGTCGATTCGAGGTAATACAAAACGGTTAGTAAATGAACCCAAATAGATTGTGTATATACGCAGTTTTTCTGCATGTAGGGCTCCACGCAGGATCTATGAATATTAGTGGTCCCTTTGATCTCAATAACAATACTCTAGATGAAATTCTTTTATTTTCTGAAAATTATATCCGTTATGTTGAGGTTCAACTCGACAGTTCACATGTATTAATGTGGGAAAGCAATCCTGAAAGTTATATAATTAAAGATGCCATTCTATATGATATTAATAATGACGGTAAAACAGAATTAATCATTTTAGCAGACTACTTACCGGGAAAGCGGATTAATAGGAGCAAGTGGCTGCATCTATTTTCTTGGTCAGATTCTCTTTTTATTCCCCAAACAATTGAAATAGATAATGGTGAATTATTGCACCCCAACCATTTCGATGTTGATGATCAGTCCGGAATTTTATCGATAGCCGTTGGCAGTCCTTATAGAGCGGCCGTACTATTAGAGGTTGACAGCGAAGAGAAAGGTTTGGTTGGAAACACTGTGAATATTGAATTACCGAATATGTTGCACAATGGTTTCGGTCCTGTTTTTTCCAGCTTCATGAATTTGAATGGCGAAGCGCACTTGGCAGTATTTAGCTTGGAAAAAGATACTTTGAAAACAATACTATTTAGGGCGGATGAAAAGGCTGTGATCGTAGCAGAAAACGCATTACACCTTAATAGCGCATTCATATTGTTAGGTTCTGCAATCCAAAAAACAGATTTGGATAACAATCAACGTGAAGAACTTCAGTTACCTTTTGAAAGTGGCGAAGTTTTAACATTGGAGTTCGTTGACAGTGCATTGGTATTGTCCGAAAGTCCTTTTAATCGACAAAACCTTTTTAATCTTCCGGATAGCGCAGATAGTGAATCAATAAATCAACTTCTGTCAAATAGAATAAAAGTGGGTTTGGATGTTTTAGATAATGAACCACATCCAGATTTTGTAATTGCTATCATTCCTAACGACACATTAAGATTGGGAGATACGCTCAATTATAAAGCAGCTATGGACACATCCACAGGATTTTATAGTTTTCATTGGTTATCAAAACCTCCGGCAAACGCCTATTTTAATCCCAGTTCAGGGACGATTTCATGGATACCCAGAAGAGAAAATATTGGCGTTCATGAATTCAAATTTTATACAGAACAGTGGTTAAATGATGAATTGGTATCAGATGAAGATGAACTGGGTGATCGACATAGAATTTTGCCTGTTTTGGAAGAGTTGGAACAGTCCTATGCTGTCATTGTGGTTGATACAACAAAACCTCCCATTATTTATGTTCCACCGCCCTATGAACCTTATAGTGTTATGGTACACACACCCAATAAAACAGCTGGGGCCGAACGTTTTCTTTTTGATGGCGTGCCTCCTTTTAGCGCAATGGTTGATGAAATAAATATTCCTAAATATCCATCTTCTTCCCATTCAATATTTGCGAATCTTGGTAGAGTCAATTTTGACAAGCATGTGGATTTTTCTTATACATCTAACAAAGACAGCAGCAACAACATGATGACTCTAAGATTAAGTCATAAATTGACTGACAATGTAATATATGCGAAAATCGAACCCTTTTTAGATTCGCTGAATATAACAGCGAACTTGAATCCCTCAAACTGGCGCGCGAATCTGCAGCATTATCCCATGTATGAATTTGAAGGATTTCCTGAATCCATGCGCTTGGATGACAACGAAAAAGGAATTTCATTATACACACGTGAAGCAGGACAAAAAATCAAAAAAAATTCTTATATTTCTGTATTAACCCCGTTATCAGACAACAGGCATAGTCTATCAATCTACATGAAAGCAATAGAATTATGGAATATTACAGGAGATGTAAAAATAGACAGCCTTGGAAATAAAACAGTTAACACTACAATTAAGTTTTCAGGTGAATTTTCTCCTTATAGTATAAATGCGGAAATGTATACGGATGAAGAGCTTGCCATGCGGTCAAAAGAAATGAAATTTAAAATTCTAGAGTTTATGGGTGTAGACAGCGTTGTTGTAGATTCTGCCGGTACAAATATACGATGAAGAGACTCTCCACAATCATTTTGCTGATAATTAGCGTTGTTTTCAGCAAAGATCTTCAGATTATTCATATGGAAGGAACGTTTGATCTTGATCAAGACGGCCTTTATGAATTTGCTGCGATTGAGGTTGGGCAAGATAACGGTCATTCTGTTTCTATGATCCGTTACTATGAAATTGATGGCGATGGTTATCAGCAATTGAATTGGGAACTGGCTGCGCCGGCCGGCTCGTTGGGTAATTTTGTGAATTTGAAATTGGGTGATTTGGACGGAGATGGGAATCCTGAACTAATCACAATTATGAACCTCACAGATGAAAACGAGGAACGCATTTTACATCCCATCGTGTATCACTATCCCTGGGATGGTGAAGGTTTCAGCGAAACTCCGGCGAGTACTTTGAACCTGTCAGAACGCAATACTTTTCTGCGTTGTCACAATTTTGAATTGTTAAACATGGATGGCGACGATGATCAGGAATTGGTTGTTTCTCTGGGTAGTCCCGTTCGCGGATTGGCCATTGTAGATGTAAATGAGGACGGACAACTTTTTATAACCAACCGCTTGGAACCGGAGACTATGCGCTTTGGATCAGGTTTTGTATATGCTGGAGCTGTAGACTGGAATAATGATGGTTTTGATGATATTATCAGTTTCAGTCCTGAAGGAAACGTAATGAAAGCACAACCGTTTTTAAATAAAAACGGTTCATTTATCCAAGGGGAGGAAAACCATATTACCGTTTCCGGAATGAATGGATTGCTTAATCGAGCAGTCACAATTACGGACTGGGATGCAGATGGATTTTTGGATGTAATTGCTCCCTTTCAAAGCGGTCATTTAATTGCCTTAACATTATCACAGGCCGGAATTGATATAGATAATATTCCCAATGAAGCCGGTCCTCTTTCTGGCGTACAAATTGCTGATTTTGATCATGATACGTACACAGATCTTTTATTAGTGTCCGGTGAAATGAATATGATGACAGTTTCTTTTGGTGCAGAGGTTCCGGATGAGAAAAATGAAAGTTATTTTACACTTTCTGTTGATACGGTGGATCTTCAGATTTTTTCAGCTTTACCTGTTATGGAACAAGGACAATACACTGGCACATCTATTGCCGCCGGCTGGGACGGGGATGAAACATCCGTTTTTCTAACAGACTTGGGTTTGCCGCCGCCCGTTGATAAGCCAATCGTTCAAGACACATTAATAGACCCCATAGATTTGTTGGATATTTTTCCGGAAATCGAAGGACTGGAGATTGGATCTCTAGCTGCCGGTATTAAGCCGATAAAATCGTTGGGTCAACCGCTACCAAAAGGCGTTTTACCCAGACATGTTCTGCCCGTTGAACAATTATTTGTATATTCAATTCCGGAAGATGAAGCAAATCAATTTTATAGTTTTCGTTGGCTGTTACCGCCTCCAAAAGGAATGTTTTTTCATTATGAAACACGCTCCATTCAATGGGTTCCAAACGGAACACAACTTGGCGCTTATAAGTTGGCATATCACGTAGAAATGAAAACAGGCGAAATGGTTGAGTTAGAATCTGAAGAAATCGATTCGTTACTCACTTACAAAGTTGTTCCTCATTTAGAGGGCTATGATGAACGTCTCTGGATTTATGTGAATGATTCTCCGGAATTTATTTCTGAACCGATTGTCACTGAATTTGTTGCCAACTCATTGTTTACATATTCTCCCATTATAAACGATTATAATGAAGATGCGAACATTCAGTTTACTCTGGACGTTTCTCCTGATGGAATGGAAATGGATTCCAGCGGTTCGCTGTATTGGCAAACAGACAGCAGCCATGTAAATATTTATGACATTCGCATAGTCGCTTCCGATGGATTTGATCGCGCAGCACAGGAGTTTCAGCTTTTTGCCCGAGCCGGTGTAAAAATCCTATCTGAAGCGGATTCCATTATTCGAGTAAATGAATTATTTAAATACCAAGTGGATGTGTGGCGCCCGGATTTAGATCAGGAGTTAACGTATAAAATGCTTTATTATCCGGAAGGCATGACCTTATCTGAATCGGGATTAGTTGAATGGACGCCTGCTACAACTCAAATTGACTCTCATAATTTTGCCATTATTGCAAACCACGGCGTAGCTGCTGATACACAAGAAGTTATTTTATTTGTCAACCATCCGCCGGTTATTGATCGTGCGCCGCCACCCATAAATAAGGTTAATTTGGGTTATGTGTGGGATTTCCAATTGGAGGTTACGGATCCAAACACCAATGATGAACTCACCTATACGGTTGTAGAAATGCCTGATGGTATGCGCATGGATCCTTTTACCGGGCGTTTGCGTTGGGAACCCACTCGGGATGAAATGGATTTTGGTCATTTGAAAGTTGAAGTGGATGACGGCAAAGATATCCGGACAGTTGAAGCAGATTTTTTCATTAATTCTCCAATTAAACTGGTATCTATTCCGGTCATGCAGGCAACTGTTGGGCAGCAGTATAAATATAAGATTATGACGACAGATCTGAACAAAGGATCGCTTTTACCTTTTGATCATGTTGTAAAACTGGAAGACACAGAAAAAGCGCGAATATATGCAGTAAATATTGCCGATGACGTTTATCGTGAAAATGTGGATCGATATATCGGCGATTGGAATGCGGCAGAGGTTATATATCTTACCAGCCAGGGCGATATGGAATCGGAGGAATTCAGCCGCCTGAATTTGAAGCGCTACGTCCACTCTGTTTTTTGGGAGGACGATAGGCTGATAGTTATTATCGAGGAAAAAGATGATCGATCAGTAAACGTAAAAGATGTTTTATGGGAATTTTTCCAAGGATCAAAAGGGAAGCCGCCCAAAGTCATCGTGGAACGAAGGAGCACCATTCGCTACACATTAGAAGAATTCCCCGATGGTATGGAAGTGGATGAATTTACCGGAACTTTGTTATGGACACCGGGCAAAGATCAATATGATAACTATGCAATTAAACTGGTGGTGTCTGACGGATATACCAAAGATGAGCAATCATTTGAGTTGTATGTGAATCATCCGGCGACAATAGTTTCCCAGGCGCCAAAAGCTGCGCTGGTTGAAGAAATGTATAAATACCAAATTCAAGTAGAGGATAAAAATGCCGATGCTGAACTCCATTATGAACTTATTAAGGGGCCCCAAGGTATGCAAATGTCTAATACAGGAAAGATTGTTTGGATTCCAAAAGCGTCCCAAGTGAATAAACATTCATTCGCAGTACAAGTCTCGGATGGGTATCATAAAGACAATCAATCCGGACAGGTTTTTGTCAATATCCCACCCTCGATTATTTCCAAACCAAAACCTGTGGGCTTAACCGGTTATGAATACCGCTATAAAGTTGTAGCAGAAGATTTAAATGGTGACCGTGTAGCATTTCGCTCAATTCGACTGCCAAAATATGCTTCTTTCAATAAAAAATCCGGGCAATTCAAATGGCGGCCCCGCAACAGCCAAGTGGGACCCCATGATGTAATCATCACTGCCATAGATGTGCGAGGCGCAACAACAACCCATCAATTTCAAATTCACGTATTTGAAAATCCTGACGCCCGCCGTTTCGTGAATACCGGCTGGCCCCTCATGCTCACCTTTGTAGGCGTTATGTTTGCCTGGGGTGTGGCGCAGTTCTAATCTAAATTGGTTTTTTTAAATACTTTGTAAAAGGACTGCAGACATTCTTGTCCTACATTTATTTTGCCTTTAATAAATCTTGTTCTAATAAGAAAAACCGCAATCAAAATGATTATAGCACATTAACATACTAAATCTATTAACTGTTCTTCGTCTTTTGTATTAAGCGAAACACCCACTGGCAAAGCATAAACTGGCAAGTCTTTTAGATCCTCTAGTTTTGCCAGGTCTTTTTCTGTTGTAATGATTGCTTGAGCCTCAGCTGCTAAAAACACTTCGCGAATGACTTCCAACTCTATGACCGAATAATCCACATGGTCATCGTGACGGAAATGATGTACATAATCCAACCCTGCTTCTTCCAATATAACTTCAAAACTATCCGGATCGCCCACCCCGGACACAGCCACTACAGGGCCATTGAAATCGCTTACGGGTTTTATTGAGTCATCTAATCCTATCAACTGCGTATTTAGCATTAGGTTAGACTCCATGGTAAAGCTGCAATATTTGGATACAGAACTGACTAATTTTTCATCGGGAGGTGTCAAATTAGCTTTGGTGAAAATAACTGCATCTGCACGCTTAATATTTTTTAACGGTTCCCGGAGAAGTCCGTAGGGCAGCAGTTTTGGGCGACGGTGATTACTATTTATCAAAACAATATCCAAATCGCGAAAGACTCGCCTATGCTGGAATGCATCATCCATGAGAATCACATCCGAGTTGTATTCATTGCAAATAAATTGTCCACCTCGATAGCGGTTTTCATCCACAACAACAGGAATATCACGCAATTTATTAGCTAGCATAAATGGTTCGTCACCGCTACTGTTCAAATCAGATTTAAGTGTCTTTCCATCGCTTACGACATGCGTTCCGGTTGACTTGCGTTTATATCCTCTGCTCAACACAGCCACATTCAGACCCTTGGCTTTTAATGTATTAGCCAAAAATAAAACAAAGGGTGTTTTTCCTGTTCCTCCCACAGAAAGATTTCCAGTACTTACCACTTTGCATGGGAGTTTACGGGAAACAAAAAATCCAATATTATAGAAAAAATTACGCCAGAAAATGAGCAGCCAATAGAAAAACCCAAAGGGCCAAAGAAGCATTCGATATTTTTTTATAGATTGAGGATCAAACTTCGGCACGATTCTTGGCTTCCTCTTCCAATCTGTTTAGTTTATTTTTTAATATGTTTGAACATTCATCAAAATCGTCATCTTTAGAAAACGACAAAGGTTCACCAATTAGTAAATAGGTTTTACCAAAGGGCTTTGCCACATAAAAAGTATCCCAGTTTGTAGATGACCAGTGTTTCGAAGCAAAACTCCCTGTTGGCAATATTACTGCTCCCGTCCGCATGGCAGCTTTTACAGTCCCAGGTTTTAGTTCTTTAGCCGGTCCTTTAGGTCCATCCGGGGTGATAAACACAAGGGATCCTTTTTTATTTAATACATTTACAATTTTCGCGTAGGCTTCCCGACCACCATCTGAACTCGATCCTCGGATAGGAATATATCCTAATTTAATAGCAATTCGTGAAATGATTTCTGCATCGCCGTGTTTTCCTGCCACACCGTAAGGCTGCTTATCCGCCACATATAAATAGCCCGGTAATAGGTTCCCATGCCATGTTGTAAAAATAATGGACTTTCCTTCAGCCCGTAATTTTTCAATTTGTCCATCGCCTTCGATATTCCACCGGTTGGTGCCATAAAGAAACCTCAACACCCACTTGCCAAAAAATACACCAAGAAAAAAGAGAATTTTTTTCTTCATATTTTAGTCCTTGATAAAATAGCATCAGCTGCACGATTGTAGGTGCCAGGAATACCTAACGACCTTCTAACTTCTTCATAACCAAAGAGCATATTTTTCCTTTCGGAAGAATTATTAAGTAGTGGTCGAACAGCATTAGCAAGATTTTCCGGCGTCATTTCATTTTGTAAAAATTCCGGAACTATCTCCTTTCCGACAATGAGATTGGTCATAGCTGCAAAGGGGACATGTGACAAATTTTTGGCAAGGAGCCAGCTTCCGGTAGAAAGTTTGTAGCTTACAACGGCTGGAATATCCTGAACTGCAGATTGGAGGGTAGCAGTTCCTGAAGAAGTTAAAACAGCTGTACCATATTCCAGGCAAAGGCTTGTATCGTCGTTTTCTATTTTCCAGTGAGCGGGAATTGATGATAATGAAACATTAGGTGCTTTGCCGATAATAATTTGAAGATTTTCATCATTAAGTAAAGCAATAGTTTTTACAAATATAGGAAGATGACGATCTATCTCTTGTTGACGGCTACCAGGGAAAAGGACTAGTAATGACTTGTTATTATCCAAACTATGTTTCTGGAAAAATGCTTCCTTGTTTATTGAAGGATTGTGGAATTCTGTAAATGGATGACCTATAAAATGAGCATTTACTCCTCGCTGCTCGAACCATTCCTGCTCAAACGGGAAAATACACAATGCCTGATCAACACATTTACGAATTATATTCACGCGTTTTTCTTTCCATGCCCAGACTTGAGGCATTATAAAATATGTGATAGGTAACCCCAAAGGATGAATATTTTTTGCCAAACGCAAGTTAAATCCGGGATAATCAATAAGAATTAAGCGATGGGGTTTTATCTCCTGGGTCTTTTTCAATGTTTTTCCCATTACATTTATCATATAAGGAAGGTGTTTCAACACTTCTGTAAAACCCATCATGGCTAAATCATCCACGTGTTCAAGAATCTCCATTCCGGCTGCTTTCATCTTGTTTCCGCCATGCCCAATAAAAGAAGCATTAGGACTTTTTTCTTTTAGAGCAGAAATCAGCCGAGCACCATGTATATCCCCGGATTCTTCTCCGGCGACGAGAAAAAAGCGAAGGTTTTGATTGTTCATTATTTATTAATGGCTTTGGAAAAATTAGTTATACTAATCCCTGTTTTCTTCTTTCCCCTGTAATAGGGGAGAATTATAGAGAGGTTTATAATAATGATAATATTCATGGATATTATGTTAGATGATTAAACAAACTGTTGACGTAGTGTAATTAAAAGCAAAATTAGGATAATATTTTGCAATGTACGTTTTTCAGTCTTAAGCGTTTTTCCGAAGGACATCGGTATTCGATTGTCGTTACTTTTCCAGGGCGAAAACCTTGGAAACAACTGTGGAACATTTGATTTGTATAATTCATATTCGTTACCAAATAATCCGGATAATGTTTCTTCCTCCAAATCGATAATGAGGGCATATTGAATGATAAAAAACGCCCACGTAACAAAGAGCATTATCCAAATATTTGGTGCGCCGGCAATGAGAACAATTCCGGAAAAATCGAATAAATTACCAATATAAAGTGGATTGCGAACATGGGCGAACGGTCCGGAAGAACAAAGAGCGGGAGCACCTACTTTTATTGTTCTGGTAATTCCTCCGGCATAGCTCACCGCCCAGAAACGAATGAACTCTCCCACAACTAAACACCCCAAACCATACCAAAGATATGGCAATGCCGGTTCAGAAAAAAAGATAATCAATATTGCCAAAGGGATTGGAGTATAACTGCGGTTTTTGAAAAAGAAATTGCGGATGTCCATTAATGTATATCTTCCAAAATCATGTCATGAATTTTGATGGCAACATCCAAGGCTTCACGGCCCGCTTGGCCATCCACAATAGGTGTTTGCTCTCCCTTAATGGATGAAATAAAATTTGAAAGCTCCATTTCCAATGCATCAAACGGATTGATATCCGGTTTTTCATATACAATTTTCTTGTGTTTTCCATAAGCTTCCAACGAAGCAGTCTCCAATGCGGCGGGATCATCTTGGTCTGCATCAAGAACACGATAGATTTCTGTAAGGCCCAAAAGGAAATCGATTGTTACATACATATCTTTTTGAAATACCTTAATCTTGCGAACTTTATCCCGGGCAATGCGACTTGACGTTATGCTGGCAACGGTCCCATTTTCAAATCGGAGACGTGCATTTGCAATATCCACAGAATCTGACAAAATGGAGACACCGCTGGCGCGAATGTTTTTCACCGGTGAATTGACCAATGATAAAATGATATCAATATCATGGATCATCAAATCCAGAACAACAGGCACATCGGTGCCGCGCACCGTATAGGGGGCCAAACGCTGGACTTCAATATAGTTTGGATTTATCTCAAAATCTTTTAGGGGCATTAATGCCGGGTTTAGGCGTTCGATGTGTCCTACTTGAATCAGTACCTTTGATTTATTAGCCAACTGCAATAGATGATCTGCTTCAACAACTGTTTTAGTAATAGGTTTTTCAATAAATACGTGTTTTCCAGCCTTGATACATTGTTCGGCGACCTTGGCATGAGTACGAGTTGGCGTTACAATCGATACTGCATCGCTCCCATTTAATAAATCATCGAACGAATTATATGAATTGCAATTGTATTCAACAGCTATTTCCTTAGCTCGCTCATAATCCACATCATGGATCCCAGAGAAGGATATTGTATTATTTTTGGACAAATGTTTTACATGGTGTTGACCTAAATGGCCCACACCTACAACGCCGATTTTTGGGAGATTGGTTTTCATATTTATTAAAGAAATTACATTGTTTATTGTACAGTTAACCAATTTTATACAGGTTTCTAAACTGCTGGTATGTGCGGAATACCATCGTTAATCAATTCACCAATTTTCTCTTGCTTTTCCTTCAGAAAACATCCAATTTTCATCTATCATTCGAGGTAAGACAATCTAAATGAACCGAGGTAAAAGCATTTTCTATGGCGTCTAACGTTAAAACCGGCATTGGTTTTATAATTCCATTCGGAGCCCTTATTGGATTTGTCCTTTCTGTATTAGCAGAAAATTATGTGCTGGGTATCTTTTTTGCAGTCGCCGGTGTACTGATCTGGCTCCTCTACTTTGCTGTAATGGAGACTGCTGCTCCGGACATCATGGGGAATTTCATTATTCTGTTTGGTGTATTACTGTCGTTGGCGGTCTTCATGAACTTTGGTTGGGAACAGAACATGTGGGGCGGAATTGAATTCAAAGCCGAAGGGTCAGTTATGGCCCTTGTGGTCCTGTTTTTTGGAACCTTAAGCGGTGTATTATACCGCCAGAGATTGTCTGTGGATGGTCAGCAGCTTACTGCAAGTGAACAAGAATTAGTGGATAAAGCGTTGCAAGGGGACGATGATCCGCGGGTTATTGTGGTCAAGCAGGAAGCTGAAACGAAAGACGATGATGAAGAAGATGACTACGACGAATATGACGAATATGATTATGCCTATCCCTATTATTTTGATGAGGATGACGATTATGAATACGATGACGATGATGACTAAACATTGTCAATATAAATAACAAATATCGAAGGGGCTGATTCAGCCCTTTTTTTATTTTTCTGTTGAGGGGGGGTAATTATATGTAAGTTCTTGGTAGTTCGGAGGTTTATGATGATTTTCAGGAAAATAATAGTTCTTATAAAAACCTGTACACTACTTGTGTTCTCTTCTTGTACCCTTTTTGAAGAAGATAATAAACAGGATGAATCACCCTTTGCTCAAGAAAGCGTAGACTGGCCGTCTTTGGCAAACGCATCGTGGCCGATGTATAAAAATAACCCTCAAAATACGGGTACACATTATTCAGGAAATCCAGTTGAAGGTATAAACATTTCGACAAATCAACTTGAAGAGTTTGGTGAATCGTATTCAAATATACTCATTGATGCAGAGGGAAATTATATTGTTACAACATTTATGAATAAATCAGTAAAAAAATATTCATTTGCCGATGAAATGCAATGGTCAGTTTCATTTACAGAATTAATAAGCAGTACCCCGCTTATAAGAGCTGACGGGGATATCATTGCAGCAACGAGTACGGTGAAAGCGATTGATAAAAATGGTAATGTAGATTGGTCAACAAATCTTAATGATTATGTTATAGGCTGGTTGAATATTGACTTGGAAGGAAATATACTTTGCGTGGGTTCATCGGGAACGATATATAGCTTAAATAATATTGGAGATGTTGATTGGCAGCAATCAAATTCATTTAACCCAAACACGAATAACGGAGTTGTCATAAGCCCGGATGGAAATCAATTATACACTGTCGGTAATTCCCTGATAGCATACAGTACAACAGACGGCAGTTTATTATGGAACATTGAAATTGTTAACAGTACGAATAATCTCAATAGTGCTCCAGCTATAGACAATGATGGTAATATTTATTTCATTTCATATAGTAATGAAATGTCCACTTTATGGTGTGTAAATCCAAGCGGATCAATCGAATGGACTGAATCTTTAATTGGGGGAGATTATAATAAGAGCACTGCACCCATTATAACAGATAATGGGAATATTGTTTTCAGTATTGAAACTACTCTTTACAGTTTTTCTGTTTCAGGTGAATTACAGTTTGAAGCACTATTAGCACGGCCCTCCTGGGGTTCTCTGTGTGCTGACAGTGATGGTAACATATATGTCGCTTCAACCACAATAAATGATCCACAGCTAGTAAGTTATTCAAACATTGGTGAAATCAGGTTTAGTAAATCGCTTACTAATAGTGTTGATGGAGGATTATCTTTATCTGCAACAAATTTGTTTTTTATGTCAACAAACCAAACAGGAAATCAAGTCATATGGATAATCGAGTAAAAATAACTCTGTTAATAATGATTAGTACTTTTTTGTTTAGTCAAAATAGTCGTTGGGCTGCTGAAATATTCATATATCAAGAAGAAGAAGGGACAACTGAACAATTGTCTTTTCAGGCTACATTGGCTTCGAACGTGCTGTGGGATGAACATTTTAATCTTGCAACCGATTTAGAAGGTAATCTAGTAACAACGTCAGGTGATGGGGATGATGTTGGATGGGATTTTGTCGGAATAGCGCCATATACCGGATATGGTAAATTGGGATATGGATATTATAAAATTGAATGTACGAGTGATAATAAACACTTTTTCCTTAACATAAAATCTGACAATTTTATCCCAATGACTAACTTCGACACTTATTTTAACTATAGTCCAACTTACAATGAGTTTTCATGGGGTACGGGTACAGCCTCTCCAGGCCAGAGTATAGGCAATGGCGCTGTGTTAACAATTTGGGAATTAAAACCACAACTTTCTCAACAAACAACATCAAAATTTCAGCCTACAAGGCCGACTAATCTTAATATTCAAGTTCAAAATACACATCCGCATCTTACTTGGAATTCAAGTGAGCCAGCTACATCTGAATATCAGGTGTTTAGAAAATCCAGCCAAACTAGTTGGTTTGCAATTGCAAATAACATTTCACAGAATAGTTATACAGATAACGAGGTTACATATCAACTCGGTGGTACTATTTATAAATATAAGATTAGAGCAGTTTCTGGGAACGGTAATAAATTTTCTATGTATTCGCCAATTAAAAGATTTCCGGGATCTGATGGAATAGGCAAAATATTATTTATAGATGTTCCAAGCGAATATTTCTTATATAATGCCTATCCCAATCCATTCAATCCAACCACTACTATTCGATTTTCGGTAGAGACGCAATTAATTGCATCTCTGCGTATTTATGATATAGGCGGTCGTTTGGTGGAAACATTGGTCGATGGTGAATTACCAACTGGTGAACATGAAATTGTGTAGAATGCCAGCAGACATCCAAGTGGTGTTTATTTTATCCGGCTGCAGAGCGGAGAGTTTGTGGAAACGCAGAAAGCTGTGTTGATGAAATAGTCTATTTCCGATCAGCTCCTGTCATAGCTAAAACAATATTCGTACTGCCAATAAAGGCTTTATGCTGGGCCAGTGTCGCTTTTATATAATAATATAGTGTAAGCCAGTAAAGAATGTGAAACCACCATTCACTTACTTTGTTCAGAAAATATGCACCGTCTAAAATAACTGTAGCCATAAACAGCAAGGTTACCATCATCGTCGGCGGATAGAGTTTTCGTTTGATTCCTAAAACACCCTTATAAAATTTATCCCCAATCTCGGGATGGGCTTGGGTGTATTCTTTAATATTGACACCTGTTCCCACGAAGAAGAACATGACGAGAGTTTGAGTTGCGATGAAGATAATGCTGACCAAAAGATCCAAAGTGATGTGGGTTGTGGGCCAGATATTTATATAGTGATTCAGTCCAACCAACGCCAACCCGATCCCCGCCAGAGCGACCATTATATAAGATAGAATCATGAAAAACCACATATTAGAAACTACACATTGAAATGGAAATATATACAATCACCATCAGCCACTAGATACTCTTTACCTTGTAGTTTTGCCAGCCCCGCGTCTTTCACTGCTTTTTCTGACCCCAGCCGTATCAAGTCATTATATTTGATTACTTCAGCTTTGATAAAGCCTCGTTGGAAATCAGTATGAATCTCCCCGGCTGCTTCCGGCGCAGTGGCACCTTGTTTGATCGTCCATGCTCGGACTTCTACATCTCCCCCGGTAAAAAATGTTTCCAGTTCCAGCAGCCGAAATCCGGTGTGAATGAGTTTATTTAACCCTGGTTCCGGAAGATTGAATTCTTCCAGAAACATCATTTTTTCATCATCAGGTAATACTGCAATTTCTTGTTCCAGTTTTCCACAGAGGCGTATAGCCATGTTCCCTTCTTTTTCAGCGAATTCTACAAGTTGCTGTTCCAATTTTCCTCGTTTATCATGTGTAATTTCAGTTTCATCAACATTTGCTACATATAAAATAGGTTTGCGTGTAAGTAAATGTAATGATCGAACGATGGCTATTTCTTCTTCATCAGCTTTGAATGTTCGAGCTCGATGACCGACATTACAATGTTCCAAAAGACGCTTGATAACATCAAATTCCTTGTGTCCTTTTTTAACACCCGATTTCAATCCTTTTTCAGCTTTTGAATAACGTCTTTCCAGTGTTTCCAAATCAGCCAAAAGAAGCTCCGTTTCAATAAGTTCGGCATCACGAACTGGATCCACCCCTCCTTCAACGTGCGTTACATTGTTATCATCAAAACAACGCACTACATGAATGATAGCTGCAACCTGTCGAATCTGTCCCAGAAATTGATTTCCCAAACCTTCGCCCCTACTGGCACCTCGAACCAACCCAGCAATGTCAGTAAATTCTACAGCAGCCGGAGTCACTTTTCCAGGCTTAAATATTTCAGCTAATTTATCCAGCCGAGGATCGGGAAGCTCCACGATACCCACATGGGGATCAATCGTACAAAAGGGATAATTTTCCGCAGGAACGGACAAAGCTGTCAAAGCGTTAAAAATGGTAGACTTGCCTACATTGGGCAGGCCCACAATACCGCAGCGTAAGGCCATATTATTTGTATACAGTTATTTAAAAAGGATCGAGAGCGGGATCCATACCGGTATCCCATACAAGTTTTTCAAATAAACCAACCTGAAGATCTTTGGCAAAATAAATGGTTTTATCTTTTACCTGTAATACCGCATCTCCCCAAGCCATAAACATTGGACGAGTGATGAATTTTCGAATATCAACCTGGTAGGTTATTCTATCATGGTAAGGCCTAACCTGCCCTTTAAACTTTACTTCTTTTACACCTAAAGCTCGACCGCGCCCCTTTCCACCAGCCCAAGAAAGGAAAAACCCAACCAACTGCCAAAAACCGTCTAATCCCAAACAGCCGGGCATAACCGGATCGTTTACAAAATGACAATCAAAAAACCAATGCCCCGGATCTATATCCAATTCTGCCTTAATAAATCCACTGCTATATTTGCCGCCGGAATCTGAAATTTCCAGAATGCGATCCATCATCAGCATAGGCGGTGTAGGTAATTTCCCATTGGCTTTACCGAACATTTTACCAGAACCAATATCAAGTAAATCCTGTTTTGTAAATGAAGACTTTTTATCCATTATTTTATCCTTTATAAGCAAAGAAGTTAAACATAATGCCTGTTTGCCCATTAATTCTTTTGTGTTCTTGGTTTGGCTTTGCTCGAGTCTTTCCTAAATTCCCACTTTAATTCTCGGAGAAAATTATGTCTGAATGGGTATTATTACTTGGTGGTTCAACTGGCCATGGCGCCGCAACAGCTAAACGATTAGCCAAAGATGGCTATGGTGTAATCGCATTTCACTTTGACCGCGGTGAAGCGAAAAAAATTGCAGGTGAAACTATTGAGGAAGTAAACAAAATAACAAACGGCAATTGTCACTATTTTAACACCAATGCAGCTGCACTGGAAACCATGGATAAGTATATACCGCAGATTGCAGACATAACCAAAGGACAACCTTTGAAGTTGATGCTGCACTCCATTGCCTTTGGAACAACCACAAATTTTTTCGGGGAAAAACCTGTCAATCAAAAACAAATGGATATGACTGTACATGTTATGGGGAATTCGCTATTGTATTGGACCCAAAAATTATATGAAGCGAAACTTCTGTCCAAAGGATCACGCATTCTGGGACTCACCAGCGAAGGAAATTATGTAGCCATGGAAGGATATGGTCCGGTGAGTGTAGCCAAGGTTGCCATGGAAGCCATTATTCGCCAGATTGGTTGGGAACTTGGACAGTTTGGAATTACAGCGAATTCAGTTCAAGCAGGAGTTACACCAACTCGGGCATTAACAAAAATTACTGATAATTGGGAAGCGTGGGTGGAAAATACCAAAAAGCGTAATCCCATGCGTCGTACAACCACACCAGAAGATGTAGCCAATACAATTTCTTTATTACTCCGCCCTGGAGCAGACTTTATAAATTGTTCTATTATATATTGTGATGGCGGCGAAAGCCGATCGGGGTCTTTTTAAAACCGAAATAGATTAGATAATAATCAGGATCCTTTTTACTGCAAGTCAACACGCTTTCTTAACAGTGTAACTATATCGTAATGTTCTCGGGTGGGTAATAGTTCAAAGCTTGTTTCGGCTTCTTTGAGAGCATAATCCCACCAATCTTTTTTTGTATACATAAGCGCTAACCGGTAATGTGCATCGGCCAGCAATTCATAATCACCCCTGCTTAACGCTTTAACGTCTGTAGGCAGAAGCCGTGTCACTTCACGATATTCCAAAATTGCTTCATCAATAAGTCCTTTTTGAGAATACCATTGCGCCAGTTGTAAATGGCGTTGAGGATCATCTTTACAGCCGGTTAATGCCAATACAGCAAGAAGAGGTAATAATATGTTTTTCAGGTGTTTAATCATCCTCGGAATCCGTATAGAATTTCATTGCATACCGTCAGTAAAACAAGAGAAAAGTTTGTTATTTACTCACAAATAACTTACTAATCGCTAGTTTTCAATACACCACCCCACCAATTAACCAGATGTTTTGTGGGGATGAAGGTGAGGTTCTTTAACCCGGAATATTAATTGTAGCAGACCAATAATAATTAGCCCCCCCAACACCATGAATAAATTGCGAGTTCCAATGATTGGATTCAAAACACTTGCTCCTACAATCATTAATAAAACAAAAGGAGCCAAAAATGTATCAATAAGCGCCATATATGTTTTACTATCCCGCGATTCTGCAAATTCGTAAACCATATTCATGGCGGAGGGCATGAACCCTCCCTGCCCCAATCCCAATGAAAGGAAAATGGCATATACATGAAACATTGATGTGGCAAAAATAGTAAAAGCAATCGCCAGCAGATAACCACAAAAAGAAAATGTAATAGCCAATTTATGTCCCCAGCGATCACCAATTTTGCCGGAGATTACACTACCAACGCCGAATGTAATAACTTGTAATACAACAAAAACGCCTGCTTCACTGATATTAAAACCAAACAACTCTTGAGCATAAACCGCGTATAGACTCATGGCAGGAAAGTGAGCAGTAATAAAAATTCTGCTGTATAAATAGCGTTTAAAATTTTCATGTGTACGTATAATCCCTTTTGTGTCTTGCCAAAATTCAGTTAGTGATTTATGGGACGTTTTGTCTGATTTCTTATCCACATTATAGAACACATAGGCAAAAATCCCCAACCCTAAAGAAATTCCCATAATAATAAATCCCCAACCAAAATTTTTTGGAAAAGGGACTGAACTGTTTAGCAAAATTTTAACAATAATACCGCCGACAAAACCGCCGATGCTATTAAATGCAAATGAAATACCTAAATAATGACCCCGAGATTTACGAGGAAAAACATGGGAGAGAAAATCTGCCCAAATGGGAATAATGAATCCCAAAGCTAAACAATAAATTATAAAACAGGCATAATAATACATCCAGGCATTGGGTCCGGTTGGCGCTAGGAAAGCAAACAGAAAACCTGCAAAAAATATAGGAGGTAACACAACACTATGACTCCAAAAAACAGCCTTTTTAATATTGCGAATATTGCGTCCCAAAACTGCAGAAAATAACATGGGAAATGCTATCAGTATGCTAAATAAACCGGCAACGGAAATTATTACAGCATCGGGAGCACCAAGTTTTTTTAAAAATAAAGGTATAATGGCATAGGTAGTATGAAAGGCAATCCCAAACCCCCAGCTAAACTCATGAATACAATTTAAAAATAAATTACGAGAAAGATTATTTTGCGTCAGTTCAACCATGACTATTTTGCCGCTCCTGCGTCAATAATACAATTGCGATCAGCAGGATAATCGCGCCGGCTGCCTGGGTCGGCGACATGGTTCTGCCTCGAATAAACCAATCAAAGCAAATAGCTGAAAATGGCCAGAATAATTCATAAATAGTTGTGTGCGATGCGGGTAAATGGTTCAATCCGTAATAATATATGAAAAGAGCAACGGCACCGGTGGAAATTACAATTGTTGATAAAACTATCCATTGAGAGGAATTTAATGACACAATTTCAGATAAATTCCCCATGCCAATCAGTACAATTCCGGCTAATAAAGCTGTTATAGTAAGTCTCAAAGATGTTACTAACTGAAAGGGTAATTTGTTCAACGCATGTTTTCCCAAGACAGTTGAACTTCCCCAACTGAAAGCAGCCAACAGGGCAAGTAAAGACGCAATTATGGTTTTATCATCCCAGTCAACCATGGGTTTGTTTCCAAATGTGACTAAGTAGCCACCAATCAACGCAGTAACGGCAAGTAATAAAAAGCGATTAGACAGTTTTTCCTTTAATATTACTGCTGCGAGTATAATAGCAAAAATGGGCTGAAATTTTTGGAGCAATACAACAACAGAAAGATCAATATAGTTAATGTAACTCAATGCCTTTGTGTAAAAAAATGTACCTAAAATTCCGCCGCAGATACTGATCCACATTATTGATCCCCAACCTCGCTGGTCTAATTTTTTTATGTTGTTCCAACCTTTGATGAGAAAAGGTAAAAACAGGATAGTTCCTAAAGCATGTTCCAGAGTAATAATTAAAAATGAAGAAACATTGAATAATTGCTGGCGTAATAAACCGTCAAGGCTCCATAAAAAAGCGGCTGCTATGACAGCAATGGGTGGAAGGTATTTTTTCACGGACGGGAAATTACAGAAAGGGTATATCTAAAAATAATAAATAAGTATTAAGCAGAACCGCCCAGTCCGGATAATTCAGACATATCTATACCAAAAGATTTGGTTGCCATATCCCACATAAATTTTTCTTCTGTATTGAAAATAAATTCAAGGTTTGTATGCTGCAAAAGCCAGTCACCATTTTCAATTTCTGCTTCTAATTGATACTGCGCCCAGCCGGCGTGTCCCAGCAAAAGTTTAGAATGTTTAGGTCCCTTCTTTTCAGCTATTTCCTGAATAATGGCTTTGTTACTGGTTAAAGAAAAATTATCTCCGATTACTATAGTCCCCTCTGTCTTATAATCTGCTGAATGTAATACAATCCCCCGCTCCACGAGAACCGGACCACCAAAATAAACATCCGGGACTAATTTCAAAATATCGTCATCTTCAGGAAAAAATTCAGAAAATAAATCCTGAAGTTCCGGAGTTTCAAAAGGTTTATTGACAATAAACCCCAAAGCACCATCTTTATTATGTTCACAAATAAACACAACTGCCCGCCCAAAATAAGGATCCTGCATATGGGGCATTGAAATAATGATTTGATTTTTTAGTGACGACATAGTTTAAATGTAACGTTTTTGCGATGTTGAAACAAGATAGTTAATGGTTAGGTATAATTAGTCGAGAAGTTCAACCGATCAGAGCTCATCACTGATCAGTAAATCAGTAGGATAAATGTAAATGGTTTTATGAAAACGGTTGAATAATACGTAAATTCTTGGCTGTCATTTCGAAATGACAAAAACGGTATTATGAAGCAAGATAAAATTATCATAAAGGGTGCCCGTCAACATAATCTCAAGAATATTGACTTGGAGATTCCACGTAATAAGTTAGTGGTCATTACCGGTCTGTCCGGATCCGGAAAATCCTCCTTGGCGTTTGATACTATTTATGCGGAAGGACAGCGTCGCTACGTTGAATCTCTTTCATCATACGCACGGCAATTCTTGGGCCTTATGGAAAAACCAGATATGGATACAATTGAAGGATTATCACCTGCAATCTCTATTGAACAAAAAGCTTCAGCGCGTAATCCAAGATCCACAGTAGGCACTGTTACAGAAATCCACGATTATTTACGCCTGCTTTATGCTCATATTGGCAAGCCCCATTGCTGGATATGCAGCCGCCCTATTCAAAAACAAACAGTTCAGCAGATTGTTGATGCCATTTGCAAATTTAAAATTGGAGCCAAGTTTTTTGTACTGGCTCCGGTTGTTCGTGGACGCAAAGGTTTGCACAAAGGCGTATTTGAAGAAATTAAAAAAGAAGGATTTCTCCGTGCCCGAGTCGATGGGAAAGTGTATGGTATCGATGACAAGATATCTTTGGAAAAAAACAAGAAACATACTATCGAAGTGGTGGTAGATAGACTCATTATTGAAGGAGATTACAGAGAGCGTTTAACCGAATCCATAGAACTTGCCCTAAAGATTGGTTCTGGGTTAGTCATCATTCATGAATTGCCCAAAACTGATCATTTATTTAGTGAGCATTTTGCTTGCCCACACTGTGAAGTATCATTGGAGGAATTATCTCCAAGGATGTTTTCCTTTAACTCTCCTTTTGGTGCCTGTCCTCATTGTGACGGTTTGGGTTCCCATATGGAAATTGACCCGGAACTTGTTGTTCCGGACAAAACCAAGTCCATTATTCAAGGAGCTGTGGCTCCCTTGGGCGAACAACCCCGGGGAAATTGGTACGGCAGTATTTTAAAAAGCCTGGCCAACCACTACGATTTCAGGTTTACCACACCATGGATGAAATTAGACAAGAAAGTTCGTGAAATGCTCTTGTACGGCTCCGGATCAAAACAAATGAAAATGACCTATTCTTCCAAACGCTGGACAGGAACGTATACTGGCGGTTGGGAAGGAGCAATCCCGAATTTAATGCGCCGTTACAAACAGACAAAATCAGGTCATATACAAAATTGGATTGAACAATTTATGAGCATGCGCCCTTGTCCGGAATGCAATGGTGCTCGCTTACGTATTGAAAGCCGTTCCGTGTTTATCAATGAAAAGAGTTTGGGGGACATAGCTTCACTGTCCATTAAAGGCGCTCTGCACTTTTTTGAAAAAATTAAACTCACAAAAACGGAAACACAAATCGCTGAACAAATACTGAAAGAAGTCAAAAACAGGTTGGGTTTTTTAGTCAATGTAGGATTGAACTACCTTACTCTTGATCGTTCTGCTACGACCCTGTCCGGCGGGGAAGCACAACGTATCCGATTAGCCACGCAGATAGGCTCTCAGCTTGTAGGAGTTTTATATATTCTAGATGAACCGTCCATAGGCCTCCACCCTAGAGACAATGCTCGTCTATTAAATACACTGCAAACGTTACGTAATCTTGGAAACACTATCCTTGTTGTTGAGCATGATAGAGAAACAATGGAATCGGCAGATCAAGTCGTTGATTTGGGTCCAGGTGCTGGGGAACACGGCGGTGAAGTCATTTATTCCGGTTCACCAAAACAGCTATTGAAATGCAATGATTCCGTAACAGGATTATATTTATCTGGACGACGCAAAATTTCTATACCAAAAATCCGCCGAAACGGCAATGGAAAAGTTCTAACATTAAAAGGTACTCGTGGAAATAATTTGAAAAAACTGGATGTATCTTTTCCATTGGGAAAAATGGTGGTTGTTACTGGTGTATCCGGCAGCGGAAAAAGTACACTGGTGAATGAAACGTTGTATCCCATTTTACATAAAGAACTGAATAATGCCCGATCATATTCACTGCCCTATGATGAGGTGAGTGGTTTGATATATTTGGATAAAGTTGTGGATATTGATCAAAAACCCATCGGTCGCACTCCCCGCTCAAATCCGGCAACCTATACAGGTGTATTTACGTTTATCCGTGACCTGTTTGCACAATTGCCGGAATCCAAAATCCGCGGTTATAAACCGGGGCGATTTTCATTCAACGTTAAAGGCGGTCGATGTGAATCCTGCGAAGGTGATGGTATAATAAAGATTGAAATGAATTTTCTCCCCGATGTATACGTTACCTGTGAAGTGTGCAAAGGAGCGCGCTATAACAGGGAAACACTAGAGATTATGTATAAAGGAAAAACGATCGCTGATGTTTTAAGCATGTCGGTGGAAGAAGCGCTTACTTTTTTTGAAAATATTCCCTCCATAAAGAAAAAATTATCTACTTTGTTTGAGGTAGGACTTGGTTATATACGTTTGGGACAGCAAGCGACAACTTTATCCGGAGGTGAAGCCCAACGTGTAAAATTGGCCACAGAACTTTCCCGGGTCAGCAGGGATCGCACCTTATATATATTGGACGAACCCACAACTGGCTTGCATTTTGAAGATGTAAAAATGCTTTTGGCCGTGTTGCAGCGATTGATTGAAAAAGGCAATACAGTAATTGTTATTGAACATAATATGGACGTCATTAAATCTGCAGATTGGATTATTGATCTAGGGCCGGAAGGCGGCGATGAAGGAGGAGAATTGATTTTTGCCGGAACACCGGAAGATTTGAGCAAGGAAAAATCCTCTTATACCGGCACATTTTTAAAAACAACTTTGAATGGGAAAGGTTAGACGTTAGATATTAAAAGTGATAGTGGAATTATGGAATATATGAGATTGAACATGGAAGATGTAAAAAAAGTTGGCAATCAACCAATTATTTTTTCAATTCCGCAATACCTAAAAAAATGAATTAAGACATGAAATCACCTACTGAATTAAAACAATATTTCTCCCATTGGGAAGTCACCAAAGACCTTATTGATCAATGCATAGATATTATGCTGAACCTGAGCCAGAGCGGGCACCCCGGCGGCTCTCGTTCCAAGGTACACGGCATGGTTGCCACATTACTGTCTGGCGCTATGCGTTGGGATATCCGTGAAGCAGGTAAACGCTTTGCAGATCGCTATATACTGGTGGCCGGTCATGCAAACCCGGTTGTTTATGCAACTCTTGCTGTGTTGAATGAGGCTATGCGCATTAAGTATAATCAAACAGGTGATAAAAAATATCAGCATTTTAAGGGCGAAAAGTACCAACTTGTTTGGGAAGACCTGTTTACACTGCGCCGTAACGGCGGTTTGCCGGGTCATGCAGAGATGGAAGGCAAAACACTCTTTTTTAAATTTAATACGGGCCCCAGCGGACACGGCTCGCCTGCAGCAGCAGGAGAAGCATTGGCATTAAAGTTGGCAAAAGCACCGGAAGTAAAGGTATTTGCTTTTGAAGGAGAAGGTGGTTTTACCGCTGGCGCTACCCACGAAACGATCAATTCAGCCTGGGGATTGGGATTAGGCAATTTGGTGTATTTTCTGGATTGGAATGATTTTGGAATTGATGCGAGACCATTTAGCTCTATTATGTACGGTACACCGGAAGATTGGTTTGGCTCCCACGGCTGGCACGTGGAAGGTACCATGGATGGAGAAGATTGGGAATCGCTAACAAAAGCCTATTATAAATTGCTTGTGGAAAATGCCAAACCCGATCAGCCTAAGGTGCTCTATGTCAGAATGCGCAAAGGACGGGGCTATCATAAATTTGATCACACAAGCCACGGTGCTGCTCATAAACAAAATTCGAAATTGTTCTGGAAAACTAAAAGCGAATTTGCTGAAAAGTATAATATAGAATTTGATCAATTTGGTGAAGCAGCATCCGAAACCTGGGATGAGCAAGTAAAGCAAGCTAAAGCACTTTTTCACACAGTCTTTTCTGTCATGGAAAATAACCAGGAATTGATAGACTATTTGACAGATACGTTAGTTGAAATTGGAAACTCGGTACCCAAAGAAATCGATAATTGCCATATGAGTGCAAAAAATCCAACCACAGATAAATCTATGTTTAATATAAATACTTTACCGGATGGTCTTTTTGTTCAGCCTGGTGAGAAAGCGCCAAACCGAGTGGGCTTTTCTAAATATGCCAGTTACATTAATACGATTGCTGAAAAAGAATATGGCCGGCCGTTAGTGATTGCCATGAGCGCTGACTTGGCTGATTCAACAAACATTTCCGGGTTTGCTAAAGAATGGGATGGGGACGGGAATCATGGTTTTTATAATAAGGATACGAATACGGACAGTCCTTTGATGCCCCAAGGAATTACAGAATTTGCTAACGCCGGCATGATGGCAGGACTGGCAACGGTTAATTTCAGTCCAGATGTATACAAAAACTTCAATGGTTTTTATGGAGCTATGAGCACCTATGGTTCTTTCAGCTATTTGAAATATGGTCCTTTAAGACTATTCAGCCAGATTGCACAGGATTCAGACTTTAAAGTAGGAAAACTTATTTGGGTCGTTGGGCATTCTGGGCCGGAAACAGCAGAAGACAGCCGCACGCACTTCGGTATTTTTTCTCCGGGGGTAACCCAACTTTTTCCCGATGGACACATAGTGAACATTCATCCTTGGGAACACAATGAAGTCGCCCCGTCTTTGGCAGCGGCATTTAATACGGATATACCAATTATAGGTTTGCATTTGACCCGCCCTGCTATAACAATTCCCGATCGTAAAGCGTTAGGGATGGCATCGCACATGGATGCGGCAAAAGGCGCTTATATAATTAAGGATTATGATAAAGACAAAGAAAAGGAAGGAGTTATCATCGTTCGCGGAACCAGCTCCACAAATTCTATTGTAGAATTGCTGCCGAGAATCAAAGAAGAAGGGCTCAATGTTAAAATCGTTGCGGCAATATCTTGGGAACTATTCCAAAGACAAAGTGCAGAATACCGCAACAGCATCATTGCTCCAGTAGAATGGCACGATACTATGGTCATAACCAATGGCGCAAGACAATTAATGCAAAAATGGATGGCCAATCAAGAGGTTGAAAAGTATTCACTATCATCCGATTGGGATAATCGCTGGAGAACAGGTGGATCGGTGGACGAAATTGTGGACGAAGCACATTTGTCACCCCGGTGGATATGGGAAGGAATTACCAAATTTGCTACTGATCGTAAAGATCGGCTGGATGCAATTCGTGGAGAAATTCCTGCATAGGACTCAAAAATTTGACGACCCCCCTTCGTTTTTGTACCTTCCGTGGCTCAAATAGCATGATTTACAATCAATACCCTGCGTTTTATGACTGAAATTCACATAACAGACCCCACACCCCTTGAAGAAGACATTATTGTTGAAAAGTCTTTACGCCCAGAAAAGTTCGATGAATTTATCGGTCAGCGGGAAATTGTAGATAATTTGAAGCTGTATATCGAAGCGGCCAATAAGCGCAAGGAATCTCTGGATCATGTACTTTTGTTTGGGCCGCCGGGGCTTGGTAAAACAACACTGGCAAATATTATTTCCAAAGAATTGAGCGTTAGTTTAAAACAATCTTCCGGACCGGTATTAGAACGCGCAGGTGATTTAGCTGGCGTATTGACAAATCTCATGGGAAGGGATGTTTTTTTTATTGATGAAATCCACCGGTTGAATTCAGTAGTGGAGGAATATTTATACTCCGCCATGGAAGATTACCGCATAGAAATTATGATCGACAAAGGCCCCAGCGCACGCAGCGTGCAGCTGAATGTGGAACCCTTTACATTAATTGGGGCGACAACACGATTGGGAAATCTCACATCCCCATTGCGGGATCGTTTTGGTGTTGTGCTACGCGTGGATTTTTATAATGCCGAAGACCTGTTTCATATTATCAAACGTTCTGCACAAATCCTTGAAGTGGATATTGATGAAGGTGGCGCCAAGGAATTGGCACGTCGCAGCCGGGGGACACCGCGTATTGCAAATCGTATTTTACGTCGAGCAAGGGATTATGCAGAAGTGAAAGCCAATGGTAAAATTGATACAACCGTCGCCAAGGAAGCGCTGGACAGAATGGGAATTGATGTTCATGGTTTAGATGATATGGACCGCCGCATTCTGATAGCACTTATTGATCAATTTAAAGGTGGTCCCGTAGGTGTCGGTTCTCTGTCTGTTGCAGTAAGCGAAGATGCATATACGATAGAAGACGTCTATGAACCTTATTTAATTAAAGAAGGGTTTATTCAGCGAACATCAAGAGGTCGTATTGCCCAAGAAAAAGCATTTAAACTTTTAAACAGAACATTTAATACAAAAATACAACAGAGGTTATTTAATGATTAATAAAAAGAAAAAGTATAAACTGGCAGATTTTGATTATCCTTTACCGGAAAAATATATTGCCCAATACCCTGCAAAACGTCGGGACTTGTCCAAAATGATGCTTGTGGATAAAAATACAGGTGATATAGAACATAAAACATTTTCAAATATGGTTGAGAATTTTCGTAAAAATGACTTAATTATTATGAACAATACAAAAGTGTTTCCAGCGCGGCTCTATGCAAGCAAAGATAAGACAGAGGCTACCGTAGAAGTGTTTCTTCTGCGGGAACTGGAAAATGAGTTGTGGGAAGTCATGGTTCGTCCAGCGCGGAAAGTGCGCATTGGCAATAAACTTATGTTTGCTAAAAATGTATTTTGCGATGTTATAGACAATACAATTTCCGGAGGACGTGTGGTGCGCTTTGAATATACAGGTAAAAATTTCTACGATATTATTGACCGTATCGGGACATCACCTTTACCTCCCTATATTAAACGACCCGCCGAAGCAAAAGACAAGATACGATTTCAAACAGTTTATGCCGAAGAAAGAGGAGCTGTTGCAGCGCCCACTGCCGGGCTTCATTTTACCAAAGGGGTGATGAAACGCCTGCAGGACAAAGGTGTTAAAATTGCTTACACAACGCTGCATATTGGATTAGGAACATTTCGTCCGGTTCAAGTAGAAGACCTGAACCGCCATCAAATGGATTCAGAATATTTTGAAGTATCCCCCAAAACTGCCTTGGCAATCAATGAAACCAAGAAAAAGCGGCGAAAGGTGTATGCTGTGGGAACATCCACGGTAAGGGCGTTGGAAACGGTAGCAGTATCCGGATTTCAGGTATCTCCGAAAAGGGGTTGGACAGACAAGTTTATTTATCCACCGTATAACTTTAAAATGGTGGACGGGATCATTACCAATTTTCACCAGCCGAAAAGCACATTACTCATGATGATATCAGCCTTTTCTGAAAGGGATATCATTATGAAAGCTTACCGGGAAGCCAAAAAAAATGATTACCGCTTCCTAAGCTACGGCGATGCAATGTTCTTAAAATAATGTCGTCTCCATTGAAAGCAGGTGCTGTTATTGCCGCCGCCGGAATGGGGAACCGTTTTGGTGAAAAAAAACAGTTCAAACTGTTAAGCCGACGACCACTCCTCTTTCATACTTTAACCCCATTTCTGGAATGTGATGATATTTCTGAAATAGTTGTGGTGGTTCCGGAAGAAGACTTGGACAATACATCACGTGAATTGGCTTCGTTTTCATCAGCAAAACCAGTAAAAACTGTGACTGGAGGAGCACGTCGCCAAGATTCTGTTTTGAATGGCTGTGAAACATTATCAAAAGAAGTAAAAATTGTTGCTGTCCATGATGCAGCAAGACCTTTCGTAACCAATAAACTTATTTCTGCAACAATTAAAGGGTGTAGCGAAGCAGATGGTTGTATTGCGGCCATGCCATCTCAAGACACGGTGAAGCAAGTAAGTGGTGATCACATTCAAAAAACATTAGACCGCAATTCAATTTGGATGGCTCAAACGCCCCAATCATTTCACAGGGATATTTTGATTGAAGCGCTCCAAGAGGAAATGAAAGCGACCGATGAAGCATCCATGGTAGAAGCGGTTGGTGGTACAGTAGCCGTAACTGAAGGATTTGCCAGGAATTTTAAAATCACCACGAGAGAGGACTGGCAACTAGCGGAAAGGTTAGTATTTAATCATGGTTAAAACAGGAATAGGCTACGACGTTCATCCTCTGGCGGAAGGTGAAGCTCTCATTATTGGCGGTGTAAAAATTGATAGTTCAGTTGGTTCGGTGGGTCATTCTGACGGCGATGTACTCCTCCATGCGATTGTAGATGCATTATTGGGCGCAGCTAATTTGGGAGATATTGGTCAGCATTTCCCCAGTTCCGATAAGCGCTGGAAAGGAAAAGAAAGCATTCATTTCTTGGAACACACCATTAATCTAGTAAGGGAAAACGGTTTTGAAATTGACCATATTGACAGCACAATTATTTTGGAAGAACCGAAGCTGGTTAACATCATTCCGGAAATGGTATATAAAATATCTTATTCCCTTCAAATAGATGAAGCATCTGTGTCTATTAAAGCTACTACCACGGATAAAATGGGTTTTATCGGCCGCGGAGAAGGTGTGGGAGCAGTGACTGTGGTCACCATATCGAAATAATGATAATCTATAATTTTATCCCTTTACATTTCTCCTGTTGCAGGGAAAGAAGAGAAAATTTAAGCAGATTGTTCTCCCCTATCATAGGGGAGAAGTAAAAAGGGGTTTTATAATTGAGTTTCAATTCGTTGAAATCACACGCAAAAGTGAATATTGGCCTGCAGGTGTTGAATAAACGTCCCGATAGTTATCACAATCTCAACACCATTTTTCAGGAATTGGATTTCCATGATATTATCACTTTGGAAAAAATAGATTCTGGATGTGAATTAACGTCAAACGACAAGAATTTTCCTTTAGATTCCACCAACACGTGCGCAATGGCCTATGCTGCGATTTTTGAGCAATTCCCTAATTTGGGCGGAATTAAGGTACATGTTGAAAAAATTATTCCCCAAGGTGCTGGATTAGGAGGAGGTTCCAGTAACGGGGCAACAGTATTAAAAGGCATTAATGAGTTATATGAATTAGGTTTGTCTGTTGCTGATTTACAAAACATCGGAAAAGGATTAGGGGCAGATGTACCTTTTTTCATTCGCGGGGGAATACAACTTGGCGAAGGAATCGGTGAAAATTTATCGCCCATAAATGTAAAATTGAATTTTTCGTTTTTACTGGTTATCCCTACGGTTTTTATCTCCACAGAATGGGCGTATGATGAATTGAAAAAAGTTTTGGAGGACAGTGTTGAAAAAGCTAACTTTGCCGACTTATTCAGAAGGGATATAATTCCTTTTGAGCTTTTTCAGAATGAATTTGAACGGATTGTGATTCCAGCACATCCAGAAATTGGTGAAATAAAGGATGCTCTGATAGATAACGGAGCTCAATATGCCAGTTTGTCGGGAAGTGGTTCGACTGTGTTCGGAATGTTTGACGAAGACACTGCAGCAAAAGCAGCCGAGTCTGTTTTATCGTCCGACTACCGAACCATCTTAACTCATCCCGTGCACAGCTGAAATTAAATCCAAACTAACCCTTTGGGGCGTCGTCTAAGGGTAGGACACCTGGTTTTGGTCCAGGCAGTTGGGGTTCGAATCCCTGCGCCCCAGCAAAAAAATATTATGAGTAAAGATACCTTAAAATTATTTACCGGTCGAAGCAATCCCCGCCTTGGGGAGCAAATTGCGGAATACCTGAGTGTTCCATTAGGTCAATTATCCATTAAGGATTTTGCCGATGGAGAGATTTGGATCAAGTTTGAGGAAAATATCCGAAACAAGGATGTGTTTGTTATTCAGAGCACTAATGGTCCGGCAAAGAATATTCTGGAACTTGTCCTTATTTTAGATGCGGCTGTCCGGGCTTCAGCTAAAAGTGTTACAGCCGTGATACCCTATTTTGGATATGCTAGGCAGGATAGGAAAGATACGCCACGAGTACCTATTTCTGCACGAGTTATGGTAGACATGTTTACAGCAGCCGGCACGGATCGAATTGTCACAATGGATTTGCACTCAACCCAGATCCAGGGGTTTGCGAATATTCCGTTTGATCATCTTTATAGCCGTATGGTCTTGATGGATAAGATCAAAGCATTGGGTTTGGATCCTGAAAATTCCGTTGTTCTTTCTCCTGATGTAGGTTCAGCTCGTATGAGTCAAGCTTATGCAAAACGGCTGGGCATGCATTTTGCTTTAATTGATAAACGGCGTTATGCACCGAACCAAGCAAAAGTCATGCATTTAATTGGTGAACTTAAAGGGAAAGATGTATTAATTATTGATGATATGATTGATACAGCAGGGACGACAGTAAATGCTGCTGATGCTGCCCAGGAAAATGGTGCAAATTCAGTTACAGCTGTTGCAACACACGCTCTTTTATCAGGATCGGCAATAGACAGGATAAAATCTTCAGCAATCAGTCAGTTGATTGTAACAGATACAGTCAAGATACCAGAAGAAAAATTATTTAATAAAATGAAAATAGTAACAGTTTCCAACATTTTTGCTGAAGCGATTAATCGTATTCATGAAGGTGAATCTGTGAGCTCACTGTTCGAATTTTAAGCGGAGAAAACAATGGCAGATTATTATCAGTTAGCTGTAGAAAAAAGGGAACAGACCGGAATAAGCGCTACAAAATCATTACGCAAAAACGGCAAAATTCCAGCAAACTATTATTACAAGGGAGAAGCCAACATCAATTTGATTCTTGATTCCAAAGAACTCTTTCATGCCCTGAATTCAGGAAACCGAGTATTTGAGGTAGAATTTGACGGCAACACCCAATATGTAATGATTAAAGAAATGCAGTATCATCCGGTAACAGAAAACGTTTTACACGTGGACCTTATGCGCGTTCGTAGAGATGTGAAAATGACAATTTCTGTACCTATTCACTTAGAAGGAGAGGCTGTCGGCGTTAATGAAGGCGGTGTCCTTTCTCAAATCCTTACAAGTGTCGAAGTTGAATGTTTGCCAACGGACGTCCCGGAATTTATTTCTGTCGATGTGACTGAATTGGGAATGAATAGCAGTCTGACAATTGCGGATATTGTTGTAACAGGTGAATTCACAATTTTGGCGGATGAAGATCAAGCCATTGCTGCTATAGCACCTCCAAAAGAAGAGGAAGAACCTGTTGTTGAAGAACTCGAAGAAGGTGAAGAGGGTGAAGAAGGAGAGGAAGGTGAAGAAGGAGCTGAAGGAGAAACAGCGGCAGAAGGTGGTGAAGAAAAAGCTGAAGGTAAAGATGCTGCTGAAGACGGCTCTAAATAATTATGAAAGCATTTATAGGCTTGGGGAATCCCGGGTCGGAATATGCCAACACCAAACACAATGCCGGATTTTGGGTTGTGGACGAATTGGCCAGACGCTGGTCCGTCGCGTTTCAACCGGGAAAAGGATCGTTTGTGTACGCTGAAGTACCTGAAAAGGATTCCCTTTTGGTTAAACCCACATCGGGTATGAATACCAGCGGCGTTGCTGTAAAAATGGTCATTCAGAATTGGAATATTGATCTGGCTGATTTACATATTGTGTTGGATGATGTGGATTTACCGCTGGGTTCCATGCGGCTCAGACCTAAAGGCGGTGATGGCTGTCATCGTGGAATGGAATCTGTTATCTATCATCTAGGACATACGGGTTTCCCGAGATTACGTTTTGGTGTAGCAGCTTCTGACCACAAACGGCCAGCAGAAAAATATGTACTTAAACCATTTAAGAAAAATGATCAGCCGGAAGCTGACGACATGGTCCAGAATGTAGCCGATGCAGTTGCATCCGTTTTGAATCATGGATTGCAAAAAACGATGAATGATTTTAACTAATGAAAAAGGAAAAAACTTAAATGAATAATTTATTATTAGTTGTTGGCGCCGGTGTATTGGCCATGCTGTTTTCGTTTTGGAAAACAACATGGATCAATAAGCAGGATGAGGGAACAGGCAGAATGAAACAAATTGGATCTAGTATTGCTGAAGGCGCCATGGCGTTTCTAAAAGCAGAATATCGTATTTTAACTATTTTTGTAATAGTTGTTGCTCTTTTGCTCGGGTTTGCAAATTCCGGTCGCGATGATTCAAGTGCTTTGATAGCAATGTCATTCATTGTTGGTGCAACGGCTTCAGGACTGGCGGGATTTTTAGGAATGAAAGTTGCCACAAAAGCAAACAACCGTACTACAAACGCCGCACGTAACAGTTTAGCCTCTGCATTAAATGTTGCATTTACCGGGGGAACGGTTATGGGTTTAAGCGTTGTCGGATTGGGCGTTCTTGGTCTTGTCGGATTGTTTATTTTCTATACAAATCATTTTGGTACCGATGCAATTTCAATGCGAACGGTATTGAATGTGATATCCGGATTTTCTTTAGGAGCCTCTTCTATCGCTTTGTTTGCTCGTGTTGGTGGCGGTATTTATACAAAAGCTGCAGATGTGGGTGCTGACCTTGTAGGAAAAGTAGAAGCTGGAATTCCCGAAGATCACCCGTTGAATCCAGCTACTATTGCAGATAATGTGGGCGATAATGTGGGCGATGTCGCCGGAATGGGCGCTGACCTTTTTGAATCTTATGTGGGTTCGATTGTGGGCTCAATGGTTTTAGGGGCGAGCATTTTAGCTGCAGGTGTCTTCGATTTAAATTTTGTGATTTTACCCCTTTTCGTTGCTGCAGCCGGGATTCTTGTTTCCATCATGGGAACATTCATGGTTTCAGTTAAAGAAGGCGGCGATCCGCAAAAAGCTCTAAACCGTGGAGAATTTGGAAGTTCTGCAATTATGGTTGGTGTTATCTATTTTTTGATACAATCATTTCTCCCAGATACATTTATACAGGGAGGAACAGAATTCACAGCAACAGGCGTATTTTGGGCAACAGTTATCGGACTTGTTGCCGGATTAGGAATTGGACTCATTACTGAACATTATACTGGAACGGGGACGGCACCGGTTTTATCTATTGCGAAGCAATCCGTAACAGGACCGGCTACAAATCTAATTGCCGGTCTTGGTGTTGGAATGCAATCAACAGCAATCCCAATTTTAATTTTAGCATCCGGCATTATGGGCGCACATTATTTTGCAGGCCTTTATGGTATTGCCATGGCAGCTTTAGGTATGCTGGCCAACACCGGAATTCAGTTGGCTGTTGATGCCTATGGCCCCATTTCTGATAATGCCGGCGGTATTGCAGAAATGGCTGAATTACCAGAAGAAGTACGCGAGCGGACAGATAAATTAGATGCTGTTGGAAATACAACTGCAGCGATTGGAAAAGGATTTGCAATTGGCTCTGCCGCATTAACAGCATTAGCACTATTTGCCGCATTTATGGTTCAAACCGGAATTAAGAGTATTGATATTTCCAATCCAAGAGTGATGGCCGGTTTATTTGTTGGCGGTATGCTACCATTCCTTTTTTCTTCAATGGCAATGGGAGCTGTTGGCCGAGCAGCAATGGCTATGATAGAAGAAGTCCGTCGTCAGTTTAGAGATATTCCTGAATTAAAAGCGGCACTGGATATAATGAAAAGCAGTGACGAAACAACTTGGTCAGATGAAGATAAAGCTACCTATGAATTGGGATTAACAAAAGCGGAACATGGTCGCTGTGTTGAAATTTCTACACAGTCAGCCATTAAAGAAATGGTCATGCCCGGGATTTTAGCAATTATTTCTCCCGTCTTGGTTGGATTTACATTTGGACCGGAAACACTGGGGGGATTGCTTGCAGGTGTTACTGTAACTGGTGTGCTCATGGCAATTTTTCAATCCAATGCTGGTGGTGCTTGGGATAATGCCAAAAAGATGATCGAAGTCGGAGTGAATGTGAATGGCGAAATGCTCAAAAAAGGCTCAGAAGCTCATAAAGCTGCAATTGTTGGAGATACAGTTGGTGATCCGTTTAAGGATACATCGGGTCCATCACTAAATATTTTAATTAAGTTAATGTCAGTGGTGTCTTTGGTTATAGCACCATTATTAGTATAAAAGGAATTTGAGGAGAATTTATCTATGCGATATTATGAAACACTCTACATTTTGAACCCTGATTTTGAACAGGAGAGAACAGATAGCATTTTAAATGATATTGGTGAACACGTAAACAAATTTAGCGAAGTTATTTACCATAATGAATGGGGTAAAAAAAGGCTGGCTTACCCTATTAACAATCATAAATATGGAACATACGTCCTTTTGCATTTTGAAACAGAAAACACTGCGGAATTAGACGATTTTGAAAGTTTTATGAAATTGAACAACTCTGTATTGCGTTACCAAAATGTACGTCTTGATTCAAAGCCGGAAATTGTAGAGGATGAAACAAAAGCACAAGAGCCGGAAGAAAAAGAAGAGAAAGACGAAAAAGAAGAAGTAAAACTTGAAACGGTTGAAGAAGAAACTTCAGCATAATAAAGAAAAGAGGAAATTATGGCATTTGTAAGTCGTAAAAAGTTTTGTTATTTCAAAGAAAACAATATTAAAGAAATTGACTATAAAGATGTAAAACTCTTGCGCCGCTTTGTAACGGAACAGGGCAAAATCATGCCTCGGAGAGTTACTGGCACCAGTGCAAAAATGCATAGGAAATTGATACGAGCTATCAAAAGAGCACGAAACATTGCTTTAATGCCTTATACAAGCTTAGGCGACAATTAATCATTATATTAACCAAAAGGACTTAAACCATGGATATAATATTACTTAAGGATGTAGATACATTAGGTACTGCCGGTGATATTGTTAACGTAAAACCGGGTTTCGCCCGAAATTTTCTGTTTCCCAGACGGTTGGCATTGCGAGCGTCTAAACGCAATCTGGCCATTGCAGATGAACGTAAACGTAACTCTGAAAAACGTCTCAAACATGATGCAAAAATAAATCATGAACTTGCAGATCAATTAAAAGATCTGGAAATGACATTTGAGGTGCAGGTAGGAGAAGAAGAAAAAATGTTTGGAGCTGTAACAACCAATGATATTCATAAAAAACTGGAAGAAAAAGGTGTTGTTCTTGAGCGTCACCGCATCGAGTTGCAGGAATCCATCAAATCACTTGGTATTTATCATGTACCGGTATGCGTGTCTGAAGATTTAAAACCTGAACTAAAAGTGTATGTTATAAAAGCGTAACACTTAAATTCTAAAAAGCTCTTATATAACCCTCGCTTATTGCGGGGGTTATTAATTTATATAAAGAATTCTTGCCGGAAGGTTTTACTGCATTTACCTTCAATGATCATGTTTGCAGAAGTTGCTTTCCCAATCTCTAGTTATTGCCAATTTACTTACAAAATTCCAAAAGAATTTATTGACTCTCTTCAAGTTGGAACGCGTGTAAAAGCCCCCTTGGGTAATCGTATGGTTACGGGCATAGTTGTTAATAAATCTGCAAAATCAGATTTTAAAGGTAAACATAAACAGATCAAAGAATTAGTTGACCACCAACCGGTAATGGATAAAAAACTATGGAAATTGGTAACATGGATGAGCAAATATTATTTCACCCCGATTGGACAAGTAGTAAAAACAGTTTTACCATCAAACTTATCAGCTAAGTATACACCTCCAACAACAAGTATCATTTCATTTAAAACATGGGGTGATGATTACAAACAATTTCAAAAAAAATCTCCCGCACAAGCAAAAGTATTAAAACATTTATCTACTCAAAAAGGAGCTATTCCCATATCCTCACTCAAGAATTTAGTGAGCAATCCCAGCGCAATTAGCAAAACATTATTTGAAAAAGATCTAGTTGATTTGGATGAAGTAACGAATCTGCCCGATATAACCGGATTTACTTTTTCAAAAATCCATAAAGAAATCAAATTCACAGATGAACAACAACTGGCGATAGATGATTTAAGCACAAAATTGAATTCAGGAAAATTCAGTCCAACATTACTCCACGGCGTTACAGGAAGCGGAAAAACAGAGATATATATTGAACTTGTACGTCAAGCCTTGGAGCAGAACAAATCAGCAATATTGCTGTTACCGGAAATATCATTAACGCCTCAAATCGCCGGAAGATTCCGGGCTGTATTTGACGAACAGGTTGCGTTATGGCATTCAAAACTATCCCATGCAGCACGAGCCTGGACTTGGAAAAAGATTTGTTCAGGAGAATTTAATGTTGTGATTGGTGCTCGCAGTGCTATCTTTGCTCCAATAAAAAATATTGGCGTAATTATAATTGACGAAGAACAGGAAAATTCATTTAAACAGGATTCTCCCGAGCCAAGATATCATGCTCGAGACATCGCTTTGATGCGTGGCAAACTGCACAAGGCAGTTGTGCTTATGTCCAGCGCCACTCCAAGTTTGGATAGCTATTATAATTATGTCCAGGGGAAATATGATTATATACAATTAAACGATAGGTTCGGCGGTGCTCCTTATCCACAAGTTTATGTTGTGGACATGATCAAAGAACAGGAAGAGACGGGTAAATTTCAGCAAGTTATTTCCAGCATGCTCCAGCAAAAAATGGAGCGAAAATTTGCCAAAGGTGAACAAGTTATATTATTGCAAAATCGACGGGGATTTGCACCGATAATGCGTTGCGGTGATTGCGGACATGTGGAAACATGTGTTCAATGTGAAATTGCATTAACATACCATAGTTATAAGCGTATGCTTAAATGCCATTTTTGTGGTTTTGAAACCGGAGATATAACAACAGCCTGTCAGAAGTGTAGTAGTATAAATATAAAACTTCTTGGAGTTGGCACACAAAAGGTAGAAGATATTATTGCTGATATTTTCTCAAACATTAAAGTGGCAAGAATTGATTATGACACCACCCGTAAAATCACTTCTATGACAAACGTTTTGGAACAGTTTTCTGCTGGTAAAATTGATGTGTTGATTGGAACTCAAATGATTGCCAAAGGATTAGATTTTGACAATGCAACACTTGTGGGAATTGTAAATGGCGATACCGGCCTTTTTTTACCTGACTTTCGTTCCGGAGAAAAAGTGTTTCAACTTATTTATCAAGCTGCAGGCCGATCTGGAAGACGGAAGTCCGGGGAAGTAGTAATTCAAACATATAACCCTGATAATCCTGTATTAAAACATGCAGCCAAACTAGATCAAAAAACGTATTACAATATTGCCTTGAGTGAACGTCGAGAATTGCAATACGCTCCCTTTTCCTGGATGATACGCATTGAGATAGAAGGAGCAAAAAAAGAACATGTAAATACGACCGCAGAAATAATATGCAGCAAATTGCGGCCATCTCCAAAAGGTATAATTATATTAGGACCTGCAAATTGTTATCGGGAACGATTACGCAGTAAATATCGTATGCATATCATTCTTAAATCAAATAAAACATATGATATCAATGGTAATAAGATGCATAAATATTTACAAAAACGTATATCTGCAAAATTATTCGATAAAATTCCTTCAGGCGTAAAAGCATTTATTGATGTAAACCCAGTGTCTGTTTTATGAGAAGTATAGTTTATAGTTTTTTATTTAATATATTATTTGCGGGAGTCACATTCCCGGGGCTTGAAAATTGGTACCATCCCCACCGCATGGCACTCACAGGCGCTGGAGGCGCTATTCAAAATATAACAGCAGATGTGGTCAACCCGGCAGCTTTATGGATGCTACCAAGACAATTTGAAGCAAGTTTTATTTCCTATCCTGCAGATATTACAGCACAATCAGTTCATTTATCTTTACCTGGGAAAGAGTCTGTAACTGTGTATGGTTTACGCCATTTAAACTATGGTTTGTTTTCAGGCCGAGATGAATTAAATCAGGAGACTGAAAATTACTCCGCAGCTGATACATGGTTGAACTGGGCAGCAGCAGGACATTCTTCACGGTGGCCATTAGTATGGGGCATTAGTGCGGGTATTTTTATTAGTACTATCGAGGCAAAGCAAGCAGCACTGTTTACGTTTTCAGCCGGTGCTATTGTGGATTTAAAAAAATTGAATTCTAAACTAGGTGTTAGTTTAATTAATTTAGGATCCGTCATAAAAAACTATTCTGAAAAGGAGGAAGAACTGCCAACAGCTGTTGTAATCTCGATAACAAAAAAACTTGCCTATTTACCATTGACCTTTTCACTGGATGCATATAATAGATTCAGCTTAAAAATGCCTGAAATACGTTTGGGTGGTGTATTTGCACTTCCTTATCAGCTACAACTAAAGTTGGGTACAAGTACAAATCGATTACAGCAATCAACGAGTCAAAGCCTTTCCAGAGACTTTTTTGCTGATTCAGGTTTTGGTGTGGCGTGGATATATGAAAATTATAATTTTGAAACAGGGGTGTATTCCTATGGTCCCGGAGGCTGGATTTCCGGACTGGCAGTAGGTATTAAGTTTTGATGCGTGGTTAACAAACGTATATTAAAAAATAGTATTTGTGGTGTCTTTCTATCCACTCTCCTGCTTGGAACCGAACTTAAGATAAATTATAATCTGGATGTCTATTTCCATCCTCGGACGGACCAAACATCCGGATTTATAGAGGGAGTCAATCATGTGCGCATTGTTAATAATTCTCATACAGAACTAAAAGAATTATATTTTCATAACGCCGGAAACCATGATCCAAAACATGCTCCTTTATCTGAAATATCATCAATACGTTGTTCTCATGGCGGTAAAGTTTCAGGGCAGGATAGCCTGGTGCTAATAATTGGTCTGTTTCCTCCTGTTCAGGCTGGAGAAACAGTCATTGTTGATATCCCTTTTAAGACGTATTTCACGTCATCAGGGAACCCAAGTCTACCCGCTTATGGCTCCCGGAAAGATACTGTTACATACAATGCTATTCATTACTACCCTGTACTTGAATATTTTTATAGTGATGGATGGCATCCTGATGAATATGGAAAGACTATAAAACCTCATTCTAATTTTGCAAAATATGAAATGGACTTAACTGTCCCAACGGACTTCTTAGTAGGGATATCGAGCAGTATATCAAAACAGATTGAATTAGAAACAGGGCATACCAAATATAAGATCAAAGATAATCATACACTATCAAGTAGCGCAGTTTTTATTAAGGGAATGCAAAAATATCCATTAAATATAAGTGGTATCCAGATAGAAATCATTGCACAAAAATCGCAGGAAAAACACGTTAAGAATCTTCAAGCTCGTTTGGAAAAATTAATTCCTTTTTATGAAAAACAGTTTGGAAATGCATTAATGGATAAATTGGTTATCAGCAGTGGATATTCTATTGGATCAAGAGCTATTACAAAAAGCAATTATATTATTTTTCAAGATAAAATTGACAATGGCCATGTATTTGATCATGAATTAGCACATCAATGGTTTGGTTTTTCAATTCAAGCTGATGCATATGCAGAAAACTGGTTAAACGAATCTCTTGCTGAATATGCAAGTTGGCTATTTGAACGATCTCAAAAAGTAAAACCTGACCCTTTTACATTTACTAAACCTATCCCAGACTTGAATATATGGCCCGAGATTAAAGCCATGGATATGGAAGATTGGACACAGTTTTTGCTGGATGTCATTGGTGAAAAATCACTTCCACCTATTTATCGCCCTGGAAAGCAAACCAATTGGGAAAACGCTGCAAATATATATAGTAAATATATTGTCGGCAGTCATGCTTTGCAGATGCTGCAGGCATCCGAAGGCGATTCTGTAATGCAAATCATTATGATGGATTATTCTATGTTGTTTAGAGGAAAAACAGCAAATACTGAAGATTTCATTAATATAATTAAAAAACATACAGACGATAAAATAGCAGATAATTTTAGATTAGCTCTTACAACAAATCTACAACTCGATTTTAAGATTGAAGATGTTACAAGTCAGTATAAAATTAACAGGTTATGGAATAATAAAATTAATACAAAATATAATGGTAGTTGGATTTTACCGGTAGATGTATTAATTATAACTGAAAATGGGGATAGCACTTTATTACATCAGATAGATATTAATAGAAACAATACAATTGAAATAACTACCTTATCCCAATTGGTATCAGCAGAGCTTGATCCCAATAAACTATTATTTGATGATAACCGGTTTAATAACCGCTGGCCTCGACAAATATCATTACAGCCCAATTATGGTTTACCCCATTGGGAAACATATAAGGTATATTACCGACCGAAGTTAAAAAGGGATTGGCGCGGCAATTGGCGAACAGGAGTAAAATTTTCAGGCGGGTTGGGAATTAATCTGATGCCGATTATGCCGGCTTTTTACCAAAACCTGTTTGACTTGGAGATAACGTTTTCAATAGGTGTCCCAGAATATAATTGGGGCGGAAAAGTCAGTTATAAAACTCCTTTGAAATCTACAGTCAACACCTATTGGGAGTTGGAAACCGGTTATGAATATCCAAAAAAATGGACAAAAATTGCATTTAATAATTATCTAGGTGAGCCAAAATATTTAGCAGTACATGGTGAATCATCTTATTCCCGATTAACAACAACATTTTCTAACACTGAATATATTTCGTCAGATTCCAGCGATTGGTGGCCGGCTGGCCGGAATATTAAATTGAAAGAAAAATGGTCAATTTTTTCTTATACAACTGATCAGCGATATCTTTTGGAAGTTTACTTTCTTGGTGGTTTTCAGGAAGAAGTATCATTTTATAATTTTGGAATTTCTGCAGATGTAGAAACACATAAAATAGAAGGTTTTATTATTCGTTTTCATAGTGAAGCCGGTTTTGTTTGGGATGAACGCGGGGGGAACGAACTTTCTTATAGATTATTGTATATCCCAAAAATCTGGCAACAACGTGAAGGTCAAATCCCCCTTTTTCGCGGTGTTTCAATTATTGAAAAAGAATGGCAAAATAATATTTTCAGCAACGGGATAAGCATTGGCTGGGAAACGAAAACGGTAGCATGGCCCATGGTGTTTATCGATGGAGCCGTCGTTAGTAATGAGCAAGGAACATTGCTGGATCGAATGGATTATTTGAATAATAGTGGTTCTGTTTATTTGACAGCCGGTGTTGGCCTTGAGTCTCAAACAATGATGGAAATTGGATTATATTTTCCTATTTGGGTTTCTCATCCCATTAGAGGTGAAGATAATTTTGCTTTGAGAATGCTAATGCAATGGGGTTTTTATTTTTAAATAGTGTAATTATTTATTATTTAAAGAGATAAGGATTATAATTAGTAAAAATATTAGACAAATCTTTCTTTCTAGTAAAATATTTCAGCGATAAGTTCTTTAAGTAAAAATAGGTTGTAGATATGTTTGACAAAAAAGATATTAAAATTTTAGAAATCCTACAAGTAGATGGTCGTTCAACAGCTAGCGATATTGCTAAAGAAGTAAACCTGTCTATTCCTGCGGTGGGAGAACGGATCAAAAAATTAACTGAAAAGGGACTTATAAAACAATTTTCAGCTATTTTGGATCATAAAAATATTGGCCTTGACCTAACAGCCTTTGTTTTTATTATTAGTGAGCATTCTGATCATTACAATGAATTTGTAAAGAAAGCCAAAGAAACAAAAGCAATTTTGGAGTGCCATTCTATTACAGGGGGTGGATCGCATATTTTAAAAGTACGTGTGAAAAATTCACAAACTTTGGAAGATTTTTTATATGAAATTCAAAATTGGCCTGGTGTGTCGCGAACGCAGTCAAACGTAGTGCTCTCAACATATAAAGAAACTACGAATGACGACTTAACAACATTAAAAGAATTACACAATATTACTTAATTAATAAAGATTATTGAATTATACCTTTTCAAGGTTTAATATTTGCAGGGTAAAAATGCAGGTGCAATAAGAAATCTCGACCTTTAGAAATAAATTTAGCAGGTATTAAGGGCCTAATACGCCTTAATTTTTTATAGTTCTTTTTTTTACCCCAACAACATTGTTGGGGTAATTATTTTCCCCCAAAATCCAAATAAGAAGAATTTCTTTTGAAAAAAATCAGAAACATATATCCTTTATTTAATAAAGATTCGTTCCATGATGCTTGTGGGACAGGATTTATTGTAACGCTTTCCGGTAAACCGGAAAGCAGGGTTCTTCCCTTAGCTATTAAAGGATTACAACGATTGGCTCATAGGGGGGCAATATCTGCTGATAAGGAGACAGGGGATGGCGCAGGTATACTTACGGATATTCCTAAACCATTTTTCCGCGAAATTCTACAGAAAGAGTTAGGAATAAAAATACCACTGCGGAAGAAGTTTTCCGTCGGAATGGCGTTTACCACTCCCCGGGAAATTACTTGGTTGAAAAACACTGTAAAAGCACATGCAAAACCTCGCGGATTTACTGTTATTGCTTTTAGGAACGTAAAAGTGAATTCAAATGTAATAGGACAATTTGCCCAGTCCAAGCAACCATTAATCGTGCAATTTTTCTTGTCTGAAAGTAGAAAAAGTAATCGACCCATTGAAGCTAGATTGTATTTACTCAGAAAAGAACTGGAAAAAGATTTTATTAATCAGAAAAAGAAAACCTATATCTGCTCATTGTCTTCAGAAACCATAGTGTATAAAGGGTTGATGACATCTGCTCAACTAGATCACTTTTACCAGGATTTAACACATGAAAAATATGTGGTTAAACTCGCGGTGTTCCACGAAAGGTTTTCTACTAATACTCAATCAACGTGGTCTATGGCACAACCATTTAGAATGATTGCTCATAATGGTGAAATAAATACAATAAAAGGAAATCGCCTGTGGACGAAAGCCCGTGAAAGGGTGATTCAATCTAGATTTTGGAAAGATGACTTGGAATTATTGAAACCAATTACCAATAATAAGGGGAGCGATTCGGAAAGCTTCGATCATGTGTTGGAATTTTTGGTAAGAAGCGGTCGAAGCCTATTCAGCAGTATGATGATGATGATTCCCGATCCATATGAATACGATCAATTCATTCCAAAAAACTTGAAAGATTTTTATATATATAATGAAAATTTTATGGAACCCTGGGATGGCCCAGCTGCCATGATATTTACCGATGGGGATTATGTTGCTGCCAAAATGGACCGCAACGGTCTACGACCATTGCGGTATACAATTACAAAAGATGATTTGGTAATTATGGCTTCAGAAGCAGGGATTATTGATGTGGCTCATAAAAATCTTGATGTACACCACCATATGAGAGCTGGTGAAATATTTGCCGTATCCTTAAAAGGAAAAGGTATATTACATAACCACAACTTGAAAAGAATTGTAGCTGGAGAAAATTCATTTTCTGATTCATTGGGGAAATATCTATCTGCTATATCAAGAAAATCTTCTAAAAAAGAATTTGAACAATTTGGGTTACCTAATGAAGGTTTTGATAAACGATTAAGGATAGCCTTTGGTTGGACCAAAGAAGACCTAACCCGCTACTTAATACCTATGGCAGAAAGCGGAAGAGAACCCATTGGCTCAATGGGAGATGACGCACCTTCGGCAGTTATATCCAAACAAGACCGCCGTTTTTATGATTACTTTAAACAGTCATTTGCACAGGTAACCAACCCCCCCATCGATTCCATCAGGGAAAGAGGCGTTATGGCGCTTTTTAAATATCTTGGGTCAGAAAACAATTTATTGGATACAAAACCAACATTTAGCGGGGCAGTACGTATTGAAAGCCCCATATTGTCTCCAAATGACGTTCAAAAATTATATAGCTTAAAGAAAAAATATCCCTATAAACGAATATATTGTCATTGTGAAATAAACAATAGTTGTGATAAACGTATTTCTAAAATAAAAAAACAATCAAGAGAAGCAATTGAAAATGGAGCAAAAATAATATTTTTGACAGATGAAAATTTGCAAGAAGGACTTTTACCCTTACCGATGCCATTGGTTGTTTCTACAGTACATCATTATCTCGTTAAAAATAAATTAAGAAGTCGTGTTTCGCTGATTTGTTTATCTGGAAATTTAGTTGAAGATCATCATGTGGCCGTGTTGATAGGGTTGGGAGCAAGTGCGGTTTACCCTTATATGGCCTATGAGTTAATTAGAGAACATTTTTCTGATGATGATCAATGGACCGGGAAAATGGGAAATTACCGTTATGCTCTTGAAAAAGGCTTGCTCAAGATCATGGCGAAAATGGGGATATCAACCATTAGTAGTTATCACGGCAGTATGTTGTTTCATGCCGTTGGCTTATCCGGTGGATTTCTTAAAAAGCATTTTCCATCCATTCAAGGAAATATCGGTGGAATAGATTTAGATCATATAATAAAGGTACAAAAAAACAGACATTATGCTGCCTTCGAGAATAAACAGCCGGAGTTGGTTGAAAGAGGGTTTTTCAGATTTCGCAAGGGAGGAGAATCACGAGGGTTTTCCCCCGAAGGATTCAAAACTATTCAAAAGGCTGCAAATAATAAAATTAAAAAGAATGTGGAAACATCTGATGTGGTTTACATACGCGATTTTTTTCAATATATTAGTAAGCGCGATCCTATATCTGTTGAATTAATAGAACCCTTGGAAAATATTCTCAAACGCTTTGGGTCTGGCGCTATGTCGCTTGGAGCAATTTCTGAAACGGTGCATAGAGAGATCGCCCGCGGAATGGCTTTAACTGGGGGTCGGAGTAATACAGGTGAAGGTGGAGAACTTGATGATAGATACAGTCGCACAAATCCTGATAAACATGTGAATTCATATATTAAACAAATTGCAAGCGGTCGGTTTGGGGTTTCTGTTGAATACCTTGCTGCCGCCAAAGAAATTCAAATTAAAATGGCTCAGGGGGCTAAGCCCGGGGAAGGGGGACAATTGCCGGGGCATAAAGTTACAGCACAAATAGCTCATTCAAGATCATCAACGCCCGGAGTCCCTCTTATTTCTCCCCCACCCCATCATGATATTTATAGTATTGAAGATATCAAACAACTCATTTATGATCTAAAAGAAGTTAATCCGAGAGCTCAAATATCGGTAAAGCTTGTAGCTCAGCCGGGGGTGGGAACAGTTGCGTCTGGGGTGGTTAAAGCTGGAGCCGATATTATATTAATTTCAGGCGGAGACGGGGGAACAGGTGCGAGTCCGCTTGGATCTTTAAAACATACTGGATTGCCTTGGGAACTCGGATTAGCAGAAACACACCAAACGTTGGTTGCAAACAAGCTTCGTGATCAAGTGACGTTGCGCGTGGATGGAGGAATTAAAAAAGCATCCGATATAATTGTAGCAGCTATACTGGGAGCCGAAGAATATGATTTTGGAACAGCAATTTTAATTGCTTTGGGGTGCGTTATGGCGCGGCAATGCCACCTAAACACTTGTCCAGCAGGTATTGCTACGCAAGATCCAAAGTATATGAATAAATATAAAGGAAAGGCAAATAACATAAAAAAATACCTTTTAAATATAGGAGAAGAAGTACAAAAAGAATTAGCAACCCTGGGCTTTGGAAATATACAGTCGTTGATTGGAAGGACTGATTTATTATCAGTTAATACTATGTTCAAAAAATATGTACGTACCAGGGGTCTGGATTTTTCATATATTTTTAATCCCGATGCTAAAAAGGGATTACCTGTTGTTTCTTCGGCAAAAGTCAAGTTCCAAAGTATGCAGAACACCACATGCCTTGATGAAGAAATTATTAATGAAGTACGGGGAGCAATTTTAACCCATGGTCATGCTGTAGTAGCAAAAATTGTCAATAATACACAGCGTTCTATTGGTACACGTCTATCAGGAGAAATTGCATTCCTTTATGGAAAAGGGAATTTTAATGGCGATATACAAGTACAAATGTCTGGTACCGCTGGACAAAGTTTTGGAGCCTATCTTGCCAACGGTGTAGAGTTAAGATTAAGAGGTATTGCAAACGATTATGTTGGAAAAGGATTATCCGGGGGGATTATTTCTATCCGTATGCCCGGGGTGGTAAGACGTAAAAAAAAGGAGCATACATTAATCGGGAATGTTGCCCTCTATGGGGCAACAGGGGGAACTCTTTTTGTTGCAGGTAGAGGTGGCGAAAGATTTGCTGTAAGAAATAGCGGAGCTTCAGCGGTAATTGAAGGAATTGGAAACCATGGGTGTGAATATATGACACGGGGGACAGTTGTTGTACTGGGAGAAATTGGACATAATTTTGGAGCAGGAATGACCGGGGGGCAGGCTTTTATTTATTCTAAAAACAACCCTGTTACATACCGCCTAAATAAAGAGTTTGTCAAAGAAAAAGAGTTATCCCTAAGTGACGAACACCTTATCCAGCGATTACTAAAAAATCACATTTTTCATACAGATTCAATTATAGCTGAACGCATTTTATCTAACTGGATCAATCAAAAGAAATTTTTCAAATGTATTGTTTCCATTGCCCAGGAAATAATGGATTTCCAGGATATTTATGACCTGCAGGCCGCCGACAGACTGGGGGTCGTACTTAATGAATAGTTTTTTTCAAAAAGTAAATACTTTATTATTTACATAATATTCCGTATATATCTTAATAATATTAACTATTATATAATTAATCTTTAAAATTTTATTGTTATTTAATAATTTTACATATTAATATCTATTAAGCTATAAACTCAAAGCAGGTTAATTAACCCTACATTTTTAATAAACAAAGGAAAACAAAATGAATAAAACATTTAAGATTGCATTAGTACTTATTACAATTACAGGCCTGACGACTCTATTTGCACAAGAAGATGAATCCCCATGGGGAGTTTCGTGTGATATCTATAACAGGTATATATGGAGAGGCACCGATTTTGGCAACAATCCCTCCATCCAGCCTGGAATTACTTATACCGCTGGATCATTGACCTTGGGGGCTTGGAGTGCCTGGCAGTTTGGCGGAGAAGGCAGTGAGAATGATTTGTACGCAAGTTATTCTATTGGTGATTATTCCATCACAATAACTGACTATTATTTTCCCGGTGCTTCACCAGGTGGCGACTTTAACGAAACTGCTTCTGATACAGGCGCACATAACATTGAACTATCTTTGGGTGGGTCTTTTAATGGCATTGGTCTAATAGCTGGCATGTTCGTTGTGGAACCTGGATTTTATGGCGCATTTGAAACTGATAAGGCACCAATGTCAAAATATATCAATATTTCTTATGGACCATTCATGCTAGGTTTTGGAAATGGTGGGTATACAAGCGATGGTGAGTTTGCGCCGATTGAAGTTGGTGTTTCAGCGAGTAATGAAAAGTATAGCTGTTCCTGGATTTTAAATCCTGATGGTGGACTGGCATTTCTAGTTGTTGGATTAAGTCTATAAAATAAGAAAGGGATATAAATATGAAAATCTTTAAAATTTTATTCATCACAATACTTGGTTTCAGCAGTGCTATAATCGCTGATTCTGGCGATGTGGCATTGTTTACTGTAAACAATACTTGGATGCTGGTAGCGACAATACTTGTATTTATAATGCATTTAGGTTTTGCTACCTTGGAGTCTGGTCTAACCCGAGCAAAAAATACTGTAAATATTTTATTTAAAAATGTCAGTATCATTGCGATAGGAATTTTAACTTATGCTTTATGTGGTTTTAACCTCATGTATCCCGGTGAATTTAACGGTTTCTTCGGTTTTGCAGGTATGGGAATAGCCTCTCCTGATGGGGCCGGCGGGTTGATTGATTATGCAGATGGTGCATACACTTATTTTACTGATTTCATTTTCCAAGCGATGTTTGCAGCTACTGCAGCCACCATTGTTTCTGGAGCAGTTGCCGAGAGAATTAAGCTTGGAAGTTTTTTGATTTTTTCTACTATTTATGTTGCCTTGATTTATCCAATTGCAGGATCTTGGACCTGGGGGGCAGGTTGGTTAGATGCTAAAGGATTTCATGATTTTGCTGGATCTACTTTGGTACATGGTGTTGGTGGATGGGCAGCGTTGATAGGTGCATATACTCTGGGTCCGCGATTAGGAAAATATTCAAGAAATGGTAATATTAAGCCAATTATGGGACATAATATGCCACTAGCTACCATTGGAGTATTGTTATTATGGTTTGGCTGGTACGGTTTCAATGGGGGATCTGTTCTATCTGCGGATCCCGGAGGTGTTTCATTAGTTTTTGTTACAACCACATTAGCTGCTGCTGCTGGTGTCATAGGTGCCATGTTAACTTCATGGATAATTTCAAAGAAGCCTGACTTGTCCATGATCTTAAATGGATCATTGGCTGGTTTGGTGGGTATTACTGCTGGTGCAGATTGCATCAGCCCGATGAATTCAGTAATTGTAGGATTTATTGCAGGAATAATTGTCGTTATTTCTGTAATGCAATTTGACAAAATTAAAATCGATGACCCTGTTGGAGCAATTTCGGTACACTTAGTGTGTGGTATCTGGGGCACATTAGCTGTGGGAATATTTAGCCCAGATTATCATCTTGGAGTTCAGGCTCTTGGTGTAATTTCCTATGGTGTTTTTTGTTTAGTTGGAGCAGTAATACTATTCCAAGTAATAAAAATACTTTTAGGACTTCGCGTGTCTGAAGAAGAAGAAATAATTGGATTAGATATTGGTGAACATGATATGGAATCTTATGCTGGATTTCAAATTTTTACCGTAGAGTAGGAGATAAAAAATGAAATTAATTATTGCAATCATTCAACCAGAAGAACTGCCTGATATGAAAGAAGAACTTTTGAAAAGACAGATATATAAATTTACTGTTTCAAATGCATTGGGCCAGGGTAAAGAAATTCCTGTTCATGAGGTATACAGAGGCTTATCACATGAAATTTCTTTATTGAAGAAAGTCAGATTAGAAATTGCTGTTAATAATGATTTTGTAGAACCAGCTGTGGAGGCTATTACAACCGTAGCGAGAAAAGAAGGAGATAAAGGTAGAGGAAAAATATTTATTTTACCTATTGAAGAATGTATTCGTATCAGAACCAATGAAAAAGGTTCGGAAGCTATAGGCTAAAACAGTATATTTCGCATTGTTTTTCTATGGATACAATTTGTTTATCCTAATAATTATAGGAAAATTAAGTTAAACACATAAAATATTAACCTAATTACTAAAGGAAATAAAAATGGGTAATATAAAAGCCGAATATATTTGGATTGATGGTCATCAACCGACTGCTAAATTGCGTTCCAAAACAAAAATCATCGATGGACCAATTTCTTCAGTGGACAAAATTCCTATCTGGGGTTTTGATGGTTCCAGCACTATGCAGGCAGAAGGCACTGATAGTGACTGTATGCTAAAGCCGGTATATTTTGTACCTGACCCAATTCGCAGCGGAGACAATATTCTGGTCATGAATGAAGTGTGTCTCCCCGACGGTTCTGTTCATAAGTCTAATACGCGTACTCGCTTGGTTGAGATTGCTGAAAAATATAAAGATCATGATCCCTGGTTTGGCATTGAACAGGAATACACATTTTTTATTGGCCGTTCACCCCTAGGTTGGCCAGAAGGTGGGTATCCTGCACCGCAAGGTCCATTTTACTGCGGTGTTGGCGCAGATGAGGTGTTTGGCCGTGATATTGTGGAAGAACATATGGAAGCCTGTTTGGAAGCTGGTATCGCCTTTTCCGGAATAAATGCAGAAGTCATGCCCGGCCAGTGGGAATTCCAAGTGGGGCCGGTGGGTGCTACAGATGCAGGCGATCAACTTTGGCTGGCGCGTTGGCTCCTTTATCGCATTGCCGAAGAATACGGTGTAAATGCCACACTACACCCCAAACCAGTAAAGGGCGATTGGAATGGTGCCGGAGCTCATACAAATTTTAGCACTAAAGCCATGCGTGAAAACGGAGGTATTAAAGTAGTTGAAGCTGCCTGCGAGGCTCTTGGCAAAAAACATGAAGAACATATTGCTGTTTATGGCGCCCATAACGAAGAAAGATTAACCGGGCTCCATGAAACATGTTCCATCCATGAATTTCGCTATGATAAGAATGATCGTGGGGCGTCCATCCGCATACCTATGGCAACAGTAAATGCTGGTTGTGGATATTTGGAAGACCGCCGTCCGTCGGCCAATATGGATCCTTATCTGGTATGTGCTGCTTTGATTGAGACCTGCTGTGCATAGATTTAAATAATCAACCACTTAATAGTTAAAAAGCCCCTGCAAAGGGGCTTTTTATTATTAACAAAGATTCTTGCAATAATGAAATAGATTTTCTATTCTTTCGGCTACTTATGAAGCTTATGGTGTGGAACTATGAAGATTCGGGGAATTAACAGAACCCACAACAAACTTGACAGATGAAACACTGATATTTGGTTTATTAAGCGAAGATAAAATAATGATTCTCTTTGACTATTATTATACTGATTAAATGAAATTCCACAACTGTTTAAAAATCTTCAAGACACTCCTTTGTTTTGTTTTTCTGACTAATCTGGCAGCTGATAATAAATACCCCATTATTTTGGTTCATGGCTTTATGGGATGGGGAACCGATGAAATGTCCGGTTATAAATATTGGGGTGGAAAAAATGATTATGAAGATTTTCTTCGCAATCAGGGGTATGAAGTATACACGGCTTCTGTTGGCCCCGTATCATCAAACTGGGATCGTGCGGTCGAATTATTTTACCAAATAAAAGGCGGACAGGTTGATTACGGTAAGAAGCATTCTGAAACATATGGGCTGGAGCAACAACCGCGGGAAAAGTTTTTTGATGGACTTTATCCTAAATGGGATAAAAATCATCCGGTTCATTTTGTTGGACATAGTATGGGCGGACAAACTGCAAGGATGCTGCAGTATTTACTTGAAAATATTATTTATGAAAATGAGGATAAATTCATACCTGAAAAAAATATGTTAATGGCTAATGTTCATGAAGAGTGGATTCATTCAATTACCACAATATCCACACCCCATAATGGCACAACTCTTTCAGATATAATTACAAAAGGTATTCCGTTTTTACAGGACGTTATCGGTTTAGCGGCAGTTGTGGGCAACGATTTTTATGATTTTGATCTCCAGCAATGGGGATTTGAAAAACAAGAAGAAGAAACGTGGGCAGCATATTTCAGGCGCATGCGTGAACATAAAGCCTGGAGGACAAAAAATATGTGTGCTTGGGATGTGAGTATCGAAGGTGCCCGTGAATTGAACACGATTGCGTCGGCTAATTCCAGCACTTATTATTTTTCATTTTCAACCGCAAATACCCGTCTGGATACTGCCAGTGGATTTCATACACCCGATGAAACCATGAGTTTGATTTTGCGTGCAAATGCACGATTAATGGGCAAGAAAAAAGCCTATTGGGCAGACGGTTCCGTAACGGATTCCACATGGTTTGAAAATGATGGAATTGTGAATACAATTTCTCAATCTGGGCCCACAACCGGTTTGAACGGAGCCGATCCCATTGCAGAATATCGCTCTGATGAATTATTGATCCCCGGTCAATGGTATCATATTAAAACAATCAATATGGATCATAAAGTACCCCTGGGTCACGGTCTTAATGATGAACTGGCTATTCAGGAAATGCTGAAATTATTAGATGATCATTGTAATGTACTATGGTCGTTACCACCGAAAGAGTAAGCAAAAATATGCCCAAAAAACATCCTATACGTATAGATGACTTGTATAAATTCAGAATTCCCTTGGAGCCAAACCTTAGCTCTGCCGGTCAGCACGTCATATTTACTGTAGAACGAATGGTCACCCATGACGTATATAGATAAATGCACCACGCCTCTGTTGATTATTCACAGTGAGTTTGACCTTCGTTGTAATATTGAGCAAGGAGATCAAATGTTTACAGCTCTTAAATATTTAAAACAAGATGTGGAATATGTGCGTTTTCCTGAAGAACCACATGGTTTATCGCGTCATGGCCGGCCAGATCGCAGGGAAGCACGATTAAAATTCATTGTAGACTGGTTTGATAAATATTTAAAATAGTGCTATGATAAATATAAACGATTTTAAAAAAGTTGAATTACGCGTAGGTACTATTATTGCTGTAGATGAATTTCCTGAAGCAGAGAAACCTGCATATAAACTTAAAATTGATTTTGGCGGTTATGGCATAAAACAAACCAGCGCCCAAATCACGGATCATTATTCCCCGAAAGAATTATTGAATCGGCAAGTTGTTGCTGTTGTGAATTTTCCTCCAAAGAAAATCGCATCTTTTTCTTCAGAAGCCCTTATTCTAGGCGCAGAAGGGCAAGAAAGTGGTATTGTTTTGCTTGAATTGGATACACCTATCCAAAATGGAGCAAAAATAAGCTGATATTGCTTCTTCACCAAATATATTTGTAATATACAAGTATGGAATTTGGTGAAGTTTTAAAACAGTTCCTCCTGGACCTCCAACGATTATTCAGATCGAATATTGTTGATGGTAAAATTACACTCTCACAGATATTGCTTATTTCCAGTGTGCCCTTTGATGGAATAGATATGACCTCTCTGGCACAGCAACTGGGAGTGGATAATAGTACCCTTACTCGATTAGTGGATATTCTTGTGCGACGCGATTGGATAGAAAAATCAAAAGGTCGACATGACAAACGAATTACATTACTAAAATTGACACCAAAGGGACAGGAGATACAGGATAAAGTTGAAGAACGGATTGATTTATTAGGCGATACCGTTTATGATTCCATCCCATTGGAAGATAGAGACGAGGTGAAAGAGATACTATCAACATTTCATTGGACATTATCAAAATTACTATTAAAACAAGAATAATTTGTATAATACAAATAATCTTACAAAAAAACTTCTCGCCTGGTATAGTATATATCAAAGGGATCTCCCATGGAGAAAAACACAGGATCCGTATAAAATATGGCTATCTGAAATTATGCTCCAACAGACTCAGGTAGATACTGTAATGCCTTATTATACAAAATGGATAAACAAATATCCGAGATTAAAAGATGTTGCCGAAGCGGAGGAAGGAGAATTATTAAAAATCTGGGAAGGATTGGGATATTACAATCGTTGTAGGAATTTTAAAAATGCAGTTGATATTATTATGAAAGTTTATTCAGGGAAAATTCCTTCTGATTATGATGCTTTTATTCAAATGCCCGGTGTGGGTGCGTATATTGCATCTGCTGTTTTATCTATTGCTCATGATAAACCTCATCCTGCATTGGATGGAAATGTAATTCGTGTCATGGCCAGATTTCTGAAGCGAAAAAGATTATCACCCTTTAATAAAAAGGTGATTCATAATCATATTCGTAAGTGGATGAAATATGGTTTTCCGGGAGATATAAACCAAGCGCTAATGGACATTGGTAGCCAAATTTGTAAGCCGAATCAAGCTCATTGTTATAATTGTCCCTTAGAAAATTCATGTTTTGCAGCACAAACATGCTCACCTGAATCATATCCTACGCCACAACTGCATAAATCCATACCTAATTACGATGTAGTCACAGGTGTAATCTGGCACCAAGAAAAATTCTTAATTTTACAACGAAAAGAAAAAAACCATTTGGGTGGATTATGGGAATTCCCCGGTGGAAAAATAAAAAATGGAGAGAGCCACCGCACAGCACTGGCTAGAGAGATAAAAGAAGAATGTGGTTTAAAAGTCAATATACAAGCAAAGATTGGCAGTATAAAGCATGTTTACAGTCATTTTTCTATAAAAATGACTTCTTTTCATTGTGTTTCAAAAAACAACACAATTTTAAAAACAACTCAACCATATATGTGGATAAAGCCCACTCAAATCAAGGATTTACCGTTTCCCAAGGCCAATCATAAACTGTTTGCAACCCTGAATAAACAAGGCTGGCATGTTTAGAATCATTATATCCATTATTCTTTGGCCATTGGCTTTACTGGTATTTTTATTATTTGTCGCTATTTTTTTATTATTGAGATTATTTATAAAACCTATTCCTCTTTTTCCCTTTGTTCGATTTGCCTGTAGAATGATGATGTTAGCCGCCGGACAATGGTTGAGGATAGAAGGTAATCTCCCGGATAAAAATGGGCAGCCATACCTTTATTTATTCAATCATGAATCCATGTTTGATCCCTTTATGTTGGGAGGTTCAGTAAAACATTATATTACCGGCGTTGGAGCTAATCATCAATTTTCATACCCGGTTTGGGGGTTTCTAATAAAACGATATGGAGCTATCCCAATTAAAAGAAAAAAACTGACAGAAGCTATCCACAGTCTGGATATTGCAGAAGAATCAATCCGGAATGGTATATCATTTATTATATCACCGGAAGGAACGCGCACTGTTTCAGGACAAATGGGACCATTTAAAAAAGGTCCTTTTCATGTTGCTCTTAAAACAAGTGTTACAATTGTTCCTGTAGCATTAATAGGTGCCTACAAAGCAAAGAAAAAGACCGATTGGAAAATCAATCCGGGAATCTTAACAATAAGATTCGGTGATCCAATATCCGGAGAACAATATAAAGAAATGGATATTGATAAACTTCAAATCCATATACGAGAAAAAATTCAACAATTAATAGATAACAAAAGTGAAGATAAAAAATTATGATAATATGTTTTGGATGTGAAATTTCAATACTAAGTATTGTACAAGCATTTATAGGATTGTTTACATTTATTATTTAACAAGAGGAGAATAGCATGAATTCAAAGATTACATTAAAAAACATTAAGAATTATAAAAAAGCATCCAATAGTAACAATCAAGTCAAGCTGGCTAGAAATGCAGCGGTTCGTGGCGATGTTATGGATCTAGCCATGGATTGGGAAGTGTTCAGAAAGATAGACCATACGTTTTCTGAAATGGTCACCGGTCAAATGAAAGTGACAAATCAAAAATCCAGCGGACGTTGTTGGGGATTTGCAGGGCTAAATCTGTTTAGGATTTATTTAGGTCGGAAATACAACCTCAAGCAATTTGAGTTCAGTCAGAACTTTTTCATGTTTTGTGATAAGCTTGAAAAGTCTAATTATTTTTTAGAAAGTATCATTAAAACTATAAAAGAACCTTTGGATGAACGTTTAATTATGCACTTACTAACGGATCCCATTCAAGATGGAGGGCAATGGCATATGTTTGTGAACTTGATCGAGAAATACGGAGTACTTCCTCAAACGGAAATGCCCGAAAGTTTTCAGTCTAGCCAGTCCATGAGAATGAATCGAATGATCACACGAAAATTAAGAGGGTTCGCAAAAGACCTTCGTGGTGAAGGTGAAAAAGGCGTTAGTGTACAAGATCTGCGTCTAATGAAAAATGAAATGTTAGGCACAGTTTATCAAATGTTAACTATTAGTTTAGGATCTCCGCCGGACTCGTTTGATTGGCAAGTAAGAGATAAGGATAAGAAATTTCATCGATTTGAAAAACTGACACCCAAAAAATTCTTCAATGACCATGTGGAGTTAAATTTAAACGATTTTGTTTGTTTGATCAATTGTCCAATGTCAGATAAAACATACAATGAAGTGTATACGGTTGATTATTTAGGTAATGTGATCGAAGGTGAAATGATCCGTTATCTGAATCTACCATCAAATCGGTTGAAAGAAGCGACGGTTGATTCTATCAAAAACGATGATCCTGTTTGGTTTGGTTGCGATGTGGGAAAACATTTTCACAGAAATTTAGGTGTAATGGATATGGACATCTTCGATTTTGAACTATTTTATAGTACGGATTTTCCTATGACGAAAGCAGACAGGCTGGAATATGGAGAAAGTCAAATGACCCATGCCATGTTATTTACTGGAGTGGACTTGGATAATAAAGGAAACCCAAAAAAATGGAGAGTGGAGAACAGCTGGGGAGATAAGCGAAGCGACAAGGGATTTGACATTATGACAAGTGCTTGGTTTGATGAGTATAATTACGAAGTGGTGATACATAAAGATTATGTTAAGAAAGAAGAACTGGAAGTTTATCAAAAAGAACCAGTTGTACTACCGCCTTGGGACCCCATGGGTGCATTAGCAAAATAATTTATGAAAGAGCTTTACCATTTAGATCCTTCCATCACATTTTTAAACCACGGTTCATTTGGTGCATGCCCAAAACCAGTTTTTGAAGTATATCAAAATTGGCAACGTAAACTCGAACAACAGCCTGTGGAATTCATGGCGATAAAAGTCTATGATCATTTAGAAGAAGCACGCCATGCATTAGGTTATTATGTAGGTTGCCATGGTGATGATCTTATTTTTGTCACCAATCCAACAACTGCCGTAAATACAGTTATTCGGAGTTTGGATCTTGGTTTGGACGATGAAGTCCTTATGACAAATATGGAGTATGGATCCCTGGTACGTACGTGGGAACATTATGCACAGGATAAAGGATTTTCAATTGTCCAACAATTCACACCGGTTCCTCTTACGACGCACGAAGATTATATAGAACATTTTTGGAAAGCGGTAACAGAAAGAACAAAAATCATCTATTTGAGTGAAATCACCAGTTCCACCGGTTTGATTTTACCCGTCGTCGCCATTTGTAAAAAAGCCAAGGAAGCAGGCATTATGACAATTGTGGATGGAGCACACGTTCCGGCACATATTCCGTTGAATATTGCTGAGATGGACCCGGATGTTTATGTTGGTGCATGCCATAAATGGTTGTCTGCACCGAAAGGGTCATCCTTTCTTTACGTAAAAAAGTCGCTCCAGGAAACAATAGAACCCCTTATTATTAGCTGGGGGTCAGAGGTTGATCGATCTCCTTCGCCTTTTATTTATGAAAGTCAATATCAAGGGACGTGGGACCCCAGCGCATTTTTGACTGTACCAGCAGCCATTCAATTCCAACAAGAGCATGATTGGAATTCAGTAAGAGAAAGGTCTCGAGCATTAAATAGAAAAACGCGAGATCGAATTTATGAGATTATAGATTCGGAACCCATTTGTCCAAATACAGAAGAATGGCTGGGACAAATGGCCAGTATTATAACCAACATAGAAAATGGACTCGATTTTAAACGGCGCCTTATGGATGAATATAAAATAGAAATACCCGTTTTTCCATGGGGAGATAAAATATTATTCAGAACATCTTTCAACGCTTATAATGATGAAAAAGATGCGGACCGCTTGATTGAAGTTTTAGGGGAATTATTTTAAAGAGTTAACTACTTACTATACGGCAAAT
>DJKX01000046.1:0-12681 GCA_002436185.1 Fidelibacterota bacterium UBA6531
ACATTATCCAATTGGTGAAAAACAGTTTCAAATCCACTTTTCCAGTAAGGGGCTGCCAATCCGGAAAAACCGGGAACCAATACACCGTTTGTATCAGTTTGGCTGCATCGTTTATCCCATTCCATGTCTTTGTGGGGAATATTCAATTTATCTTCCAGCCAATAAAAAAGAGAATTACATGCATTGATTGAGCCTTCAGTCACATAATGGGTTTCATATTCATTGGAAAAAAGTACATTGTTTAGCAATCCTTTTATATGTTTTGCAAATGGACCCGAATGGTATAAAACGGAAGCAGATGTTCCAAAATTCATAGCTAGAAAATTTTCTGCCAAACCCCCCTGTCCAATCAATGCACTTTGCTGATCGCCAATGATACAATTCAGAGGCAAACCCCAAGGCTGGATGTATCCAAAATCTCCCACAGATGGCACAAGGGTTGGCAAGCAATTTTGGTTAACATCGTAAAATGAACATAACTCATTATCCCACTTTAATTCAGTGATATCCATTAGTTGAGAGCGTCCTGCAATTGTATGATCTACGACAGGATGCCCTGTTAACCGATGTACAAGAAAAGCACTTAATGGTCCAAACCATAAATCTCCTTTGTCCACGTTTGATTTAAGGCCTGGATCATTGCGAATCAAATGTTGGTATTTAGCACCGCCGAAATGAGCGCTTAAAGGGACACCGCTTTTTTCATGTATCAATTGATTATATTCGGATAATTCATTCACAATTTGATAGGCTCGACTATCCTGCCAGCTCAATGCAGGTGATTGTGGTTCACATGTGATTTTATCCCAAAACAAAAATGTGGAACGCTGCAGCGCAATCCCAACATTAATGATGTTACCGAATTTTTGGTCAGCAGTATCAACACATTGCTGAATCAGTTCAAGGCATGATGCAACAATCTGATTGGCATCACATTCGACATGTTGAGGTGCCGGTCGAGATAATGGATGTTTTATACGGTTGCTGAAAACAACATCATTGTTTTCATTGAATAAAAAACATTTTGTTGATGAGGTTCCCTGATCTATGACAAGGGAAAAAGGTGAACCGGATGAGTCCGGCACGGTTATTCTTCTACTGAATATTCGTAAAGAGTTTCGAATTCATCCGTTGGAAGCATGCGAATGGCATCCCAAGTCAACTTTGAGCATACCCGAGAACATATCTGGCAACCGATACATTCATCGAAACGAATTTGAACGGGAGGAATAGGAATGCCATACTTTTCAACAGGAACTGCTTCAATGCAATCAACAGGACAAAAGGGTACGCAAACCTGGCAACCGGTACAATTATCCTCATCCACAACAGCAATAAGCTTAGGTTTCTTTTTCTTTTTATTAATCTTTTCCGCCAGTTCGGGTACGGACTTATAGTGATCGTATTTATATGTATCTGCCATATTGATTCTCTAAGTAAGTCAGGAAATTATGCTGGCTTTTAGTAAAACCAAAAGTTAATTCAATTGTCGGATCTGTTTGGAAAAAAGGCCTATCAATCCGCTTATAACAGCTCCAATTCCAAAAATAAGAAAAACATAACGGACATCCATTCCGGCTGCCAGAACACCTACCAATGCTGATGACATAGCTGTCATACCCACAACAGCCAGATGAACCATGGAAAATAAACGTCCATGATATTCATTCGGTGTATTTTTTTGTATTATAGATGTTCTGGAAATAGTAATAACCGGTATACCCATCCCATGAACTATTATCATAACAATTGCCGCTGGGACTGAAGGAATCCAGTAAAAAAAGGAATAGGTTATACCGTCCCAAATCAGTGCAAGTAATAATAATACACCATTGCTTAACCGATGGCTGCTTTTATACATGAGCCAAGAACCGATGAGCATGCCGCCGGCCATACCCGCTTCCACAAAGGCAAAATCGGATGCTGTACCGCCCAAAGTGGTTTTTACAAATATTGGCATGCCGACGATGGCGGGACCCATGATGAAAATATTATTTAAAATTGTCAGGATAATTAAATATCCAATACTACGGTGTTTAATGATGTAATGTAGTCCGGATTTGAGTTGTTTGAATGTAGCATGTGTTTCCTGCGGCGGACGATTTTTGGGTTTAATAACAAATAATAACAATATGCTAGCAACTAAAAAGGACATTGCATCAAAAACAAATAATTTATTTAAAGATATTATGCCTAATAACACTCCAGCAAAGGCCGGGCCGATTAAATAAGCCAGCTGTGAACTGGTTGCTATAACAGAATTCACTTTAGATAATTGTTTTTTTGCAACGACTTCCGGGACAAAGGCGTTCAGCGCCGGGGGAAACATGGTGCCGAAACTGCTGCGTATGAACGCCAGAATACCAATGAGCATAGCATCGGCTGCGCCGTAAAAAAGTGTAATGGGAATTATCATCACCGTCAATGATTGGCTTATATTGGCAATATGCATGATCGTCAGCCGATTGTATTTATCGGCGAAAACTCCTCCGAGCAAACCAAAAAACATAGCAGGTAAATAAGCGCTCATTGCCACCAGCCCTGTGATAACAGGTGAGCCTGTCAAATCCAGGATCAGCCAGATCAGAGCTAATTGATAGACGGCATCACCCATGGCCGTGATCAGTTGGGCGAGCCACAATGTCGTTACATTTCTATTCCACATGATTAAACAGCGGGAAAGTTAATGTTTAAAACCACCAAATATATTTTGTTATTTTGAGTATGAAATGAAAGTAATAATTTTTAGATTTTTATCTATTTCTCTGATATAAAAATGATTTAATCAGAAAAATTAAAAAATGCTTCTACAACAAGCAATGAAATTGATAATAATTTTAATGATTATTGTATCAATGAGTTGCAATAATTCAGAGAGCAATAAGTCTGTTTACCACACCCAGACCTCATCTATCAATCAAACCGATGAACCTAATGTGTATTGTATTAATGATTAATGTAACCTGATGTGGTTTTCTTGTGGCGAAGGTTTGTGCGATTATTATGGTTTTGGAGTTTGGTGGTGCACTAGTATAGGAAGTGGTTACTGTAATGGATCAGGTGACGGAATTTGTTATCATGATTGTTTTAGAAGTAATGGGTGTGCCGCTGGATTAAGTTGTAATTGTACAGTTGGGCTTTGCAATTGTAAAGTTAATAGCAATACAAATATTCCAGATTAATTAATAATGCATTGGTAATAATATGAATAGACAGTTTAAAACAACAGTTATAATTTTTGCTTTTACAGTAAAAGCAATCTCCCAAACATACATTTCTGAAGATACATATTCGATTATGAATGAAAATAATCTTTTATTTGAACAGTTAAATGGTAAAAAATCTGATGAGATAATTGATATACTCTCTGTTGCAATCTCTGATCCTAATATTAATATTAATACAGAAACAGATGTATATTTAAAATCATTGAGTGGGAGTATTAAATCTCTCGTATTAAATAATTATGATGATGGGATAAATGAATTAAAAGAAGCATTTATTTTGGCAAAACCATGGATATGGAATTATTTCAAAACAATTTAGGTTTTATTGCTGTTCAATTGGCAATTTCATATAATAAAAAGGGTGATTTCAATAGAGCTGTAGAGTATTCTAAGCTTGTACTTACTAATTATCCTTTGTGGGAAGGTGGTACAAATTTCGCAAGTAATTTAATGTTATTAAAAATTGCTTTAGAAAATATTATGACTGTAGAAGAAAAAAGGAATTTATTATTAGAATTAATTTATGTTGCTCCGAACACTTCTTTTCAATTACAAGTATTACTCCATCTTGCTGATCAAGAAATTAAAATCAATAATAAAATTAAAGCTAAAGAGTATATTGCAATCATAGATGAAAATTATAGGACAGATATACATTACAATAATATTTGGTCTAAATTTTATTTAGATTGGGGTTTCATTACTTTAGATGAATATAAAAATCTTAATGAACAGTTATATAAATTTCATCAATTGAGCCGTGATAAAAAATAGTAATATTATAATTGGATTCAAACAGAGTCCATTAAAGTTAATGTCAAAATCCTTTTCACCTTTTATAAAACCCTCCTAAATTTTCACTCTAATTTTGTACAGTTAATATAACCAACTCATTTAGGAGATAAAAATGACATACATAATTGCAGAACCCTGTGTAAGTACATGCGACACTGCATGTGTAGAAGTATGCCCGGTGGATTGTATCCACGGACCCGATGATAAAACCGGTTCTGGCGAGGAAGCAAAAGCAGACGGATTTGATCCTGAAGGTAAAATGCTTTACATCGATCCGGAAGAATGTATTGATTGCGGAGCCTGTGAACCGGAATGCCCGGTTGAAGCAATCTTTGAAGAAAGTGAAGTCCCTGAAGAGTGGAATAAATATATCAGAATCAATTACGAGTGGTTCGGCCAAGAATACACCGGCTGATTCAGCAATCCAATCAATCTTAACTCGAAGAACGGCTGTTTTATACAGCCGTTCTTTATCTTTTAAACCCCATGAATAAACAAGACGTATTAGACCTGCTAAAAACAATAAAATATCCGGGTTTCAGCCGGGATATTGTTTCTTTTGGAATGATTGATAATATTACTGTCGATGACAATAATGTATCTGTTTTATTAAAAATAACGACAGAGAAAGATGATAAAAAACAAGCTGTAATTGATACAGTCAAAAATGTTTTACAATCAACAAATACATTTGATAAAATTGATGTAACACTCTCACAAGAAGGGCACACACCACCTCATACACACCAGCAACAGGCACCAGCCGGGCCAGCGCCATTAGAAGGGATTGAACATATAGTTGCCATCGCCAGTGGAAAAGGCGGAGTAGGCAAATCAACTGTAGCTGCAAATATTGCCGTAGCACTTACACAAAAAGGCCACAAAGTTGGTTTACTTGATTTAGATATTTATGGACCTTCATTACCCACAATCCTTGGATTCAATGATAACCCGGAATTAACCCAAGACAAAAAATTAATCCCCCTTAACCGTTATGGAATGAAAGTCATGAGTTTTGGGTTTATCAGCGGTAACGATACTCCCGCCATTTGGCGCGGACCCTTGGTCAGCAGAATGACTGAACAGTTTTTTCAGGATGTTATCTGGGGAGAATTGGATTATCTGATATTAGATCTTCCGCCTGGAACCGGAGATGTACAACTAACATTGAGCCAAAAAGTACGCATGAGCGGAGCTGTAATTGTTACGACTCCTCAAGATATTGCTTTGTCTGACGTACGCAAAGGTGCCGAAATGTTTCGAAAAGTTCAAACACCTGTTTTGGGAGTAATAGAAAATATGTCCGGTTTAGTTATCGAAGGTCAAATTTCAAGTGAAAAAGATGTAAAAATTGATATAGCTGGCGTGGGAAATGTTGATGTAGATAAAGATGGACATTTTGAATTTATGGTGGATATTTTCAAAAAAGGTGGTGGTGTTACAGAAAGTGAACGATTAGGCGTTCCCTTATTAGGCGAAATTCCTATTGATAAAGAAATAATGGATTCTACAGATAATGGTAAACCCCTTGTTTTAAGTCAACCGGATTCATCGGTATCACATGTGTATATTCAAATAACTGATCGTATTCATACTACGTTGCAAGCATAGTACCAAAGGTTACAATGACAACCCATCTTGCTGACATTTTAATTTATACACTTTTGGGTGTTGCTGTTTTATATCCTTTCTTTTTCTGGTTCACTCCCCGACAAAAAATCGATTCCGGTTTTTATAATTTTAATTTGGGTCTGTCAGGAATGCTTGGCGGCATGGCATTGGTTTTATCGTGGGCTACCGGTATGGATCAGATGCATATTTACGGAATAGCCGGTTGGCTTGGACTACTTTTATTAGTGACATATCTGTATTGGAATAATGAAAAAATTTCCTTATTCGTCATATCATTTGTATCATGTTTAGGTTGTTTTGTTTTTATCCTTTTTGCAAAATCTATGTTTACTGATAGTAATCTTTATTCAGTGATTTTTACTGGGTGTGTAAGCCAAGCCATCCTTGCAGGCGTCATATTTGCAATGATTCTTGGGCATTGGTATTTGAATGTTGTTCAATTACCTATTATTCTACTGCGCAGAACATCCAATGCGCTGGCAATTCTTTTAATCATCCGATTGATATGGAATTTAGTTCAATTACAGTCATTTTCAGTTGTAGATCAATATGGAAGAATGCTTTCGATCTTTCAATATATAGCAACTTTAGAGGGTTTTTTCTTGGGAGTATCTGTGTTTTTTGGACTTCTTGTCCCATTAATATTGCACTTTTTTATTTGGCAAACATTGAAACTCCACGCAACTCAAAGTGCGACAGGATTATTATACATTAGTGTTTTGGCCATTATGGTTGGTGATTTATGCTATAAATATGTTCTATTCCAAAATGGATTATTATTGTGAGTGAGTTGGATTTCTCAAAATGCCCAGAGTGTGAATGTAAACATTTTTATCGCCAAAAAGATTTTAACAGAGCCATTGGTTGCCTAATGATATTAGCGGGCGCCATTCTAGTCCCTTTTACATATGGTTTAAGCCTTGCTGTAGTCGCTGCAATGGATTGGTATTTATACAAAAAAGTTTCCGATGAAGTTGTGTGTTATAAGTGCCGGGAGAAATTCAAAAATGTTGATATTCCTGAACACATTACACCATTTGATCATCATATTGCTGAATTGTATGAGGAACCGGATTGAGTACGGTGCGTTATACTCGACACAAGTCTAGACACTGTTTGTATATAGACAGTGAAAAAGGTAATTTCGCCCGCAATTTTTATAGATAATTGAATTGTTTATGTCAGTTGATTTATTAAAAGATAACGTAATCAAAAATGGTAATGTCCCCAGTCATATAGCTATAATTATGGATGGTAACGGACGATGGGCAAAAGAAAAAGGCCTTCCCCGCTTTGCCGGCCATGGTGAAGGGATTAACTCCGTAAGAGAAATAACCAGAATTTGCGGTGAAATAGACGTGAAACATTTAACCCTTTATACATTTTCTTCTGAAAATTGGTCTAGGCCCAAAACCGAAGTATCTGCTTTGATGAAATTGTTATTAAAAACAATCGAAAAGGAAATAACTGAACTGGATAAGAATAATGTGCAATTAACCACCATCGGCGAATTAGACGATTTGCCCACAAGTGCACGTCAAGGAATTCTGGATGGAGTTGAAAAAACCAAAAACAATACAGGTTTAAATCTTGTACTTGCGTTGAGTTATGGCGGAAGGCAGGAAATTATGAAAGCAGTCAAAGATCTTTGTTTGGATTTGGAAAGTGGTAAAGTAAAATCCGCTGATATAAATACCTCCCTCTTTAAAAATTATTTGTATACAGCTGTTACTCCAGATCCGGAGCTGCTCATTCGTACAGGCGGGGAAAACAGGATAAGCAACTTTCTCCTTTGGCAAATAGCATATACAGAATTGTATGTGACGGATCTTTATTGGCCCGCATTCCGAGAAGAAGAATTACTGTTAGCAATTAAAAACTATCAAGATCGCGAAAGGCGTTTTGGAAAAGTGAGCGAACAACTAGAGTCATGTTAAATAAATATTTATATCTCATACTTACACTATTATTAGCATCAAATTGTCTTTTTGCTCAGCAGGAAGACATCAAGCTAAAGAAAGTTAATATTGAAGGGAATAATTTAACGTCAGAATCGATGATCCGATATACAGCCGGATTACAAGAAGGGGAAAATATTGCGCCAGGTGATTTTTCCAGAGCTGTAAAAAGACTATGGCAGCTTGGCCTGTTTAATGATATTCAAATCAGAATGGATGAAGAATCAGAAGAGGGGTTGTCCCTTACTATTGTTGTAAAGGAAAATTATATTATAGGGGAAATCCTTTATAAAGGGAATAAAAAAATAAAGGATAAAAAATTTGATGAAGAATTAGGCTTGCGCAGCGGTATGCGGATTCAACCAAATCTCATTAATGAAACCATTAAAAAAATGAAAGATCTGTATGCCGAAGATGGTTATTCACTTGTCGATATCGAAGGTGATTTGACTGAACCCAAAGATATGTCCGAAACGGACGATGCAAAGAAAAAACAAATCCGTCATTTAGTTTTTACTATTAATGAAAATAAAAAAGTCAAGTTGCGTCATATCAAATTTGAAGGCAATGAACAATTCTCATCATTCCGTTTACGCCGTGAGCTTAAAGAAACAAAAATGCAGCGATGGTATTTATTTTGGCGTTCCCATTTTGATGATAAGAAATACAATGAGGATAAACTTAACCTAATTAATTTTTATCATAACGAAGGCTATCGGGATGCTGAAATTGTTTCAGATTCTATCTATTATGATAAAAGCAATAAAGAAATGACCATCCTCATTAGTATAAATGAAGGACCACAATACCGTTATAGGCAGTTTACATGGGAAGGCCATTCGCTTTATACAGAGGGAGAATTAAGTCGCGCTTTGGATCTGGAGCTTGGAGAAAAGTATAACGAAGAAGAATTTAATATTGCTGTATACGAACGCATGCACGGGCTGTACATGGACCGTGGTTATATTTATAGTAATGTCATTCCAAAATTTACGCCTGTAGGTAAAGATTCATTGGATATTCATTTTGAAATTACAGAAAATCACAAAGTGTTTATTCGCAATATTTATGTCCAAGGCAACGATAAGACGAGGGAAAATGTAATTCGCCGGGAACTCCATGTGTTCCCCGGGGATGTGTTTAATCGTCAGCTTTTGCAGCGGAGTGCTCGTGAATTATTTATCTTGAATTATTTTAGCAATGTCGTTCCAGATGTTGTGCCGGTCGATGAGGACGAAATTGATTTAGAAATAACTGTGGAAGAAAAATCATCTGATCGGGCCAATGCCAATGTTGGTTATAGCGGTGTGTATGGACTTATGGGCGGCGGTGGTGTGGAATTCACTAATTTTCGAGGTTTAGGCCAGCAGCTCACCATGAGTTACAATGTTGGTTCACAACAAACCGTAAATTATTATTCGCAAAATCAAGGCGCGAAATATGAATCGTTCAGTATACGCTTCATGGATCCTATGATTTTTGATACGCCAAACAGGGTTGGTTTCTCATTTTTTAATTCTTTTCGCGGTAGATCATCTGGTTTTGGAATACCTTTGGATATACAAGTTGTGGGCGGTTCAGTTCAATGGGGGAGACGTTTTAGATGGCCCGATGATTATTTCCGCGGTTATTGGGTATTAAATTCTTCGACAAAGACCTACGATGGTTCACAGAGCGATATAGATACATATGTGGGAGGTCTGGAAAAAACAAGAGGACTTGGGATAACACAAGTTATCAGTCGAGACAGCCGCGACCGTCAGGAATTTACCAGCAGAGGATCTAAGTTTACATGGGAGTCAACCATATCAGGCGGGCCCTTTGGCGGCAATGAAGATTTTCTTAAACACGTATTGAATTTGGAATGGTATACACCTACATTCTGGAAAATTGTACTAATGAGTTCATTGAAAATGGGTGTAATTGATGCCTTGCCATCGCAAGAAGAACGATCTATTATTCCTTTTGATGAAAAATTTATTATGGGCGGAAATGGTATTCCCTATGGAAATATGCTCCGAGGTTATGCTGAAAGTTCAATTGGACCAAAATCGTCTTCAGGGAATACAGTCCCCGGAAATGCCATGATGAGATTTGTTTCGGAATTAAGGGTTCCGTTTTCAGAAAATCCCGTAATTTATGGACTTATGTTTGCAGAAGCTGGAAATGTTTGGAATACAGAATCCATGACGGAACCATTTAGTATTCCAAGATCTGGACCCTTGAGCCTAAAGCGATCAGCCGGGTTTGGAATTCGATTCTTTATGCCCATGATCGGTATGCTCGGCTTTGACATGGGCTATGGTTTTGATGATAATAGTGGCGATGGGAATCCAGACGGCTGGAACTACACCATCATTTTTGGTCAATCTTTTTAATTAATTCAACCAAGGAGGACTTGTGCCTAAACTCATATTAACACTAATCATAACAGCAGTGATGTTGACTTCAACATTGCTTGGTGAAATAAAAATCGGTTTTGTTCAATCGGATCGTATTCGCGCAGAATATGAAGAATTTCGTGATGCAGAATCACAATTGCAGATGGAATTCCGGAAAGTGCAAATGGAATATCAAATACAATTAATGGAATTGGATAGCCTCAAAAACGCATATGAAACACAGCGGCTAATGAGTTCACCGGAATGGCGTCGTGAAAAAGAACAGGAAATCGCAACCAAGGAACGCAATCTGCAAGTTTTTCAAGCAGAAAAAGTGGGTCCGGAAGGACTGCTTTATCAAAAACAGGCACAGATGGAATTTGAAATTCTATCCAAAGTAAAACGTGCTGTGGATAAAGTTGCTGCAGAAAAAGAATATGACTACATTATTGATGGTTCAGTTTCACTGCTTTTCGGCAACCCTGCATTCGATGTAACTGACGATATTCTTTATGAACTTCGGAAGTATAATATTTCCGAAGAGGATAAATAACTAAACCTTTGGCATCATTGCAGGAATTGGCCTCCCTGTCCGGAGGTCAAGTAATTGGCAATCCCAAACTTGAAATTTCAGGTGTCTCTGAAATCCAGAATGGTGTATCTGGAACAATCACATTTATAGGTAATCCAAAGTATAAAAAATATGCAACGGACACCCTGGCCTCGGCGATTATTACCGCAGATGAAGCTGATCTAACCGAAACGAATGGAATTTTAGTTAAAAATCCCCAATTGGTTTTTGCAAAAATCCTGAACCATTTTTATACACCACCGGAAACCAACAAAGGGATTCATCAAACAGCTATCATTTCTGATTCAGCAACAATCGGTAAGGATGTTAGTATTGGTCCTTTTTCACTAATTGAAGAAAGGGCTTCAATCGGAGATCATTCTATTATTGGTGCGAATACTATTATTGGTAAAGATGCCTCTATTGGTAATAATTGCCATTTGCATAATAATATCACTATTTATCATAACTGTACAATCGGTGATTACAATACCATTTTCAGCGGTTCTGTTATTGGCAGTGATGGTTTTGGATATGTTGAAGAGGATGGAAACCATAGAAAAATTCCCCAAACAGGAACGGTTGTTACCGGTGATAATGTTGATATCGGTGCTAATTGTACTATTGATCGCGGGACCATTGGGGATACAATAATCGGCGCCGGAAGTAAATTTGATAATTTGGTACATATCGCTCACAATGTGAGAACCGGTAGAGGATGTCTCTTTACAGCAGGTGTTTCGATTGCAGGGAGCGTTGAATTAGGAGATTTTTGTATATTTGCAGGGAACTCTGGTTGTATTCCGCATGTGAAGATAGGCAATGGCGCTGTTTTTGCAATAAAAAGCGTTGCAACGAAATCTCTTCCCGGCGGAAAAACATACGCTGGGGTACCCGCTAGAGAAATAAAAGAACAGCATAAAAAAGAAGCAGTGATGTTTGAAATAGCATTAATAAAGAAAAGATTACAAAAATTAGAAAATGCTGAAAAGTAATCATAAACAACAACGAACCATAAAAGAAGCATCTTCATGTACAGGCGTTGGTTTACATACGGGTGTAGAAAGTAAGATAACATTTAAACCCGCACCGGAAAACTACGGCATACGATTTAAACGAACGGATATTAAAGGCAGTCCTGCAATTAAAGCTGATATCGATCACGTAGTTGATATATCTCGTGGAACTACTATTGAGCAAAATGGCGTTCGTATTCATACAGTTGAACATGCATTAGCAGCAGTTTCCGGATTACGAATAGATAATATTCTAATCGAGTTAACCAGCAAAGAAACACCTGTGATGGATGGAAGTGCCAAAGATTTTGTTGAAGCATTACATTCGTCGGGTCAAATTACCCAGGATGAGAATCGCAGAGTATTGCCAATCAGAAATGCAGTAACGTACTCCGACACAGTAAAGGAAATTGATATACATGTTATTCCATCAAATCGTTTTCGTGTAACATTCATGGTAGATTACCCATTGCCACAATTGGGAACACAATATGAAGCGATTTATAATATGGAAGAAGATTTTGCAAAAGAAGTCGCCCCTGCCAGAACATTTTGTTTTATGAGTGAAGTTGAAATGTTAAAGGAACAAGGATTGATCAAAGGCGGTACATTAGAAAATGCTGTGGTGATTATTGATAAGGAAATAGTTCCTGATGAAATTGATCATTTGCGAACACTGTTCAACATCGAAGAAACAATTATTTCTGGCGCAAATGGAATCTTGAATGATAAAGTTTTACGTTATAGAAATGAGCCTGTCCGTCATAAAACACTTGATTTGATTGGCGATTTAGCACTGTTGGGAGTCCCAATCAAAGGGCATGTTACTGCTGCCAGAAGCGGGCATGCCAGCAACGTAGAATTTGTTAAAATGATTCGCCAAGAATACGCTGATTATTTTAAAGAAAACAAAATTTAAATTTTATACAGAGAATTAAAATGTTGTATATAGAAGAAATTATGGAACTCCTGCCACATCGTTATCCATTTATTCTGATAGATAGAATTATTGAAATAGAACCTGCAAAGAGTTGCACGGCATTAAAAAATGTGACCATTAATGAACCCTATTTCCATGGACATTTTCCAGATCAACCTGTA
>DJKX01000046.1:12983-44559 GCA_002436185.1 Fidelibacterota bacterium UBA6531
TCCAGATCAACCTGTAATGCCTGGAGTACTGATTCTAGAATCTATGGCTCAAGCCGGTGCGTTTCTTACGCTGAATTCAGTTGATAATCCCATGAGTAAAAATATGTTCTTTTCAGCCGTTGAAAAAGCCAAGTTTCGTAAACCAATTATTCCTGGTGATCAAGTTAGGGTAGAAATGGAATTGCTGAAAATTCGGATGAATGCAGTTAAACTTCGCGGTAATGCTTATGTCGATGATAAAATCGTTACAGAAGCCATAATCATGGCAAATATTGTTGACCGCGCTGGAGCGTAACTATTTCTACACTCATCCATCCTGCTGCTCTTGTATCAAATGGAGCAAAACTGGGGAACAATGTTTCGGTAGGCCCTTTTACCCTAGTTGAAAGCAATGTAACAATCGGCGATGATTCCAGCATTGGAAATAATACAACGGTTAAAGCAGGAACGAGGATTGGCAAAAATACCCACATTTTTCATAATTGTTCCATAGGAGAAATTCCTCAAGATCTAAAATTTGGCGGTGAAGAAACCACAACCTCAATTGGCGACAATGTTACTATTCGAGAATCAGTCACTATTAATCGAGGAACGTCCGCCAGGGGGTGTACAGAGATTGGAAATAATGTTTTATTAATGGCCTGTACTCATGTGGCCCATGATTGTATTCTAGGTAATAATGTGATTATGGCAAACTTAACAACTTTGGGAGGACATGTAGAACTTGGGGATTGGGTTTCTTTGGGAGGCGGCGTCCTCGTCCATCAATTTTCTAAAGTCGGCGCCCATGTCTTTATCGGTGGAGGTTTTCGGATAGTACAAGACGTCCCTCCTTTTATTCTTGGTGCCGGAGAGCCACTCCAGTATAGTGGAATAAACCAGATTGGTTTACGCCGTCGTGGGTTTAATGGAAATGTCAGAAAATTAATTAAGGAAGCGTATAGACTGTATTTCAGGTCAGGCTTAAACCGAAAAGAAGCCCTTGAAAAAATCAAAACAGATTTAGAACAAACAAATGAAATAACTTTGATAATCAATTTTATAGAATCCAGTGATCGTGGTATAATTTGAAATGGTACAAACAGAATATGATTTTTCGTTTTTTAATATATTGTCTAATCTTTACTTCTTTTTTAACAAGTCAGTGGATATCGTTTGATTTATCAAAGGCGGATGCGGCAACATTTGATAAACAAGTTGAACCTACTATAATATCATCTGTATTAACCGGCGGTCGTTCGACCTTATTAAATTTGACTCCAAACCAGCGGTTAGGTATTGCAGTTTCCATGCCAATTGGGTGGGATATAGCAAAGACCTCTTATCAATTAAATCCTTTTATCCATCCATTCATGGTTGAAGGGCAGTTTTTAATCACAGAAAATCTAGTGCTTAAAGGGAAAATGAATATGTTTTCCAATGGTGAAGAATCTGTTCAAGTTGCTGGATACGGTTGTAATTATTTAGCAAATTCATGGTTCTCAAGTGTTTCAATAGGCTGGCTGGAAGGACCGAAACATTTACGTGTACGCTTCGTTGATACAGCTGTCACTATGAAGAAGTCACTATTTAACATGCCCGCATTTTTTGGTGCTGGATTTAACAAATATAGAGGAAATATTCTTGGATTAAATAGTGATGAATTACCCGGGAAAATAGAAAATTCAATTTCGTATTTAATTGCAGGAACTGAACTTCAATTCTCTGGTATAGATATAGAATTACAAACCCAAATTCATTTTAAATTCGTACAATTTAACGTTACAATTTTCCGTTTATTTTTCTAATGACAATAAAATTATCTATACTTGGTTCAACAGGATCTATTGGGGAAAACACTTTACGTGTTGCTGATAATCTTGGTCAGAAATTTGATATTACTTATTTAACTGCGAATAGAAATTCAGATAAATTGATTGCACAGGCGAAAAAATATACACCTAAAGCTGTTGCAATAATTGATGAAAAAGCGGGTAAAAAAGTATCATCTGCATTACAGGATAACATTGAAGTATTAACCGGTAGAGAAGGATTATTAGAATTAGCTGGTCGAGATGACGTTGATATTGTTATGAACGGTTTGGTGGGGAGTGCCGGGATGGAACCAACATTAAGATCGATTGAAGCCGGCGTAAATGTTGCCTTAAGTAACAAAGAAAGCCTGGTGATGGCCGGTTCAATTATAGAAACAGCCAAAAAGAAATCCGGAGCAGCACTATTTCCTGTTGATAGTGAACATTCAGCGATTTGGCAATGTTTGGCAGGTGAAAAAATAGCGGATGTGAGGAAAATAATTCTAACAGGCAGTGGAGGCCCATTCAGAACAAGAGAAATATATACGTTTAAAGACATAACACCTGAAGAAGCACTCCATCACCCAAACTGGAATATGGGCAATAAAATAACAATTGATTCTGCCACCATGATGAACAAAGGATTGGAAGTTATTGAAACAAGATGGCTTTTTGGATTACTTGCTGATGAAATTGATATTGTTATTCATCCCCAATCAATTATTCATTCCATGATTGAATTTGTTGACAAATCAGTCAAGGCCCAATTGGGTGTACCCGATATGAAAATCCCTATTCAATATGCTCTGACGTATCCCCGTCGCAGCTCTGCAAATTGGGAGGAGTTGGATCTGATAAAATCCGGACAGCTCACTTTTGAAGAACCAGATCTGGAAAAATTCCCCTGCATTAAATTGGCGTATGAGGCTCTTCGTGCCGGAGGTTCAACACCTGCTGTATTAAATGTTGCTAACGAACAAGCAGTGTATCGCTTTTTAGATGGTGAAATAAAATTTACTGAAATACCGGCAATAATAGAAAAAGCATGTGCGAATCATCATTATATTTCTGAACCAACTTTAGAAGATTTACTGGCATTGGAACTCTGGGCAACCGAATTTGTTAATGCGTATAATTAATAGGTAAAATTTAATGACAACTCTTTGGGCAACAATCATTGTATTAGGTGTTCTTGTAACTGTTCACGAACTAGGACATTTTCTGGCAGCGCGATCTGTGGGTGTGCGAGTAGATAGGTTTTCAATAGGATTCCCTCCACGGCTGTTTACGTTTACTTCAATTGCCGACGGCTGGTTATTCAGAATTTTCTTTTATCATCGTAATGAAGAAAATAGAATTGTCTGGGGCCCCATATTAGAAAAAATAATTGGAAATAAAAATCGTATAGGGAGCAATACTGAATATTGTTTGGCCATTATTCCTTTAGGCGGTTACGTAAAAATGGCTGGGACAATAGACGAAAGCCTTGACGATAATATAAAATACGCTGATGATGAATTAATGAGCAAAACATCCTTACAGCAAATTTGGGTCATGAGTGCCGGTGTAATCATGAATATCCTGCTGGCATTTGTTCTGTTTTCAGGAATCGCAAAATATATGGGTATCCCCGAACTAAGTGATGATCCTGTAATTGCTCAATTGGTACCAGACATGCCGGCTGAAGCCGCTGGTCTGCAAGTCGGGGATCAAATTTTGGCAGTAGATGGTGAATCAATAGAAACATGGACTGATATTTCAACACGTATCCACGAAAAACCAAACACACCTATCGAATTAAAAATTCAGAGGAATACAAAAAAATTTGATCTTGCCATAACAACAAAATATCAAGTAGCAGTCATTGACGGTCATATCGATACACTCGGTGCTATTGGTATCATTCAGAATTATAATTTTCGACCCATTGGAATGGTTGAAGCAGTCCAAGCAGGTTCGATCGCAACAGTTAATGGTTTTGGAATGATTGTAATGTCATTATCCATGTTGGCTAGCGGAGATGCGTCGATGAAAGATATCGGCGGGCCTATTATGATCGCTCAATTAGCAGGAGAAACAGCCAGGGCAGGATGGACAGCACTGCTGACGTTTATGGCTTTGATCAGCTGTAATTTGGCCTTTATTAATATATTACCCATCCCGGGACTGGACGGCGGACATATCTTTATTATCCTTATTGAGGGCATTATACGCCGGAAATTGACTATTAAAACACGAATGATCATCCAGCAGGTTGGAATGGCATTTTTATTGTTATTGATTGCGACAGTGATCGTAAACGATATCAGTCGACTTTTCGGTTAACTATTTCCTTCAGTTTCAAATGCATGGACCCAAATTTCAGTTTAATCTGAATTTGAATGGGTAATCGTTTTTCATCATCACTGAACCAAATTTGCATATCTCCTTCATTTTTAAATAATGCTTTCCCTTGTTGAAATGGTTTAACAACAAGGCAACTGAATGTACCGGCTCGTGTTTTTACAGTTTCCTTTCCAGTAACAGCTAATTTGAAAGGAGTTGTTTTCTTATTTTCGAAAGATGTGAATTCCAATAATTGCCCTACATTTAAAGGAATGGATCGTAAATAGTAAAAAAGAGAGTAAGGATCTCGTACAGGCTCTGCAATTTCTACAGTGTCAGAATTAATAATTGCCAGTGAGGCATCATAATAGATAATAGTGTGAATTTTCTTATGGTAATTGCCTTCCCTCAAATTCTTTTTTAATTGGTGAGTAAAAAGATCTGTTTCATCTAACCAAATATCAATCTGATCTCTCAATTTATACAAACGATCAAATGTGGGATTAGTACTAGCCTTGAATCTGGCATGATATGTTCCTACACCATTGATTGATTCATGACCAAGCACTTCAAGTGAAGCGTGGCCCGAAGGAATAATATTGAATTTTGCTGAATAAACCAGTTTTTCTCCTAATTGAAAAGGCAAATTCTGTCCATTTAATATTGCTATTAGAATAAATAAGAAAAATCGCATTTCAATTTCTCAATTGCACCAGTTCGCCATGTACAAGTTTATAAATACTTGACCCTTTATTTCTTTCTAAATTTCCTCCATTTACAAAAAGATTAATTTCATCTTGAAATTCTTCCAGAATTTTAGCGGGATCATTTAATGCTCTACTTTTGTGCCGGTTTACGCTTGTTGTTGTAATAGGATTTAAAGATTTTTTTGCCAATTGATTGCAGAATGTATTATTGGGTATTCTCACGCCAAGAGTTTGATTTTTACCTAATATTTTATGACTGACTATTCCTTTCCTAACAGGAATGATTATAGTTGATTGTCCTTTCAGATTTTCCTCAACCAATTTTATGTCATTGTTAGAAATATGACTCCAGCTTAATACAGTATGACTGTTTGGAGCCAAGACACTCATAGGTCCATTACGTCTTTTAATTAGATTTAATTTTTCAATCGCTTCATCATTGGCAGCATCAACACCAAAGCCATAAATAGTATCCGTTGGATAAATAATGATTCCACCATCTTCGATTACTTTTAATGCTGTAATAACTGCATCTTTATTATGTACATCAATTTCGATCATAAAACTATAGGTGGTTTAGTTTTCCAACGGCGATGAAACCAGAAATACTGTTCAGGAAATTCTCTAACTTTTTCTTCTAATAGTGTCGTATATGCTTGTGTGATGGATTCTACTGTACTTTCTCCTTCAGGGACGATAGGTTGGATATGGATTTTATAAATCCCATTTTGTTTAACATGACACGTGATGAAAAACATATCTGAACCTGTCTGCAAATGGAAACGTGCGACACCCTTAGGTGTTGAAGACGGTGTATTGAAAAAGTTAACAAACACCCCTCGCTTTTTTGCATCTTGATCACTGCCTAAAATTAAAATTTTATTTTCTTTTAAAACGCGATGCATATGTTTTAATGACGATTTGCGAAAAATCATCCTCATACCGGTATTTTCCCGGAATTCCCTGAAAAAAATATCAGCACCCCTGTTTTTTTGTCTTAAGGCAACAGCAACACATGGATATCCGGAATATCCAAGCCAAGCAGACATTATTTCCCATTTGCTGAAATGTCCTGTAGCTAATATGATACCTTTACCCTTTGCCAATGATCTGTCCAATAATTCCTGACCTTCTACATCAATATCTATCAATTTGTATGATTTGGGGATTGATAAAAACTGTAGAAACATTTGAGCAAAAAACGAATACGTTTTTTTTAGGATCACTTGTCGATCACCATCGCTTTTTTCCGGAAAAGCAATTGAAATGTTTTTTAATGAATCTTTTTTCCGTAAACCAAGTAAGGAATATGCAACCCTTGCTAATCTGATACCCAGCCTATCTCGTTCAGCTTCCGAAAGACTGCGCAGCCAGCCGGAAAAAAGTGTTAGTGATGCATAGGATAATTTATGATGAAATTGCATTGATTAATAAAATAACCTTTATTGATGGTAAATCTATAATAATTTCTATGATGAGAGTATTGAAATTACCAATGAATTGGGGTAACATCATTGGAATGAGAATCCCCATATTAATATCTTTATTTATTCAATTCCTTGCAGCAGAACCGATTGTCTTTCGAGTTCCGATTCAGGGAACGATTGATTTAGGACTCCCTCCCTTTATTGAAAGAACTATCGCAGCAGCGGAAGAAGCAGATGCAGCAGCTATTATTTTTGATATAGATACGTTTGGTGGACGAGTAGACGCTGCGACTCAAATCAAGGACGCCATTCTTGATTCTGATGTTTTGACGGTTGCGTTTATAAATAGACGAGCTATTTCCGCAGGAGCATTAATTTCTTTATCGTGTGAAATAATTTATATGACTGGTGGCGGTACAATTGGAGCTGCGACAGCTGTGGATATGCAAGGCAAAAAAGCATCAGAAAAAGTAATCAGCTATATGCGAGAAGAAATGGCTTCTACGGCTGAAAATAGGAACCGTAATACAAAGATTGCTACTGGGATGGTAGATGAGGAATTATCATTTACTCATTTAATTATTGATGGTGATTCTGTAGAAGTGGTTGACTTGGAAGGACGGAAAGAAGGGAAACTAATTACGCTGACAACTGAAAAAGCATTGAAGTACAAAATAGCGGATGGCGAAACAGAAACATTTGATGATGTTCTATCTAAACTGGGAATATCCAATGCTTCAATTCGAGCATCAAAAGAAAACTGGTCAGAAAATTTTGTCCGCTTTTTAACTAACCCTGTTGTTGCTTCTTTGTTAACAACGTTTGGGTTTCTAGGAATTTTATTTGAATTACAAAGCCCAGGCTGGGGGATCCCAGGTACGTTCGGCGCTGTATGCCTGGCCTTGTCTTTGGGAGCATCTTATATTGTTCGGCTTGCCACAATGACGGATTTATTAATTGTTTTTGTGGGTGTTATCTTGCTCTTGGTGGAGGTTCTTTTAATTCCCGGGTTTGGTATAGCCGGTATTTCAGGCATTGGAATTATATTATGGGGATTGTACGAATTACTCTTGCCCGATGTGCCTGTTGGTCAGGAAATTCACTCCATGGCACTGACAGGTCTAACCATTGGAATTGTAGGCGGGATTATTGGTCTCGTGTTGCTTTTTAAGCTAATGACCAAAACTGAATTTTGGAAAAAACTGACTTCCCCAGCAGTTCAGAAAAAAGATGAAGGCTATAATTCTTCTATTGGTTTGGAAGATTTGATTGGACAGAAGGGTATAGCAGATACAGATTTGCGTCCATCCGGGTGGATTAATGTAGGAAATCAGCGAATTTTCGTCGTAACGGAAGGATCGTATATCGATCAAAATGATAATGTAATAATTCTGTCTGTAGATGGGAATAGAGTCGTTGTCAGAAAAATTAAATAAATATAAAGGAAATTAATTATGGCTATTGGATCAATAATAATGTTGTCTTTGCTACTGTTTGTTGTAGTACTGTTTTTCTATTTTGTACCTTTGGGATTGTGGATACAATCTGTCGTGAGTTTGGGTTTAGGCCCCATTTCTATTATTGATCTTATCCGCATGCGTTTGCGAAAAATTCCTCCAAGACTGATTGTGGATGGTGTAATCAATTTGCACAAAGCAGGACTTCAGAGCATTTCTACAGATATGCTTGAAACACATCAACTAGCCGGTGGTCATGTTGTAAATGTAGTTGCATCTCTTATTGCCGCCGCAAAAGCTAATATTCCATTAACGTTTGAAACTACAACAGCCATTGATTTAGCCGGACGCGATGTTCAAGCCGCTGTGGCAACCAGTGTATATCCCAAAGTGATTGATGCACCAAAAGATGGGTATTTATCGGCTGTTGCAAAAGACGGTATTGAATTGAAAGCACGAGCTCGCGTAACAGTACGTACAAATATCCCCGGATTAGTTGGTGGTGCAACCGATGATACAATAATTGCCAGGGTTGGTGAGGGAATTGTAAGTGCAATTGGTTCATCACTGAATTATTCTGCTGTGTTAGAAAACCCGGATAATATTTCCAAAGCTGTATTACATAAAGGATTAGATGCTGGAACAGCTTTTGAAATTTTGTCAATAGATATTGCTGATCTTGATGTGGGGAAAAATATAGGTGCCAGTCTTCAAGCTGACCAGGCAGAAGCGGATTTAAGAGTTGCTCAGGCAAGAGCAGAAACTCGTCGTGCCATGGCTGTAGCGGAAGAACAGGAAATGAAAGCCCGTACACAGGAAATGCAAGCAAATGTTGTCGCAGCAGAAGCTGAAGTTCCTAAAGCAATGGCTCAGGCTTTTCGTGAAGGAAATCTGGGTATTTTCGATTATTACAATATGCAGAATATCAAATCAGACACAGGCATGCGGGATTCCATATCCGAAATAAGTGAAAAAACTACAGACGATCCAGAGGAAAATAATTGATGGATAGCCTCGGTTATTGGCTTTTCCTACTGATTATATACATGCTGTCAGCTATGATGAAAAAGCGACAGCAAAAAGCCGCCAGACAACAATTAGAACAAGGAGAAGAAAATAGTTGGGAAGCTCCGAACTTTGTTAAAGATATCTTCGCTGATTTTGTGGGTGATGACGAAGAAGAACCGGAAGAAATCGTTGTTTCTGATTTGGAAAAAGAACTTGAGGCTGAACTCAATGAGCCCGTATTTCAAGATTCCCCACTAGAGAGTGTTGAGGAAAGACCACTGAAAGAAAGGCATTTATCCAAAAGTGATTTATCCATTATTGATGAAAAGCATGAAATCGGTACCCTTACCCATCGCAAACAAAAAAGGAAAATATCTCAATCGAGATTTTTCCAGCATCAAGGAGATGTTCGTCTGGCTATGATCTATAAGGAAATAATGGACAAGCCCAGATCTTTAAGGAAAAGTATACGTTAAACGATTCGATTATAGATTTCCGTAATTTCTTTCTGAAGATCTTCTTGAGTACTGTCGTTATGAATAACAAAATCAGCTAATCCAGTTTTTTCTTCTTCGGACCATTGCAAGTCAATTCTCTGTAAAATTTGCTGTCGTGTCAGCGTTCCCCGGTCTATGGCTCGCTCCATCCTGTTTTTCATCAACGCTGTTATGACAATTACATAGTCAAGGTGTTGGTCATAGCCAGATTCATAAATCAACGCACCATCCACAACAAACATGGAATATTCATTCTTGATTGAAATTTTTTCAAACTCCTCATCGATTAAATTATGAATATGAGGATGTACTACCGAATTAAGACGCATTTGATGATCTTCATCTTGGAGGGCTATGCGTCCAAGTTTCTTCAGTTCAATAACATTTCCCGGTCCCATAATATCCGTCCCAAATTCAGCAATTAATTCATTTTGTACAGTTGAGTTTTCAGTTATCATTTTTTTTGCTTCATCATCCGCTTCAAAAATATACGATCCTAATTCAACCATAACTGTGCTGGCTGTACTTTTACCACACCCAATTCCACCTGTTAATCCAACTTTCAGCATTTTAAGACACAGTTTTTAAAATTCGTTCAGTGATATCATTTATTTCACCCATACCATCGATCGTTTTTACCATGTTGAGCTTTTCGTAAAACGCAATCAATGGTTCCGTTTGTTTCATGTATACTTCTAAACGTTGACGGATAATTTCAGAAGTATCATCTGTTCGTCCTGATGTTGTTCCTCTCAAAACCAACCGGTTAATCAACTCCTCTTCATCAGCTGCAATACTAACCACCGCATCGAGTGATTGATTTAAGTCAGACAGAATATGTTCCAGTCCTTCTGCTTGGGCAATTGTTCTGGGAAAGCCGTCCAGGCAATAGCCATTTATGCAATCATCTTGAGTCAAGCGACCTGACATCATATTCAATAAAACATCATCAGGCACTAATTTCCCCGCATCAATAAATATTTTTGCAGATTGTCCAACGGATGAATTATTGGATATTTCATCTCGCAAAATATCACCTGTAGAAAGGTGTACAATACCAAAATGATCACAGATACGCTTAGCTTGAGTACCTTTTCCAACACCGGGGGGACCGATAAAAATAAAACGCATAATTATTTACTTAAAGCCTTTTACCTATACAAATTATAAGAATTAAATCAATAATCCTGCAATAGTTGCTGTAAGCCAAGATGCAAGAGCACCACCCACCATCGCTTTTGTAACCAGTTTAGCGAGATCCTTTTTTCGTTCCGGCGCCATACCTCCTATTCCGCCTAATTGAATACCGATAGAACCAAAATTGGCAAATCCGCATAAAGCGTAACTTGCAATAATGGCTGTCCGGTCCGTTATGGCTCCTGTGGACATTAATTCTTTCAAGTCACCATAGGCAATCAGTTCTGTAAATACGATTTTCTTTCCCATAAGTGTTCCCAATGTGCCGGCCTCTGACCACGGGACGCCCATTGTCCATGCCAAGGGCTTGAATATAAAACCGAGGATTGATTCCATAGATGTACCTGCGAAACCTAGGAGGTAGTTAATCATGGCAACGAGGGATACAAAAGCTACCAGCATGGCTGCCACATTCGCGGCCAGTTTTAATCCACTCGTAGCGCCGTCTCCCAACGCCTCCATTGCATTCGTGCTTTTTTGCTCAATATCGATTTTCAGGTCTCCCATCGTTTCAGATGTTTCCGTTTCAGGATAAATAATTTTTGCCATAACGAGTGCTCCCGGTGCAGACATGACCGACGCCGCTAATAAATGACCGGCGATTCCCGGAATGTCTCCAAGCCACATAACATAAATTGCCAGCACTCCCCCGGCAACGGTTGCAAATCCGCCCGTCATCACGGCCATCAACTCTGATTTTGTCATATGTTGGATAAACGGACGTACAATGAGAGGCGCTTCAGTTTGACCTACAAAAATATTAGCGGAAACACTTAATGTTTCCGATCCGCTGGTGCCCATTGTTTTTTGCATGGCTCGGGCAATCCATTTGACGAAAATCTGAATTATACCGAAATGATATAAAACAGCCATAAGACTGGAAAAGAAAATAATGGTTGGCAAAGCACGGAAAGCAAAGTTGATCATGGCAACATGGTATCCCACATCCGATACAAAAGATTTGAATAAAAAATCACTTCCCGCATCCGAAAAACTAATCAATTTGCGAATAGCTTTATCAAGATATCCAAACAACGGGCCGCCGATGGGCGTCCTTAAAATAAAAATGGCGAAGATAGCTTGTAACCCAAGCCCCCAACCAATAATACGCATATTGATTTGTTTTCTATTATTTGATAGGGCAAAGGCAATTGCTAATAAAACAACAATACCAAGTAGTCCAATAAAACGATCCATTTATTTTTTCTCCGGATGTTGATAACATTTTCTGCAGCGTGCTTCATATTTATCCGTTTCACCAATAACCACCTGTCCTGCATCAGTTGAAATACGTTGTGTAAAACTGGCTGGCTCCCCACAGACAACACAAATAGCTCGCAGTTTATCTAGATATTCAGCTGCACACATAATTTCCGGCATAGGTCCAAAAGGACGAGCCAGATAATCATTATCCAAACCGGCCACAAGCACACGTTTATTATTGGCGGATAATTCCTGGCAAACAGCGATCAAGTTATCATTAAAAAATTGTGCTTCATCAATTCCCACTACTTCAGCCCCGTCCACTTTTTCAAGTATTTCAACAGCATCCTCAACGAGAAAAGATTCCATTTTCGTCTGATTGTGCGAAACAATATGTTCTTCACTATAACGATTGTCTATTAATGGTTTAAAAATAGATGTTTTCATTTTAGCAATCTGGGCTCGTTTCAATCTGCGAATAAGTTCTTCTGTTTTTCCACAGAACATGGGACCGCATATTACTTCTATCCAACCGCCTGTGCGTGGTGTAAGCATCATTTAAATTTTCCCCATTTGGACTATAGATTTAATTTTTGTTCGAATAAGATCGACAGCTACTTTATTTTGACCACCCTCTGGAATAATGAGATCTGCATGAACTTTCATAGGGTTAACAAATTGCTCATGCATGGGTCGAACCGTGTGTAAATATTGATCTATAACGGATTGTGTTGTTCGTTCCCGTTCCTCCCTGTCCCGTGTTAATCGTCGAATGAAGCGAATATCATCCGGTGTTTCCACAAATAATTTAATATCCATCAGCTCACGCAGTTTGGCGTCCCAGAGCGTAAGAATGCCCTCCACAACAAGTACATGGTGGGGATCGATTTGTGCGGATTCTTTTTTACGGGTGTGGGTACTGAAATCATAACTTGGAATATTGACTGTTTCCCATTGCATTAATGAAGACAAATGTTTGTGCAGCAGTTCAAAATCCATGGCCTCAGGATGATCAAAATTTTGTTCATTTCTTTCTTCCATTGACATGAAACTTAAATCCTTATAATAGGAATCCAATTGAATTACCGCAACTTCTCCTGTTGTGAATTCTTTAACAAATTCTTGGGCGATGGATGTTTTTCCGGAACCGGTGCCCCCGGCGATTCCAATTAATATAGAAGATTGTTTCATTTTAACTTATTTTGATCAAACGCTTCCGGTAGCAATTTTGCAGAAGATGTTTTTTCAATTTTACCTTTTTTATCAGCAATAAAAATAGGAATATCACCGCATAAATCCCACACAACTTGCCTGCAGGCACCGCATAAGGAGCCTCCATTTTCCGTGGCCACAGCAAGAGCCTTGAACGACGAATGTCCTTCGGCAACCGCTCGGTATAGCGCTACACGTTCAGCGCAACAGGTTAATCCATAACTGCTGGATTCTACATTGCAACCGCCGATTATGTCTCCATCGGCTGTCAAAACAGCCGCCCCAACTGTATAGTTAGAATAAGGAGCGTGGGAACGTTTTCGCATAGTATGAGCGTGAGTGATTAGTTTTTTCATGTTATGTTTCCTGTGAAAATAATAGATGGATTTATTTTATATTTAATAACCGCCATATCAAAACTCTTTTATTTTTATATGTTGAAAAATGAAATTGAATCCTACTCCTGCAATAAATCCTCCAATATGGGCAAACCAAGCAACACCGCCTGTGGTATCAAGGTTCAATGTGCCTAATCCATTAGTTAATTGGGTTAAAAACCAAATTCCAAGAACAATGATTGCAGGAACTCTAATGGTTGTAAAGAAAAAGAATATAAATACAAACACATGGACTTGAGCATGAGGATAACGAATAAGATACGCGCCAAGAACTCCAGCGATAGCTCCACTGGCTCCAACCATGGGAATCATAGAATCAATATTGAAAAGAACTTGCGCAAGCCCAGCAGCAAGACCGCATAAAATGTAGAATAATGCATATCGTACATGGCCGAGAGCGCTTTCAACATTGTCGCCAAAGATCCATAAAAACCACATATTGCCTAGCAAATGAGCAATACCACCATGTAAAAACATAGATGTAAAAAGATTAATAATATGAAATTGAGCCGGGACCAATCCAAATAAATATATAAACGATACTTCAGCTTCAGATCCAGACATTGCCAAGGAAAGCTGGTAAAGAAAAATAAGAACATTCATTCCAATAATACTGTACGTTACAAAAGGAACGAGAACACGGGGATTATCATCTTTATAGGGGAAAAACATTATTTAATCACAAAATCTATTTGAGTACTGGCGGAATTTCCTGCGCGATCCTGCACGGATACAGTCATGGTATGATTACCAAAGGTTAAACGATCCAGCAGATTATAAGATATGGTTTGGTTAACTGGCTGAAATGCATATAATAATCTCTTGCCATTAAGTGTCATAGTCATAGATGTTTCTTCGGGAGCAATGCCGGATAAAACATCATCCACATTGGCTTGCAGTTGAATAATGTCTTCTCTGTAATACTGCCCTCCATGAGCAGGGAATGTAGATGTAATTACCGGTGGGACATTATCCTGTAGAATACACACAGCTTCCAAACTTTTCAGGCTGCCCGTTAATACTTGGCGTTTTTTTGAGTCTTTGGATTGAATATATGTCCAACCATCATCTTGATCATAATAATACAAACTTATTTTTTCTAATTTTGCTACATTTTCATCATAGCGAATACCAATACGAACTGTATCTTGTATTGGAATATCAAATGGCTGGAGTTGATATACACTTGAAAGAAATTTTCCATGGGTAGGCTTAACCGAATTTTCCACAGCATCGATCCAGATTAAACTTTGACTATAAAATGTTGATTTAAGGGCTTGCAGTGAACACATCTCATCTTCTGAAACAACAACTGCCTGTTCACCCGGAATTGCAACTTCCGGTTTAAATGCATATTTGAATGTATAATCAGTTCCATTATGAATGCTGACATTTAAGGAAGTTACCTTCTTGAATATTTCTGCATCCAATGCTTCAGATATATATGTATAGGGCTGAATTTGTTCTAAAACAACATCCGTAAGTTTTTGGGGCGAATCCAAATTCAGAGATGGTTTGGCTGTTCCCATATTTCCTGTTTCTATCTGGACAATAATACCGGCAGCCGTTTGATTTACTTTTATATCCGGTTTGGCATTATAATCAACGGCAATGTTATGTGGATGCCAATGCAATGGTATTGAAAATGTACCCATTATATTTTTGGCAATGAATTGAAGTGAACGATCTTGAATCATTCTTTTATCCAGTGTTACCGATAAACCACCATCTTTTTTTTTGATTCGTAGTGGATTAATTTTTTTGTCTGCAAACCCGGAAGGTGAAAATGAATAACATGTTATATTCTTCAAAGGAATGCTGATGGATTTGGATTGCACATTGAAAGTGATTTCATTTCCATTTTGTTGTGTATCCTGAATAACCAAATCGATGGGAGGGTGGGTAAAAATCCAACCGGATACTTCAGCAGTATTCCCATTAGCATCTGTTGCCTTGATGATCAGTTTATGGTATCCAGGTGGTAATTTCAAAATTCCTGAAAGATGATCAGACTGAACAGTTGATTTAGGATTTTCTTTTAGATGAAAAAGGTTGTGGAAAGAGCCAAGATTTAAACGATGTAAACCATGATTACGTACCAATTGTACACGATCATTTAAATTGTAGTCAAGAATATCAAAATCAAGTTTGTACTCCAGTTTTCCATCGATAATTAACTCAATAGTTTTCAATTGATAAGTTTCTGAAAATCCCTGACGCTTGTCATTTGTTCGAATCGACAGCCCAACAGGGCCAAAAATGTTGAGTGTATCCGCAAGTTCATATAATCCATCCGGATTTCTGAAAAACGGCATCTGTACTGGCAATAAACTTCCGTTTACCCGTGAATTATTTCCCAAAGGAATAAGTGCCAATTCTTTTAATTCTGGAGACTGACGGTCATCAATGGCAAATCCATTCGTTTGTGGATTTAAAGGCTGTTCTTTTTCGTTTCGAATTTCAAAATGTAAATGTGGCCCAAACGAATAGCCGGTATTTCCGGTATATCCAATTAATTCACCTTTAATTACATTAATTTTATTTGGCTCAAGGTATTGGTTCAATATATATGATTCATTCATGTTTTGATAATATTTCAGAAATCGTTCCAGCTTCGGATTGAATTGGGTAAGGTGAGCATAGACACTTGTTTTTCCGTCCGGGTGAAGAACATAAAGCGCCCGACCGTATCCCTTGAAATTTGCAACCATGCGTGATACATAACCATCCTCAACAGCTAAAACAGATGCACCTTCTTTTTCTCCTGTTTTAATATCAATCCCCATATGGAAATGACGATGGCGAAATTCACCATAATTGGATTTCAGCGACTTACCGGCATCTGTGGGCCAGACGGGTTCTTGGGCAATGATAACTCCCAAAAATAGTGTACTGTAAAGGATAAATCGATTCATAAATGATCAGCAGACACTGTCAATTTATAGTACTGAACAGTGTATAGAAAAAGAAAACATATAAGTTTATGAGTTTTTTAGTGCACGAAATCTCTCTAGAAGTTTTTTTGATTTCCTTCTTTAATCATTAGACCAAGTTCATTTAACTTATTCATATCTAAACTACAACCTATAGGGAGATTCCTATGAAGAATATAAAATTATTAGTCATAATCAACCTTTTTGTTTTCACCAGCTTGTTTGCTATTGGGGGTCTAGGATTTTATGGTGGCCAGGGGATGTTAACTGTTGCTTCTACAACAGATGAAAATGATATTGCCACTGTAACGACCGGAGAATTCAGTAACCCTATGCAGTTCGGTGTATATCTTTATATTGATGCAATACCTTTTATAGATATTGAAGTTGATGCCCAAGCCACTTGGAGTGAATATACATTTGATTTTAGTAATGATTTATATACAGCTGGACCATATGATTCTTATTGGGGAGGTGTCTCAACATATATTACACTAAGGAAAAAACTTATTGGTTTTGGCATCCCTTTACTGGGTGGAGCTAAAATCCATGCCGGTGGTGGTTATAATATGCATTCATTTGGTCCACTTGCAAATCTGAATTTAGTGGAAGATTTAATGGGTGACTTATCTGTTGAACCGGAATTTAATGAAAAGAAATTAGTGGAATTTGTAAAGGATAATAAGGTTGATATTAATGGCTTTCATGTCCAAGCAGGTTTACAGTTCAAACTTTTGATGCTTGATTCTTTTCTTATCTATAGACAGACCTTTGGTGGATTTGAAGATGTTATAGATGCTAAATCCTTTGGCAGTATTAACCTCCGGTTGGGATTTGGTATCTGACACCCAGATCAGAATTATTGAAAAAGGGGCAAAACTGCCCCTTTTTTATTTCAATAATATCAGTTTTTGAATTTGTCGCTGTTCCCCGGAAACTAATTTCACTATATACATACCGCTAGCCATTCCGTCGGCATTCCAAACAATTTCATATTCACCAGCATTAAGTTTTTTATTGGCTAATGTTTCCACCAACCGGCCGTTTAGATCATAAATACGTAAAGATGTAGGATGCTGTAACCCTACAGAAAACCTAATAGTAGTTACGGGATTAAAGGGATTGGGGTAAGGCACATACAACTTGAATTCATTCGGTAATATTTCTGATCCTGTCCCGGCAATCTCTTCACCAAAAATCATATCTTTAAAGTCATAAGCTTCGTGCAAGGCCCACTGGTCATTTTTGTGGGAGCTGGGTGTACCATCAATATGGATCAGATCGCTCTGCCCCGGAGGGTTTATGTTATAATCGATTATCTCTGTTCCGGTTAATTCATAAGCACCCTGATAAGTACCGTGTGAATTAATATTGTTCGGCACTGATTTCACATCTTCGAGGGTCATACTGGAAAAAGACGTGACAAAATTGGTAATGTAATCTACACCATTACAGATTCCTGCTCCGGAAAACCACGGGCCAATATCGCCGTTATTCCACCAAGGCGCTGGTTTATTATTCCAGTTTGTAAAATATCCCCAATCCGGATTGAGTGTTTGAGGTAGATCTTCAAAGGCAATGAAACCACCCCATTCTTCAGAACCATCACCTTTGTGGGGCAGATAAGGGTGAACGCCATCGGTCCTATCCTGAAACCGCCCGGAATGCCAGAAACCAATATTTTGATCTTGATCAATCACAAAACAATTGAATGACATTGGTGCTGTGCTTAGCGCACTTTCGTATTCATAAATGTCGGTTGCTTTATTGACTTGATACAAATATTCAGCCATAAGCAGTTCATCCAGCCAGAATGTCATTTTATGAGAATAGGCTTGTTTGAGAGGTGTATATGCACCAACAACAGGGCCGTGAATAGTGCGCCAGTGAGTATAAATTTCGTAACTATTAATCGTATAAATAGTATCTACTAGAACCTCAAAATCCAGCCACTCACCATTGTGCCAGTAGCCATCGCTGTAACTCGTAGATTGCATTGAATCAATATATGTATCCACGTTGTCGCTGACGCCGCTGGTCCAGGTCCAGCCTACATTTACATTGTGTCCGAGAACAACAAAAGGAAATCCGGGGATAGACATTCCACCGACGTGTACGGTAGGGCATTCCAGTTCCACTTCCATTGTGACGGTAGGATTATCATATTGGGGTGCACCCATTTGCGGACAGCCTAATAACATAGTGTTTCCGGATGTAGAAAACCCTGCAGATACTAATGTAGCAAAACTGCCAAATTTATATATAAGGCCATGATCTTTTTTAAACTGCTCCATGAATTCCTGTGTAGCTTCATATTCCAAAGCTGCCTCTTCCGGAATGGTCATTCCGGAATAATGCCAGGCTTGACCTGTGGCTTGACCTGAATCTGGGATTGTGGTAGAGCAAGTCGGATCATTTATAGGTCTATTTTCATTAAACCAGGTCCAGCCATTGTTCTGCAGTTCAACTAATCGAGACAGTTCATCGCCTCCAAATTTGCCAAAATCCCAGAGCATGTATACACCAAACGCAGCAAGGTCTGTCGCAGTGTATATGTCAAAATCCATATTATTATATTGAATTGGTTTGTAAATATCCGGTGATTGATTCATGGTATCAACATAAGCATTCACCCCATCTACATATGCTTGAACAGCGGTTTGCAGTTCCTGGGAACAATTATTTAACATTGTATTTAATTCAGCTTTTGTATACCCGTTCTTTCGAATTTCTTTATCGAAATCCAATCCATATGCTCCATACCACTCACTTAACCTTCCAGTAGCCGCTCGGCGGTTAAGGTCAATCTGGTACAAACGGTCATTGGCTTCAGCAAAACCCTGCCCAAAAAACATGGCAGCTTCATTATCGGCTTTGATGTGCGGCACACCGTACTCGTCCCGGTCAATGATGACCGTGGTGCCATCCGGAGTAATCAAATGTTTAGTATCAGCCAATAATACTGAAATTGTAAGCAGAATGGTAATTAGATAACGCATTTAAACCTCTCTTGCAATTTTTAAATCTTGCGAATTTACAGCTTTTTTGCCAAAACAACTGTTTGGATATGTTACTAGCTCGTAACAGTAAAAAAGATATAATGGCCCATTCCGGAGTAAAAATTATTGAATGGAAGCCCTCACTTTTTTCAATAGTTCACGGGTAAGGCGAATGCCTTCCATTTCACTGTGGACACTGCCTTCATACTCTATGCCCACATAACCGTTGTAGCCGGCATCCAGGACAATGTTCATCATTTTATAAAAATCTGTATTTATTTCATTCCCCTCATCATCAAACTCGTGGCTCTTGGCACTGACCGCCTTGGCGTAAGGCATAAGTTCTTTCATTCCCAAGTAGCGGTCATACCATTCATCTTCCTGAATTTTGAAATTGCCGAAGTCAGGAAGTGTACCAAAACGAGGATGGTTTGCTTTTCCCATAACCGCCGATAACCATTTTCCATTGGAAGAAAGACCGCCATGATTTTCCACAATCGTATTAATTCCGATTTTATCACTGAATTCTGTAAGGCGCTGTAAACCATCTGCTGCCAATTCGATCTGCTCTTCATAAGAACCTGCACTTCTTGCATTAACACGAATAGAATGACAACCTAAATATTTTGCTGCTTCAACCCACTTATAGTGATTCTCCACAGCCCGAAGACGCTTCTTTTGATTGGGATCTCCCAGGTTGCCTTCTTCATCGCACATGATGAGTAAACTTTTTACACCGGAGTTATCGGCCCGTTGTTTCATTTCCGACAGGTAGGCTGTATTTTTGGCTTTTTCAAAAAAGAAAGTATTCACATATTCGATAGCATCTATCCCAAACTCATTTTTTGCTATGGCAGCAAAATCGAGATGATCTAAATCTCCATTCCGGATGGTACGGTGGAGGGACCACTCGGCCAGCGATATTTTAAATGGCAATGGTTGGTTAGATCCTGAAAACATTGCACTGTCTAATCTTGAAAAAACCAGTCCTCCTGTAATAACTGCTGTTTTTTTTATGAAATCCCGGCGGTTCAATCTATAACTTGCGGATGCGGATGTTGCGGTACCACACTTCACCATGATCTCCCTGTAATCCAATATGACCTGATGATGCCTTGGCAAAAAGAGGCATTGTTTTGAACTTACTTTTGGCAATCAATGCCTTCATGTGCTCACTTTGGTATATGTAATCAACAACCTTAATTCCATTCAGCCAATGTTCTATATGGTTGTCCTGCACTTTGATCCGCACCCGGTTGAATTCACCCACCGGTTTAACCACACTGGCAGATGCAGCAATTAAGTCATATAATGATCCGGCGGAAGTTAAAGCAGCTTTACCATCGGTATGAGTTGCGTCGTCGAGGACCTGCATTTCCGGGGCGGATTCATAAATGTACTTTCCTTTCTCTGTAGCAAAATAAAAAATACCGCTGTTACCGCCTTTTGGAATTTTCCATTCCAGTTCAAGCTCGAAGTTTTTATAAACATCTTCTGAAATCAAGTCAACCCCATGGCCGGGAATTGTTTTCAAGGCGCTATCCACGATCACCCATGACTCTGGCAGCCCCTTTTGTTTATAACCCCGGAGACCGCTGACTTTTTCACCGTCAAAAAGAACGGTCCATTCGGCATTAGATGTACAACTGATCATAAAGAAAATTATAAATATTAAACGGGTATTTTTCATTTTATCCTTTCGGATTCCATTCACCGCGGGCTACTGCGGGAATGAATGTTTCTATTGCTGTATTGGGTAATTGAATGGTTTTGCCCTGTTCAGCACTCATATAGGCAGCCATGAGCAGTCGCGTTACATCCAGGCCGTCATCAAAATTTTCTTCCGGCCGTTTCCCTGCCAGGAATGATTCCACCATGTGGCGGTTTTCGGCCGTATAGCCATAGACTTCCGCTTCATTGCTCACCACCGGCATGCCGCCAGACTCGGCATTTTGTTTTTCGACAAGGTCTTCACCTTCAGCGCCGGTGACCTTACGGCTGAAGAATACTTTAAGGTCCGGATCAAGTGTATTGACAAACATGGAATATTCTGGTCCAAACAGTTCCATACTCAAGCGCAAACCTTCGCCCACAAAACACCAGGACGTGGTTGTTTCAACGATCAGTTTATTCCCATCCTCATCCAAATATTCAATTAATGACCGGGCAAAATCTTCAGAAGGACGTTTGGTATAATCGGTCTCACCGCCGCTGTTGTCTGATAAGATTTTGGCATATTCAGGCCGCTGCCATTTCAGGCAATCCATATGGGCGCTAATACTGACTGCGGTGAGTGAGTCCCGGGGTTTTCCCGGTGCGGTGAGCATGAAGCGTGCTTCTTCCACGGAATGGCACATCATATCATTCAGCACACCGCCGCCTTGGAGCGAACCTTCCCAGAACCAGGGCATGTGGGGACCGCTGTGTTCTTCCGCTGCACGGGCTAAATAGGGCCTGCCGGTGGTGGCAGCACCGCGCGCCCAAACTATTTCCTTACCCCGCGTGATTGATGGAGAAAAAACCTGGTTTTCTAGGTAACCATCCAGGAGTCCCACACTTTGGGTAAGTTCGCAAACTTTTTGCGCTTCTGCAACATTGCGTCCTAATGGTTTTTCACACGTTACACCGATCAGTTCACCTTTCCCAGAGGAAATAGCGTTGGCAATCTCTTCGAATGTTTCGATGCGGGCGAAATTGGGCGAACATACCCATAACGCATTTATAGCTGGATCTGCAATCATATCGGTGATGGTGTCATAAGCTTTTGCATTATCTCCTACGCCAATTGATTTCGCCAGCGCTGCTGATTCTTCCGCCGATGCTTTGGTGCGGGACATGACGCCTATAACATCCACATCCCGAACACCGATCAAAGATTGGATGTGAAAACGGGTGATGAAACCACCGCCAATGAATCCGATTCCTAATCTCTTAACGGACATATCTTATCTATATTCTTCTTAAGTCAGCGTCAGATGTGCTTGTATCATCTTTGAAGAACAGCAGGAAAATAAAAGCAACAATGGTACACAATGATGCCGGGATAAGGAAAAACTTCCACCAGATTGTATCTCCAGCCGGGGTTTTGAATGTATCCCAAATGTATCCAGTGAATAATGTGCCGAGATAATTGCCGACCCCCAAAGTGAAAAAGGTAAGCATCGCCTGGGCGGAGGCACGTATATCATCTTTGGCTTTCATATTAACGTAGATCTGGGAGGTTACAAAAAAGAATGCATAACCAAATCCATGTAGCGTCAGCGAGGAAATGATAACCGGTAAATTGGGTACCATAAACAGGAAATAGCGGATAGGCCAGGCAAGCATACCAATAACCATGGTAACCCTGACACCGAGTTTTTTAATGGAAACATGGAGCAAAAATAAAAGGACTACCACTTCAGCGATCTGCGCTACAGTTTTAATGGCTGTGATCCAAGCCTCTTCGGCACCCATGTCCAATAAGAATGGCGCAGTGGGGATATAGTAAAACTGCAGTTCAGTTGTTACAACAAAAGAAGCAAGCATAAATATCAGAAAATTCCTATCCTTCAAGAGCGACAATGCTTCCAAAAAAGCCAAGGGATTTTGTTTGCTGGCCACAGGCGGTGTTTTGGGTAAACTGAAACAAAAAACACCCATGATCGCAGATGTGATACATGCAAACATAAGCAAGTCACTGCCCCCGGTCCAATTTTCCGTCTGCCATGTACTGCGCATAAAAGTCACCATCCAGCCCACAGCGATCCAGCCCACAGTACCCCACATACGCACTTTGCCAAATTCTTCCTCGGCATTTTTTAAATGCCGAAAACAAATGGAATTGGTCAAAGCCAGGGTCGGGGCGTAGAAGAGACAATACACAAGCATCCATGTCCACATAGAACTGAATTCCTGCTGCACAGCCGTTAAATAGAGAAACACCGCTCCGGCAAGGTGTGCGATACCTAAAAACACCTGTGTCTGCATGAGGCGGTCTGCTATCTGCCCGCCTACAAAAGGAGCCGCAATACAGCCGAGCCACATACAACCATAGATTGCAGCGATCTCACTCCCGGAAAATCCGATTTTATCCAAGTGGGCGCCTAGGGCAGTTGTCCATGATCCCCAGATGGCGTACTGGAGAAACATCATGATTCCGAATTGAAACTTGTTTGTCATATGGTTATCCTGGTTGTTTTAGATCAACTTGCGGTTTATGGGATCCCACTCCACTCGCCGACCGGTTTTATAAGATTCTGTCGCCATAGCACAAGTCACTGCTTCATGAAAAGCCACCTCAACATTGCACTTGGGCGTGCCGTCATTGCGGATCGAGTCCAGCCAATCCTTGATATGCAGGTGGGTTGGGTCCACGCGTTTGCCCTCGCGATAGGTGTACAGCAGTCCTTTATTAGCAAAGTAACGGGAAGTAGCGGAGGTGACACCATCAACCTGTTTCGAACCTGGAGAATATGTATAGATCGGATAATTTGGATTGATAATCCCACTCTTTAAACGATCTTTGTATTGAGTAGATTCAGAGTCTGCGGTAACAACGAAACCGTGAACAGATCCACCACCACTTTGACCTCCCATCTGCATGGATGCATCATGGCCCATGATCCGATTCCCCCGTGGATTGTTACTGGATAGGGTGGCACTGTATAGCAGGGTCAGGTTCTTATCCGGATATTCAAAGGTAGCGTTCCATACATCAGGTACGTCTCGATCATATTCCGGATTGCGTTCCTTTGTATAATAATATATACCACCTGTAGAGGATGCATATTTAGGTATTCCAATTTCCATGATTTGGTTAATTGCATCAAAGTCATGAGAAAAGAGGTCTCCAGACAAACCCGTGCCATAATCGAACCAGCAACGCCATCTAAAAAATCGTCTTAAGGCTTCTTTACCATCACCCCAAGGGATTTTGTTTGAACATGGTTCTTGGAAGGTATCCCAATCAATGGTTTTTGCGTTGCCCTGGGGATGAATGTCCCACACCCAGGCACCCCATGGGGAATTACGGTTGGTGGCAATCTCAATCAGGTTGATGGGACCAAGTAAGCCCTGGTCGATAATATTTTTTGCTTTTTCATTCGCCTCTACCTGGCGGTTTTGATGGCCGAGCTGCAATTTGATGCCGGTTTCTTTAACCGTATCATAGACCTTGACCGCTTCGTCAAACGTACGGGTGAGCCCTTTCTCACAATATACATGTTTACCGGCTTTGGCAGCATCAATGGTAATACGTGAATGCCAGTGGTCCGGCGTGGCTACGATAACGGCATCAATGTCATCATTGGCTAACAGTTCTGTATAATGACGATAGCGTACAGCTGTTGATTTTGGTTTTGCACCTGGGCGTGTTTCGTTTTTGGATGCATCAATGGCCTGCTCGGCCCGGACATCAAATAGATCGCAGACACCAACCAGAGAACAATTCAAATCTTCCTGGGTCATGTATGTTTTAAACTGTTTATCAAGCTTGTTCTTACGGGCATTTTCTGATACAGTGTCAGTCCAGCCTTTGGTGGCAAAACCGGCACCGCGAATCAAATGCGACCCTCGACCGCCATATCCGATTATCCCCAGATTTAGATGGCGGCTATCAGAGAGACCACTGATTACAGCTGGAGCTGATTTTTCCTGGATTAGGTCAGACAATAAGTTTGATTTTTTTAGAGCGTCACGGCGCATCTTCCGCCAGAGGTTGACCAGAAATAAGCCAAAAACCGGCACGGTAGCCAGGCTTTTGATCAATTCTCGGCGTTCTAAATTGGGTTTGTTTTGTTGATTTGTTTGATCGCTCATGACCAACTCCCTTTAATTTGATTTCGGTTTGACACAGAAACGGTCCAAACCAATGATATGACTTGTAGGAAATAAATAAATTACCCAAAGGGCACAGGCTTCTATCAGGTTTTTATTGACAATAAGATAACTGCCTTCTCCCGGCCGCGCGTATTCCAATCCTAAAAGAGGCGGTGCAAATAAATAGTATAGCAGTACAAGCACCATACCGGCCAAAGTGCCAAAGCGGCTGAATAACCCCAGTAATAATGAAGCGCCCACAAGCGTCAGTCCCCACATATTTACGTAATCTGATATTCCCAGCAGGGTTGGGTTGGAAACGATCGTTGTGGCCAGGCCGGACAAGAGCCATTTAGAGTCCAGCAGGTAAGCGGCCGATGACCAATAGGGGTTAATTAACTTGGAAATGCCCTCATATAAAAAATGCCATCCAATGAGCACCCGCAGTGTAACGAGCCCGTATAGCTGGCATTTATCTTTTATAATTGCTGAATCAAAATTTCTCATCTCGATTTAACCTCTTATTATTGTAGAAAGAATTGAAAAATGAACAGGTAAGAATAAGTTTTATCTGTCTTTAAAAACAAGAAACAAATTCAGCATTATTAATAAATAAATTGAATTGAGATTTACAGTTTTTTTGCCAATACAACCGTTTGGATATCTTCCCAGGTTTTACTGCTGGATTCATCCGCTGCTTTTACTTTAATTATGTATACACCGATTCTCGCTGGTTCACCGTTTTTTCGTTTGCCATCCCACGTTAATATATTTTCCTGGGCTGTGTACATATTCCAATAAGGTACAGCAATTGTTCGGCCTATTACATCAAAGATTTGAATGGAAATAACTCCATATTCAAAGGGAAGTTTGTATTTGATATAAAGCAAATCATCAAATCCATCTCCATCAGGCGAAAATGGATTGGGTTCCAGAATCAATTGTCCATCTTTTGACAATTGTTCGTAATACACGCTGTTGGCTTTACCGGGAGACTGTCCGGCCTCATTTACGGCAACTGCCCAGCGGGAAGAGTCATTGGATATGAACTCCGGCCGATATTTTTCCAGTGAACGGTTTTCAACAATCCCCCAGTCTAAAGTATAAACCAATGAATCAATAATCATGCCGGTCATATCGTATAAATAAATTCCATCACTGGTATTGTTTAATCCGGGAAAACCGCCATCGGGAATTTTCCATACTCCATTTTCTGGAAGAAATTCAGTTATGATGGAATCCTCCGCCAAAACAAAAAACTGTTCTTCTGCCACACTATCAAAACTGAAAATTCTATGTGACATGCTGTTATCACTAACTGACCAGTTATCCATCTGCACAGTATTAATTGCAACAAGTTCAACAAACTCCGATTGCGTTGAATCAGGAACTGTCAAGAATTCGTTTAGTACCACCTCTCCAAAATCATAGCTAACCAGGATTGAATCACCCACCACATCATTTGTATTATTTTCGTCCCCTATTATATCCAAGGTTAGTTCAGCATAATGATAACCTGAAATAAGTGGTCCGAATTCTAGTGAATGGATGGCTGTGTCACCTGGTTCGATATTTGAAAAATCTGATGAACCATATTCATCCCCATCAATTGCAAGAATAATTGATCCTTCAAATGAAGTCACCCCGCTGTTTACGACTGTTGCAAAAAGTATAATAGATTCATCATTTTTAGGATATAGAGGTGAATGTCGCGTGGAGTCCGAAAGCAGGGCTCCATCTAAGTCAAAGAGTGTAATGGAATTAAAAAACCCGGGAGTGAATCCGGAGGTATCCGTTGACAGCCCCCAATTTGCAGAACTAAATGATACAAACTCCGGCCGTAATTTTTCAGTGGATATTTCATCAGATAATGGCCAATCCAAATCATAACGCAACGAATCGATAATACTGCCGGTGAGGTCGTAGAGGAAAATAGCATCACCGGAATTATTAAGCGACGGCCAACCATCTTCGGAAACCACAAAATGGGCTGTACTGTTTTGCAGGGGATAAAGACTGGAATCAGCACCGAAAACAATATAATCGCCTTCTTCGACTGAAATATTGCTGATACGTTTCTTTTGCTGATTATTATCACTAAATGACCAGCCGTTCAGATTTAATACATCAAAGCTAACCAATTCAATGAATTCAGCTTGGTCATTATTGGGTTTGGCCATGAATTCGTTTAAGCGTACAGAACCAAAAGGAAAACGAACATTAATACGAACAGTATCTGCATTATTAGTAATATTCCCATCATTCAACACATCCAGTGCTAGAAACAATATATTATCACCAGATGGCAGGGGTGGAATAATTAACGGTACTATTAGTGTATCTCCCGGTGTTTGAATAGAAACGTTTGCGCTGGCCAATTCATCTTCATTGTATTCAATATACATATCACCGGAAAAGGCATTCTGCCCGGAATTAACCACCGGAATGGCCAATTCAATTGAATCTGTTTGCGTAGGAATAATCGGATTGAACCAAATATTTTCAAATATGATGGCTCCATCAAAAAGCCAGGGCATGACGGAATTACGAATTCCCGGCGTATTGCCATTCGCATCAACTGCCGGCAGCCAGCTTGCAGAATCGGCTGAAGCAAGATCCGTAAATATTTTTTCCATGGATTGACCTCGATCATAATCCCAGCTGCTGGAATAGGTTAACGAATCAATCAATGTATTAAATGGATCATAGATGCGAATGATATCACCTCCATTGTTCAAAGCAGGGAATGATGATAGGGGGGTTAAAAATAAACTGGAATCCGGAATCGAAGTCAAAAGTGCGGAGTCAGCACCAATAACAATATAGTTTTGATCTTCAACATTAATATCATCGAACAAAGCAGGATTATTATTTTGATCAGCAATACTCCATCCGGAAAGGGATAATAATTCATCTCCGTGATAGAACAATTCGACAAATTCCGTTTTCCCACTTTCTGGGTAAGGCAGAAATTCATTTATTGTAAACAGTTCGACTGGATAGCGAATCCCAAAAGAAACAGTATAATTATTGTTAGTTGTATCCTGATCACCGCTGATGACAAAATGTACATCCAAGACCATTTGTCCCGAAGTAAACGGACCTATAACTGCAGAAAATTCTGTGGTATCCAGTTCATTTAAAGAACTGATAAAAATCGATTCCAAAATATCCTCATCGTCCCATATTTCAACATCACCGGAAATGGCAGTGCGGCCGCTATTGGTCACATAACCGTGAATGGTGACAGTTTCATCGCTGCTGGCAACCTCCGGTTCAGCGGTCAACAAATCAGCAATCAACATTCCATCAATCGTAAATGGTTCCACACTATTAATGCTGCCGGGAGTCCCTAAAGAATCTTGACTCGGTAACCAGTTTACATTTGTGTTGGGTAATTCGATGCGTACTTTTTCAATTGAAAAACCATCCGGTGCAATGTCTGTCCAGCCAACTGAATCCTGTACTATACCCGCAGATGATATGAGAAACAAGGAATCACTTGTGGAAAGACTATTGCCAATACTGGAATCGTCAACTTTAATCAGCACAGCTCCCGACGGAATAGAATCAGCATAAATCCCCGTGTTGAAGTTGTAATCCCCTTCAAAGATTATTCCGTGAGATTCGGGCGGAATGATTAAGCCATAGCCAGAATCATGCAAAGCGTCTGTTGAGGATCGGTCACGAATTTGCCATCCAGAAAGGTCAACAGAGTCCGATGTGGAAAGGTTGAATATTTCGACATATTCATTTGGAGAATCAGTTCCGTCCAGATCATACATGATCTCGGTGATTCTAATCTGCCCGGAAATGAGACTTGAAAATAGTAGAATTAACCATCCATATTTTAAGCAGAACTTTTTACTACTCATCTTTTCTGCTTTTCAAAAATTTCTCAATTCGTTCGCAGACTGTTTCCCGTGTTTCCCGAAAGGCATCCAGATGTTCATCGCCAGCGTCCCATCCGATAAATGGATCTTTGATACTCCAATGAATTCGTTCTACATCACCGGGGAAGGTAGGACAAATCTGATTGGCATGATCGCATACTGTAATAACAATATCAATTTCTTTATCTAAATATATATTTACCGAATCCGAGGTGTGATAGGAAATATCAATCCCCCATTCATCCATAACCTTAATGGCCATAGGATTGACACGGGAAGGATGGCTACCTGCGCTAAAAACCTCATAGTGATCTCCTGCTTTATCTCGCATAATGCCTTCAGCGATCTGGGAGCGACACGAATTACCTGTACAAACAAATAATACTTTAGGCTTAAACATAAGTTAGAATTTGCTGTAGCTATCGATTGAATGTCAATAAACTTTATTGAATCCGTGTATATTTGACGGCAGAAGCATGTAAATTTTGACTTGTAAAAAATGGAAAAAGAACACCTAAACCCCCTATTCTCCAACCCCATGGAGCCCTATCCCGGTTTATCAGTTGATGATCTGAACCGTTATTTGCCAGCAATCCGCAAGGCTGACGAAATTGTCATGACACTGGATACTATGGAAGAAGGATTATTTCTTGCGGATGCCCTGGAAGGATTAAAGCGACTGCCGGAAAAATCCATTGACCTGATTCTAACCGCTCCTCCGGTAAGTCCATGGCGGGATATTGGTACTCAAGGCCAAAAAATGACACTCCAGGAATACTATACATGGAATAATAAATGGCTTCAAGAAAGCCAGCGCGTGTTAAAGAATACAGGAGCAATTTATTTATTGTGCGGGTGGCGTTTTTCAGGAATGTACCATGCCTTATTGAGTGATTATTTCAGGGTTCAAACACGGATAACCTGGCGGGATAGAAAAGCCAGGGAAAAAACGCTAGAAACCACATGGTTCAATGAAATAGGTGATATTTGGTTAGCCACTAAGACAGGTGATTTTATCTTTGATAGGGAAATGATAACAAATGATAATAAAGCAGATGATTCCCAAACGAGTGAAAATATGTCCAATCTCTGGCTGGAATATTTTACTTCTAGCTCTGAACAAGAAAAAGGGGATCTCCCTGAAAAACTATTGGAAAAAATTCTCAAAGCAAGCAGTTTTAAACTTAGCTGGGTTGTGGATCCATTCATGCGCAAAGGCAATGTTGGTGTTGCAGCAAAAAATAAGGGCAGGCGATTTATTGGCTTTGAAACAGATCAGGACAATCTACTTGTTTCCATGAAACGTATCGATCAATCATAAGAGGAGTTAAAATGAGTTTATCAACTCAAATTCAAAAAGATATGTACACTGCTATGAAGAGCGGTGAAAAAGAAAAGGCAACAACCTTAAGAGGTGCTTTTTCAAAATTGAAGGACAAGCGAATTGAAAAACGAGACGATTTGAACGAACAGGAAGAAATGCAGGTGATTAAAACGTTGGTGAAACAGCGCAATGAAGCTATTGAAATGTATACCAAAGCAAACCGTGATGATCTTGTTTCAAAAGAACAATCAGAGCGTGAAGTGCTTGAAACATATTTACCCCAAATGATGAATGCAGAAGAATTAGACACTCTGATCAATGCTGTAATAGACGAGACAGACGCCGCATCCATGTCAGATTTTGGTAAAGTGATGCCGGTTGTTATGCAGCGATCCGAGGGTAGGGCAGATGGGAAATTGGTGCAGTCTTTGGTGCGGGAGAAACTTGGTTAAAACAACCGTATACCTCTTAACAAGTATCGTGACCGTTAACCCATGATCCTATTTCTAGACATATTAACAATAATCTTCATCATCGCCCTGGGAGTCATCGGCTATAAACGAGGCCTTGTGGAAGAGCTGGGCCGCCTGCTGGGATTGTTATTAGCCATTTCGTTTGCCTGGGGCTATTATGTGGAATTATCTGGAATTGTATTGAACATTTTTAATATTAATCCATGGGTGGTCATGGTCTTTAGTTTTACGATTGTTTTTTTGATAGTACTTTTTCTAGCTAGACTTTTAACCAAATTCATTCACGTATTGCTTCTATCAAAGAGTACGAAATTATTAAATAGAAGCATGGGTTTTGTTTTCGGCGCAATAAAAGCCTTATTGATTGTCATGGTATTTATATGGGCATTGGATATTTCTCAAAAAAAGGAATGGACAAAAATTATTCACAATGAGTCAACCATAGTTGAATTCATGACCTCAACTCGATTAAAAATAATTCATGTGTTCAATTTGCAGGATCCAGTTACAAAAGGGGAAAAATTTGTTCAAGAATTAATGGAAGCGGCGGAAGAGGAATTATAATGGCCCGTATCAGCCAGGAAACAATTGATAGAATTCGCAACTCCGCAGATATTGTAGATGTCGTATCACAATATGTCAATCTCAAAAAACGCGGCCGGAATTTCTTTGGCCTTTGTCCATTTCATGATGAGCGTACACCGTCTTTTAGCGTTGCTCCGGAAAAAGAGATATACCATTGTTTCGGTTGCGGTGCCGGGGGCAGTGTATTCAATTTTATCATGGAGCACGAAAATCTTTCTTTTGTGGAAGCTGTTCAGCAATTAGGATTGCGCTATGGAATTGAGGTAGCCCTTTCCGGCGAAAGCGGTTCAAAACAATTTTTTACACAATTATATGAACTCCACGAAATTGCCGCGACTGCTTATAC
>DJKX01000038.1 GCA_002436185.1 Fidelibacterota bacterium UBA6531
TAAATTTTGGTCACTCAAAGATGCAGCATAAAAAACATAATGGCGAGCTGTTTCAAACTGCACCGCCATATCGGCTATTTTTAACTTAACTGCCTGAAATTTCCCGATGGGGCGACCAAACTGTTTCCGCGTTTTAGCGTATTCAACTGCTTCTTCAAAAGCCGCTTCTGCCACACCGATTGCCAAAGCACCTGTCATGATTCGGATTTCTGCCAATATTTCCTTCATGCTTTCCGTTCCGCCGCCGATTTCTCCCAGTAAATAATTTTTCGGTAATTTTACTTCATCAAATGCAACTTCACTTGTAACCGAACCCCGAACGCCCAATTTTTCGATTGACTTTCCGATGTGGACGCCATCCAAATGTGTCGGTAAGAAAAAGACGGATAATTTTTCATGATTGTCGGTTTTTGCAAATACGGTAAAAAAGTCTGCAACCGGGGCCGAGGTCACCCATGTCTTTTGTCCGCTTAAAAGAAAATGATTATCCAACACTTTAGCTTTTGTGCGAATACCGAACAGGTCGCTTCCCGCATCCGGTTCCGTCATGCATATCCCGCCGATTTTTTCGCCTTTCAATGCTTGCTTGAAATAGCCTTTCACTTCGTCATCGCCAAATTTATAAAGAAAGAATGTTGACATGAGTGATTGCATGGTACATGCCGCCGCCAAAGAAAGAGATCCTTTTGCCAATTCAATCACCGCCAAACAATAGGACACAACATCCAGTTCCGTACCGCCGGCATTTTTGGGATATCGCATACCAAAAAATCCCAAATCGCCTACTTTCTTGAATAGTTCCATGGGAAATTCTTTATTGACATCAATGGCTTCTGCTTGAGGTTTTACTTCCTTATCTGAAAAATCCCGAAAGGTTTTCTGAATCAATTCTTGGGTATCGTTCAATTGGAAATCCATTTTATTTCTCCGTAAATAACCGAGTGCAATTCTCATCACCGGAGGGAAGGGAACTCAATGTTTCAACACTTACATTTGTATTCAATTCTTCATTAATATCTTTCAGAATGGTTTGAATCCAGCAATCGCAACCTGGCTGGTCTTCTTTTAATGCATCGTATTTTTTATGCCAATCGAACCACGGACAGGCAGAATGTACCAATCGAACATTTCCATCATTTTCTACGGCCATGTCAGCAGATTCGCCCATGGCAAGGGAACTATTCACAATCATTTCTGCAATTTGGGGAGCCACCAGTTTATCTCTGTCGATTTTTTTCAATAATGCCTTCGCCGTATCCCGGCCGACAATTTCCCAATATTTCATTACAGCATCCATGGGATTTACATCCGGGAACATCTTGATAAACGCTTCCCGCCACTCAAAATGGGAAGCCCGGGTGATTTTACATAACACATCAAATTTTTGTTTTGTTGTAAAACTCATGATTTTTCCTTCATTTCAATACCATAAACATTGGTTGCCTGACTTTCAGAAACAACTTCATTTTTTACATCTTTTAACACAGATATTTTATTTCTGTTTTCCGGGTTTCCGTATCCACCGCCCCCACCAGCAATTTGATGATAAAGTGTGCCGGTTGGAATACCTTCTATCATATCTTTGCTCATAGGGATTTTTTCAGTACCATCGGGTAAGGTCAAGGAAATTTTATTAAGGACAGATGTTTTTCCACCGAACAAACCGTAGGGCGTTTTTACATTTCCGTCGCCGAATACAACCATAGTTGTATCATCTCCACCTAATTTGATTTTCGTTTCCACACCCAGTCCACCACGCCATTGTCCTGGGCCACCGGAATCCTGCAAATATTCATGATATAAAAGCGCGTGTGGTGTTTGTTGCTCAAACATTTCGTAATCTTGGTCCAGGATTCCACCGGATGCATCAATCATACCTATATGGTCATAACCATCAGAATTTTTTAATGCTCCGGAACCGCCTTTTAATCCAAGGAAGCAGATATCTACATATTTTTCATTTGTTTTGGGATGGTTTCCTGTAAATAGTGAACAGAGCAAATGATTCCAACCCGCAGTAATTTTTTCGGGAATGGCAGTGCTCAATGCTTTGGCGATGGAATCAGCAACTTGGGGACATAAATGATTGCCGAAAGTGGTTGCGGCTGGATAGGATGCATTCAAAATAATGCCTTCCGGAACAATATAAGTCAGCGGTTTTATCATGCCTTCATTATGGGGAATATTAGGATTGACCATTTGTAAAAAAGATAAGGTAATGGCTGAACATGTTGATGTATAAGTTCCGTTGACGAACCCTTTGGTTTGTTCAGATGATTCGGAAAAATCAAATGTAATCGCTTCGTCTTCTACCGTGACTTTTGCCCTAACCGTAAATTCTGTTCCGGGATGTTTCCCGTCATAAAAAACCATGCTGTCTCCATGATATACGCCATTGGGAATGGCAGCTATTTCGCTGCGCATCATGGTTTCTGTGGCGCTGAATAATTCTTGTTTATGGGCTTCATATGTTTCGATTCCATATTTTCCAACCAGGGATTGCAGTCGTCGCTCGCCCAGTGTACACGCACCGATTTGTGCTTTAATATCTTCCTGTACCATGGTGAGTCGAATATTGGCAAAAATGAGATTCCATACATCTTCACGAAGCTTCCCTTTTTCATAGAGTTTTACCGCAGGAATACGAATCGCTTCCTGCCAAACTTCTGTGGCATTGGGGTTGTACCCCCCCTGAACCGCACCGCCAATATCTGCCTGATGTCCTTTTGCCGCAGCCCACCCGATGAGAGTGTTATCGTGGAAAATGGGTTTGAAAATTGCTACATCATTATTTTGGTTGCCCATGGAAAAAACATCATTATGAATAATCACATCACCAGGAGAAATATTTTCTCCATATTGATCTAATATCACACGGCAAACGGGTCCGAGAGAAAATGAGAGTATGGGTAAATTTTCTGTTTGTTCCAGCATATTCCCTTTAGCGTCATAGAGACCGGTGACAAAATCTTTTGCTTCGCATAGAATGGGCGAACGGGTAGTTTTAGTCAAGGAAATACTCATTTCATCCGTAATGGATTTGAACGCTCGCTGAAAAATCGAAAGTAATATTTTGTCTATTTTAATCATTTTAATTCAATTTTTCTTTATGCAAATTAAAACCATTGGGATATTTTTCCCTATTAAACACAATGAAAGAACCACTGATTCCGGTATGACAATCGTACGTATTTCCAAGAAAAATAGTGGTATTAACTTGCTCAATTATAGCCGGACCTTTAATCGTATATTTCCCCGTCAATTTATCACCATCAAATACAGGGATTTCCTGAACTTTTTCGGACTCGGGAATGTAGGCATCCCGTTTACTTTTTAAAGCAAATTCCGGATTTAGAATCGGTTCCGAATTATCTATTTTCGCAAAAGAATTTGGTTTTTCCGTCACGCCAATTGCCCGTAACCGAACATTAATCATTTCCAACTCCGTACCTTCGTCTTTTAACGAATATCCAAACTGCCGATTATGTTCTTTATGAAATACTTTTTTAATTTCATTAAAATTCAAGGATAAAACATCATTCATTTCAACTTGCAAAGGTACTTCGTGATATTGCCCCACATATCGTAAATCCAATGTTGGGATCAAATTTATGTTCTCCTGTTCAATTCCTTCTTTTGACAATGTTTGGATACTTTCTTTTGTCATTTCATCATATAATTTGAGAAAATAGTCCTTATTTATTTCGGAAAATCGGGTGATGTATGACCGGACATAATCGTGTTTCAAGTCGCCAAGGAGCATACCCGTTGCACAGAAAATGGGCGCCACATTGGGCACAACAAACATGGAAATTTCCAATTCTCGACAAATTTCTCCCGCATGAATGGAGCCTGCGCCACCGGCGACAATCATTAAGAATTCCCGGGGGTCATATCCTCGTTCAACAGACACTTGCCGAACGCCCTGCGCCATATTCATATTGATAACGCGATACATTCCCGCAGCTGTTTCTGTAACGGAAAGCCCAAGAGGAGTTGCTAGTTTTTTCTCCAAAACTTCTTCAGCTTTTTTCTTATTGAGTTTATATTTCCCGCCGGCGAAATAATTGGGGTCAAGATAACCTAAAACCAAATCAGCATCTGTGCATGCCGGCACTTCGCCATCCTGGCCATAACAAACAGGTCCCGGTAGCGAACCGGCACTTTGAGGTCCCATTTGTAATAATCCGCCGCTATCTACCCAGCCCATACTTCCGCCCCCGGCACCAATGGTAATAATATCGAGAGAAGGTAAGGCAATGCGATAGCGATTAATATCTCCGTCAGTGCTTGTAACGCATTGCCCATCCACTACCATGCTGGCATCAAAACTTGTCCCGCCCATATCCATGGTAATACAGTTATCAAAGCCGAGCAATTCTGCATAAAACGTCCCGGCGATGGGTGCAGCAGCAGGTCCTGATAATACAGTAACTGCAGGAATTTTTCGCACAACTTCCGGAGAAACGACACCGCCATTGGACTGCATAATGGAAAAGCCACCCTTAAAATTCAGAGTATCTAACTTCCCCAGTAATGATGCGATATATTTATCTACCACCACACCAATATACGCATTCACAACAGTCGTGCTCACCCGCTCATAGAATCGAATCGATGGTAATACTTCGTAAGATGCCGTAATATAAACGTTTGTTAGTTGATTTTGTAAATATTCTGTGACTTTTTTTTCATGGGTATCGTTCAGATAGGAATTCATAAAACAAACAGCCACGGATTCCACATTTTCAGACTTTAATTTCTCAACGATCTCATCCAGTTCTGATTCATTTATCGGTGTTACTACATTGCCATCAGCATCTATCCGCTCATCCATTGTTATGCGCAAATAGCGGGGAACAAGAGGAGTTACATTCTGGTAATGATTGTTATATTGTTCTTCACGGATTCCCCTCCGCATTTCTAGGGCATCACGCAATCCTTTTGTTGTGATTAATGCTGTTTTAGCACCCTGCAGCGTGAGTAGAGTATTTGTGGCAACGGTTGTTCCATGTACAATTGTATCAATACTCTGTATGAATTTGTTTTCATCAATAGATAGTTTTTCGGCTAACTCCTTAATTCCAGTTATAAATCCGATGGATGAATCTTCCGGGGTGGATAGGGTTTTGTGCATGACAGATTCACCTGTATCGGATACCAGAAAAAAATCTGTAAACGTACCGCCAATGTCAACGCCGAGTTTGTATTTCATTTTCGAATCACCTTATCAACTTCATCGATGCACAAACTCTGCTTTTACTTTCGGACCATTTTCCAAAAAGTTTTTCAATCCGATTTTCATATCATCTGTTTTCATGCATTCGCCAAACTGCCTTGCTTCAAAATCCAATCCGTCTTCTAAATTCATTACGGCTCCTTCATAAATGGTGCGAGTCAAAATAGCATCTATGGATTTACTCAAATGCTTTAATTCCACTTCCTGTGGAGTTTCACCATCATTATAAGCATCTGTAATCATGGGTTTGGCATGGAGTTCATCGGAAGCAAGTTGCTTCACGCAGGATACTCCTTCGGAAATAAGGTCGCCTTCCACTAATTTATCCACCAGTCCGATGTCATGGGCTTCATGTGCGGAGACAGGACGACCAGTTCGAAGAATTTCATCGGCGGTTTTGAGTCCTACAAGTCGCGGCAGGCGCTGGGTGCCCCCGGCACCAGGAATAAAGCCCAGATTCACTTCCGGCTGACAGGCTAAAATGGGTAATCCTTTTTTAGCAATTCTCATGGTACAGGACATGGCTAGTTCATTCCCGCCGCCAAAGGCAAAACCGTTCATAGCGCAAACAATGGGTTTTTTCATGTTCTGAATCCGACTGAAAACTACCTGAAAGCTACGAGCATTTTCATAGCCTTCTTCTGGTGTTTTTAATGATGCTAACATATTGATATCGGCCCCGGACACAAATGCTTTTACGCCAAATCCCGTAATTACAGACCCCAGAATGGAATCGTCATTTTCAGCATCAATCAGCCCGGTTTCTAATTCGGCAATAACACCGAGATTCAATGCATTCAATACCTTTGGGCGACGAATGGTAAAAACGGCGACTCCATCCTGAACTGTTTTAACAATGTTGGAAATGTCCCATTTTCCTTTTTGCCGGGCATTTTTTAACGATTTAGGAAATGGAAATTCTTTATGCTCTCCACAAAAATCTTCTACAATTTGGCATACCGAATCAAGTCCCATTTTGTTCATCAAAGCAAAGGGAGCTTTCATAACTAAGGCCACTTCGCAAGCCATATTCACGTCACTCACATTGGAAATGTCAATATCAATTATATAGGATGATAATGCAAAATAAGCACCCAAAAATTGTTTTTCTAATACGGGCAATTTCTCCGGTGAGACTTCCACCTTTTCACCCCGTTTTGCAATGTCCCAAGACGTGTTATTTCCCACTGCATTCCGCAATAGTTTCGGCGATTTGAACCACGGTATTAATTCATGGTTCATTTCATCCAAACCATGATTGGTGATGGGGTTTCCACCTGTTAAGGTAAGAGCCGTGAAAGGGCCCACACCCAACCCAAGAGATTTTTGTGCAACAGCATCAATTTCTTTCACCGTACCATAGCCTTTTTCAAGACATAAAATTGCTGTTTGACACAATCCTTCAAAAATAGGGTCCACTGCATAACCGTACGAACTTTTTACTTTGATAGGGACTTTGCCGATGGATTCATACAAACCCATGAGCGACTGCGTGACGGACACATCTGTTTCTTCTCCGGGGATAATCTCCACAACAGGATTTCGTTCTGCTGGAAAAAAATAATGTGTGACCAAACAACGTGATTTATTTTGAATATTTTGGAAAATCACTTCCGGACGCATGTGAGAAGAATTGGATAAAAACAAACAATCATCATCACAGATGTCTTCCACCTGATTAAAAATAATATTCTTTATTTTTTCATCTTCCGTGGCAGCTTCCAATACAATGTTTGAATCGGCAATATTTTGGTAATCTGTTGTATAGGAAATACTGTTTTTCATGGCATCAGCCATGACCGGTTTGAAAGCTTTCGATTCAACTCCCTTTTGGACTTTTTTTTCGATTTTGATTTTTGCATTTGAGAGAGCTTCTTCGGAAATATCCACCAAAACCAATTCAACATTGTGTTTTGAAAAAACTTTTGAAAAATGCAGACAAATATCCGGACCGATTTGTCCGGCACCAATGATGGATAGTTTTGAGATGGAGAGATTTTTGTAAATGTAACTCATGAAATAATACGTTTCCAGTTTTACTATCTTTTGGCTATATCCTTGATCATGAATGTAATAAGAATTATAAGTCTATAATACGATATTAAGATAATGTAGGCTGAATAAATAAATTATGTATTGTTTTGATACAAATGCAATAGAATAATTCGCATGTTAACTATTTGCAAGTGAACAATATGTTAAAAGGTGTATGATGGATGTAATTTCATAATCAGCCTCAGTAATAGAGTTTTTTGTTTGCGCATTTTCACCACCAACCAGATAACATGAAAAAATTCCAGCCTTGCGAGCTGCTTCAATATCATTATAGGAGTCGCCTACAAAAACAATCTTCTTTGTATTTTCATTCAACTTTTCTATTGCAGAATTCAATCCTTCAGGATCCGGTTTTAGGCGGGTAACATCATTACGTGTAATAATAACATCAAATATTTTTGATAGTTTGAATTTATCTAAGGCTTTTGAGATAGCTCTTTCCCCAATATTTGTCACCAAACCCAATTTAAAACTATCCTCTTTTAATTCATTTAATACTTCCATAGTATGAGGATGCAATTGCCATCTGGTTAAGGCATCAGAATCATAAGAGTCAAAAATGGAAGAAACAATGCTCAAAATCTTTGATGATTGTATATCATTTGCGCATGGATCCAATTCTACAGATTTATTAAAAATATGAGTATAACTTGGATTTATTCCAAATAAGTTTGAAGGGTAACCCGCGTTTTCAAGAGTTGAAATCACCTCATAAATTGCCTCGTCCAATTTCCATTGGAAATCCACGAGTGTGCCTTCGAAATCAAATAAGACTGTATTAATTTTGCGCTTCATCAGAGTTTATCACATTTGAATGAGGAAAAGAAATAATCAAAAAATCTACCAACAATGTTTACTTACTTTTTAATCTCCAAATCAAGAATATCTGAAACATTTATTTCCAGCATTTTTATACTTGCCAAAATGCGGGCTGTATTTTTCTGAAGTGCAGGAAATAATTCAGTTTTTTCCTTTAATAATTCTGCAGTCTTTTTCAGATCTTTTATTTCTTGGCCAATTTCAGACAGGTTTATTTTTTGACTCATTTTCTTAAATCCTTAAAACGTTTTGCCTTAACAGTGTATCTCGGAAGTTCTCCATATCGACAAAATTCTATTTCATAATTTAGGTTTGTTTTTAGTCTCAGTTGATCGGACAACTTTGATTTGATTTTATCAATTTCTTCTGAAGAGTTATGCAAATATTCGACCTGTAATGTGATCTTTTCCCTATCATTTATTTTTTCCACTTTTAGTTCATAATCATTGCCCAAACCTTCAATCCCTCTCACAACATCCTCCACTGAAGACGGTGCAAAAAGAACACCCTTCACCTTAGTAATATCATCGGTTCTACCGACCACACCTCCTTTAATCAATCTAGATGTCCTACCGCATAAGCAGGGTTCTGCATCCCACTCAATAATATCTTTTGAATCAAATCGAATACAGGGTTGGGCGTGTCTGTCGAAAGCAGTAATAATCATTTTTCCTCTGACTCCCGGTTCTTCGATAATTTCCCCTGTTTCTACATCAACTATTTCCACGAGAAAAAATGCATCATTTACATGCATGCCTCCCGGTTGTTCTGTACATTCAAAAGACCAAGCTCCAATTTCTGTGGCGCCGGCATGGTCATATACTTTGGCTCCCCACGCTTCTTCAATGCGTTTCTTAGTACTGGGAATACTTGCACCCGGTTCACCGGCACACGTAATTTTTTCAATGGTTAGATCAGCAGGATTTATATTCATTTCATTGATGGCTGTATCTGCCATCCCTAACATATATGTTGGGGTTCCCATCATGGCAGTTGCATTCAACTCTTGTATTTTCAGAATTCGGGCACGGGTATCCAGTACACCTCCCGGTACAACTTCACATCCGATTTTTTCCGCACCGTAATGCCCTGCCCAAAAAGCAACAAACACATTATAACCAAATGGAATAAATACCCTGTCTTTGGGACGGTATCCTTGGGCCCATAAAAGCTGTGCCCAGCATTCAGCCCACCATTCCCAATCCTGCCATGTATCCGGTTGATAAACCGGTTGTCCCGTCGTTCCACTGGTTTGCCGGTACGCCGTTACCTCATTTAATGAAACACATAACGCATCTCCGTAAGGAAACGGATCTTTACCCTGAATATCCCTCATCATGGATTTTTCCACGGTCGGAATTTGTCTGATATGAGCAAATGATTGAATGTCTTCCGGTTTGATGCCCACCTTATCATATAAAGCACGGTGAAATTTTGAATGGTCATAAGCCCAAGAAAAAATACGTTTAAATTTCTTCAATTGAAGGGCACGGATGGTTACAAATGGGAGTGTTTCTAAAACAGGATTCCAATATGAAGATTCGCTACTCATTGGAATTTTGACTAATCACCCCAGCGGCGGAACAGATCATGTTTAATATCAAAATAATCTAAAATTTTTCCCACAGTCTGGTTAATAATATCATCAATTGTTTTTGGATAATGATAGAATGAAGGAACTGGAGGTAAAATATGAGCACCATTATCAGCAGCTTTCATCATCAGTTTTAAATGTCCTTTATGGAGAGGGGTTTCTCTTACAACCAAAACCAATTTTCTTTTTTCCTTCAAAGTTACATCTGCCGCACGTACGATAAGATTTTCTGAATACGAATTCGCAATACCGGATAGTGTTTTTATCGTACATGGTACTACAACCATGCCATCGACTAAAAAGGATCCACTGGAAACTTTTGCCGCCATATTTTTATTATCATAAACAAATGATGCCATTTGTTTCACTTCATCAATATTATAATCTGTTTCAATTTGTATATTTTTTTCACCGGAGTTTGAGATAACCAAATGAGTTTCAACTTTATTTTCTTGCAATGCCGATAATAGTCTGACACCATAAACGACTCCACTTGCACCGGAAATTCCCACTACTATTTTTTTAGACATTTTTATTCTCTATTTATTTATTTCAACTATTTTGATAATTCTGAAGCAACTAATTCAGCAATTTTATTTCCATTTTCCAATACTTTTTTTATCCCATCTTTATCAATATTGTCCCAATGTGCCCCTGCAGTTACAACCACATTTGATTTTGTTGACAATGCTATTTTTTCAGCAATTGGTTTGACTAAATGATCTTCCATATGTCCGGGGAAACAAATGACTGAAGCAGTAGCATTATTTTTTTCAGGGTTTACAATACTTACTTGTGATTGTCCAGCTGAAACGGCGCCTATGTGAGGTTTATCCCCACCCCACACTGCAATTAAAATATCCTTACCGATAATGTGAACACTGGCTTCTAAATCAAATGAGCCCGTTTCAGTTTGTACAAAAAATTCTTTACAGGATTTATTCATTACATTTTGGTTTGATTCCATTCCTGAAATAACTGATGAAATACGTTTACTGCTTCTTTCCCAAATTCTGGAGTATTCAGATGAAGATTCACATCTTTAACAGGAATATTTGGATTAAGTAAGAATTTAAGTTCTTCCATAAAGGCAGCGTCTGCAACAGGATCAAAAAGGGCATGACCGACTTCATCCAATGAACTCCAACCTTTCAAGGGATTTAGAATTGCACATGGGGCTTCAGAGATATTCAAACGACGTGCAATAATTGCAGCCATCTCTTTCAATTCATCAGCATTGGTTCTGACTTCAATACGTAATTTATCAATTATAGCCTGTGGACGATCTTTGTATTTTTCCAGAAGATCTTGTCTGCCACCAACACTAATCATATCCAAACCTGATGGGGCGATGACTTGAGGAATTCCTACTTCAGATGCGGCGATTATTCGATCATCTCCGGCAGCACAGTTTCCATCCAACAATTGTTCACCGACTCCTCGGCTTACAAAATCAATAACACCTTGAAACCAACCCTCACGAATTAATTCATCCATGGCTCTGTCTCCTCGTCCCTGAGCATGACATGGAACAGGTATATATTTTTTATCTCGCAAATAATGAATGGATGGTTCCACGGCACGTTCAGCAAAACCAAATGAAGTTAAAGCAATTACAGGTTGTTCAAAATCCACTTCCCAACCTGGCGACAAGTCAACCATACCACAGATAGCACCAACTGCATTAACCAATTGAGTTTTTAAAATGGGATTAATTTCTACAACATCCACAACTGTATTCAACATCGTAATATCTTTTGTCCCAACGTACTTCCCGACATATTTTGGATGTCCTGCCATACTTGATGCCATCAATTTCGGCATACCAAATGGCATAGACTTCATGATGCTGGTGGAGACGAGTGAAGATGTACCTCCACCTACACCGAGAATACCGTGAATTTTCCCATCATCAAGAAGATTATTTGCAATTTTTGTTGCACCGGCAATTTGATTATCCGTCGCTTTTTGTCGTTCTGTTCTATACAGCCGGCGTATTTTTTGAATATCATCAATCCCACCTGCTTTAGCAACTTCTTCGCAAGTAATATCACCCATGAAAAATGGTTCTTGTTCCATACTGAAATCAAGAAGAATAGCATTTAGCCCCTGAGATTGAATCAATTCTTTGACAAATTTAAACTCAGCTCCTCGAGTATCGAGGTTGGCAATGATCAGGACTGTTTTTTTCAAAACCGGCGATCTATAATCCTAGCTCGGACCATCTCCCCTTAACCCTTTCTACCACATCTGGATCCAATTCAATGGGTTTAGGTTTATCTTTCCATTCATAGGGAATGGTTGCATCCAGCAGCAGCCTGCCTGTGATTTCACGGGCACTGATGGGTAGAGATGGATCGAGGGGGGTGGATCTGCCGCGCTTGATTACCTGGCTTCGGTTCGGCTGAAAACGGAAACTTAAGGCATACATCACTCTGGGTATATCCCATGGGTCCACGTCTTCATCTACGACGATAACTGTTTTTAGGCCATAGGCACCCATTTCCGTTGATATGGCTGCTGTTAATACTTGATCAACATGGCCGGGATACATCTGCTTCATGGAAATAATGGCCAGGAATCTGCCGGAACCTTCCGGAGGACAATAACAGGACTTCAACCCTGGAATTTTCATGGTATTCAATTGCTGCCACATGGTTGCGCCGTAGGAAAGTGCCATAGTCATATGGGTATCTGTTACAGCTCTTCCTACAGTTGTACCATGGTGAATCGGGTTATTCCGATGGGTAATACATGTTACCTGAATAAAGTTCCTTGGGTCTGTACCCACCCCTGAATAATAACCGGTATATTCACCAAAAGGTCCTTCTTCATAGAATTCTTCCGGGTCAACATATCCTTCTACAACCATTTCAGCAGTGGCAGGTATTGGGAGATCAACTGTTTCACCCTTAATAACTTCGACTGGTTGTCCTCGGAGTGCTCCTGCAACATCATATTCAGAAACAAAGGCTGAAACCCGTGATGCCCCCAGGATGAACAACAAGGGATCACAGCCGGAAACAGAGGCTACCGGCATTTTCTCACCCAGGGCCTGGTATTTTTTCAGCATGATATCGGCGTGTTTCCCCTTGATAAACTGAGTACCAATTTTGTCTTTTTCAAATAACTGGCTTCTATACGTACCTAGGTTTACCCAACCGGAATCAGGATCTTTGGTAATAATAAAATGTGCCGTACCATAATATGGACCACCGTCCAAAGGATAATAGTGCGGTATTGGGAATTTATACAAATCTATATCATCACCTAATAGAATATTTTCTTTGCAAGGAGCTTTGTCAACCCACGTTGGTGGAATGAGTGTTTCACCCCGTTTTGCCCACGAATCGTACAAATCAAAAAGTGTCGAATCTCGCGGTTGCCCCATAATAAAGGCAAGGCGTTCTTCCGTCGTGCATACACTTGTAATCACGGGGGAACTATACCCCTTTATATTTTCAAAAAGAAGGGCAGGCCCCCGTTCTTCTTCATTCAGTTTAGCTATATGAGATAGTTCCAGATAGGGGTCAACTTCTGCAGTAATTCGTTTGACCAATCCAACTTTTTCACCTTGCTCAATAAAATCTCGCATGTCTTTCATATTTCTGTTCCTTTTTTTGTGTTTGTTATTGTGAAAAGGCTATAGCCTAGCCTTCTATCATTATATTTTTATTCGTTTCGATCCTCTATCCATCATGATTTGATAACTACTTTTACCGCCCAAAATCGGCATACTTTTTTTCTGACTCCACACTGTTTCCGGACGGCTCTGGACAATGAATAAATTTTCTGGAAAAGGGATATCTTTATCAATAGACCATTCAATGTCCTGAGGACTGCCGTAATGATCTTCAATTATTTTTGCAATTCTAACTAGTTCCTGAACTTCATCATCGATCAGACACCGCTCTAGCTGCATTTCTTCATCAACATCTATATGTACCACCTCATCCTTTCCAGAATCATACACGCATTGAATATGTTTTTGGGAGATTGTTCGCTCATTTATTTCCTTGGTGACCTTATCCACGATAAATTTATCGGGATTTACATAACCGCCTACAACTGTCTCCCCAAAGCCCCAGCTGCCTTCAATCACAATCTTGGAGAGATCACCGTTGGTCGGGTCGAGAGTGAACATCACACCGGAAGTTTTTGCGCTAACCATCTTTTGGATGCCCACGCTGATCAATACATCCTCATGGGAAAAATCATTCTTGATTCTGTAACTGATGGCCCGGGAAGTAAACAGGCTTGCCCAGCATCGTTTTACATTGACCATGACCTGGGCGATGCCGATGGTCCAGAGATAAGTGTCTTGTTGTCCTGCAAAGCTGGCTGTCGGCAAATCTTCGGCAGTTGCACTCGACCTTACCGCAACCGGGATATTCCGATCGTGGTATTCCTTGCTTAACTCTCCGTAACCTTCTTCAATAGCTTTTTGTGTTTCCACAGGCATGGCGGTTTTCACAATCAGTGACCGGATTTTCTCACTCACCTGATCCAGTGCTTTTATGTCCTCCGGATCCATGTGCACAAGAGCGCCATAGATATTATCGATAATTCCGGTGGCAGTAATGAAGTTGAGGTAGGCGTCTGTTGTGACGGCAAACCCGTGGGGTACACGAATTCCCGCTTTAATCATTTCTCCTAAACTGGCATTTTTTCCACCAACTGAATTCAGAGAACCTTTATCTACATATTTGAAATCAATTACATGCTTCATGTTTAACTCATTGGTTTTTCATTACCGGTAACACCGATTGATTTATGATTGGAAAACTATCATCCAAGTCCTGTTTCATATCGGACGAGGAGAAAGAGGATTGGAAAATTCACCAATCCTCTTTTCCTTTTTATACTTTATCTACGCTGCCCTTTCCACGATTGTAACTTCGCCAGTATCACCATCGACTCGGATAGTATCACCAGTCTTGATTGCTGATGTGGCAATTCCCGTACCCGTTACAGATGGGATCCCATATTCCCGGCAGACAATTGCAGCATGACTTGTTAATCCGCCAATATCAGTAACGGCTGCTTTTATCTTAGTGAATATTGGAGCCCAAGAGGGATTTGTAGAGGCACAGACGAGTATATCGCCGGGTTGAACATCCACAATATCTTTCAAGAGCTTGAGTACTTTAGCAGGTCCTTCCGCAGAACCGGCAGAAGATGCGAAACCTTTAATTTCTGACACGTCTGCTCCAGCTACTGCATCGACACCTTTAAGCCAATCTTGAACTCTGTCAGTAGTAATACCCCACAACATAACTGTAAAAGGTTCTGCTACTTCTTCCGGAGGAATACCAAGTGCCGGTTGAGGATTCCATTTTTTGGCAGCTTCAAGGATTTTCCTGCGTTTTGCGACCGTGGCCTTGTAATGTTCACTTCTCATAGGAATATCCACACCCAATGCCCAACCGGTTGATACCTCGGTAAGTAGTTCCGGAATCTCATAGCGGTTGAACATGAAGATGTCATCCACTTCATCCAGCATGTCGCAGTTTACCAGTAGTTGACCGAATTCCCTTACCTTAGCGTACCAGATCGTATGAAACCAATGCTCTACCCAGAACAGATGGTCTTCCGCATAGCGGTAAATAGACCGGATATTATTGTAGGTGTCCTCAAACGTTTTTTTGTCTTCATCGGTTTTGATCAGGGCGCGGTATTCAGCTACAATCTCATCCCGTTCCTTTTCGATTTTATCCAGGGAACGTTCAATTGTCTCACCATTGTCAAGCTGTTCCAGGTAGCTCTTGATATAACCAAAAGGAATGTCCAGATTTGTAATCCAGCTTCCTTCATGATGGTACCAGCCACTACCGCAAGAAACATAGAACCACGGGCTCTTGACATTATTAAAATGTTCCAGCCAGTTCTTACCGTCTTTCAAGTTCTCCAACTGTTCTATTTTCTCATTCGCGGAGCCATCCCCTTTCAGGATATCCGCAACACTGTTCTGGGAAAAAGCTTTCCTAGCAAGTTGACAGAGTTCTTCTTCAGGGCGAAACATGGCAACATTAGCGCCTGCGACCATTTTACCAATGGAACTTTCACTGATTCCTGGGAAAAGTCCTCTGGCAACATCAACGAACATCAGGTATGCCAGATAGGACAGATTCAGCATCTCAAAATGATATTGCCAGCCCTTGAACATCATATTCACAAGCCGGTCAAAACCTTCTATGATGTCGTAGGAAACATAGTATCCTTTTGGAGCGGGCAGGACTTCTTCTTCCGATATGAACTCCGGCAGTTCCGTAGGTATCTTTAGTTCGTCCATCTCTTTCCCAAGAGCCTTGAATTTTACCAGCCATTTTTCCCACAACTCGTCATAGTTTTGGAAAACAGGAAATACCCGAGCCCCAAAACGCTCTGCCTTTGCTCCCTGAACTTCATCTGGGGGCGGTGCAATAGCACAGATGTATAAATAACAGCCAACCATACGCTGGGCGATTCCTTGGGCCGGGGGAATACAAAAAACCCGGGTTGTGTATTGGGATAGGGATATCTGCCAGGCTTCCTGGAATATATGATCCAGTGGCGGAATAGCTTCCGGTGCATGTATCTTGTCCTGAAACCAGAACTGATTCTTTTCCCATTCTTCCCTATCGCCAGAAAATAACTGATGCGAGGGATACATTTCCTCCCATCCTTCAAGTTCCGCTGGGACCTCAAACTCATGGGGGTCCGGGAACCTTCCTTCTGTTTTGCTTGTCATTGTAGGTTTCTCCTTGCTTTGTTTGTTTTTATTTGTAAATAATAAATCTTGTGTTTTTGTAAAATTTTATTGATTAAGCTCGTAAAACTCTCTTTTGTATCATTAGTCATAATTAGATATCCTTCTCTTTACTAGCAATAAAAAATAAAATATGTCCAATTTGGTAATAATTAGATAATACGATCAATTTATCTAGAATTATTGTAAAAAAATAGCTACGAGTAACTATGATTATCCTAGCCCCAAATTAACATTTTTTAAACTTGCGGAATCTTTATCAGGATAATGTCCACCTATCTCTTTCGTTATTTTTTTTCCTGCTCTTAATACAGCTTTT
>DJKX01000020.1:0-1104 GCA_002436185.1 Fidelibacterota bacterium UBA6531
TTCTTCCTCTAATACAGACATGCCCTGCTCCACGGCAAGTTTCTTGATTTCAATATCACTTTTAGAATCTTTTACTAGATCTTTAATTTCTGGAGTAGGAATCAAAAGCTCATAAAGCCCGGACCTGCCTTTATACCCCGTTTGACGGCATTGGCGGCAGCCCCCGGTGCTGGCCTTGTAAATCTGGCGGTCTACTGTTTCCAACCCTACAGAAAGCAGTTCTGCTTCGCTGGGCATATACTCTACCTTACATTTGGAACATAAAACCCGAATCAGCCGCTGGGCTAAAATAGCTCTAACTGTAGAGCTCAACAAAAAGGCGTCTGTGCCCATGTCAAATAATCGAGAATAGGATGCTGCCGCATCGTTGGTATGAAGCGTGCTGAAAACGAGGTGGCCGGTAAGCGCGGCCCTTATAGCTAGTTCTATTGTTTCCCGATCGCGCATTTCCCCAACCATTATAATATCAGGATCTTGACGCATCATCGCCCGCAGAGCGTTTGCAAATGTCATACCGGCGCGATCATTTACCTGGGCCTGAACAATATTTTTAAATTTGTACTCAATGGGATCTTCGATGGTGATTAAATGCTTGGACACTGAAGACACCAGATTTAATGTGGCAAATAGGGTGGTGGACTTACCGCTTCCTGTAGGACCGGTAACCAAAATAATTCCATTGGGACTTTTACAGGTATTTTTCCATTGGGTTATTGTTTTGTTGCTAAACCCCAATTTATCCAGAGCAATATTTCCTTTCGCAGGATCCAATAAGCGCATCACAATTTTTTCACCGAAAACAGACGGAAAAGTTGATACCCGGAAATCGAGTTTATGCCTTTTGCTTACTTTATATTCAAATCGTCCGTCCTGCGGTTTTCTGCTTTCCGCAATATCAATATTGGACATGACTTTGAAACGTGATACCAGCGCTGACGCGACAGATCTGCTGTATGTTTTAAATTTTTGCAGCACGCCATCGATTCTAAAGCGAACAAGCACATTGTCTTCGTAGTGTTCGATATGAATATCGCTGACTCCGGTGCGTACCGCGTCTCGTAATATTTCATCAGCAATGCCTATCACCAGATGGGTTTCTTCTTC
>DJKX01000020.1:1507-3324 GCA_002436185.1 Fidelibacterota bacterium UBA6531
TTCATAATTTGTGATTCTGTAGCTAGGGCCAGCTGTACTTTTTTGCCGGTCATGCGAATCACCGTATCAATGATCGTTACATTGAGCGGATCGGCAGTCGCAATAGCTAATTCATCATCAAAGGTGTACAAGGGCAATATTTTAAGATTATGCGCCGATTCACTATCTACAAGCATGATTGCATCCGTGTCGGCACTAAAATAATTCAGGTCAACATTTGGCAGGTGCATTTGTAATCCTAAGGCGTGAAACAGCTGTTCCTTATCAATAAAACCCAGCTTAATGCAGGCTTCTCCAAAATGCATTCTGTTTTCACTTTTGTAATCCATCACTGTTTCTACCTGCTCTGCAGTTAACAGCTGTTCTTTGATTAGAACTTCACCTATGGTAGCAGACATGATTTACATTATCCTTTGTTTGGTTGGCATATTTTAAAACTCTTCTGTTTTGCCTGTTGCTGATAATAAATCCAGCAACTGATTAAGTAATATTTTTGTCTGGATCGGTTTGCGGATAAACAAATCTCCGCCTGCACGTTTTGTATTCAGAATAGTTTCATTATCATCATCGCCAGATATAAATACAATCGGAATGGCCTTAAAGCGATCATCATTCTTTAATAATTTACTTACATGGTAGCCGTTCATGTATGGCAATGTAATCTCCATAATAATAACCCCGGGTTCTGACTCCCTGGCTTTATTGAATCCTGAAATGCCGTCATTGGCCACCAATATTTCTATTCCCAATTCTTCCAGAACTTTTCTGGTTTGCTGGATAAATATTTTATCAATTGAAATAATTAGAATTCTGTTATTCATGGTTAAGAAACGTCAGTATACAATGCTTGATGTTATAAAAATCAATAGTTCCCGCTGTTCTTCAACAATCACCTTTCTGCTGAAAAAGCGCTTGATCAAAGGCAGGTCTCCCAGCAGGGGTACCTTATTCAGCGTTTCACCATCGGATGTAAATATTAAACCGCCCATCAGCAGGGTTCCGCCGTCTTCTACCATAACGTTAGTATTCGTGGATCGCGTGGAAACAATGGGCCTCTGCTCGGCACCCACGTACCCCACTATGGCCTGAACCACGGCATCCACCTTAAGGGATATAAGTCCGTCAGAGTTAATACGCGGCAACACATCCATACTGATATCTATATTCTGGTTTTTGTAGGTATAGGGAATAGCGCCAAAAACACTGCTTTCAAGCTGTGGTACCAGCACAGGAACTGTGGTTCCCACGCGTATATTGGCCGGAAAATTATTAAATGTGGTTACCTGGGGCTCCTGAAGCAGTTTTGTATCAGAATCTACAGCTAAAAGTTCGAGTAATGCAGAAACCACAGGCGGCGTTAATGCGGCAGCATGCAAAGTTTTACCCCCTAGAAACAGTTTACCAAAGTTCACAAAATCTGCCGCACTTTTAGTTGTATCGGTGTCTGCGTACTCGCTACCAGGGGCAGACATGGAAGCCCGCAGGTTCCAGTTGATGCCCATTGTTTCATCTTTTTTAAGGGTTGTTTCAATAAACTTAACGGCAATATTAATTTGGGGTATTTTTTGGTCCAACTCCCTAATGATGCGCGTTATTTCCTCAAACTTATAACGCCTGTCTGTGACTTCAATGCGGTCCTTGAATGCTGTACTGCCGCCAGTTGAAAACGGAATCGTTGAGCCTTTATCTGTTAATACGCCCGCCAGTGCGGTTTGGACCATGTCTCCGGAGGCAAATTCCAGATTATAAATTCTTGTTTCCAGCTCTCCTTCTAACGATGTATCTATCTGCTTTATCACAACTATATCATCGGCATA
>DJKX01000052.1 GCA_002436185.1 Fidelibacterota bacterium UBA6531
TATCAATAAACATCAAGCCCCGCATTTGTGGTTATTTGTTTGTGTGATGATGGGTAATTTTGGATAATTAACTATAAAGGAAATATAAAATGATTTGCGTCAAGGCTGAAATTCCAAAAGAAGTTTGCGATATTGATGATGAATTAAAAGCTATATACCATAGTAAGGATACAGTTTGTATTTGGGTATTTAAAACCCGAGAGCAAAGAAATAAATTTATGGATGAAACAATTGGTATGATGAAGGATGATAGGCAAAAACATTTTGAATCCTTTTACAACTAATAGTTCTTCAATTTTCAAGCCCCACATTCGTGGGGTTTTTTGTTTCTCCCACATAATTCTGCAATAGTCCTTACATTCAACCCAGGTAATTACAAATAAATAAATAAATTATGGATTCTGAATCACGAAAAAATGCTATCAAAGATTTTTTACAACGTTGTCTAGATTATGCCCATGAAACAATCGCAAAAAAAACTGAATCTGGCGATGACTCCGAAGGATTAGAAAAATGGATTGCTTACAGAGATTATACTCAATTCGCCTTAGATGAAGTAGAAAGGGGGGATTTAGATCACTGGTTTACCAATGAATAATCAAACATTTTCATCTATTACTCAAAGATGGGTCAGTTATTCTTTCAACAAAGTTAAAAAATTGAATTTTAAATTTTCAGACCATCAAGCCCCGCAGTAGCGGGGTTTTTTGTTTGTGGATAATACTGTGTAAATTTCGTTATGAAACGCCTCTGGCTCATATTATTTGTAATACTGATTATTGGGTGTGGTAAGAGAGATGGAATCCAGGCTGAATACTATGATAATGGACAGAAGAGGATTGAAGTAACTTACAAGGATGTCAAAGGATGGGGGTAAGATCAAGCTACATTTTGATAATGAAGATAAGAATCATAAAAATCGAAAAGTGATCACCAAACATATTGAGATCAGAACTAATGGTAATAAATGACCTATCGGTAAATTAGAACTGGTATGAGCACACTTAAAGAACAGATAAAAATAATAATCTTTGGAACGGACACTAAAGCGGGAAAGTTCTTTGATGTTGTTCTAATCGTTACAATAGTACTCAGTATTATCACTGTTCTGCTTGATAGTGTAGTTGAGTATAATCAGCAATACGGCCCCATCTTCAGCATTGCGGAGTGGACCTTCACGATCATGTTTACTGTGGAATATCTACTTCGCATTTATTCCATCAGGAGACCATTTAGTTATATTTTTAGTTTTTTTGGAATAATTGACTTCCTTGCTATCACTCCCTCTTATTTGAGTTTGTTTTTGCCTGGAACAGAGGTTTTTGCTGTGATTCGTGTACTTCGTGTCTTACGTATTTTTCGGGTAATGAAACTCGTACAGTTTATGGGCGAAGCCGATCTGTTAATGAAAGCCATGATTGCCAGCCGCAGAAAAGTTTTCATTTGGCTTTTTTGTGTGATGAATATCGTTATAATCCTGGGCTCAGTTATGTATTTGGTTGAAGGAGGAAAGACTGGATTTGATAGTATTCCCCGCAGTATCTACTGGGCAATTGTTACCCTGACTACTGTTGGATATGGTAATGTTGTACCGCAAACGAGTTTGGGTCAAGCTATTGCTTCTTTTATCATGATTCTTGGTTACAGTATTATCGCTGTCCCGACAGGGATAGTGACATCTGAGATAACTTTTGCTGCCAAAAGTACTAAAGAACAGCGCTGTGTTGTATGCGGTAAAAAAGGGCTCAGTGAGGATTCAAAATTCTGCAGCAGTTGCGGTTCAAAGTTAACAGGCTAACTAACCCCCCACCCAAAGGATTTAAGAAAGAGCCCCGCAGCAGCGGGGTTTTTTGTTTCCCCGCATTTAACCTTACATTCTACCGTGATGAAAAAGACAATACAACAAATTGGTATTCTTTGTTACCTGATTACCACGTTTAGCAATGCCCAGGAAGCCATACCTGCAGCTGAAGAGATAATGGATATTGCTTTCCAGGAAGCTAAAGAAGAAAATAAAAATGTGTTTCTAATGTTTCATGCTTCCTGGTGTGGGTGGTGTCACCGCATGGATGATAATATGCAAAATAAAGCATGTAAAGAATTCTTTGACACTAATTATGTAATTACCCATTTAACAGTAAAAGAGAATAAAGAAAACAAACATCTTGAAAATCCTGGAGCATTTGCTTTTCTCGGTCAACTTAAAGGTGAAAAACAAGGGATCCCTTATTGGGTTATTTTTGATAAAAAAGGAAATGTCTTGGAGAATTCTTTCGATTCTAAAGGAAGTAACCTGGGTTGTCCCTATACTAAAGAAGAAGTGCAGCAGTTTATTGGTAAACTGAAGAATACTAGTCGGTTAAATGAAGAACAGCTAGATATAATTAGAGGAGTTTTTGTAAAAAAAGGCTGAAATAAGAAGATTAATTATAATATTGATGATTTTCACTATTTTCTCTTTTGCTCAAACTAAACGGGTTATCTACTGATTGGCATGAGAATGGAAGAATGGATAAAGAAGTAACTTGCAAGGATGGAAAAATAATAAGTTACAGCATGCTATTTTGGAATAAAAAAGGATCAAAATGACTATGAAGAATAAAAAGAACGCTGGTACAGACAAAAATATGCAGGATCTTATTAAGGATAAAATCCCCGAATTTGGAATCAGAGATGCTATCGAAGTTTACATGGAACAGGGCCCAAGGGCTTGTATAGAAATGTTGAAGTATACACTGGGAATGACTGATGATAAAGGTGAAGAAATAGTTGCTGTTTTTGATGAGATGTCTCAACAGGATATGACAGAATTATTAGAGGAGGCTCATAATCTGCATAATGAAGAGGAAACAGCTTCAGGGGTTAAAGACGATCAGGATTGGGATAAAAAGATAGAGGCCGGACACTCAGTAGGAGATGACGCATTTTATAAGGCGTGGGATGCTGCTGTAGCCCAAGAGAAGGAGACAGATGATATTGACCCGTATTCGTTGGCTTTTAGAATGATGGGGAATTGTGTATATATGCTGGCCCATGCCGGGTTCACTAAAAAGCAAATTGTTTATAATATCGATGCGCCCTTCAATGCCGCACAGGAAGAGTATAAGGAAAGGAAGAAAAAAGAAAAGTCCAATGAAAAACCTGGTTCTTGATTGCTATAAGAAAAAATGTGGAGATGGGTAAATTGAACATTATTAACCTTATCAATTACATAACGTAAAAGAAACAATGCTGCAGACCATTATTAAACTTTTCATTTCATCAGTCATCATTGTGATTGTTTCAGAAATAGCAAAAAAAAATACATTTTTGGGGGGAATGATTGCATCGATCCCCCTCATTTCGATACTGTCCATGGTCTGGCTATATATCGATACAGAAAATATTGAAAATGTTAATTCTCTCTCCAATAGTATTTTCTGGATGGTGATCCCCTCTCTTGCATTGTTTGTTTCTCTTCCAATCTTATTAAAATCCGGCGTCAATTTTTATGTGGGCATGGGGATCTCCATTCTGATTACCCTTGGCTGCTACGGGCTTACAATATTCATTCTGGCTCGATTTGGAATTAAACTTTAATGTAGAATTAACTGCAGCTATGGACAAAAAATGACACATCTATGTATTTAATGCCTGATACACTCCTACTTCAATCTCTATCACGCACAGATTTCTGAAGATAATTTATGAAAAACACTTGTTAGAAAAACCATGAGCAAGCCTCGGCTTACAAGACGAGATTTTATGCGTTCGGCGGCTATGTTTAGTGCCGTGTTGCTGCCTGGTGCGGGCCGCGTACAGGCTCGGCCCTTTTCCCTTAACGACCCGGAAGATTATGCGGGCCGCCTCTGCTACAATGAAAATCCGCTTGGTCCTTCGCCCCTGGCTTTGCAGGCGCTGCAAAACGAAGCTGCTTTAGCACACCGATATCCAGATTGGCTGAACACCAATGTAGAAGAAGCTATCGCTGACCATTTAAACCTTAATGCCGATCAGGTTTGTGTCGGCGCTGGTGCCACAGAAATTATTCAAAAAGTTGCCGATGCTTTTATTGGGCCGGGAGATGAACTGATTACAGCTTTCCCTTCTTATGTACAAATGGCTAATGAAGCAATTGCAAACGGCGGTACGGCAGTTTATGTGCCGTGCGATGAAAACCACATTATTGATCTTCAGGGTATTTTAAATGCTATTACAGAAAACACTAAAATTATTTCCCTGGTAAACCCAAACAACCCTTTGGCAAAAATTATTCATAAGGATGACATGGCAGATTTTCTTGACCAGATACCTGAAGGCATTATAGTAAGCGTTGATGAAGCATACCATGAATATGTCCAGACACAAGATTATGAAAGTTGTGTTCCTTATATTGACCAGGGATATCCTGTAGTTGTTATACGTACTTTTTCAAAAGTGTACGGCCTTGCCGGGGCGCGGGTTGGTTATGCTTTATCATCCGCAGAATTAATTCAACAAATCCAAGATGTTCAGCTTTATGCAACCGTATCTCGCCCATCACACGCTGCGGCTATTGCCGGGTTGACAGACTCTGATCATCTCACAGAAACCATTGCAGAGAATCTTGTGAGTAAAGTAACACTGGAGGTTGGTTTTTCATTATTGGGGTTGGAATATATTAATTCAGAAACCAACTTTATAATGGTAGACGTAAATACAGAGGCCGGCCCGGTGGCAGAAGGCCTTGCGGATCTGGGTTTCCAGGTCCGAACGGGTTGGGATATGCCACAGCATATTCGAATATCAACAGGAACCGCGGACGAGATGAGTGATTTTTTGGTCGCCCTGGAAACAGTATTAGAGACTTCTGGTGTACAAAGCGACATGGTGCCAACAGTCCCCGGAATTAACAGTGTTTATCCTAATCCTTTTAATAACAAGTGTCAAATCCGCATAACAGTCCCAACAAAAGAGAAAGTTTCATTGGTGCTTTATGATATACTGGGGCGCAAAATATACACGCTGAACAATAAACCTCTTGCTCCTGGTGTACATGATTTTATTTGGGAAGGAAAAAATGCCCTAGGCCGGCCCGCAGCCTCTGGCGTGTATATACTAAATCTGATCCAGGGTGAATATGCTGCTAGCCGCTCAATCCAATTGCTGAAATAGAAACCTAAAAAAGCTATGACTAAATACATGAAATATTATATCGTACCCTTTCTGTTATTATCAGTATTGATAGGAATGTTTCTTGGAGGGCACTGGATGTGGCTGGGGCTTGCTGTTTTATTTGTGGTAGTGATCGGGGGAGATGCCGTATTGGGTGAAGATGCATCTCATCCTGAATACAGTCATCCCTGGCTTATAGAACTCCCCCTGCATTTAGCATTGCCTTTGATAATAATCTTACTTTTGAGTTTTGCATGGACAACCGGAAATGTAAGAGAGGATTTTCTGGGCATTGGAAAATTATTGTCAGGATTGTTTTCCTACGATTTTCTGGCAGCGAGAGACAGCAATATGTGGTCTGATTATGTAGGCGCCGTACTTGGTGTGGGGTTCATGGTTGCTGGTTACGGCACCAACGTTGGCCATGAGCTTACTCATCGGATCAAAGATCGGGTCGCCATCCTGGAAGGGAGATGGCTTTTGTCAGCAAGTTGCAATGCGGACTTTGCCATTGAACATGTGTACGGCCATCACGTCACCGTTGGCACCGATGAGGACCCTGCAACAGCTCGAAAAGGAGAAAATGTATATGCTTTTGCCATACGGTCCACTCTCTTTGGGCATATCAGTGCATGGAAGCATGAGCTGAAAAGACTCCGGAAAAAAGCATACAGCACTGTTTCTCTGAAAAACAGAATGATCACCGGATATCTCATGTCAGTAATGTGGTGTGCGGTATTTTATACTGCTGGCGGTATTTTCGGCCTGATACTCTTTCTGTGCCAGGCAGCATT
>DJKX01000033.1:0-1488 GCA_002436185.1 Fidelibacterota bacterium UBA6531
TGTGTATTACATGGGTGCCACAAAAATTAACGAAGAGGGGTTTGATGTAACAATCTGGAATACATACTTACAGCCTGTTAAAAATTATGATCCAACGGGAGTTGAGTATTTAACCCAATTTGGTCTGGATAGTGTAGACGCCACAAATGCACCGGCAAGCGATAATGAAATTGATTTGTATAACCCCAACATTGTTAGTTTGCAAACAGGTGAATTGTTTTTTCCTGCGTTCCATCCATTTGCAAATGATTCGCTGGAAGGCGGCAATACAAATCCCGGTCTAGAAGGTTTACTGGGAGAAGGAAGTATGTATACATCAACTATTACCAGTGAAATTACTCGGGACAAACATTGGGAAATTGAAGTTAAATATACAAACCCAAGCTCCACAATCAATCTTGGATTTATGATAGTTGAAGGTAGTGAGCAGGTATTTTTGGATAATGTAGAACTCAAACGCGGACAAGATTATCAAATTGATTATTTCAGTGGAACGCTGATTATGAATGTTGAAGCCGGTCCGGAAGCAAACCTCAAAATTTTATACGATAAACATGAATTGGTATCTTTCGATAAGAAAACAATTGTAGGAACACGTGCACAAATGGATTTGGGTGAAAAATCTTTTCTTGGCGCTACAGCATTATATTATAACCAGACGATTATGAATGAAAAAATTGAAGTTGGATATGAGCCTATGCGAAATTTTATCTGGGATATGAATGGACGGTATCAACTTGAGTTTGATGGTTTGACCCGGGCGTTGGATCGTTTGCCCATCATTGAAACTGAAAAGGTATCTGCATTTTCCATTGAGGGAGAAATTGCACAGGTTTTACCCAATCCAAATCCCATCAATAATCCCGCCACCGGTGATCCAAATGGTGTGGCGTTTATTGATGATTTTGAAGGATCAAAACGCACAACATCTATCCCCATCCAACGGCGGTACTGGAAAGAATCATCTGCTCCGGTGGTTTCAGAAAATGAAGAACTGTTGAATCAAAAACATAAAGCCAGAATGGTTTGGTATAATCCCTACGTTCAAGTTCGAACAAAAGATATTTGGCCAAATCAATCCACATCTATCCGCGCCCAAAACGAAACAACAGATATATTAAGATTGAATTACAGACCTCGTGATTTGCAAAATGGAATATCACAAGATTCATTATGGTCCGGGATAACATCACCATTGTATTCAGGGGATTATGATCAGACCCAAACCAAATTTTTTGAAATCTGGTTATATGGAGAAAATGGAGAATTGACCATTGACTTGGGCCGCATCAGTGAGGATCGTGATGGGGATGGGCTATTGGATACTGAAGATGAAAAAGTAGCCGGTATGAGCGGTGATGGTATACTTCAAGATCATGAAGATATTGGTTTGGATGGCTGTTCGGATGAATACGAAGATGGCTGGGGAGGCTGTTTAGATACGTTGTATGAAGACGTTGTGGATAATCCGCTCTGGGAAGATCAAGT
>DJKX01000033.1:1916-27940 GCA_002436185.1 Fidelibacterota bacterium UBA6531
AAATATCCTGATTCTGAAAGTTTAGATCGTTCGTTAGAACTATTAAGCGTGAATAAATATTTCACAAAATCCTTTTTCTTAACGGATACAACTTATTTGGCAGGTCGTACAAAAAAATCCGATGGTAATTATACCGGTTGGAAATTATTCCGTATTCCATTAAACCATTTCAGCCGAATAGATTCCAGCATGAGCCCGGAATGGACGGATATTCGTCATATGCGCTTGGTTGTTTCTGATACTGGAAATGTTAACATCAGTGTAGCAAAAATAGAATTGGTGGGGAATGAATGGCAGGAACTGGGTATAGCTCTAGACTCATCCAATACATTTACCAAAGAAAATGCAGACAGTGTTTTTTCAATTGCTGTTATTAATACAGAAGACAATGATAATTATACTCCACCAGAAGGAGTAAAAGGGGAATATGACAGATTGAACGATATTCGTTCCAAAGAACAATCCTTGGTGATGAAATTCACGGATCTTCCTATGAATTACAGTGGTGCCGCCATGAAAAGTTTGATGAAGATATCCGGTGTAAATTATTTGACCTATGATAAATTAAAAATGTATGTATATGGAGAAACAGCCAACCAATGGATAGGCAAAGAAGAAACAAGTGTAGAACTGTTTCTGCGATTCGGCCAAGGCAATAATTATTACGAATTTATCCAACCTGTTTACAGTGGTTGGGATGAAACACGCGATAGAAATTCAATTGAAATAGATTTGGACTGGCTCACAAAATTGAAGCTGCAGGACTCGACAAATGTTAAAAAATTCAATGAAACAGATTTGTATGAAATAGACGAAAATGACAGGTACTATACCTTTACGGATGATAATGGAATTGAAACCGGCAAACAGATTCATATTCGGGGCAAACCATCGCTTTCCAGTATTCAGTTTTTTATTGTGGGAATTAATAATCAAGCTGATGAGTCAATTACCGGGGAAGTGTGGCTGGATGAATTACGCTTAAGCGGTGTAAAAAAAGAACGTGGTGTGGCAATGCGCATACAATCCAAATTTAATTTAGCGGATATCGCTTCATCTACTTTTTCTTACAGTAGAAAGGATGCTGATTTTCATGTATTACAGCAACGGTTGGGTAGTAATACAAATACAGAAAATTTCAGAGTCAGTACAAATATTCAGCTACACAAATTACTACCTAAAAAATGGGGATTGAGTATTCCATTAAACACGACTTTTGCACAATCAGAGAATCGTCCAAAATACTTCCCCGATTCAGATATATTGGTAGATCAGGAAAATGTCCCCGATTCTATTATGAGCAAGAAACAGGAAATCTCTTTCAGCACGTCCCTAACAAAATCCAGTAAATCAGATAATAAGTTTATTAAAGCAACGCTCGATAAGATTAAACCTAGTTTTTCAGCTTCCCAGTCAACATCTTCTAATTCGCTTAATAAAGAAGTTTTGAATGAAAAATATTCAGGAAAGGTTAGCTATTCCTATCCATTCAGCAGAGATAACTACATAACACCATTTAAGTGGCTTAAAGATGTCCCTTGGCTGGGTGAAAAATTGGGAGAAATGAATATGTATTATTCCCCTTCTGCATTCAATACCAGTTTGAACATTAGTGAAGCTTTGTCACAAACAACAAAGCGGATTGGCAGCCGTACAGATACATATTCGTTTGGTTTAAGCCGATCATTTTCATTGGATTACAATTTGACGGATAAGCTGAAAACAAAATATAAGCGATCTATCAGCAGCGACCTTAGAGATTTTCGTGGATATGCCTGGATGGCTATTAGGGATTTGGATCCGGGTGTCGTGGAAAACATCACTGAAAATCTGACAACGTCATTTAATCCACAATTGTTTACCTGGCTCAAGCCTAATTTTAACCATACTGCTGCTTTCCGCTGGAATAAGCCACGAGCCAGTTCCATCGATGGAGCAACAATAGGAACTCAATTACGATTTTCATCGAGCTTTAATATCCTTCCATCACAATTTTTCGAAATGATTTATAAACCACCTTCAAAAGCGAAGAAAAGTGCAGGTAATACGAGGCGCAGGGGGCGAACTAAAGATAAAGATGAAGAGGTTGAAGAAGCTAAACCTGAACAAAAAGAAAATGCCTTTTTAACTGCAATGCACGGAATGGTAAAAAAAGTGAATCCAATCACTTTTTCGTATACAGAGAATCTCAACCGAACTGGCCGGGGAGTGCAAGGTACAGTACCGACAGGATACAAATTTGGTTGGCAGCCGGAACATGGTTTAGATCATGCTACTGATGTTGGATCTGATCAGGGAGCGTGGGATCACAAGCGAGATTTTTCTGTTCGGACAGGTGTGAATTTTACACGGAACATATCCACGTCAATGAATTACGCACAGAATATTGTTACAACCATCGGTGCATCGAATATTGAGCAGCGATCCATGTCCCGGGATTATTTATTTTGGGGCGAAAAACTGGAAGAAGGTCTTCCATTTTTTGGCTGGAGTCTGCGTTGGACCGGAGTGGAAAAATGGCCGTTCATAAATAAAATAGCCCGTTCTGCAAGTATGGAACACGCCATAAACGGAAAGGAATCCCGCTCGTGGCAATTTGAGAATTTTGATGGTCCGGACATGCCGTTATTTGACTTAACTCAATTTATTGATGATTACACTGAAAACCAGCGATCGGCAAGAAAAAACATCAGTTTTTCACCTCTCATTGGATTGAACATGAACTTGAAAAAAGGAATTTCCATGAATATTCGCCACAATGTGTCCAAGTCTGTGCAGGATGAATCCAATGGATTAAGCGTGCGCAATGAAAAATCATGGACAGCAAGCAGTAATTACAGTCATCGCGGTGGATTTACAATTCCGCTGCCATATATGGACGATTGGAATATCCAGAATACCGTAAACTTTACCCTCAATTTTGATATGAATGAAAGTGAATCACTTGGAAGTAAGGATGGAGGTGCAGAATTTGGACAGACTGCATTTAATTCCGGCTGGAAAACATCATTGCGCATTTCATATTCATTCAGTTCTCAAATCAGTGGTGGAATCATTTATGAATACAGGGAATCAGATTCGAAAACGACAGGTAAGAAAATTGATCGTGATTTCGGGTTTGATGTAAATATTGCCATTAGTGGTTAAGACTGGCGATAAGTGATCTGGTAGCTGGTGAATGGTAGAAAAATGAAAATAATAATGAAAATAATCTTAATCATATTTACTTTGCTGGTAAGTGCCGGCTGTGAGAATACAGTCCCGAAATTCTCTGGTGAAAATGCATTTCAGTATCTGGAAAAACAATGTTCATTTGGTCCACGTAATCCCGGTTCTATCGGATACAAAGAATGTCTCACTTTTTTATTACAGGAATTGATAGCAACTGCAGACACAGTTTGGACACAGCCATTTACGTATGATGATCTACATCGGGGTGGGAGTTATGATTTGCAAAATATCATTGCCAGATTTAATCCAAATGCTGAAAAACAAATTCTACTCGGAACACATTGGGATACACGGCCATGGTCGGATAAGGAATCAGATATCGAAAATCAAAATATGCCCATTATGGGAGCCAACGATGGCGCAAGTGGAGTGGCTGTTTTATTAGAAATAACTCATATATTAAAATCAAATCCAGCTGAAATAGGTGTTACTATTGTTTTCTTTGATGGTGAAGATCTGGGAATGTCTGGAGAAAATACATCCTATGCGCTAGGTTCCCAATATTTTGCTAAAAATTTACCAATTCCCAAACCGGATCATGCAATTATCCTTGATATGGTGGGCGATAAACATCTCCATTTACCCATCGAACGATTATCTTATCGCCATGCTCCACGACTAGCGCGGGAAATATGGAAATTGGCCAATAGATTAAATTTACCAGCGTTTGACCAATCACTTGGTTATTCAATTTTTGATGATCATGTACCTCTTTGGGAATTTGCAGAAATTCCTGCAATAGACATTATTGATTTTGATTATCCCCATAAATTTGACAATTATTGGCATACTCAAGAGGATACACCAGACAAATGTTCACCTGCCAGTTTAGAACAAGTGGGAACTTTATTAACTCATCATATTTATGGAATCGAATGATAAAACTGCATTACTTTTTTTCCATGCGTAAAACCCTTTGGCTACTTTCCGGGCTGCTTTTATTTATTTTGGGCTGTCCCGGTGGCGATGCCACCGATGAAGAAACTACTTCTTTGCAGGATCTTCATTTCAATTATCATCAAGGCTTGAATAAGCTTTTTTTCAGCGTTCAGGTTGAGCCCTCGTACCTTGGAACTCAACTTCAAGTGGTGAATGCACTCTATTTTGGATTTGATTCAACTCAAAATGCGGATACACTTGTGTTGAATGATATTGGATATTCAGGCGATATTATTCCCGATGATGATATTTATTCTATTAACGTCAGCAATGATTCAAATTATGTATCTTATGTTTTGGAACCCACAGATACAGGAAATGTATATATCAAATTTTTAGTTCAATATGGTACCACTATCAAGGGACGTATGCTCATCTTTGAGACAGGAAATCAAGGCCCAAAAATTTTATCGGTCAGTATGCCGGATACCATGCGCAGACCCGGAGCGGATAGTGTTGCAGTGGGAAATCTTGTCGTTACAGTTTCTGATCCGGATGGTCATGAAGATGTACAAACGTGTTATCTAATGTTTCAGAAACCGGATGGTACTTATTCCAGCGGAAGTCCCATTTCTTTATATGATGATGGTATTCAGGATTTTTCCATGTATCTTTGGGATGAAGAAGCGTATGATGGCAAATTTTCCCGGTATATCATTATTGATTCAAATAATCCATTGGGAACATATACATCTTATTTTTATGCTCGGGATTATTCAGGAATTTTATCAGAACCATTTATAACAACACTGGTTGTGGAATGATATTACTGAAACAAAGGGGCTTTATAAAACGCATATCCAGTGCCAATTGGATATCTAAAACCGCTGTAATTATTTGTTTGTCGACAATCCTGTTTCCTCAAGTTGCAACAAAATTTCAATTGCCTTTTAATTTACAGCATCAGAAATCTATCTCCTCATCCGACACCTCACAGCCGGGTTTATTGAGCAACGTTATATCAGAAATTCGTTTACAAGGCGACACTAGTTGGGTATGGTTAGGAACTGGGAGAGGCCTTTCCCGGGTAAAAGATTCGCTCAATGTGGAAACATTCTTTACAAGTTCAGAACTGACGAATGGTTCAAGTACGGGCGGATTTTTTCCTGAAGGAGGTGTTTCTGCTATTGCAGTGAAAGGCGATACTGTTTTCGCCGCTTTTGCCGGAAGTGAAAATGATTTTCCCATTGGTAGGGGTGTTGTTTATACAGCGAATACCACAGCTGAATTTCCGGTATGGACTTATTATAGCCAGCCTATAGATTTTGCTGATGCAGAAACATTTCCCTGGGGTGGTATTGGATTTATTCAGGGATTACCTATAACAGCTGAGGAATATAATATTACGTATGACGCATCAATCAATGGTGGGTTTGTGTGGATTACCAGTTGGGCCGGTGGATTAAGACGATATAAAATTTCAGATGGCAGTTGGGAACGAGTCCCAACACCGGAAGATGACAAACTTACTCTTATCACCTGCGCTGATTCATCTTATGAAATGGTGGATGGTAAAAAAATTCTAAAGAACTTTTACATGAATCCTCGAGATCCAATTGATGGAGGAAATCATAATCATAAAGCATTTTCAGTTTTAGCCTATAGTGATACAATTTGGGTTGGAACGGCGAATGGCATCAATCGGGGAATTATTGGAAATCAAGGATGTATTGATTGGCAGCATTATGCCTATCCATTTGAAAACTTATCTGGAAATTTTGTAGTAAGTATTGCCAAGCAAAACTGGAATTCACAGCGAATTATATGGGCAGCAACGATGAATGCCGATGATCCGACTGAGCAGCGAGGTGTAAGCTATACATTGAATGATGGCGGCACGTGGCACACAACTTTGGTCGGTGAGCGAGTGTACAATGTGTATGCGCAGGATTCACTTGTGTTTGCCGCATCAGCAAATGGTCTTTGGAAAACAAATGATGGGCAAAACTGGGCATTGTTCAATCCTGCAAGAAATGTGACCCCCTTACAAGGTGATGAAACATTATCCAGTGAAGTGTTTGCTGTCATGCTGGATGAACGGGCATATTATAACGGACCGGTACTTTGGATTGGTACAGGGGATGGTGTTGCTCGATCATCGAATCTTGATGGCAGTAATTGGGAAATCTACCGAGCAGATTATGATCCGGAAATAATTTATGCTTATCCAAATCCATTTTCCCCTAATTCTCACAACGTACTGGACGGGGATGGATTTGTTCGCTTTCACTTGGGCGATATTTCGTCTTATGAAGTGGAAATGGATGTTTACAATTTTGCCATGGAAAATGTGTATAGTGTAACATTAAACAGACAAAAGCCAGAAACAGGATCAATAAAATGGAATGGTAAAGATGCAAATGGGCGCTTGGTGGATAATGGTGTATACTTTATTAAACTGAAATATTCTCAGAGCTTGAATGCCTCTGCTAGTAACCATTGGCTTAAATTAATTGTTGTGAAATGAAGCGTTTATTCTCCATTTTAATCATATGCACTTTTTCATTAAATGCTGCAGATTATGCAGGATATTCAGGTTCATTTCTGCGAATGGGAACATCTGCCAGAGCCATGGCAATGGGCAGTGGGTTTACGGCAGAACTTGATCGTGGTTTTACAGCATATCATAATCCTGCCAGTATTGCATTTTTAGAAAAACGTCAAGCATCCTTTACGTATCATTCACTGACTCTAGATCGGAAATTTATTGCCAGTAGTTTTGCTCTTCACTTACCTCCCACAGCTGGACTTGGAGTCGCTTGGGTCAGTGCAGGAGTGGATGGCATTGACGGGCGAACGTTGGCCGGAGAAGCAACATCAACATTATCTACATCTGAGGATGCTTTTTATATTAGTTTTGCCCAGCGGCTACAACCGTGGGTTAGTCTGGGAATCAATATAAAAATTCTCTACAATCAATTACCCATGAATGAAAGTGATTTGGCAGGAAAAGGGACTGGGTTTGATGTTGGTATAATGCTGCGACCCGGCAAGCGTATGACTATTGGATTCATGGTTCAAGACTTGAATTCTTATTACCAATGGAACACAAGTTCAGTATTCGAAGAAGAAGGGCGTGTTTATCGAGATGTATTCCCCTCCATTTTCAGAGTGGGAATAACGTATAAGAAAAGAAAACTATATTTTACAGGTGATGCTGGAATCATTGCCGGGGAAAAGTCCGATGGTTCCTATGGGCATTTGGGACAATCTATTCGTGCCGGAGTTGAATATACATATAGGAAAAATTATTTTTTCCGCGGAGGGTATGGAAATGGTCGAATTGGAGTTGGCGGCGGGATGAATTTTTCATTTATAAAAAAGAATGATGCCTTTCTGGATTATGCTATGATTGCAGAATTTCCTGCTGGAGTTGCTCATATAATTACCTATGCGTTCCATTTTTAAATTTTTATTACTGATCATTTCTTGTGTATTATATGGCACAGGTACTCAATTTTTATCCATCCCTTCAAATGGATTGGAACTAGCAATTGGCGCCAATGCTATTCAGAAAAATAGTATTAATCCCGCTGGACTTTTAACACATAGTCCCGGTCCAATAATGGGTGTTTCATATGGTTCATGGTTAGCGAATACAAAATTATCAGCAATTAAAGTTTTATTTCCGGGGCAAAAAATATCCTATGGACTGGATTTGAAATATGTTGATTTGGATGATTTGGAATTGCGATCTGAAAGACCCACAGATGATCCTTTAGCAACGTTTGGTGCAAGTGGTTTTTCTTTGGGCGGTTCGTTCAGTAAAGAATTTCTTGGCATAGACGTTGGTGCTGCCATACGTTATGTACGGATTGATCTTTATACGGAAAACAGCAGTGGATTTGCCGGGGACATTGGAGTAACAAAGACCCTTTCTCCAAACATCAATTTAGGAGGAGCAATTTTGAATTTGGGAAAAATGTCTGATCTTCGAAATGAAGAACCCAAATTGCCATTAAGAATTGTATCGACTGCAAATCTTAAAGTTGAGATGGATCAGTTAGTAAATAACATTGCTTTAACTGGCGAATGGTCCAACCTGATAAACGGAAGTATTTTTTATGTGTCTACAATATCAAAATGGAAAAATATGTCATTTCGTTTAAGCAGCAAACTGGCTGAAAATATCACTGAAATTTCTGGAGGCCTTGGCTTGCAATTCGGTATGTACAGATTGAACTATGGAGTACGAATTGGTTCACAAAATTTGGGCATGCCCCAAATGATTGATCTAATAATTCAACTACCATAAAATGACGAATCACAAAGATACAGGTGACCGACAGCAAAAAATTATCGTCTTTCTGTTGTTCATTGTTTTGATTCTTATCAGTATCGTTGTTGGCACATTTAATAAAATCAACATTCTTGAAAAATCTCCTGTTACAGAGCTGCCGGATATAGAACCAATCGAAAAAACAGTTTCGGTAAGCATAGGTAAAATCGCCATAATTATTGACGATTTTGGCTATCGAAATGATGCTGTTTCGGAAGGGTTTTTAAACATAGATACTGATTTGACGTATGCTGTTATTCCCGGTCATGAATACAGTCAAACTATGTCTAAAAAGGCATACCAATCAGGATATGAAGTTATCGCCCACATGCCCATGGGAACGACTGTGCCAAGCTTTGGTGAAGAAGAATATATTATAAAAGCATCCATGACCAGTGCGGAAATTGAAGAACGGATGAATAAGGTGTTGCGACATTTACCGGAAATAGTGGGAATGAATAATCATCAAGGGTCAAACGCTTCGGCAAACAAACGAGTGATGAATGTGATGGGGAATGTTTTAAAAGAGAATGGAAAATATTTTTTGGACAGCCGCACAACAAAAGAAACCCAAGCTGAAAGTGCCATGCGTCTGATAGGTGTTCCTACAGGTCGTCGACATGTATTTTTAGATAATAATCCCGAGGAAACTTCAATAATCCAGCAATTGCATTCACTCGCTGAAATAGCCAAAGCAAATGGATTTGCAGTTGGAATCGGACACGTAAAAGAAAATACACTAAACGTGCTGCAGCGGGAAATCCCCAAACTCAAAGCTGACAATTATGAATTCGTATTTATTTCTGAAGTGGTGAATTAATCCATGGGAATCATGTGCAAAATTATGCGTGGGGATTTTATTGAAAGTATGCATGTGGCTTATGCCGTTGTTGTGGATGGAGAAGGGAAAATAGTTCAAAATTGGGGTGATCCCAATTATTTGACGTGTATTCGTTCATCGCTGAAACCATTTCAAGCATCGGCATCAATTGTTGCAGGAGCAACGGAAGCGGCGGGCTTTACTACTAAAGAATTAGCTTTAATGTGCGCATCCCATAATGGAGAGGATATTCATGTGAAAACAGCTCAGAGTATGCTAAAAAAACTGGGTTATGATATCTCTTATTATGAATGCGGTAGTCATGCTCCATACGATAATAAATCTAAGCATGACTTAATCAAACAGTCTCAAAAACCTACAACTCTTCATAATAATTGCAGTGGAAAACATGCCGGAATGTTGTGCCTGTCGAAACAATTGCAAGCAGACCCAAACGGATATACTCATGTTGACCATCCCGTTCAGCAAGCCATCATGAAACAGGTGGGTACATATTCAGAGTTAAACAATTTTCCGTTGGAAATAGACGGCTGCAGCGCACCGGTTCCGTTTATGCCCCTATATAATATTGCACTTATGTACCAAAAGTTTTCCAGTGGAAAGTATGATGAATTAAACGTGCTTTATAATACCATGGCTTCTAATCCAATGCTGGTTGCAGGAACGGATCGCTTTGATACAGATTTTATTTCAGCGATGGCTGGCAGAGCCGTAACAAAAGTTGGAGGTGAGGCCGTACGTGGTTTGGGAATTCGCAATGATAACGGTGAAATATTTGGTATTGCATTAAAGGTATTAGATGGCAATCAGCGGTGTTCTCCTCCGGCAATGATGGCAGTTTTGAATGAATTGAATTTGCTCTCAAATGATGAAAATAGTAAGCTATTGAAATACCAAAATACAATATTGAAAAATCATCGTAAACTAAACGTGGGTTCAATTAAAGTGGAGATAATGTGATTAAAAGAATTATGATTCTATGTGTATTATTGTTGTGCCAAATCACTGCTCAATCCGATCATGTTTTTATGACATATAATTTGCTGAATTATGAAGATGAAAATGACAGGGAAGACGATTACATCGCCGTCCTTGAGTTTGTTCAGCCAGACCTGCTCATCGCACAGGAAGTGGTGGGCCAGGATGGTTTCGATCATTTTTTATCAGATGTGTTGGATGTGATGGAACCGGGATTATGGTCCGGAGCTGATTTTACAAATCAGAGCGCCAGTATTGATATTGCCCTTTTTTACCGTCACGATGTATTTTCATTTATCAGCACCAGTTTGGTGAGCACAGCTCAATCCACCGGAGCGAGAGATGTGGTGGAATGGGCTATGGAGCATAATGATTCAGGAGTGCAGTTCAATGTCTATGGTGTTCATCTCAAGGCAAGCTCTAATCCGCCCAATCCTCAGACCAGACTAGCTGAAGCAACAATTTTGCGAGACTATTTAAATGATCTGCCGACAGGTAGCCATTTTCTTGTGGCCGGTGATTTTAATATTTACAGCAACAGTTCATCATCTGAACCGGCGTTTGATATGCTCACCGGGGAAGGAAATGATGACGATGGCAGATTATTTGATCCTATAGACAGGATTGGTCATTGGCATAACAATAGTTCTTTTGCTGATGTACATACTCAATCACCGCGCAGTGGCAGCTATGGAGGTATGGATGACCGCTTTGATTGGATTTTTGTTTCTGAGGCTGTTCTGAATGAAACCTATGAAATAAACTATGTGGAAAACACGTATTGGGCCGTGGGAAATGACGGCAATCATTTCAATCAAGCCATCAACAATGGAAATAATACGTCTGTGAATGATGCCATGGCCGACGCACTCCATGATGCATCTGATCATTTGCCGGTTATAGCTACATTTTCATTCCCTGGAGGTGATCCATCACCATATAATATTGTCATTACCGAGATCATGGTAAATCCTGCTGCTGTTTCAGATTACTATGGTGAATGGTTTGAGATCTATAACAATGATACCATATCTATTGATCTTGCTGGCTGGCGAATTGCTGACAGTGAAGATAATCTCCATGAGATTCAAACTGTATCCATAGAATTTTATATAAATCCAGGAGACTATTTAGTGTTGGGTAGAAATGTTGATAATACTGTAAATGGTGGATATACGGCGGATTATGGATATTCAAGTTTCCAATTATCCAATAGTGAGGATGAAATATTTCTGGTAGATAATGAAAATAGAATTGCAGATGAAATTGAATACAATTCATCCTTTCCTTATTCATCCGGAGCATCTATGTATTTAAAAAATGTTGAATTAGATAATAATGTAGATACCAGCTGGGCCATGTCTGATATGGAATATGGTTTAGGTGATTTGGGAACACCGGGTCGCGCTTGGGATGATTCGTTATCAACCAGTAATGATATTGACTTTGGATTACCTCAAACGTTGGTTTTACATCCATCATATCCCAACCCGTTTAATCCTATTACGACAATCAAATTTTCTGTAGAGACATTCCATGCCACGTCTATAAGTATTTATAATTTAACTGGTCGTTTGGTTGAAACATTGATAAAGGATGAAATCCCTGTAGGGAATTATGAAATAACTTGGAACGCTTCCAGTCAGCCTAGCGGAGTTTATTTTGTACAATTATCCAATGGGGAATCAGTACAAACACAGAAGCTAATTTTATTAAAATAATTTTTAGTCTTAATTGACTTCCTTTATCGTCAATATTAACTTGGCGGGCGCATTTTTCAGCAAGTAGACTCTTCTGCTGTTTTTATCCGTGGTAAAACATGAAAAAATACTGGTATCATTTCATATTTTTAATATTTATAATTGGTTCAAACAAACCTGTCCAAGCCCAATTTGCGGATGATGTTTATGATAAATATACTTCAGTGGGTCAACTAGGATTGGCAGTGACCAATTTTGGAGTATTGGGGAATGGCTGGAATAAGATCGATGGGCGTATTCAGCCTTCTTGTATGTATAAGCAAAACACCGAGATCCTCCGGGAACAAGTTGAACATTTTTCATACGCTGGTCTATGGATCGGCGGGAAAGTAAATGGTGAACGCCGTGTTTCTACTGCTATAGTTGATGGTGTTTTTGAGTCAGGGCAGGAAGGTTTTGAATATTTTGCCAACTCAGATGTAAAAATCCAATCTTCCATTTCATCAACATCCTTGGATTCCATGGCCCAATATTATTCTCCTTATGCAGTTTCTCACCAGGACTTCACCATGGATTTCAAGGATTATGGAACCATACCTACAGATGATTACGGAATTCCGAATCATACCCCGCTTGGAATTGATGTTCACTTAGAATCCTATGCGTGGAATTTTTCCTTTGCCGATGCATTTGTTATTTTGAATTACACGATTAAAAATGCCTCCAACGAAATTATCAAGGATATTTACGGAGGGATGTGGATGGATGCTTCTGTGGCCAATATGAACTATACCAGCACATATGAACCTGGCGGCGGATTTACCTGGTATGATAATTTAGATGGTTATGATCAGACAACAGATGACGCTGGGTTTACAAGGGACATTGCTTATCAATATGATGCTGATGGTGATGACGGCTGGGCCGAATCATATATTGGTGTTTCTTTATTAGGTGGAACGGTTCCAAGGCCTTATGTGCAATCTCATTACAATCAATGGGTATGGACCAATTCCAATAATGCTGATTATCCGCAATACAGCATGCCGCTAATGGACTTTGAACGATATGATGCTATGAAAACTAATGTTCCTAAAGGAACAGGTGTAGATTATACAGATGAGGGCTACCCGTCTGCGACGAACAGCTGGTTGTTTTTATTTTCAGCCGGTCCATTTGGCAGTTTGCCCGCAAACGAAGATTCAACGGTATGGGAATTGCCGCCTGGAGATTCCTGCAAAATTGTAATGGCCATTGTCTGTGCCCGCTGGAATGGAACGACTGATGATTCGCCAGCGCGTAGAGCCAAACTACATGTGAATAATGATTGGGCACAAAAAGCGTTTGATGGAGAAGATGCAAATCGTAATAATATTCTAGATGCAGGAGAAGACCTGAATGAAGATGGCGAGATTACACGCTATATTCTCCCTGAACCTCCTCCTGTACCTAATATAGCCGTTGAGATTGATGATCAAGAAGTTACTGTTTACTGGCAAAAGAATGCGGAATCCTTTGAAGATCCAATTAGCCGGGAGCAAGATTTTGAAGGGTATCGTATTTATGGCGCCAGAAAAACACTGAATGATTCAGAAAATGAATTTACACTTTTAGGTGAATTTGATATTGAGCATCCTGATCATGATGACATAGGCTACAACACTGGTTTTGATTTTATACGCATTGTGAATGAATTTGGCGAGCAGGACAGTGTAGAAGTGGATGGAAAGTTTTATCATTATAAGTTTGTAAATAGTGATGTAAAAAACGGCTGGCTGAATTATTATGCGGTAACAGCGTATGATCGAGGTGATCCTGCTGCTAATTTGGAAAGCTTGGAAAGTTCAGTTTATGCCAATCGTAAGTATGTATATCCAGGAGTAAAATCATCCATTGATTGGGCAGATAATCCCAGTGTATATCCGAATCCCTATCGCGGCCAAGCCAAATGGGATAGCTACAGCAGTCGCACGCGGCAAATATGGTTCCAGAATCTGCCAACAAAAGCAGAAATCAGGATATTTACATTAGCAGGGGATCTGGTGGATATTTTGGATCATGATTCTGATTACAAAGGCAGCGATATTCAAAACATAGACGAACGAAAGAATCCGCAATTCAGCGGTGGTGAGCATGCCTGGGATCTTATTACCCGCCACGACCAGGCAGCCGCATCAGGTTTGTATTTGTTTACAGTTGAAAATTTGGATAATGAAAGTTTATCCTATGGTGATATTAAAGAAGGTAATTTTTTGATTATTAAATAAGAAAAAAGGAGTTCAAAATGAATCGATTAACAGTTGTTATTTTTACGATTTGTTCGTTGGCATTTAGCCAAACAACAGATCTGTTTTTATCAGAATACGCTGAGGGAAGTAGCAATAATAAATATATAGAAATATATAATGGAACAGGTGCTGATGTTGATTTAAGTGGATATTCGCTTTCAAGCTGTAGTAATGGATGTGATGTTACAGGTGAGTGGGATTACCCTGATAATGTTACATTTGCAGCAGGAACAATGTTAACTGATGGTGATGTCTTTGTTGTATATCATGGAAGCGCAGATGCGGCTATAGTATCAGAAGGAGATCAAACTTTTACTTACTTAAGTAATGGTGATGATGTATTTGCACTTACAGTTGCAGGCGCCACAGCTGGCACGTATACAATTATTGATATAATTGGAGATATGGGAGGAGATCCAGGATCTGGTTGGGATGTTGCTGGTGTAACAGATGGGACAAAAGATCATACATTAGTTAGAAAATCTACTGTAACAAGTGGTAATACAGACTGGTCAGCATCCGCCGGAACAGACGCAGATAACTCAGAGTGGATTGTGTATCCGCAAAATACTTGGGATTATATAGGTTCTCATCCTCATGTTGACCCTGCTATTTCAATAACAAGTCCCGCCGATGGATCAACCTTGTATTCTTCCGATGTAACAATATCTTTTGATATCAGCAATTTTACAGTAGGAACATCAGGTAGTGGAGATGGACATTTACACTATGCATTGGATGGTGGAACGACTGTTATGCAGTATACGACCAGTGATATTGCTTTGACAGGTTTGTCAGAGGCCTCTCATACATTTATCATTTGGCTGGTAGATGACAGTCATGCAAACCTGAACCCACATGTGGCAGATACCGTTTCATTTACGGTTGCATCACCGCCAACTGTAACACCCATTGAAAATATTCAAACTGCAACCGATGCAGGAAGTGGCGACGATTGTTATCCTTCGCCTGAAGATGGAAATAATGTTACAGTAGAAGGGATTATAACAGCTGTCAGTAGCAGTCGATTCTATATTCAAGATGGTCCTGATGTTTGGGATGGAATTTATGTCTATGATTCAACTGTTATGCCCTCTGAAGGTGATGAAATAAATATTACTGCTGAAGTGAATGAATATTATGGTCTAACTCAATTATTGAATGTTGCATCTTCAATCACATTATCTTCCGGAAATGATCTATATTCACCTATTGTAATAACGACTGGCGATTTATCCGGCGGTTGTGCAGCAACAGCAGAATTGTATGAAGGACTCTTGGTCAAAATTGAGAATGTAGTTGTTACTCAAGCAGCAGACAATTACGGACAATGGTTTATTGATGATGGATCGGGAGCATGTGAAGTAGAAGATAGCTTTTTTGCATATTCTCCTGTTGTTGACGATACGCTTTCGGCCGTTATTGGAGTAGTCAGTTACGGATATAGTGAATATGAGTTAAATCCTCGGGATGAGGACGATATTATATTATCCGATCCACCACTGGAAATCCCCGAACTAAAAATAAATGAGTTTCTTGCTGCCACTGATCAATGTTGCGATGATGGTTATGGTGAAATGGAAGATTTTATTGAAATTTACAATTCTGGTACTGATGCAGTTGATATTGGTGGTTTGTGGATTACGGACGATTTGACCGATGTTGGCATATGGGAACAAATCCCGACAACGGATGCGACCACTACCACTGTTGCTGCTGGTGGACACATTGTAATCTGGGCTGATAAGGATCAAAGCAGCCAGGGTATTCTTCATACGGATGATATCAAATTGAGCGCGGATGGAGAAGATATTGGTCTCATTTTCATTTCTGGAACTGATACCATTTTTGTTGACTCGTTAAGTTTTGGTGCACAGACTGATGATATATCTTACGGACGTTATCCTGACGGTTCGGATAACTGGATATATTTTAATCCCCCCAGCCCAGGTACAACCAATGTCTCCGGTGTAACGGTCACAGATATTTATGATATTCAATATACAACGGATGCTTCCGGCGATTCGCCTTTATATGGACAAACAGTTACTATCAGTGGTGTTGTAACAGCTGAGTTCTGGGGCAGCAGCAGTAACCGTTATCTTTATGTCCAGGATGCGGCAGGCCCCTGGAACGGGGTTGTATGTTTTGAATATGATGGCTGGGATATGTTCGATTTCACATCATCCGCAGGAACGGTCCATTCAGTGGCTGAAGGCGACAGCGTTACTGTTACCGGAACAGTGGATGAATATTATAACTTAACAGAAATCGTGGATGTAACGGAAGTTATTATTCATGGGCCTGCTGTTAATATGATCAGCTCTGCGGTTGTTACGACCGGTCAGATTATGACTGGAGGATCTGATGCAGAAGCATATGAAGGGTGCTTGGTAAAAGTAGATAATGTTACTGTTGACGATCCTGATCTTGGTAACGGTGAATGGTCAGTTACGGATGGGACCAATTCCCTGCGTGTAGATGATATTTGGGATTATTACTATTTTCCTGATAGTGGGCAGGCATTAGCTGGAGTTGCTGGCGTTATGACATACACATATAGTAATACAAAACTTGAACCCAGGTTGGCTCGCGATGTTGTGGAAGCAGATGGCGACCTTGTTCGTTTGCAGCGCATTCAACAGGTACTTTATAGTGATTTGCTCAATACTGGTAATGACAGTGAATCAGATATTTCCTATATGTTGGAAGACACAGTAACAATTGAAGGCATTGTCACCATGCCAACCGGCTTGAGTTATGCCGGCGCAGGTATCAAGTTCATTTTCCAGGATGAAAATGGCGGTCCCTGGAGTTCGATCCTATCTTACGATCCGGACAGTTCAGCATTCCCGGTTCTGTATGAAGGAGACCGTATTCAAGCGACTGGCTATGTGTATGAATACACAACAGGTGATGCAAATATGACAGAATTATTCATTACAGCACCTATCAACATTCTTGAAGTAGGAGTAGATGTTCCTGAAGTAGAAGTGGTAGAAACCGGAGATCTCCGCTGGCCGACAAAAGCTGAACAGTGGGGTAATGTAACGGTGAAAGTAGAAGAAGGCATTGTTACCAATAATGACCTGCAATACGAAATATTTGAAGTAGATGATGGCTCAGGTGGCGTCCTTGTGGATGATGATTCTGATAGTATTCAGGTCTATTTTGATGCTGTTGGGCCTCCTCCTGTGGGAACATTTGTTAGTTCTATCTCCGGATGGGTTTATCATCATTATGGAAGTTATAGCGATTCTACAACATACAAATTAGAACCGCTGTATGTGTCTGATATTAACTTTGGTGCTGGACCGCCGGTTTTTTCAGATGTTTCTAGAGATCCATGTGCACCTGGCAATGATGAAGATGTGGTAGTGTCTGCTGTAATCACAGATAATTCTGTTGTTTCTTCAGCAGAGATCATGTATTCGGTTGATGGTGGTGCGTATCAATCAGTTACCATGGTAGAAGGTACAGATGATACCTGGACTGGAACTATTCCACATGTGAGTCCTGGTGGTAGCCCGCTCTATTACTATTATATATCTGCAACTGATGATGGAGCCGATCAAGACGAACCCAAAACCAGTACTTATCCTTATGATATTGAGAATGATCAATTAGGTTATTGGGGAATAGATGTATTATATATTGAGAATATTCAATATACTGATTGGCCTTCAGGAAATTCACTTTACGATGATTGTGAAGTCACTGTCACAGGAATTGTTACTGCTGATACAGCACAGTACAATTCTGGTTATGGAGCCTATGCAATTCAAGATAATAATGATGTTTGGGATGGAATTATTTTTGATGGTTGGGATGATACTGAATTAACAAGAGGAAATGCAGTAACTATTACTGGTACTGTTGCAGAATTTGATCCTGAATGGCATTTCAAATACGATAATAATACCAAGATCATTGATGTATCATCTGTTACAGTTACTGGTGAAGGTTCAGTGGAAAATTTAGTTTTATTAGTTTCAACTGAAGACCTTGCCCAAGATGCTGATGAAGTAGAGTCTTATGAAGGTTGCCTGGTGACAGTTTCCGGTGTAACTGTTTCGGCTGTTAATGCTTATGATTGGAGTATCATTGATGATTCTGGGGTAGAATGCCTCATCGATGATGATATGGCCAATATGGCCACAAACAGTGCTATGTATGCATTGACTGAAGGTGAAACTCTTGCAAATGTTTCAGGTATTTTCAATTTCAGCTTTGGTACTTACAAGATCCAAATTAGGGATATGGCAGATCTTGGTCAATTGGGTATCGATGATGATTTTGCAGGTGTTGCTCGGGAATTCGCCCTGTATCCCAACTATCCAAACCCCTTTAATCCGGAAACACGTATACGTTTTCAACTGGCTGAAAATTCCAATGTTAGACTGATGATCTATGATGTTTTAGGACGCAAGGTGCGCACGCTGGTTTCTGAAAGAATGGATGCCGGTCATCACGTACTCAATTGGAATGGCCTCAATGATGCAGGTGCAGACGTTGCATCAGGAATGTATGTGTATCGCATTAAGGCAGGCGATTTCATAGCACATCGCAAGATGCTTCTAGTTAGATAAATCGTAAACAGGGGCGGTTTTCACCGCCCCTGTATTGTTTTATTTATGAATAGAAAGGGAATCTTCATTACGTTATTTTTTGTCTCATGTTCCTTGTGGGAATATGACGACCCGTCAGCACCCATTGATAATGAGGTACCGGAAACGTATTTATCTCTCATTGCCACAGATACTGTTTATGCTCATTATGATTCAACCAGTGGAGAATTCACATATGCAATAGATGAAGAACCATTGGCAGGGATGCTCTGGGATACACTGGACCATGCCTTTACAACTATAACGACAAGTAAACAGCATCTCCATTGGTGGGGAGAGGATAAGGATGGTGATATCATTGGTTATAAATATAAATGGAATTCAGATTCATCATGGACATTTACTTCTGAAGAAGAAGGGTTGTTTTACGTTCCCATACGCGCAGACCTGGATATCTTTTGGTTTGAAGTTAAAGCTGTTGATAATGACAACTTGGAAGATTCAACTCCAGCGAAATTAACCCTGCCTATCATGAATTCAGCGCCGGAGATCAGTTTCCGTTACAACAGTAATCCATTTGTCGATAATATCCAGAGTGACACAAGTTTAACTTTCCCCACACGGACGTTTGTGTGGGATGTAACAGACCAGGATGGTATCGAGACCGTCATCGATATTTATTATGCCTTGGATGATACTTGTGATACATGTTGGACCCAATTGGATGCAGCAGCTTATTCCAGTATTACTCTGACAGACCTTATGCCTGGTTACCATCGCTTTTTTGTAAAGGCTATAGACATAGCCGGAGCAGAAAGCAATATGGTCATGTTCCCAGATAGCACTAATCCTAATGAGCCTGGTTTTTGGCGGATCATGCCCATTCGTGGTGATGTATTGTTAGTGGATGATTTTGCCCAAGACAGCCAAAATAATGCTCAGAACTGGTATAAAGGAGTATTGAATTCATTGTTAGGTGAGAATACATTTTCTGTTTGGGAGATAGGTAATGAATTGCCGTACTCGAGTAATGATGTGTCTGCAAACCTGAAGTATTTTGATAAAGTTTTCTGGTATTCCGCTTATACGGGTGGTGAAACCTATCATGAAGCCAGCAGCAGTCTATTGAATTATGTCATGGGCGGCGGACATCTCTTTTTAAATGCACCGGAATTAAAAGATACTACATTTTCGTGGTTTCCCTTAGAGGATGCTTCTGTGATCAACCCATCTGGGAGATTATTTTCCGGAACAAACCTCGAATCACAAGTGCATGATAGCCTGGATATTTCATTATCTCAACTTGTAGCAATTCGAGTAAAAAGTTTCACACCAGATTCCAGTGAATTCAGCTCTATAAAGAATTTATACAGTATAGAAGAAGCAGACAGCACCGATGAATGGACTGGATCACCTAATATCTGCAGTCTTGGGAGATTCCAAGTTTCTCCAACCGATGAATCTGGTAAAGTGGTCCTTTTTTCAATACCTTTCCACAACGGGTCTGCCCCTGTTTTAGAAGGTGGTGCCACTGCAGCAGGATTTATTGATTATCTATTACATGAGGAATTTGCAGAATGAAGCTGCGCATTTTAATTGCTCTTATGCCGTTCCTTCTCTATGCGCAAAGTAAAGGCACAATTTCTGGAACTGTTGTTGATGCAAAGAATAATGAAGGTCTCGTTGGAGTAAATGTTATTGTTAAAGGCACTTATTATGGAGCCGCTTCGGATTTAAACGGGCGTTTTTTCATTGCCGGTGTATCAGCCGGCACGTATGATATTGAAGCGTCCATCATTGGCTTTAAAATACTGCTCCAAACTGGGATAAAAGTAGAACCTGACAAAACGACAGTCCTTGATTACCAAATGGAAGAAACAGTTCTAACTCTGGGCGAGGAAGTGGTTGTTCTGGGATCAAAGCCCCTGTTTGATGTGGATGAGACTGCGAGTGTAACCCGGGTAACCAGCGAGGATATTGCTAATAAGGTGGTATCCAGTGTGGAAGATATCTTGTCCCAACAGGTCGGTGTGACCACACAAGATAATGAGATTCATATCCGTGGTGGACGAATTGATGAAAGCATGTTTGTTGTTGATGGGCAGTCCATTAAAGATCCTCTTTCTGGTTATTCAGGCAACCTCTTTATTAATCCGGAAGCGATACATGATCTAGAGATTGTAACTGGTGGTTATAATGCAGAATATGGACAAGCCATGTCCGGAGTAATTAATATTCGTCTAAAAGAAGGACGTGATCATTTTGAAGGGGCCTTCAAATATGCCAGTGATAATTGGGGCATGGATGAAAAAGTATTAAATCATTATTCCACCGATAGGGTAGAGTTCAACCTGGGTGGTCCAGATCCTATAATGGAATTATTACTGCCCAGAATTGGATTTGACCTTCCTGGGTCATTTTCCATTTTTTTAAATGGCTATGGCAAGATGTACGATAGTAACCTGCCCACAGCATCAAAATTATATCCACACCGCTACTGGTCGATCCCGGGCGTAGAAGAGCAAACTCAAGATGACCTATTAGCATCATTGTCTACTAGAGAAAATAATGATTGGCATGCATTATACAAATTGACCTGGGGAATTTCACCGAAGAAAAAGTTAAGCCTTTCCTATGACATCTCGTTAAATATCAACCAAGGCTACTTTATGCCGCGGGCATTCTCATCAACCTATTATCCATACACTTATCAGCAAATACTTGATAACTATAATACGGTAACCAGAGAAACACGATTAGTGAATTTTAACTGGACACATACATTAAATACGCAATCCTTTTACGAGATCACTATGGGCCGTTTCTTGACTTTAGAGCACAGTGCAGTTCAGGATCTCCATTGGGCAGAATACGAGGAACGTTTGGACTTGGAACCAATCAATTATACGGTTGTGGATCAAGACGGAAATATCACCATTTCATACGGCGACGAATTTTATGATACAGGTTTTGCACCAGAATGGTACGATGTGTCCAGCGATAATTATCGTATTGATGCTGATTGGGTATATCGCACAAAAGATAGACATAAGATCAAAGCGGGTTTTGAGAATACACTCACAGAAATACAGGTATTGGATATCGATGAACCTTGGGCAGGAACATCTGGTTTTGGTGCTAATTACGATTTATACAATGCGTATACAACATTTGGTGCATTTTATGCTCAAGACCGTATCACCTTTGAAGGTATGACCGTCAATGTAGGTATGCGTTATGATTACTGGTTTCCCGGTAAATATGTAGAAGATGCTATCAATAATCCTAATACGGTGATCATAACTGATGCTGCCCGTGAAAAATTTGAAGAAGAAACCTTCGAGCTCTTTGGTTATAAAGGCAAAGGCAGGTTCAGCCCGCGCTTTGGGATTTCTCATCCAGTGACAGATAATGATGTGCTTTATTTTTATTATGGACACTTTTCACAGTTGCCTACTTTTCAGTACGTCTATGCCAAGTTGAATTCAGTGTCGCAGTCCACTTATCAAGTCTTCGGCAACCCGAATCTGAATCCCAAAACGACGGTTCAGTATGAATTAGGAATCAAGCATCGTTTCAGTGAAGATCAAGTTTTAGAATTAAAGGCATATTGGAAAGATATGTTTGATTATGAGACATCACAGACCATCACTCCTTCCAACCCGAAATACGCCCATCTGCGGTTCAATATGTATTTCAACGCAGATTATGCTCGTGCCCGTGGTATAGAAATGATCCTGAAAAGCAGGGTGTTCAAGCGCTGGTACGTAGATCTGAATTTCAATTATTCTATTGTTACCGGAAAAAGTTCATCACCATTAGATAACTTATTGGTACAGGCTGGTGCTTTGAGTGAAAAACCTCTTGATGAGAATTATATGAGCTGGGATAATCCACTGCAATTCTTCAGCAATATTTATTACAACCATCCTGCCAATTGGGGCGCTTCTTTGCGTATCGAGTTTGGTTCTGGACGCCGCTATACCAGATCGATTTTAGGGACAAATGAATTTGAAGACGGTATTCGCTATGTAGACGGTGTACCGTATTATGTAGGCCCCCGTGATGATGATAATCCTTATACGTACTTCAGCGAACACACTCCGAAGTTATTTAAACTAATAGGTTTGGATGATTTCAGTGGTTACAGCATGGTAGATCTGAAATTGCACAAATCCTTTGAGCTGGTTGGCTTGAGATACAAAGTGTACATCGAGATCGAGAACATTTTTGATGAAGAGATTCCGCGCCGTATCAATCCATACACAGGACAAGGTTATAATCCAGGGGAGATCATCCCTTATAGCATGATTGCCCGTCCCAATCCTAATTATGATCCGTCAAGAAATGGCAAACCTAGAACCATTGAACTTGGTCTCCAGCTGTTATTCTAATGCGAAAGATTACGATAACAACATTGGTATTTATGACTTTTGTGCAGGGTCAAAACTTTTTCCCTATCCTCGGAGGTCAGCGGGCCGGAACATCGGTATTTACATTCTTGAAGATCGGTGTTAGTGCTCGGGCTGTGGGCATGGGCGAAGCGGTGGTAGCCCTGCAGCAAGATGCCGCTTCAACATATTATAACCCTGGCGCCATTGCCCAATTTAATCAGACAGAATTTTCAGCATCTCGGATACAATGGCCAGCAGAAATCAACTATGATTATTTTAGTGTAATACGCAATATAAAAGGTAGACATTTTGCAGGATTATCCTTCGGAGTTCTTCATATGTCGCCTATGGAAGAGACCACGGAATACCTACCCCATGGCACAGGTAACTATTTTACCTTCCAGGATAGATTTTTGGCATTGACATATGGGGCAAGAATGACCGATCGCTTCAGTTTTGGTATAACGCTTAAACAGGTAGAAGAGGATCTGGCCGGACACAAAATGAGTTCTGCTATGATGGATATGGGCACATTTTATTGGACTGGTTTTAGATCTTTACGTTTTTCAGCATCTTTATCTCATTTTGGTCCACAGGCACAACCAGAGGGTACCTATGAAAAGCAAATATTGGATACAGAAACAGGTGAAGAAGAGATTGTAACCACTGATTTTGAATCATTTTCTCCTCCCACAGTTTTTCGTGTAGGCGCAGCCATGGATATGTGGCAGTCCCATCGTCAATCTTTGCTCATTGCAATACAATTGAATCATCCTGTAGATAATGCAGAAAATATTTCCACAGGATTAGAATATAATTTTTCTAATATGTTTTTTCTACGCAGTGGTTACAAAATCAATAAGGAAGAAGAGGATATTTCATTTGGCGCAGGATTGATTATTCCAATTGGTAAGCTGAAACTGCGTGTGGATTATGCCTATGCTAATTTTAATCATTTAACGTCTCCACAAAGAATATCTATAGGGTTAGCATTTTGAAAAAGTTGCAGATAATGATAATTGCCATAATACTTATGGTATTTTTTGCTTGTGTAGAAAAAATGCAGCTTCCGGAATCATTGAATGACAATAATGACTTTATGGCAGGTGACACCACATATTTATTGATACATCCCATATGGAATGAAGATATGGGTCTTCAATTTCCTGTTGAAATTTCTATTGCACAGAATGGTCATGTTTTTGTAGCTGATACAGGTTCAAACTCCATTTTTGTATTTAGTCAAGATGGTGAAGCATTGACTGACTTTGATGATCTGCAGCAAATGGCTATTAATCCCATTGATGTGGATATAGATCAGAAAATGAATGTCTATTTTATTGATGGTAGTCAAAGAATTTATATCTGGAATTATTATATCAATACTATTGGTATAGAGGAAATTGCAGTTTCCGGTTCATTCTATAATGAGGGAGCAGGCTCCATTACAATCGATGCATTTTCTGAAGATTGGTTTCAATATTTAAGCGATGAAGATTGGATACTTGATTATGTGAATTGGGGTTCCCCGCAAAGTATAATAGATTCCTTGTTAACTCCCCATGTGTTTTATGATGGCGCTCTTGCAGTCCATTCTTTCAATGATATTTATTATGAATCTGAATCCTCCACTTTTTCAGGTGTGTCAGCAACTCGGGATGAAAATAATTATATTTATGCATTGGATTACAATCATGATCGCATCATTCGCGTGGACATGCAACGCACACACTTTTTAAAATTGACCAATGGTGAAAGAATATGGACACATAGAGGTGTTTTAAAATCTTCTGTATCTGAATCAGGTACTGGTGCCGGAACAGTAAATCAGCCTCTGGGCGTTGATGTGGATTACAATGGGAATATCTACTATGCTCAAACCGGTGATTTTTTCTCTGTACATAAAATACGTCCGGTTACTTCAGGAACATATACAACCTATCCATCTGTTTTTCAATCAGAGACTAGTGATATCATGGAGTTATTTAGATTTTCAAATCCCGCTGATGTGGCTGTTGATAATAATCAATTTGTCTATGTTGCCAATTCCTCAGCACAGGAAATCCAGGTCTTTGATACTGATGGTCAATTCTTTCGTAAAGCTGGTATTGAGACGTCCACGATCGATACCACATTGCAAGTAGTCCAAGGTACAGATACAGTTGCTGTGGATACATTTTTAACTATTGAAAAAAAGGGGTTCCTGGTCGAACCTCAAGCGATAACAGTAGACAGTAGAGGTATTATATATATCTGTGATACCGAAACAAGTCGTATCTTGCGCTATCGTCTTTCAAATCAATTGGATGAAGACCTTGAACCGCTTCCATAAGCTAATATTAATGTTGTCACTTTGTGTTATCTGCCTGGGACAAGAAACAGCTACAGCTTTTATAAAATATTATCAAACTGATCGTGATTTTATCGCAGATGCGCCCATGTTTGCGACAGATCGAAGGGGGCAATCCCATTTGGAAGTCACATTCAATGAAAATAAACATCCCATTCTAAAGCGCTGGCTCAATGAAAAGCATGAGTTGATTCGAGAAGAAATGTTTGTTTATAATGAAACAAAGGCATTGCAAAAAAGATTGTTTTTAAATAGCGATCGCGGAACAGAAAAAATAATCCATTATGGAAAAAAGGAGCCTTGGAGTGTGGAATTCAGGAAATATGCTATTTCAGCAAAAGAGGCCACTTCTTTCCTTGGACAGCAAACAGAATTTATTTTAAATGGTACCGATAAAATTTCTAAAATTATTTTTCGAAGTATTGATAATCATGAATATGGAATGATTCATTTGAG
>DJKX01000059.1 GCA_002436185.1 Fidelibacterota bacterium UBA6531
AATTATCATTCAATTTTTCTCTAAGAATCCTGGCTCTCCGACGAATTACTAAAAACATCGTCCCAGCCATACCCATTACACTACCTGTGACTCCCAACAAAGTCAAAATAGCCATATTCATCCCTTCTGTCATGGGTTCATCGGAAGCACCAAAACAGGTGGCACAAGCAGAAAGATTATCCATTAACAGGATAATTGTAAGTAAAGTTAGAAAAACAATTCTTGTCATAGATAACCCAGCCCTTTGTACTTCTTCAGGAAATTGAACAAATAAAACATGAGTCCTAAACCAGCTAGAGAAGAGAATAGTCCGAAAATAGTGTAATTTTCAGCTGCATGTACAAAACTCCATACGGCAAATCCTGCACAAGATATTATGGACAGTGCAATAAAGAATATGTGAAACGCTTTAAGAGACATGAATCCCCACTTGATCATTAACCGTGAAAAGAGTAACAAACATCAACACTAGAAAGAGTAATGCTGTCACACCTAGCAAGATATAAACAAATTTCTTTTCAGATAAAAGATGCATAAAAATCGACGCGACTAGAGACCCTTTTATGGTGGCAATTATTACAGCAATCACAATCGCAGACACAACACCTACTTGAAGATAGGAAGCGCCTACAGTTATAACAGTGAGTATGGCTAAAGCCCCAAACACCATTATATAGTTTCTTATATGTTTCTGAATGCTTTCTAGGTTATCCATTGATCCTCCCTATAGTAGGTAAAGTACAGGGAACAGAAATATCCATACAAGATCCACAAAGTGCCAATAAAGCCCAGCAACTTCTACCCTGTTCGTAAAACGTTCAGGTTCTGTTTCCCACATTTTGCTCCCCGGACCCCAGAAATAAATATTCACTATTACACCTACCAGAACATGAAGTGCATGCAATCCAGTCAGTGTGAAATAAATCGCCAGAAACGTACTCTCGCTTGGATAGAGATGATGCTCAAACTTGGGTAGATATTCAAATACTACCTTTACAATCAAGAACACCAGACCCAGAAAATAAGTGAAGAACATGTACATCTTGAACTTGCTTAAATCATTCATTTTTAATGCAGCCCATGAGAGAACCATGGTAACACTTGATGCAATCAGAGCCATAGTATTGAATGTTCCAATAGGTACGCTTAGTATAGAAGAACCTTCCGGCCATACAATTGAACCGGTTCTTAGAAGGACGTATGCGGAAAACAAACCTCCGAAGAGCATCACTTCCGATGCTAAAAAGAGCCAGATTCCTATCTTGGCATTATGTAAGCCAGTATCGGGTCTGGGTTCAACTGTGTAAGGTATCTGCATCCTTCACTTAACCTCTTTTTGATTCTGCGGAATAAAATCTGTAGATGCTTCAGGCACGCTATATTCATAAGCCGGCCGGTAAACTTCGGGTACATTGTCGAAATTTCCATGCGCGATGGGCGGTGATGACGCAGCAGACCACTCCAGTGTGGTAGCCTTCCAAGGATTAGAGCCAGCATCTTTCCCATTACGAAGACTTAGCGCAAAATTGATAATGAAAACAGTCTGCATCAGACCCAATCCCCACGCAGAATAAGACATTACCTCATTCCAGAATAACACATCTTGAGCATGAAGGTAAGATTCTCCTCCATCATAAAGCCTCCTGGATATACCTGCTAAACCTTGTATGAACATTGGGAGGAAAATGCCGTTTATGAAAATCATTGATCCCCAGAAATGAATTTTGCCTAACAGTTCATCCATCATTTTACCGGTCACCTTTGGGAACCAATAATATATTCCAGCAAATAGCGCAAAAATCGTTCCCGGAGCAACAACATAGTGAAAATGTCCAATAACGTAATAAGTATCATGCAAATGTATATCCGAAGATGCCAATCCAAGGGGCAGGCCAGTTAAACCACCGATGCCAAACATGGGTAGAAATCCCAATGCAAACAACATTGGAGTATTAAACCGGATGGAACCTCCCCATAACGAAATGAAAAAAGCAGATAAAATGATGACGGATGGAATTGAGATAATCATGGTCGTTGTTTGAAAAAATGCCGTCATAGTGGTACCCATTCCTGTCATAAACATGTGGTGTGCCCAGACGATAAAGGACATAAAACCTAGGAAGATTGTAGCAAAAACCATGGATCGATACCCCCAAAGAGGTTTCCGTGTGTTGTTCGCAATAATTTCTGCTACAATGCCCATTGCAGGAAGTATCAATACGTAAACTTCAGGATGAGCCAGGAACCAGAAAAGGTGCTGCCATAGAAGTGGGCTCCCGCCACCGCTTACCGGTAAAGGTCCTGTTCCCACATAAAGACCACTCGGCAAAAAGAAGCTAGTGCCAACCAGGCGGTCCATGAGTTGCAGAACACCCGCCGCTTCCAAGGGTGGGAAAGCCAGAAGCAGGAGAAAAGCCGTCACAAATTGGGCCCAAACAAAAAACGGGAGACGCATCCATGTAAGACCTTTTGTCCTGAGCTGGATAACAGTTGTTATGAAATTTATTGAGCCAAGTAGAGAGGATGTAATGAGGAGTACCATTCCAAAAAGCCAGACTGTTTGACCTGTGGTAGCGAGATCAGACAGCGGCGGATAAGAAGTCCATCCTGAATTGGCCGCACCACCCGGTACGAAAAAACTGACGAGCATGGTAATACCACCTAAAAAATAGCTCCAGTAACTAACCATATTAATTTTTGGGAAAGCCATATCCGGTGCACCAATCTGCAGAGGTAATACGTAATTCCCCAAACCACCTACAAGCAAAGGTACAACCCCAAGGAAAATCATTATCGTTCCATGCATGGCACCCAGAGAATTATAAAAATCGGGAATCATGATACCTTCCGGCATCCTCCCCTCGCCCGATGTGAGATATATTATAATCCATGCCATGAAAAGGAAGATAATACCAGAAAGGGTAATCACATTTTTCTTAGAACGAAACAATCCAATTAGTGTAATAACAACACCAAGTAAAGCGATCACCCAAATAAAACCATTTGCAGGGATGGGCTTTCCAGGGTAAGCAAGCTGCCATCGCATGATCATCATCAAAGCAAAACCGAAAAGCAGAAAAAAGAGTGCTGTAAAGGCATACTGTAAACCAATTACCTTGTGATCTTGGGAAAAGATATATTTTGTCCAGATAGATTCTCTGTTTATTTCAGTCATATTGGTTTTGTCTATTATTTCTCTTATTTTTTCTAGTCTGGTGTATAGTGGACTAATTTTATCCAGATTAAGTTAACGAATATAGTCTTTACCGTCGGTAAAGTCAAGTGTTTGAATGCCTGAGTCTGTTGTGATTTTTCAAAGTTTCAATCAATCATCATAAACAACAACAAAGCAGGCAGATACAATACAGAACCTAAAAGCAAGCGGTGAGCCCACCGGTTTGATCTTTTAACTGCCATACCTATTGTCAGTGCTAGAAATGAAACGCCTATAACTGTTGTTCCAGCCAGATAGGTTTTTCCCACAATTCCAGTATAGAAAAACCCCAGAGTAAGCAGGAGTAGAACAACACTACAGCCGACTGTCCCCAAGAAAGTTATCATCAAGGGAGACCCAGTCATTCCAATCATTCTGAATCCAGCACGTTGATAATCCTTCCGGTAGATCCAGGCTATGGAAAGAAAATGAGGAATCTGCCACAAGAATAGAACGCCGAACAGCATCCACACAACAGGAGAAAGGTCACCTCCTGCTGCAATCCACCCGCCTACTGGGGGGATTGCCCCCGGTATTGCACCGAAAAATAAATTCCAAACAGTCTTCCTTTTCAGCGGGGTATAAACGAACAAGTAAAAGGAAAGAGTTAAAAGAGAGAGAAAGCTTGTTAGGAGATTAACTGTCATGTACAGGTAAATCATCCCAAAAAAAGAAATCCCGATGCCGAACACAAGTGCTTTACGAGGGGACAATATCCCTGAAGGTAATGGTCTGGATTGAGTGCGGTGCATCAATGAATCATAATTCCGCTCCAAGTATTCATTTAATGTCCCCACACCGCCTGATACAAACGCCGATCCCAAAAGGACGTTGAATAGTAATAAACCGTGGTCAAAGATGGATTCACCTTGCTGCTTCATTGCCATTTTAAAACCGATAAAAGTTGCTATCAAAACCAACGCTGTTACGTTTGGTTTGGTGAGTGCCCAGAAACTTTTGAGTTTTATCTTCAGGTCAATCTTCTTTGATTTAGAATTCACAGATCGAGGGGATGTCTCTCACATATACCCATGATGAGCATACCAAAGAATAAACCCATCACTAAACAACTTATTACAGTTATCATCATCGTGCAACTCCATGATTTGATTTATCTATTCGAAGTACTAGTTTTGGTGACAGATTCATATAACTGACTTACAACTATCTCCCCGAAATGCATACTGTCCAAAGCTTCATCTACCTTCTTTTGCACTTCCTGCATCTTGAGAATTAGCGATCTACACATATCTAAGCGGCCGCAATTCTCAAAATCTTCTGAAAGACATTCCACAAGAGTCTTTTTACCATCCACAGCTTCAATGACATCTTTGAATGTAATTTCATCTGAATATTTGCTGAGGAAATAACCTCCCTTTACACCCCGTTCCGAAGTGAGGATTCCGCTTCGGGTGAGCTTTTGGAGAATTTGGGAAAGAAACTCTTTTGGGAGTTTCAATTGACGAGACAGGTGAGCTTTACTCCTTAAACCGTTACTCTCACGGCTAACTGTAGCCAAGTAAGCTACCGTAAGAATAGCATAATCTGCCGCTTTGCTTAT
>DJKX01000025.1:0-27415 GCA_002436185.1 Fidelibacterota bacterium UBA6531
TGGGGACCACGTGAAAAATTTCTGAAAAATAAGGTTGGAACTAACCAATGACGCAATGAAGATACCGGCGAGTATCAAATAAAATTTGTTTTTGAAATCCATCAGCAGCGGTCCGGACCGTAATAGTCTGTTTTAATTGTCGGTGTTTCAATCAGGCGAACGCGATGCAGCGTAACATCTTTTATCAACGGTTCAATAGTTTCCCAAATAAATAAGACCATATTTTCCGAGGATGGTTGTTTATCCTTAAACCAGGTAATATCTTTTTCAATTTGCGCATGATCCAATACATCGATGATATTTTTTTCAACCACCACCCTTAATTGCTCCAGGTCAATGATAAATCCAGTTTCAGGGTTTATTTCACCTTTGACTGTTATTTCCAAAGTATAATTATGTCCATGGACCTTGGCATCTTCTTTGAAGACCTCTAAATTTTTTTCTGTACTCCAATCAGCATGTCCATACTGGTGGGCAGCGCAAAAATAGAAAGTTTTTGTTAAAAATTGCATTAAATATACTTGTATGATACAAACATTATAGCTTATATAAATTAAAAACTAAATATTGCGGTGCAAATGAGTATTATTTTAATTAATTACCGACGGACAGAGGTCAGAAAGAGTACAAGTATTGCATTGTGGTCTTCGGGCAATGCACACCGCCCTGCCATGATCAATGATCATGTGTGTCAGTTTTACCCAATCTTTTTCATCAAAAATGTCCATTAGTTCTAATTCAATCTTTTTAGGTTCTTTTGATTTTGTAAAATCCAACAAATTCATGATCCGTACCATGTGTGTATCAATTACGAGTGATGGCTGGCCATAGTATTCACCTAAAATACAATTAGCCGTTTTACGTCCAACGCCCGGAAGTTTAATTAATTCCTCCATGGAATCGGGAACGTCCCCATTATGCTCTTCCACAATTTTTAAACTGGCACCTTGTATGCTCTTTGATTTCTGATTGTAGTATCCACAAGAATAGATATTCTTTGCCAAATCATTAATCTTGCAATCGGCAAAATCTGATGGATTTTTATATTTTAGAAATAAGTCTTTTGTTACAATATTGACGCGGTGATCTGTACATTGAGCTGATAAAATTGTCGCCACTAATAATTGATGTGCACTATTATAATTAAGAGAACACTTTGAATCAGGATATTCTTTATAGAGCATTTGAACGACGTCTGCAGCACGTTCAATTTTTCTAAATTTACTTTCCTCCATTTTTATTTTATAAATGAAGACAGATTTTTTACCAATGAAGAACGCGGTAATATTACACTGCAACCAGCTTTTTTAAATTTATCATGATTTTCTTTTACAACCTGTTTCATGTAACCAATTATTTGAATTTCTTTACGATCACAGGCTATTTGATGTACAAAAAATTCATTTCCTGTTGCCTCATTGTCCAGATCTACTATTACCAGTTTAGTATTTTCTGATAGATCTGTATTTTTTTCACAAAATTCAAACGTAGAGTCCAATTCCGTTAGTTTGGAAGACACTTTTGTTCCCAATTCAAAATCTTTAATAAATAAGCCTACATTCATTACTTGACTAGCTCCGGTACTAAATCCCAATTGAATTCCGAAGTGTTTTCAATAGTTTTATAATATTCTTCAACAGTGCGAATTTCTTTCATCAAAATATTAACATTAATATTTCGGTGGATGCCTTTGTAATCAGCAAATTTCACCTGGCATTTTTTAATGAGCCCTTTAGCACCACTCAGGTTACCATACTGTAGATGAGCAAAACTAACAGTCAACATAATTAAGCCTTGAATAAATATTTTGTCTTTTAAATAATAATGACACCAAAGATCTTCCCAAAACTCATGGGCATCATTATACTTGCCTTGGTGATACGCTTCCAAGCCTTTTAAATAAAGTTCATCTTTCCTTTCTTTATCATTCACTAATCGTCACCGTATCTTTCAGTTTATAATGTTTACCGTCAAATTGCACGGACGATGCTTGATGAACTGGGTCATGTTCAAAAAATATAATCCAATCTTCATCCACAATTCTCGGTAAAATTTCCCCTTTTTCCTTAACCGTTCGCACGGGTTGGTTATCATAGGCCATCACCCAGGGCAATGGAATATGAGCTGCCATAGGCACAAGGTCAGCCATATAGATCAGTTTTTGTGACGTATCTCCAATAATAGGATGCATCATGCCTGTTGTATGTCCGTAAGTTAATAGTTGATCAATTCCAGGAAGGAAGGATTCCCTGCCGTCCACAAACTGGATCATATCATTTTCTTCCAGCACTGACCAGTCGTCGCTCATAAAACTGCCGGCGTCCTTTTCGCTGGGCGAATTGGCCAATGCCCAGTTTTCGTTTTGGATCCAATAAGTGGCGTTGGAAAAAACAGGTTCCAGTTTACCATCCACTAATTTTGTATTTCCGCCTATGTGGTCAAAATGGAGATGGGTGCAATACACATCTGTTATATCCGTCGGGGTGTAACCGTATTTAGCCAATGACTTTTCCAGATTCAGGTTGTCCAGATCAATGCGGTAAATATCCTTGAATTTTTCCTGCCACTTGGTGCCATTACCCGAATCCACAATAATTTTATGTTCATCACTAATTAACAAAAGCGATCGAGTAACCATTTCAATGCGGTTTTGCTCATCGACAGGTGCCTTCTTTTCCCAAAGAGGTTTAGGGATGATACCAAACATAGCACCGCCGTCCAAAGCAAATTCACTGGTTTCAATACTATAGAGTTGATAAGGACCTATTTTCATGATTAAGAGACCGTTAAGTTAATGCATTGTGCAATGATGGGGAAATATCCAAGTGATGCATTTTTTGCAATACCCCTTAATCCTTCCAATTCTACAATTTTTTGTACGACAGCATTAATTTGATATTTTTCCAAAAGGTGCTCGCTCAAATCAATAAAATATCTTCCGCCGTTTTTGATATAATTTTCCAAATCCGAAGAATTCACAGTTTCTGTTTTATCATCATTTTCTGTCTTTTCAAGCCAGAATGATATGGAATTCCTATAACTTTCAATACGTATATAATCTTCATTCCAGAGTCGGTTCATAGCAGAAAATGTTGGCAAAATTCCTTTGTTATATTTATTTAGAAGGGAGTTCAATTGATCTTGCGGTTTTAGGATTTCTCCTTGATTTTGCTGCTGTAATTGTGCTTTGAAAATTTCATTAATCATTGCCCGGATGTATGGCCATAATATCTCCTTCTCCTGATGGAAATTATAACTCCGCAGCCAATGATAAGTAAATAGTCCCAACGAATCAATATTATGGAGTGCCAATTGGGCTAGAAATTCAAGTATGGCCGGAGATTTAACAGATGCTAAAAGCTGTTTAGCTGCTTCCAACTCCGCTGTTTCTTTATTACCGGATATAATAGCTTCCTCAACATCATCAACAAATACTGTCAAACCGAATCCGTCTTTTATTACTTTCTTTAAAATTTGATCGTCATCATTTCTGACAGAAAATCGATTAATATACTTTTCAGATAAATCTAGAAGTTTAAGCGAAGGATTCTCCTTGTCATCACCTATAATATTTTTGACTGCATTGAGAAAAATCAGAGGGTGGTCACTGGTTCTATCATCAAATTTTACTTGGACAGCTTGGGTAATTAGTTCTTTAATTTTTAGGATTAATTCCTGACTATCCTGATGAATAGAATCAGGAAATTTTTTGGATGGCATGAAGGGTTAAATTATATATTCTATTCTACTGCCGGAGGTCTCATTTCCAAATTCACATAAACTCTGAATGAAATACCTGTAAGCCGTGAATATTCCGTTGGCAATCCTGAAGCAGGATCTGTATGAGGTGTGTCACTATAGCGCCTATTGAGGCTTGGGTCGTTCTTAACAGTATCATTCCATTGGAAGTCGAAAAGATTTGTTATGGGCATGGAATTGAAATCATGGCTATAGCCAATTTCATAACCCCATTTATCATTGGGTTGACCGCCTAGGAGGAAACCAATGCGTGTACTCGTTCCACCACTGATTCCTTTTGCAATATACATCATACGCAATCCCCACCAGGAAATTGCTCCGGGTTTATCATCATTACTTTTGCGCTGTTTGAATTTGTAATACGTAAAATCGGTATTATAGTTGGGATTCATACTCCAGGCCAAATTCATTACATCCCATTTATTATCTTTTGTATACAGAATACGACTATAATCAATACCCGAACCATACACTGGTCCAAGTCGAAGACCGATGTCATCCTTATCGCTCAGTCCATAACGATACCAAAGAAAAGGCAATACATTTTCCGCTGACCAACTCCAGCCAAATCGTTTTTCTCCCTGTTCCATGGGTGTGGTACTAACAGTTGGATGGGTAGCACAACCACCAATAATAATAATGACGAAGAAAATGAATAATTGATGTTTCATCAACCGCCTTCGGGTCTGGAAAATCCTTTCCGTTGTGGTATGGGCGGTAAATTGAAAATTTCTTCACCCAAAGCAGTGGCTACTTGTTGAACAATATTTACAAGCGAAACAACACCGACGGATTTTTTATTATCATCAACAATGGGTACATGACGAAATCCACTGACCACCATTCTATTCAATGCATAAGCAACGGCATCTTCCATTTCTAAATATTCAGGATTAGGTGTCATAAAATTGTCTACAACTTCTTTTTCAAAATCCAAACCTTTTCCCGTGACTTTCAACAGAATATCTCGTTCAGTCATTATACCGGCCAATTTGCCATCACTTTCAACGAGCAGACAGCCCAAAGACTTGTCTTGCAATTTTTGAACGGCTTCGCTTAAAGGTGTCCCGATATTTACAATAATTGGATTTTGTAAAGCTAAACTGGAAAGTGGATCATCCAATGAAACACCTTCTTCGATTCCCGATGATGCATCATATTCTAATTCATCCATACGTTTTAATTCATCATCAAATTGATTTTCCTGCATTAGCTTACCTCGTATTAACTATTTTAAATAGATCATTTTTCTACTCATAACAATAGGCAAATAATCATCCAATTGCGCTTGAAGAGTAATAAAATAAACACCGCTGGATTGATATTCCCCAGACCAGTCAAAAGAATAAAATCCACTTTCCAAAAATATTTCTTCCAAGAATACCTTCAATTTACGCCCTCTGGCATCTGCAACGAATAAACTAACATTTGCATCTTCCAACAAATCAAACGTGATGTTGGTACTGGAATTAAAAGGATTGGGATAATTTTGGTAAAGAGCGAATATTTCCGGAATAAGTTGATGAGTCTTTTGTGTTCTGATAATGTCGTTTGATTCCCCAAAAGATGAATAAGATAATTTGGTCCACGTACCCAAATCCGGCACTTTGCCTTCAAAAAACGATTCCCCCATTATTAACGGTCGGCTTTCCAAAATTTCCCATTCATCATTTTCGTTAACCCGGCAAAGATGCAACCAATTATAATCATTAGACATTTGCAGGATCCAGTTTGAATCAATAAAACTTACAGAAAATTCCGGAATGGAATTCCACTCCCACAATAAAGAATCATTCATAAATAACCCAAGCTCTGTTGACCAATCTGAATTCCCGGCAACTTCAACCTGAAGTTTGTTATCCATATCAATGTAAGCGATTTCGTTCAATTGGAAATCCTGTTTCGGGATGGACCGCATAGTACGCACGTCAGTGATTTCATCAACAAATATGTACTGATCATCCATGGCTATTGAAAGCAATCCTTCTTCATTTAAGATTGGAAGTGTTTGAACAACATTTTCTGCAATCAGAAGTTCTACATATTTCCAATCATCAGGAATTGTAATCATTTGTGAATTGCCATTTTCAAAAAATACAGGAATAGATTCTTCGTTCATATATAATTCAACTGAACTCCCAAGATCTTCAAATTGATGCAAGTGTATTTTTACTCCGCTTGAATCTTTTACCAAGTTTGTTGCTCGAATCGATGGTAATGATTCCAGAAATATTTCATCATTTTCATAAATGTTAACCGCTTCAGAAAACTTGTTTTCCAGAATTTTTAATAAATTTGCTTTCTCATCCTGCCATTCAAGGGGTGTTAATAAAATCTGCTGACGTAAAAGTAGATTAAATTCGTTAAATGCTATTTCAAAATATTCAAATAACGATGATAGATCCTTTTCAGCAAATAAAAGCTGACACGCTTTGAATTCTTCAATGGAAAGTATATTTAAAAATGATTCAATATGTATTTCCTCCATCAACAAATACATCTGCAGCATGTGAATTTGACTTATGTTAAAAGAAATATGTTTCAATATATAATCGTTTATTAAAACACTTATAAATTCATGAATATCTGTTAATTCCAAGTAAGCTGAAACTGTAACAGGATAAGACTGCTGCAATTCTATTATATTTTGTTCAAGATATTCTGCATCCTTTGGTTTGGCAAAAGCAGGTGTTTCGTGAGCACTAGAAAAAATTCTCTCATCGATCGTTTCCATTTCCAATCTATAAAAATATAACTCATCTGAAAATAGATCTTTGTCCAGATAGCGATCGGTTATTATGCCATCGAGATCAATTATTTTATAAGTAGACATCATATCACTACTGCGGAAAATACGAATAGAGGTAATGATTTCTTCCTCGGGTAAGTCCCATTGTAGCAGGATGGATCCCAATCCGCCATGGGCTTCAATCTTGAGGAGCGTACTTTCCTTAATGTCTGCTCCAAAAAGCAGAAAAGGGAACAAGATGCCCCAGACTTTAATTTTAAGCGTATTTCTATTCATGAGAAAAGATTTTCGGCGAGACCTAAGTTCTGATATTATACTGGCGGACGCAAGTATAATCTTCGTCGGAATTAGGTTTATTTAAGGTAAGTAATTTTCTGTGTTATACTGCTGGACGGGGTCTTTAACTGCACAAAATAAATACCGCTGGGTAAACCAGAAGCTTTCCATGTACAGGTATATTCCCCCGGTAAAAGTTTATCATTAACTATTGTTTCAACCAATTTTCCAGCAATATTATAAACTCGTAGTGACGTAGCATGATTCGACTTTACAATAAACCAAATGGTTGTGGATGGATTAAATGGATTTGGATACACATTCAAAACTGAAAATTTTTCAGGCACATTATTTCCATCAATGGCTGACGTTTCGTAGTCAATAGCAGCCATAACATCGATTACGCCATAACCATAATCGTTATCCGGGGAATCAGCATTATCAGCGGTCATCATCATCGCTTCACGAACTTCCATTGGCGTCCAGTCCGGGTGAGCGCTCAAGATAACGGCGGCTGCACCGCTAACTAAAGGAGCTGATAATGATGTGCCGCTGTCTGTTCGATAAGAATCACTGTTGGCATTCACACCCCACGTTGAAACTCCTCGAGCGCATACCTCTGGTTTGATACGCCCATCATATGTAGGCCCATGGGAACTAAAAGATGCAATTTCGCCTTCACTATTTACTGCACCAACGGAAATCACTGAATCCGCATCGGCCGGTGCTGATATATAGTAATACAGAGTATCGCATGGATTAGGTGGTGGTTCAGGAGTAGCCCAGTTGCCGGCTGATGTAACACACAGCATTCCCAGGGATATGGCAATATCTACAGCAATGGTAGTCACACCGGTATTTCCATCCATATCACAGTAAGAATACCAGTCCAGATATCCCAGGGAAGAGGACATGACATCGGCGCCCAATTGTTCTCCCCATTCCAACGCAGCTACATAATTGTCTTCTTCTACTTGGCTTTCATTAGGAACATCTTCTGTTTTTGCTAATAAAAATTCTGAATCAAAAGCCGGACCAATTAAGTTTCCCGGATCATAACCCGCCAAGGTTGAAAAAACCAACGTTCCATGGTTGTGCTGGCCGTAGGTGTTTTCATCATCCGTTTGGTTCATGGTGCTGTCATCGTCATTTATAAAATCCCATTCAGCGATAATTTCCAGGGAATCAAATACCATGCGTTCCGTATTGAAACCCGTATCCAAAATAAGCACACGGACACCCTGGCCTGTATAGCCGGCCTGGTGAGCAGTATGGCAGTTGATCTGTGCAATCTGTTCCCAGGCGTAACCGTAGAACGAGGAATCAGAAAAGGTTGTTTTCCTTAATAAGGGCTTATCGTCCAACCCAAGTTTTTTTTTCTTATAAACAGCAACAGGTACAATTTTTTTCACAAAAGGCAGTGCTGAAATTGTATTTAAAGCACCTTCATCGGCTGTAACAGAAACTGCATTCAGCCACCTGCTCTTGCGGTGTATGATAGCACCCGACTGTTCTAAAGCTGTGATATAATTTTCTGTCACCGGGCGATCATACCATGTATTAGTTATGCCTATCTTCTTCCGGCGCTCAATTGTTTTATCATCTAGCGTAATCTTACCCTGCCTGGAATTATCTTTATCTGTGAAATAGACCCACATTTTCCCCGCTGCTGCAGTTTCAAAAGACAGACTTAAAGTGAGAATGAATAGAAAATAATTTTTCATCAATTCGAAAGAATAATATCGACCATAGCCAGCACATCATCTAAATTTACGATGCCATCAAAATTCACATCGGCCCGCAATTGTTGATACTCATTCAAACTGCCGGCCGCCAAAATCAGTTCAACAAGTGCTAATACATCAAAGATATCCACTTCCCCATTTTGCATCAGGTCGCCGGGTACATAATTCAAGTAGCCCTGGATAGTAAAATCATCAAAATAAAATCCATCACCGGTTACGCCACTATCTGCAGTAAGAATAAATTGAAAATACACCGATGTTTCATCAGTATATGATGAAAGGTCTATAAACTCTTCTACCCAATCTGATGTACCGTCGTAGCCATGATCATCTGTGTCCTGGGTGCCTTGACCTGCTCCCGTTTCAGTATACATTCCTTCCAATGAGGTCCAGTGCATACCATCGGTGGAGATCTCGAAACGGACAAAATCGTAATTGTTCTCAATATCCCATTTAGCTGCAAAATTAACAAACGGATTATCCAATCCAGAGAGATTGATCGGATTCACCGTAGCAATCGCTGAAGCATCATTATTTGCATAATAACCTTGCGGACTATCAGTAATGGAGTGATCTCCAGAGTAAGAACTGGCTGCAGTTAGGCCCCATGCATATGTATTCCATTGCGTTAGGTCTTCTTCGGCATCTTCATCAAATATGGACACCGGGGTACCTATCAAAGCTTTGATCGTATCTGTACGCACAAAACTACTATTGTCATTTACAGTAAACAAAAATCCTACTTCAGTACCATCCGGAAGATCCCCCGGAGCAACCAGCACAATATGCACTTGGACAGTGTCGCGTTTAGCAAGTTCACCAATATTACTATCATAGTTAAGGACATAGCTTACATTAGTATAACTTTCAGCATTGATCATTACATCCCCATCGGAATCTTTTAATCCCCTGTTCTGAATAGTTATATCAAAATAGATAGTATCTTCTACTTGCTCACTCGATTCGACCGCGTAAACGATATGATCCGCACCACCGACAAAACCAAAGATCTGGTTTGCATATAACTGATCTTCACACAGTGGAATAACCCTATTTTCCGGAGGCCAGAAATAATCCTGGTAAGAACCTATTTCCGGCGTATAGGCAACAAGTCCGGCATCACCGTACGACCAATCCACTGCATCGCCATTTACTCCATAGCCAATAGTCTCATAACCAGTTCCTACTTGATAACCATTATATTTTGTCATTTCCCAGCCGATTTCTCTAACTGTAGTTAAGTCCGGCTCATCGGGAAGTGTGCCATCTCCCCAAGAATGGATCAATACATTGGAATAGGAATGGTAATGAAGCACATTAGCAAAGTCATGCTCTAAAATAAAATCTCGAACTGCCTGGGTTTCCGGTTCAGAAAAAGCAGAATCTCCACGAAATGTTGACGAACATGGATTGGGAGAGGAACCGGAATTATCGGCACCCCACTCATATCCATAATTACGGTTCAAGTCCACTCCCCGCTGGGTTCCATCACCGCAGTCGGTATCTCTACGATTCTTACGGTGCATCCCGCCACCATTAGGTGCAATGGTTTCATTGTACACATAACCATCAGGATTAATCACAGGAATAAACCATAACGCCCGTTCATCTACTAAGTAATGAGCGACTGGATCAGAGCTGTAATTCTCACAAAGCCACTGCACAAAATAAAACTGGTTCATCATGCTCAAGGGTTCACGGGCATGGGTAATTCCTGTATATAGTACTTCAGGTTCATCTTCATCAACATTTGGGTTATCAGAGACCTTAAATGACCAGATAGTTCTTCCTTCTATAGATGTTCCTATGGAATCTTTTGCAGCAACAATGCCCGGGTATGATAATGCCAGGCTATCCATCTTTGCGACTGCTTCTGCAAACGTATAATTGCCCAGCATGGAACCTAGTTCAAAATCCCTGGTGATGTCAGGCACGTTGCGGTCCAGGAAATATTTAGTCATATCTGTGATCAGAATATCGTAAGGAATACCTAACACAGATAACCTGGCCGTTTGTTCTTCACTGGCAAGCACGTCAATGTATACACCTGCTTTGATGCGCACATGGTCCAGGGGAATACCTTCATTATGGAGCATGGTCAACGTAGCCTGATCAGTACTCCACACCCGTACAGAGTAATAAAGTTCATTCGCCGCGAGGGGCAGAGCGATATTTACTACGATTAATAATCGCAGGAAAATTTTCATAATTAAACTATGTATTTTCTTTGAGCCAGTCTGTTGTAACTGACTTGGGGCGAGTGATGGGAATATTCAAGGCACGGTTAATGACCATTTGAGCAATCATACCCATGGCGCGGGATACACTGAAAAGTACCGTATAGAAATTGAATTCTTTTAAGCCGTAATAATACAAAAGTGATCCTGAAGCAGCGTCCACGTTGGGCCAGGGATTTTTGGCCTTACCTTGTTCCTGTAGAACTGGAGCTACCACATCAAACAGGTCCTTTACAATATTAAAAATGTCATCATCCTTGATATGTTCTCTACCATAATCCACAAAAGCTACAAAACGGGGATCAGGGCAGCGCAAAACGGCATGGCCATAGCCGGGAATCACCCGGCCGCTGTTTAAGCGATCCCAACAAAATTGTTTAAGTTCATCTTTAGATGGTGCTGCTTTGAAATGATCATAGATTCCTAAAACGAATTTCAGGCATTCCTGGTTGGCCAAACCGTGCAAGGGTCCTGCAAGTCCATTTAAACCGGCAGCAACTGAATAGTAAGGATCGGATAAAGCAGATGCCACCGTGTGGGCAGCGAAGGCGCTGACATTGCCGCCTTCATGGTCACAATGGAGCATAAAATATAACTGCATCAATTTTTTAAATTGACCATTTGGGTCATTGATACCGGTCATGTGTACAAAATTTTCAGACCAGTCCAATCCCGGGTCATAATCAATCAGGTCCCCTTTATTAAAATGGATCCGATAGATTCCAGCAGCCAGCCCCGGCAGCTTTGCCAGGAGGTTGATGCCGTCTTCCAAGCAATGTTCCCAATACTCTTCCCTGGGCACACCTGCATCATATTTTCGTCGAAAAACGCTTTCGCGCTGCATCACCATAATGCCCGTATTGAACATAGCCATGGGATGAGAATCCTCGGGCATTTTTTTCATGACATCCCAGACATAACTCGGAACCACAGCCTGGCTTGAATATTGTGATTTTAAGTCGGCCAATTCTTCAGCAGTTGGCAGATCACCAGTAATAAGCAGGAAAAAAACTTCTTCTGGTAATAAGTGAGTAATCTCAAGTAAAGGATAACCGCGAATAATCAAACCTGTTTCAGCAGAAACAGAAGATGTATCACAGACGAACCCGCGCACTCCGCGCATACCGCCGTAGGCCTGAGCAACAGTTACATCACTAATTTTTTTATCACCGGTTTTTTTAACAAGATCCCGTGCTTCATCCCGCCATTGGGAAATTTTATCAGCCAGTTTTCGTTTCAATAATGTCATTATTTTATTTTCCTATTCATTAAAACAACGTGTCACCAGTCCGGAATACACCTTGGGGAAAAAATAAGTGGATTTTTGGGGCATGATTTCACCCGCTTCAGAAATAGCAAATATCTCTTCCAATTTTGGAGGTTTTACAAAGCATGCCACATCATAGTCTTTTTCATTATTTAACAATTCCAACGTTGATTTATTACCCCGGATATATGACACGTATTTCAGGTCTTTTTGGTTGGATGTGTCAATATTAAATACTTTTTTCAAAACGTATGTATGCAAAATATTTGTTTCAAGTTCTCTCGATACTTTACTCATACCTGAAAACATAATATTCAACTCATCCCAGTGGTTGAAATATAATAATAAACCTGTGTTACTTTCCTTATGATAAACACCAAAAGTTCCTTTTTCAATATCATCATTTTCCATAGATGCAACCACCTTTTCAGCCCCTGTTATTTTCTTTACTTTAAAGTCTTTTTCTAACAACGAAACTATAGTATCTATTTCTAAATTAATGCCTGACAGTAAACGATGGGTGGGCAAAACAATCATACCCGGATCTTTACTGTTCACCAGTGTCACCATAACTTTATCTGTCCCAGGGATTTCAGGATGGTTTTGTGAAAAACGAAGCGCAGTTTTATAGCGATGATGTCCATCCTTTATAACAACATTTTTCCCGGTCATTATATTTTGAAATCTATTAATAAGACCAATATCAGATATTTGCCAAACCTGATAATGAACATCATCCATAACAACATCTATTACCGGATTTTCTTCAAGTGAATTATAAATCTTTTCCAACCCTAAAGACTCATCTTTATAACACATGAATATTTGACCGGTGTTTGCCAACGTAGTTCCCATGAGATTATACCTATCATCGATATATTTTTCGATTGTTCTTTCATGGGGTAACACAATTTTTCCTAATTCAGTTAATTCCAAAGCGCAAACACAACCAACCCTCTGAATTTTTTGTCCTTTATACTTAAACGACTGTGAAATAATATAAATGGAATCCTTTTTTTCTTGCTCCATTACACCATTTGATTTCCATTTGTTTAAATAATTTGATGCATCAACATACTGCTCACCATCACTTTTATTATTCAAATTAACCCGAACATTATTATAAGGTGATTTACTATAATACATTTCCTGTTCTTCAGGTGTAATAACATCATAGGGTGGTACAAAAACAGATGATAATTTCTCTATCTGATCGCTATTATAGCGCCAGCCTTTAAAAGGATATATATTTGCCATATCAAAAATTACACTTTTAATCTTACTGAAATCAATTGCTCAACCGCTTGTTTTACACGTTCTGATGCTTTACCATCCAATTTATAAAATATATTTTCCCGATCTGTTTTTTGTACTTTTTTCATCTCATCCGTTGGGTTTAATGCTAACTTGATTCCAGACTGTAATTCGTCAGGTGAATTGATATGAACAAATGAATCTTTTAAAAATTCACGATTATCAAACCCTAGAAGCATCTCGCCGTCAGAGTGTTTTAAGCTTTTTTGATTCAAGTTATAAATAATACCGGTTTTCCCTGTGGCTAAAAATTCGGTGATGGCGCCCGATGCTTCAGAAACCAACGTATCAGCAACATAAAGCAAAGGCAAAATATTATAATCATCTTTTGGTATTATAATTGCGTGGGTGTAATTCTCAATTTGATCTTCAAATATTTTATGTTGTTTGTGCGATGCATATTTTCCCATCCATGCATAATGATGAAGTTTTATAATCAGATTAAAATCTGTAGTTGCTTCAAAAATTGCATCTTTTAAATCATAAAGGCAGGTTGGTTTATACGTTGGTGCAAACAAGATAACGGGTTTTTCCGGATCAAGCCCTAATGATTTTAGAATCTTATCTCTATCAAAATTCTCTCCGGAAAAATAGGGATCCATTTTAGGATAACCCACATTATGAATTTCAGATTTACCTATGCTGCCAGATTCTTTTAATGATTTTTCCGATAAATCACCTTCAACAAAAATAATATAGCGATGATCTGAATGTTTTTTTAATTCCCGATACGTGACCGTCTTTGTAAATGTGATTCCATGATAAATCAGACAAAGAATTGCATCACCATACCTTTTTTCGTCTACTACATCCGGTGCAAATACAATATCAAATTTTTCATTTTCGTCACTTATTCGATGTCCCTCTTGTTCAAATTTATTTAAATACTTATTTGTTTCATCTTTATCAAAAAAACCAAATGATCGCTCAACTTCATGCGTTAGCGATAAAGCAACATCATAATTTGGATCACGTTCAAAGAGTTCAATTAAGGGATCAAATGCGGCTTTATGATACAGATAGAACATTTTGAATAAAATTTTAGTCTTATCCATTTCCTTTAAGCTTGACTCCTTGCAATTAATTTTCGAATCTGATATTTACGGATAATATTTAGAGGCTTTTGTTTTAAATCATTCTGCGAGCCATTAGCAAGTATTTCTGTAATTTCATTAATCAAACGATTGGATGAATTTCCATCCAAATATGGATGTATATCCTTTAGACATTTATCTCTATTGAATGAAAATTCTTCTGGATTTTTCAGACTACGTTCAATGGCTGATACGATTTCAGTTGAGTTTTGGATATTGATACCTTTGTCTTTACGGGCAAGTGCTTGATACGTAATTAAAGGTCGATTAAACGTTAAAAATTCATAGGCTACGGATGACGTATCCGTAATCATTAAATCAGATCCTGCCATAATAGGTAATATATTTAATTCATCAACAACACGGAGATTTTCATTTTCCAATTGTTTGTATTTTTCTTGAACAATTTTATCCATTAAGGGATGGAATTTTATAATCCAGTTATATTTTTCATTATTCAATTTTTTGATAGTGTCATGTAAATCAGATGCTGACGTATACTTGGGTGGAAAAGTAGGTGCATATAGTATTACAGGTAATTCAGGATTAAAACCGTACTGTTTTATTAATTGTTTTTTCTGATTATTGAAATCCCACTGCTTATTAAAAACAGGATCGAGTTTTGACCAGCCTGTTTCCCTGACTAAAAAATGTTTTTTCTGTTCTGCGATGGCTGAAAATTTTTCTGTCATCACAGGACCGGTTGTACAGTAAAGATCAAAGAATCCTGTTATATTATAAAAGCCTTTCACTTCCTCATCCAGTCCATGAAAAACCTGTACTTTCAATCCCGGCCAAAAATGAGGAACAATATTGCCGGGAACAAGGACAGCATCAGGATTATAATCTTGAACTTCCACGCTGGATTTTAATTGATCTCCTGGGCATGAAAAATTGGAAGCTGAACTGGCTGAAAACCACTTTACAGTACCACTATTTGATTCAGTTATTGAATCTTGAATCGGTTTAAGAATTGAAAATGAATAGGGTTTTGTTACAAAAAATAAATATTTTAGATGTGTATTGTTCATTTCTCACTAAATAGTGCCTGTCCAAAAATTCTTTGTTTGGGCAAAAAGTTGCCCATATGCAAGGCGCAAAAAGTTCTGAAGCCGGAGTGTACTTTTGTACACGAGGATTGCAGAACTTTGCAGTAACGTAGCAGATGAGTGAGTTTTTGTTCAAACACTATACAATTCTTTCAATATCCCCAGCACATCATCCGTTGTCAGATCTACCACATTATTATCCATACGTCCTTTGGTAAACGATTCTTCAGCCAATTTAGGTAATTGATCTTCGGGAATTCCCCATTCATCCAGCGTGTAGGGAATGATACCTTGTGGAATCTCTTTTATCGTTTGTTTTAATTCTTCATAGGTCAATTCATTATTTTTGCATATACGGTCAAGCGGTTCCTTGATCAATTTTCCATTTATATCCAGCAAAGGAATCAAACTAATTGAAGATGCAACACCATGGGGAATTCCATAATGGATAGTCAATGGATAACTTATAGAATGAGCCGCAGCCGTCGTTGTATTTGAAAATGCTAAACCTGCAACGGTAGACGCTTTTAATAAATTATTACGAATGTCTAAATCAGCAGGGGTTTTTTTCAAGGCAATTCCATTTTCAAGAATTGAGCAAATAGCTGATATAGCTAAATTAGTTGAAGTGGGGTTCGCTTTCTTATTCCAAATAGATTCAAAACTATGGCTTAATGCATCCATCATAGTTGTGATTGAAATATCCATAGGCAGGGATAATGTCAAATTTCCATCTAAAATGGCTATAGTTGGATAGAGATTCGGGTGGGAGATTGAATACTTCTTTTCTTCTTCCATATTCCACACGGTTCCCCACATGGTTACTTCACTTGCTGTACCGTGAGTTGTGGGCAGAAAAATGGATGGAATCGTTTGAGAAAACTCTCCATCATATTCTAATAGTTCATTTATATCCGATTTTTCTAAACATAAGTGTGCCATGACTACTTTTGCCAGATCCATGGCAGAACCACCTCCGATAGCAATAACACCATCAAACATATTTTTCTGGCAAAACTTTATAGCATTCGTACAATCCTTAAAATTTGGGTTACTGCTCACATCGCTAAAAATAGAATCAGAGTCGAATTTTGAATTAAGATGTAACCGTTTTCTATTTCCCGGTGTTGTAATAATTATCGGTGAAGAAATTTTTAAATCTCCAATTCTGAAGTTTAATTCGCGTTGCCAATTTTCAGTTTTGAAAATTCTTACAGGATTAAAATAATTAGACATATCAGATTATAAAATTACTTATTCAGAAATTTCATGAAATTTTCTTTATTATCAACAGGTTTGACTGTAGGCCTGCCTAAATCTTCTCTTGAACCTGGTTTTATTTTTACTTCTAAAAACGATGGTCCGGAACACGTTATAAAATTTGTAATGTTTGTTTTTAAATCATTTGGTGTTGCCGCTTTGAATACTTTGCTTGATCCTACAGCTTCAACTATTGCTGACAGATCTAAATTTTTTGCAGCTGTTTCTTGTCCGCCTACAGATTCATGAACTTCATTATTCATTAAAATATGTCGAAAATTTTTCGGTTTCATACTTGCAATGGATGTGAGGCTGCCAAGATGCATTAACATAGCTCCATCCCCATCAATGCACACCACTTCTCTATGAGGTTTGGCCAAAGCAATACCCAGAGCAATTGAAGAACAATGGCCCATGGATCCTACTGTGAGGAAGTCCTGTTCATGTGTTTGCCCTCTTTTTTCACGAATTTCAAAAATTTCTCTGGATGTTTTTCCCGTTGTTGAAACAATTATGGAATTATCATCGAGATTTTCCAAAATGATTTCTAATGCTTCCTCCCGATTCATTCGCTGATCATCGGGTTGTACAATTTCATTTTTGTATTTTTCAAATGTACCTTTTTTGATCAGGAGAACAACCGGCTTGTTTTCGTTTCTGGCAATTTCGATAACGTTTGAGATCTTATTAGAAAACTGATCATCATCTTTTGATATAATTTCATAAGGAAGACCCAGCGCCTCCAGTAGTTCTATCTGCACTCTACCTTGGGTTACATGCTGAGGTTCATCCTTAACTCCCGGTTCACCTCGCCAGCCGATCATTACCAGTAATGGAATAGAATACACATCCGGATCGCATAATGATAAGAGTGGATTTACAGCATTACCCAAACCGGAATTTTGCATATAAACCAAAGGTATTGATTCTTGAGCTAAATAATAACCAGAAGCCAAAGCAACGGCATTGCCTTCATTAGCAGCAATAATATGTTTGTCATTTGAAATTCGATCATCGATGCATAAACAAAATTCTTTCAGAAGAGAATCCGGCACTCCTGTGAAAAATTCTACACCGTGACTAGCTAACTGATCGTAGAAATCAGTCGGTTTTATGGCCATCAATTGACCTCGGGAATAAGTGTAATAATATCTTTAATTGACATACAGTATTCATCTGAAGCTTCTTTAGATCGTGAATTTTCCAAAATTGATTGGGCTGCATCGATCATAGAAGGGTATGCTGACCGCAGTAAATGATTCGCATAAATAATTACATTAACGCCTAGATCCTGTAAGTCTGATTCAGTCATGTGAGCATAGGTTGAAGGCACGACAATAAGAGGTACTTTCATTTTAAACTTTTGAAATTTTTCGCAGAATTCTATTATTTCCTTTCCGTCTTTTTCCTTACTGTGAATCATAATTCCATCTGCTCCGGCGGCAATATAAGCTTCTGCTCTTTTGAGGGCGTCGGCCATGCCCTTTTGCAAAATCAGGCTTTCCACCCGAGCGATGATCATAAAGTCTGTAGTGACTTGGGATTGTTTACCTTCATGAATCTTCTGGGAAAAATGCTCGATTGAATCCTGCTGCTGAGGAACGGTTGTGCCAAAAAGTGAATTGCGCTTATCGCCGACTTTATCTTCAATAATTATAGCCGAAACACCTAATCTTTCCAACGTTTTTACCCTGAATTTGAAATGATCAATCCGACCACCGGTATCACCATCTACAATCATTGGTTTTGTGGTGACTTCCAATATTTCTTCAATCGTGGAAAAACGGGACGAAAAATCAACCAATTCTGTATCGGGCTTCCCTTTGGCGGTTGAATCGGTGAGGCTACTTTCCCAGATACCGTCAAATTCCATTTTTTTGCCATCTTTTTCAATGCTTGTTTTTTCCACGATCAAGCCCGTTAATCCATTATGGGCTTCTAAAATACGTACAATAGGTTTGACATCAATCAGCCGCCGTAAGGTTTTCATTCGTTTCCCAGGAGTAATGCCCTGGGCTTTGACAGCAGTGATTAAATCTGTAGATGAAATTCCTTCAGTATATTTTGGTTCTACAAGTTCTCCACCCCATTCAGCCAAAGTATCTATCACACGCTGCCTGACTTCTCTCTGAACACCTGTTTTCCAGTCGTCGCCATGGACAACATAATCAGGTTTTATTTCTTTTAAATTGGGAACATAGTCTAAGGTAGTCTGGGGGACGACTTTTTCTACACCTTTAAGATTTTCAACAATCAGTTTACGTTCATCAAAGGCAATTAATGGTAAGCGCTTATAACTGGCTATCGCTTCATCCGTAAGCAATCCAATGATCACTTTACCCAGTTTGCAGCCTTCAGCAATAATGTTTAAGTGACCTTGGTGAATCAGATCAGCTGACATTCCAATATATACTTTTTTTGAGTTTTTTTTATCTGCCATAATTAAATCTGTTTGGTTTATTATTAAAATCCTTTTTCTGCAATTGAGCCATCATGTAGTCCAGCGTTATAATTTCGCTCCGGAACTTGCCAATTTCCATAACGCAGAGAAAGATATTCTTCTGCATAATTAGGTATATTAATTGTACGTCCCTCCCACTCTATTGTACTTAATGAGTCGTAAAATTTTCTATCCACATGTTTTAATGCATTACTGTCCACCCAGCGATATTTATCTTGCACAGGATAAACACAAAATAGATCTACATGAAAATTAATTTGTCTTATTTTTTCCCAAGGTGTTTTCACTTTTATTACACGCATATCGCCCGGAATCCATGGAGAATTGATACGCCTCCGTTTAATGAGGTATTTGGGTAGAAAATCCAAGCGCAGTTTCATGATATCATCAGCAGAATCCGCAGGAATCCCAAGATCAGCATCATAGTCCCAGGGAATTAAATCACCATCCCGCAGGATGCCCAACAGTGTCCCTGCCTCCAACCAGTATTTATACTTTTTTTCATTTAAAATATCGATTGTCTTCAGCAGCATGCTCTTCATACGTCTGTGATAATTCCCCTTTTGGAGTTGAATTTTATCCAGGGGTGAAGCATTGAGCACTTTTTTAAAAGGTATATGTTTTAAGGTAGAATTATTTACAATAGTGCTATCATCTATACTGGCTATCCAATTTAAATTTTGATTATTCCAATCCTCGCCAAATCGTATACTCAAATATTCTTCAGTATTTTGAGGAACTGGAAAAGAAAGATTACCCAAATTAATTTCATCCAATTTGTCGTAATACTTACTATCAATTACTTTGCAGCTGCGTTTATCAACCCATCGGTATTGATTATCCATTTTATATTTAGGAGTTATAAAAATTTTAAACGCTTTTTGTTTATGTTTCCAGCGGCTCAATGCAGCAAGGCGACAAAATTCATTTTTTATCCAATCACGCCCGGATCGATCAGGGATTAGTTGAAAACGATAAGCTAATCCTAAGTTGGATTCTAAAGTTAATAATTTTGAAAAGTGCTCACCCGGAATGCTTAATCGTACATTTCTGTCTTGAGGAAATGTAAAATTCAATTTTTTCCCCATAACCGCCAATAATGTTTTGGTGTCCAACCAGAAAGGAATGTCATTATTTTTTAATAATTTTACTGTAGACTCAAAAAGATTCGTTTTTAATTGGCGGGTTATATCCATTTATAAACTACAATTAAATCTCAAATTTACTTGAACTGAATATTATATAAATTGCTGTAATATTCTTCTTTTTCCATGAGTTCATTGTGTGTTCCCATTTCTTTAATCTCACCTTTATCCAAAACAATAATTTTATCAGCATTGGTCACTGTTGACAATCGGTGGGCAATAACCAGTACTGTTCTATCAGCCATGAGTGTTTCCAAGGCTTGTTGCACCAATCTCTCTGATTCTGTATCCAAAGCGGATGTCGCTTCATCAAGGATTAGGATCGGCGGGTTTTTCATAATTGCACGAGCAATGGCCAAACGCTGACGCTGCCCGCCGGAAAGTTTAACGCCTTTTTCGCCAATCACTGTATCGATTCCTTCCGGAAGTTCATTGATAAACTCCAATGCATTGGCAGCCTTGGATGCATCTAAAACCTGCTCATCATTTATGATTTTTTGGCCGTAAGCGATATTTGCCCTGATTGAATCATTAAATAAAATCGTCTCCTGCGTTACGATTCCCATCATGCTCCGCAGAGAGTTTAAAGTAATATTTTGAATGTTTTGTTCGTCAATTGTAATGGAGCCTTGATTTACATCATAAAAACGGGGAATCAAGTCCGCCAAGGTTGATTTTCCTGCACCGCTGGAGCCTACCAGTGCCACCACTGATCCTTTTTCAATTTCAAATGAAATATCTTGCAAGACTGTATCATCAGATTCATATCTAAAACTCACATTTTTAAAACTGATCTTTTCTTCAAAAGTATCAATTGTTACAGCATCCTGTTTATTTACAATGGTTGGAGCTGTATCTAAAATTGCAAAAATTCGTTCTGCGGATGCGGCGCCTGCCTGCAGTTCTACATTGACTTTACTCAATTTTCTTAAAGGATCCATCATGGCAAAAAGTAGAAGAATAAACCGCAGGAAATCTTCGGGAGTTAAACCCTTGCCACTCAAGACTTCAATTCCACCGATCCAGAGTAATAAGACTCCCATCATTACTCCAAGTGTTTCTGTGATGGGTGATGCCAATAAACGGAGTTTCGCCCTGCGGAGAATCAATTGAAAATATTGACGCGTTTCCTTGAAAAATCGCTGGACTTCATACTCTTCCATTGCAAACGCTTTGACCACGCGAATAGAAGATAATGTTTCCGTAATAATATTGGTAATACCGGCAATCATGGCAGCCGTGCGTTTGGATTTTCGGCGAATACTTCTCCCGATTACTAGTATCGTAAAACCTGCAATAGGAAGTATTATCAAAGATAGTAAAGCCAATTTCCAGCTGATAATAAATAAAAGAAATATAAACGCCAGTAGATTGATGGGTTCAACAATTATTTGATGAAAACTGGTGCCCAAAGCACGACGTAAATTTGATACATCATTGATCATAATCGACGTTAATTCTCCAGATTTATTCTGATTGAAATACGATAGCGACAATGAATTGAAGTGTTCGTAAAGACGATTACGCATTTCTGTGATTAAATGGTACTGAACTACCGTCATGGAAATATTTTTCAGGTATAAAAATACATTTTTCGTCAGGAATACAACCATAATGGTCAGACACAATACTTTCAATGTCTCCTGAGGTGTGTCTCGAAGAATTAATCCATTCGTCCAAAATTTTAATTTTTCATTCAGAGTTAGTGTACCCTGCTCTACCATCTGTGAGTGATCAGCTAATAACTGTTGGAAATCTATCAATATATTATTGATCAAGGATGCTGTTAACCAAATCGAGGCACTGTTTAATGCCACATACACCAAGGCTGCCAATGTTGAAAGAAGCAAAAACGGCCAATGTTTAATGACCAGTTTGAACATGCGCTTATAGAGGGATTCTTGCATAAATTTTATTTGTTGGGCGGTTTGGTTGTTGAGAATTTACACTTCTTTATAAAAACAGGTAAAAGTTATACTATTTCTTTATTGTAAACCATTTTCTTGTGAGGAATTTCAGCTTCGTAAAATATATCACCAATTTCCTCAAAATTAAACTTACGATAAAATGGAATTACATATTTCTGTGCGTTCAAATATAGCAAATTTTCTTCCCTCAATTCGTCTACAGCAAATTCAACTAGTGCTCTGCCTACGCCATGACTTCTATAAGGTTCCAAAACTGCAAATCGTTCTAATTTTACTCCATCATCTGTATATCGCCATCTGGCTGTTCCCACTGCTTTACTATTTTCCAAAGCAAGAATATGTGTAGCTATTTTTTCATATTCATCAATCTCTTCTTCAATAGAAACATTTTGTTCTTCAATAAACACTTCTTTACGTATGGAGAGAGCAGAGTTGTATTCATTTTCAGTTTCGATGTATTTAACGTTTATCATATTTACTCTGTATGAGGCAAATTTCGTAATATTACCCTATGCGGCATAAGAAAAAACAGATAATTGTTGTAGGTGACAGAGTATTGATCCAGCCCGACAAAGGAGAAAGTAAATCTGCTGCCGGGCTTTATCTTCCTCCAAGCGTATTGGAAAAGCAGGAAATCCGTGGTGGTATCATTGTGGAAGTCGGTCCGGGCATTCCCGTTGGGAATCCCGATGAGGTGACTGATGAACCTTGGAAAACAGAAACACATGGTGGTATCAAATATATTCCCACTCAAGCAGAATTGGGTGATTATGCATTATTCCTGAATAAAGCTGCCATTGAAATCAATGTAGAAAAGGATAATTATTTGATCGTTCCTCAGTCTGCCATTCTCGTTTTAATTCGTGACGACCTGAATAGTCTTACAGAGTAAACGTAAGCATAAGCCAGCTGTAATCCAGTTGACTGCCGCCATCTTCCCAATAACGGGCAAAGCCCTGCTGTAGGACACCGCCAAACCCTAGTTTCTTGGAAAAAATCAGATCCAATTCTGTCCCAAGTGGATCAGAATCCACACCATCTTTAAAATCATGATAATGGACATTAAGCTTAAAATCTCCCGGAAGTGAAAAGACTGTTTTCACATTCCACTCATCAAGCCCTTTTTGAAAATTGTCATTAAACCTCGTGTGGTTATCATAATAGCCGTGGTATTTATGGCCGGCACCATATGGGTTAGCAAATCCTGAAATATTGGAAAGGGTTGAATCAAACCCTGTAAAATTCTCTTTTCCAAAACTGATCATTTCTACAATTGGTATCATTGACAGATCAATTCTTGCATTAAATACAAACATTTCACTTTTAATATCCATAAACAAAGAACCATTTTCCCATTTTCCAAATTGATATGCAAATTCTGATACAATATCTAAAAATAGAAATTTGATGAACATTCTTGATCCAGCAGTATTCCGATATGGATCTCTATTAAGGTCAATGGATTGTGTTTGTTCATTGATCATATAAAGATCTAAAAGTTTAAACAAACCAAAATCTCTTTTCTTGGTAAAATACAAACCATTGATAACTTCATCATATTCATCAGAAGGGTATTCGTTGGATCTTTCTACAATAAACAGGCTAAAAAGATCTAACCTTCCAATACGGTTACTACCGAACGAATGCATTCCTTCGAATGATCTCCCAAAATTATTCCAGTTTGTTTTACTGAATAATCTTTCACCCCCTAAAGGTAATTCAAAACGACCGAAACGCATGGACCAATTTCTTTTCAGCAGATTGTGGATCTCAAAATACACCTGATGAAATTCTATTTTTGTTCCAGAAGGTTTTGAAGAACCAGATAAATTTTCTTCACCACCTAACAATCGTGAGTCCTGAATTTGAGCAAACCCTGAAATGGGTCCCCGAACCATTCTTAAGCTGATTCTGGATCGCGTATAATGAAAGGTGTTTCTACCGCTATTAAATAGTGAATCTGAATTAGACATTCCTTTATCTGATTCTACCCGGTATCGAAATTCCCCTTTCCATTCCAAATCTGCCGCAGTGACTATACCCAGCAAACAGATCCATAATATTTTATTCTTCATTGGGTCCTTTCCAAATAATGGGATAAATAGATTCGCCGAAAATGCCAACTGATTTACTATAAAATGTATTTAGATCATTTGAATCAAATGGTGCTTTTTTTACATCACCTTTTTGAGTATTTCCAAAATAATTAGAACTATACTTTTCTAGGGACAAATTACTTCTCACCACTCTAACAGGATGGACGCCCGCTTTTAACGCAGCAATGATATCCGTATCTGAATCACCATAAAAAAGATCTAAACCAATTTCATTCATTTTTCGGTGTTTTGTAGTGAATTTATGTCCGTCTATCTTTTCTTTAGGCATAAAGAATAAATCAACATTTTTTTCTACTTTATAGCTCAAAACATCCGATAAAAATTCAGCTACATGCTGGCCATTGGCTCCGGGTCTTGCTGTAATAAAATACACATCATGACCATTACTTTTAAAATATTGAATCAGATCAATTGTCGGTGAAATAGGAATCGAGTAATTCTTATCATTGACATTGATCCATTCGTAATCAATTGGTCTACCATGATTTTCAACATAATAAATGAACATAGGCTCACTATACAAAACAGTATCATCTATATCAAATCCCACTTTCAATTTTCCCGTTTGAGGGAAAACCAGAACGATGGTTAAAAAAATAGCAAAAAGTCTTTTTATCATTTTAATATTTAAAATGCTTTATCTGTTCACCTTCATTGCCGATATGGCTCATGGCATCTATACCAATATCTAAATGTAGATCAACAAATTTTTGTGTGACTTTTGAATCTGATTCAGAAGTTTTTATTCCTTCAGGTGTCATGGGTGTATCTGAAACAAAAAGCAGTGCTCCCCGCTCAATTCCATTCGCAAAACTAACTACAAATATAGTAGCTGTTTCCATATCAATTCCGATGACACGTACTTTTTTCAAATATTCCTTAAATTCTTCATCATATTCCCACACGCGACGATTAGTTGTATAAATAACACCTGTACGATATTCTAAATCCTTATCACATAATTTATCTGAAACATATTTATGAATTTTAAATGAAGGTAATGCCGGCACTTCTTTAGGAAAATAATCATTACTTGTACCTTCTCCGCGAATGGCAGCACTGGGGAGGATAAAATGGCCAATTTCCGTAGAATGCTTTAATCCTCCACACTTCCCAAGAAACAAAACACCTTTTGGATTAACGGCTGAAAGTAAGTCCATGATTGTAGCCGCATTGGCACTGCCGATACCAAAGTTAATAATACTCAATCCATCCTTGTTTGTCGCTGACGTCATGGGGCCGCCATGGCCCATCACATCCACATCAAATCTCTCGGCGAATTTATCTACGTAATTCTGAAAATTTGTCAGCAATATCCAGTCGCCGAATCCATCGGATGATGTACCGGTATAACGCTTGATCCAATTTTTAACTATATCTGCTTTTGTTTTCAATCTTCTACCTCTAATGATATGGGGCAATGGTCAGAGCCCATTATTTCTTGATGGATATCTCCATCAAGAACTTGATCTGAAAATCCTTCATTTACAAAGAAATAATCGATACGCCATCCTACATTCCTTTCCCTAGCTCCAAAGCGGTACGTCCACCATGAATACCGATCTCCTTCGGGATGAAAAATGCGAAATGTATCCACCCAGCCATTTTCCACATACGTATCCAAGCGATCCCTTTCTATGGGCATGAATCCGCTATTTTTTACATTGTCTTTTGGTCGTGCCAGATCAATTGGGTGATGAGCGGTATTCCAATCACCGGTAACGATGACGTTATTTCCCGATTCAACTTGTTCATTGATGATAGGTAAAAGTTCGTCATAAAAATCTAATTTATATTGCAGGCGTTCCTGATCGCGCTGGCCGTTTGGGAAATATATATTATAAAGTAAAAAGTTTGGATGTTCAGTTATAAGTACACGTCCCTCTCGATCAAAAATATCAATACCCAACCCCTCTTGCACAAACAGTGCTTCTTCCTTACAATATGTTGCCACACCGCTATATCCTCTTTTCTCACCGGAATGCCAATACGTATGGTAGCCATGACCTTCCAATAATTCACCGGGCAGCTGTTCCACATGAGCTTTTGTCTCCTGCAGACAGAGGATATGAGGATCGGCGTCTTCCAACCATTTTAGGAATCCTTTTTTATTTACAGCCCTGACGCCGTTAACATTCCATGAAATCAATTTCATAAGGGCATGAGGTTATAACAATGCTCGGACAATATGCAAAATGATTCCTAATTTCATTTGGTACTTGGTTTTGCAATAATCCCATTTGATTATGGATTCTGAAAAAGTAAAAGATTTAATATTAAATGAAATTCCTGATGCCCATGTGGAAGTCATTGACACCACCGGGACGAATGATCATTTTAGCGCTATTGTGATCAGTGATTCATTTAAAGGCAAATCTATGGTGCAGCAGCATCAAATTGTTTATAAGGCATTGGGCAATTTTATGACCAATGAAATTCATGCGATGCAGTTAAAAACTTTAACCAAGGAGCAATGGATAAATACTAAATCATAACTTTCGGCTATCGTTTTTCGACTGTCGTCTATCTTGAAGAGGAATAACAATGGAATTAAAAGAACAAATCATTAACGATATTAAAACAAATTCAATCATGCTCTATATGAAGGGTACACCTGAAATGCCACAGTGCGGTTTTTCGAATGCCGTTGTGCAGGTACTAAATCATTACGGAGTGGAATACAATTCAACGAATGTGTTAGCCGATCCGGAGATAAGAGTAAAACTATCTGAATATTCCAACTGGCCAACAATCCCACAATTATTCGTAAAAGGGGAACTTATCGGCGGTGCTGACATAACCATGGAACTTCATAACAATGGCCAGTTACTTGATATACTCGATTCGCCCGGTGAAAAAACAGAATAATATTTTTGTTCTGACATATAATAAAATATAAATTTGCGCCCCTAATTATATATATAAAATGGCCCGTTCGTCTAGTGGTTAGGACTCCAGGTTTTCATCCTGGCAACAGGAGTTCGATTCTCCTACGGGCTACAACAAAAAACCCC
>DJKX01000025.1:27804-29121 GCA_002436185.1 Fidelibacterota bacterium UBA6531
CATCTTCTTGGTCTGTACAAACTCTCCAGCTTGTATCTGATATAGATACACACCAGCACTCACTGGTTTACCGTAGTCATTTGTAGCATTCCAAATAATTGATTTAAATCCAGCATCTTGGATTGTATTAACCAGTGTCCTTACTTCCCTACCCATTATATCGTAGATGATGATATTCACAGTAGCCTGTTCTGGCAAATCATAACGGAGGGTTGTGATTGGGTTGAAGGGGTTGGGGTAGGCATTATGTAATTGAAATTTTAGCGGAATAATTTCAGCATTTATAGATACTGGAGAACAATCTACTGCAAAGATTACACCTTCATCTATATTGCCATTTTCGTAGGTCCAGTTGGCTGTGGCATAATCAGGATCCAGAGTTTCGATGCAGTCAAGAGAATTTTCTGTGACATCAAAATCTGTCAAGGCATCAGTGACCCCGTTCTTCATGTTCAAATGGATCAATTCATTATCATTGCAGACCAGCCAGGTTAAGGCTGTATTATTGCTCACATCCAAAGTGGTTAATTGATTATTAGGACCGCAGATCAGGATTTCTAATGCAATATTATTGCTCACATCCAGAGTGGTTAATTCATTATAACCGCAGATCAGGATTTCTAATGCAATATTATTGCTCACATCCAGAGTGGTTAATTCATTATAACTGCAGAACAGTTTTTCTAATGCAATATTATTGCTCACATCCAGAGTGGTTAATTCATTGTCATCGCACCACAGTTCTACTAATGCGGTATTATTGCTCACATCCAGAGTGGTTAATTCATTATACTTGCAGTCCAGTAGTTCTAATGCAATATTATTGCTCATATCCAAAGTAGTTAATTCATTATACATGCAGTCCAGTACTTCTAATGATGAAAAATCTTCAATCCCCGTTAGATCGCTGATTTCTTCACTTATCACATCCAAGTTGGTAACCTCGCTTATGTTTACCGTACGCACATAATCATCCAGCACATCATCATAGCCCAATTCTATTAATGCCAATTCGAAATTGTCATCGGGGACATAGGTCTGATTGTATTTTATAGCAAGGGCCCATTGCCCTTCACCTGCATCTACATTACTGACTGTAACAGTGTTGTCAACTTCATTCACTACCACATTTTCCCATGCGGTCCAATCATCGCTGTAGTCAGCCCGAAAAGCAACAGTCAGCTGTTCTTCATCTACTATGCCATCGGCAGCAACATCGTACGTAAAAGTAATGGATGCCATACTTGCTGTTCTGCGGGTATCGTAAAATATTTCCCAGTACCGGGTATCCAGTACGCTCTCGAGGGTGGCATCCAC
>DJKX01000040.1:0-139704 GCA_002436185.1 Fidelibacterota bacterium UBA6531
ATCAGCCGTGATGGTATTTTCCATACTAATATTCCTGCTGGTTTGGAATTATTTACGGATTATGGTCTTTTAAGCGAAGTTCCTTATCAATATTCTTTTGTGACGCGTTTAACAGATAATGATTCGACAAGCACTCCAGTATCTATTTCAGTCATTCCAATTGGTGGAGATTGTTTGCGCGGAGATGTAAATAAGGATCAGATTATCAATATACTTGATGCAATCAATATTTTATTTTTCGTATTGGAATATGAAGAGGCCACAGTTGAAGATATTTGCGCAGCCGATATGGACTACGATAATGAATTGACAGTTGCGGATGTTTTACGCGTGGTGGATATTATACTGGGTCGGCCATAACAATTAAGGTTGTTGATCCTCGGCTATTAGATTGTTAATTTTTTCAATCATAGCCTTGTATTCTTTTTCATCAAATAACCGTGTCAAGAAAACGATTTTCCCTGTTTTATCCAATACGATATTTCGGGTTACACCAGCTTCTTTATGTGCAAATAATTGAAAGACCGCTGAACCTGGATCTAATGCAATGGGATAGGTGACCTTCATTTCTTCAATAAAGGGCTTAACCACTTCCAGCGGTTCATCCTTATCAATTCCGATCAAAATGAATTCTTTTTCTTTGAATTGTTGCCAAACGTCTTTTTCTAAGTGGGGCATTTCCTTGCGGCAAACAGAGCACCAACTGGCGGTAAACTGCAGGACAGCTATTTTACCTTTCAGATCTTTTTTAGAGATCGTTGTCCCATCTACCATTTGTAAAGTGAAATCCGGGCAATCATCACCAACCTTTACAATATAACCTCGATCTTCCGGTTCAACAGCATTAAGAAATGACAGAAAAATTATTATACCTATAATTAGTTTATTCATTCTATGAATCCCTCTTTTTTCATCCATTCATCAGATATGAATTTGGAAAGATAATTCCGTACTCCATCGGGAAGTAAAACAAGGCATTTTTGCCCGGCCTGGAGATCTTTTGCTTTTTCCAGTGCAGCATACAGGGCAGAACCGCTGGAACCTCCACAAAGTAGGCCTTCTTCCCGTATAAGTCTCCGGGCGAGAACAAATGATTCCTTATCAGCAGTTTTAACATATTCATCAACCAAATTATTATCCAACACATCTGGGAAAAAATCATATCCAATACCTTCTACTTGGTAAGGATATATTTCATCTCCACCGCCCAGGATTGAACCATATGGATCCGCTCCTACAATTTTGATACCGGGAATTTTCTCTTTCAATTTTTTTGCTACGCCTGTTATAGTTCCGCCGGTGCCCACACCCATAACGCACATATCGAGAGTGGTGCCAAAATCAGCCAGTATTTCTTCTGCTGTACCTTCGTAATGGGCATCGGGATTATCAGGGTTGGAATATTGGTCTAAAATATGCGAATTGGGAATCTCTTCATGAAGCCTTTTGGAAACGCCAATATGGCTTTCCGGGGCATCCCAGGCCGCCTCGGTGGGTGTGCGGACAATTTCTGCGCCCAATGCTTCCAGGACGACTTGTTTTTCCATGCTCATCTTTTCGGGCATTACAATAATGCAGCGGTATCCTTTAACAGCAGCTGCCAAGGCAAGGCCGATCCCGGTATTACCTGATGTAGGTTCAATGATCGTATCACCTGCTTTAAGGCGTCCGGATTTTTCAGCATTTTCCATCATGCGGTAGCCTATACGGTCTTTTACTGATCCACCGGCATTAAAATACTCGCATTTGGCATACAACTCGCAATCAAGTTCCTTACCTATACTATTCAGTTTTACTGTCGGAGTATTTCCTATTGCATGTAAAATATTGTCTAAAATCATTGGAGTCCTTTCAACAAATCTATTAAAACTGGTAAGTTAATGGGTCAAAACTTAATGTAAATATTTACGTTGAAAAGAAATGAATCTGTTAAAAGATAAAATTTGTATAGTTACAGGCGGCGGCCACGGCATCGGCCGGGCAACAGCGGACACATTTATTGATGCCGGCGCCACAGTTATTATTGCGGACTTTGATGATAAAACCGGTACAGCAACCGCCGATGATTTGGGCGAGCAATGCTCATTTGTTAACACAGATGTCAGTAATACAGATAGTGTGCAAGAATTAGTGCAAACCGTAAAAGAACAGCATGGGCGAATCGACGTTTTGGTCAACAACGCCGGTATCCTTCAAGACCAGACGCTGGAGAAGATGGACGAAGACCAGTTTGACAGGGTATTGCAAGTTAATTTACGCGGGGTGTTTTTATGTACCAAATATGCTGCCGAGGTTATGCGCGAGCAAGGCAGTGGTGTTATTCTGAATGCGTCTTCAGTTGTAGCCCGGTTCGGGAATTTTGGTCAAACCAACTATGTAGCTGCCAAAGCCGGCCTGGAGGGCATGACCAAAGTATGGGCCCGGGAATTAGGAAAACATGGTATTCGTGTAAATGCCGTGGCACCCGGTTTCATCCAAACGGATATGACAGCCCAAATGCCGGAAAAGATCATCAAAATGATGGAAGATAAAGTACCCTTAAAACGCTGGGGCCAACCGGAAGAGGTGGCTAACCTTTATTGCTTTTTAGCAAGTGATGATGCTGCTTATATAAGCGGAGCAGTTTTGCATATTGATGGCGGAGTGGTGGTTTAAAACCATTTAACATATTTGTACAAAAAAAGCCCCTTTATCCAAAGGGGCTTTTTATATGAAAGAAGGAACCGTTACGAAATCTTAACTTCGTAACCTTTTGGTTTTACTTCTTCTGCTTTAGGCACTTCTACTGAAAGTATTCCGTCTTTAAAGCTGGCGGTAATTTTTTCTTCCAGGACTGTTTCCGGAAGATGAAATGAGCGCTGAAAACTGCCGTAACCTCTTTCGCGACGATGATATGAGCCATTTTCTTCTTTATTTTCAAAAGCACGCTCACCGTTGATCTCCAGTGTACCGTCATTTACATTCACTTTGACGTTTTTCTTTTTGAGTCCCGGCAGGTCTGCAATGATGGTATATGCATCATCTGTTTCCCGGATGTCTACGGATGGCTGCCAATTCGTATTTCGAGTGGTAGCTGGTACATTCCAGCCATCATTGAAAAAGTCATCCAGCATGCGATCAACACCTGTTAAGAAATGCCTGTTTGGGTTCCATTTTACGAGTGTCATAATAATCTCCTTTTTGTTAGTTAATTAATTTTCACTTCTACTGGTTCAATCACCATGCCAAAGTCAGACTAGTGCCATATTGATCTCAACTATTGCACATCTGTCAGACCCAATGGAACCAATTGTCATACAGGTCTGTAAATATTGCAGAAACAAATCGCCCTGTCATTTCATTCCTCGCTATGATAAAAATCATTAGAATGAAAAAAGTATTTTTGTTCATCACAAATTAATAGGTGTAATTTTGAATTCACTTTTAATGAAAAAATAGACATTATGAGTAAACTAGCATTATTTGGCGGAAATCCTGTCCGTACTAAACCATTCCCTGAATGGCCTCGGCCAACATCCGAATTGGGTGAAAGTGTCTTAAAAACGCTGCAAAATGAGAACTGGGGTGTGGGCAGCGATGCTATCTCACGCTTTGAAGACGCATTTGCGGCATTTCATGACGCAAAGTATTGTATAAGTACCAGCTCAGGTACAACAGCCTTGTGGGTGTCTCTAAAAGCAGCTGGCGTAAAAGCAGGGGATGAAGTCATTATTCCGGCGTATACATTCATCGCCACTGCGTCTGCAGTGCTCATGGCCAATGCCGTTCCTGTGTTTGTGGATATTGATGAGAAAACTTTGAATATGGATCCGGAATTAATCGAAGCAGCCATTACAGAAAAGACAAAAGTCATCATGCCGGTTCATATTGCAGGAAATCCAGCGAACTTGGACAAGATTTGTGCTATTGGAAAACAGCATGATGTAGCAATAGTTGAAGATGGTGCACAAGCGCATGGTGCGCAGTGGAATGGTAAAAAAGTCGGCGCAATCGGAAAAGGCGGAATTTTCAGCTTTCAGACATCAAAAAACATGTCTGCAGGAGAAGGAGGCGCCATAATTACAAATGACGATGATTTTAAAGAAGCATGTTTTTCGTATCATAATTGCGGCCGTGTGAGCGGAGGAGAGTGGTACGAGCATCAGCATCTCGGCGGAAATTTTAGATTAAATGCATTAGCAGCTTCCATGCTTATGGCACAGTTGGAAACAATCGGTGCAGATATGGATCTCCGTGATAAAAATAAACAGTCCCTTGATGATGAATTGGCAAACATTGACGGCATTGATCTATTAGGTTCTTATGATCAGGCAACACGTTCCGCGCACCATTTATATATAGTGAAGTACAAAAAAGACGTATTTAGCGGCATCGATCGAGACGTTTTTTTTAAAGCCATGCAGGCGGAAGGTGTCTATACATATGCAGGCTACAGTCCTCTTTATAGAGAGAAATTGTTTGTGACTGACCCGGATGAATATCCATGGCTGAAAAACCGTGATTATGCATCATTATCACTGCCGGTTACAGAACGAATTTGTGATGAAGAATCTGTTTGGCTTCAGCAAAGGCATTTATTAGGTAATGAAGATGATATTCAGGATATAGTGGATGCGTTTATAAAAGTAACAACTGCTTTAAAAAACGAACCGGAGTTATTTAGATAAACGAAGCAAACAGTTCATCGTATACTGTCGCCATTTTACTCCAATCATATTGCTCGGCAATGGATCTAATATTCGTTTTTCGAACCGAATCAATTTTTGTAATAACCAAATACAACTTATCATATAGATCATTTTCATCTTTGTAAATATGATCATCGTGCATTTCAACAGGAAGCAGTTCCGGATAGGTGAGTCTATTGGGCAGCAAAGGATACGTATTGCAATAGATTGCTTCCATTATGCTAATTCCAAAAAAGTCCTGGATATTGGTCACAGGCAGAATGTCTGCTTTCCATAACCATTGTGCATACTGGGAAAAATCTTCACAATAACCAAAATGTAAGATCTGATCTTTTAGCTTCCTTTGAGTTTCATCAAAAATGGATGGTGTAGTTTTAAAATTTTCACCTAATACAACTAATTTGAAATCAACACCGTTATCATTCAGTTTAAACAATGTCTTAAAAAAGCTTTCTGGATTCTTATCATATTCCCAGCGATGATTCCATAAAATAAGAGGTGATCCGTCATAATTCGTTTTATGTGCATCGAATGCAAGGAGATCAAGTCCTAATGGCAATACACTGCTTTTGTCTTCAATTATCTTTATTGAATTCAGTTCATTATTGTCTGGGAAATGCTTTAATAGTTTCTCTGATTCTTCAATAAACGATTTCTGATGATAACGAGAGTTAAATAAAACATGGTCAGCTGTTAACGCGGAGCTATAGTTAATAAATCCATACTGTTTATTGCGATCCTTTTGGACATCTCTATCAGTGGGAGACCAAGGATAGGACAACTGATTTTCATGGAAATAGATTGCAGTGGTGGTTGTTGAAGTTCGTTTACGAGTTAAACTTAAAAAAGTAGTCAGATCCAACATGTCAGTGGACAGAATTAAGTCTGGAGTTAAATCTGACTGATTAAAGAGTCTTGCCAATGTTACAGCGCCGCCATGCATACGCCATTTCCAAAATTGGCCTTTCATTTCCAAGATGTCAATATTATGTTGACTATTCTTTTGATAGTTTTTTGCCCATGATCTATGGGAGCCTGTAAAATAGGGATCAATGAGGAGAATATTCATAAATTATGAAATAAAATTACAACGAGTATCGTAAGTACTTAATATATTACGATAGCGATATTCATGTGCTCGGGACTGGAGTCCCTGCCTGCCGACAGGCAGGGAACCAGCAATCAAAAGGCCTGATAATCTAACCATTCCCGACCAATTCCGGATTTTAAGAATCGTTCTCTAGTAATTGCTTCGACACGAGTGTTAAACTCTTCATGATGAACTAAATGCCATGGTCTAAACGCTTTTGTTGATTTTACTTTTCCGTAATTATAATCATTCAGTCGGTCTGGTATATCTTTACAATGTCCTATATAACGATTGAAATTATTATGATTTCGAAGTACATATACATAATACATAAAATTTGTGCTCGGGACTGGAGTCGAACCAGCATGCCTGTTAGAGCACACGGACCTGAACCGTGCGTGTCTACCAATTTCACCACCCGAGCATAATAAATGCGGAGCAGTTTAATTGTATCTGTTAATTTTTTGCAAGGTTTAAACTTGTAACGCCATAACTAATTTTCCTATTTTAGCCGACGAAATTTGGACATGGATATCAAGGTTGTTGCACGAAATAAAAAAGCGTTCCACGATTACCACATTATTGATCGCTATGAAGCGGGAATTGAATTGCTGGGCAGCGAGGTAAAAAGCCTGCGCGAAGGCAGCTCAAACATCAAAGAATCATTTGTGATTATTCGGGAGGGCCAAGCGTTTCTAATGGGCATGCATATCGCACCCTATTCGCATACGGGAATAGAAGGACATGATCCCTTGCGCAAGCGGCGATTACTTTTACATAAGCGTGAAATAAGTAAATTGCATAGCGGCACAGCAGAAAAAGGGCATACCATCGTTCCCTTATCTCTATATTTTGATAAAAATGGAAAAGCGAAAACAGAAATCGCTACCGTAAAAGGTAAAAGACAATATGACAAAAGAGAAGCGTTGAAGACAAAAGCAATCAAACGAGACACTGAAAGAGAAATGAGTAGAAGAAGATGAGTTTTTTATCAGTAAATAAACAAATGGAATTGATCCGTCGCGGTGCGGAAGAAATTATTCCAGAAAATGAGCTATTAAAAAAGCTTGAGACGTCTAAAGAGAATAACGAACCTCTTATTATTAAACTCGGGTGTGATCCCAGTCGACCGAATTTGCATATTGGCCATGGAGTCGTCTTACGTAAACTGCGTCATTTTCAAGATTTAGGTCATCAGACAGTACTCATTATTGGTGATTTTACAGCCATGATTGGTGATCCATCCGGACGCAATAAAACGCGTCCCAGTTTGACACTGGAAGAAGCAAAAGCAAATGCTGAATCGTATATTGAACAATCTAAAGTTATACTTGATATTGATTCACTTAAGATAGTATATAATTCAGAATGGCTTAATGCAAAGAACTTCAGTGATGTTATTGAACTGGCCAGTAAATATACTGTTGCCCGCATGCTGGAAAGGGATGATTTTACAAAACGATATCAGTCAGAAACACCGATTTCACTCCATGAATTTTTATATCCATTAGCCCAAGGTATGGATTCTGTTGAATTGAAGGCGGATCTGGAATTAGGAGGTACAGATCAGAAATTTAATCTCCTTGTGGGACGTGATCTCCAGCGTGAATACGGTCAAGCACCACAATGCATCGTTACACTACCTTTATTAGAAGGGACGGATGGTGTAGAGAAAATGTCCAAAACATACGGTAATGAAATTGGGTTGCTGGATTCTCCCGAGGAAAAATATGGGAAAACCATGTCTATTTCTGACGATATGATTGTCAAATACTTTAGGTTAGCCGCCGATGCGGATGATGATAAAGTTGAATCAGTCGAAAAGATTCTTGCCGACGGTAAAACAAATCCCCGTGATGTGAAAGGGGAACTGGGCAAAGCAATTGTTGAATTATATCATGGAGCGGATGCAGCGCAAGCTGCCGAGCAGCATTTTGACAAGATCATTGTCCAAAAAGATATTCCTGATGAAATGGATGAATTTGAACTCAATTCTGATCAATTACTTGTGGAAGTAATCGCAAGTACAGGGTTAACAAAAAGCAAGGGCGAAGCTCGTAGACTGATCAAGCAAAATGCTGTGAAATTGGATGGAGAAATATGCGCAGATATCAACCATACTTTAACAGTGGGAGAAGAGATAATTATTAAAGTAGGTAAGCGACGATTTATAAAAGTAAAATAATGAAAAGCTATAAATGGCTGCCCTTGGCAGCTTTTTTATTATTAGGGTGTTCCAGTGCAGATTTCCCAGAAAATCCCCGTTTGGTTGTGTTTTTCGTTGTGGATCAACTGCCTGGGGAATTGATGCAGCGCATCGAATCAGAATTCACTGGCGGATTCAAGTGGTTATTGGACCACGGCGTGGATTTCCGCAATGCCCACCAAGAGCACGCGAACACAGTCACGGCAACAGGATATTTTGTTCTGGGTTCAGGACGGTACCCGGGATCAGCAGGCGTATTGGGTAATTCTTGGTATGTTCGCGAATTGGGAAGATCCATGAATTGTGTAGAAGATACAATTGCTTCTCCAGTTGGAGGTCTTGGTAAAGCCCGCTCATACAGACAAACGAATGCAACTGCAATCGGAGACTGGATAAAAGAAAATGACATAAGATCAAAAGTGTTTTCAGTGGGGGGCAAGGATAGGGCAGCAGTATTCTTGGGCGGGAAAAATGCCGACCTGGCCATTTATTATGATTACGAAGGTTCATTCATGACGTCTGATTATTATACGAAAGCATTGCCCGAATGGCTTGTAGAGTATAATGAGCAACTGAATTTTGCTGCCTACCGTGATTCCGTATGGTCTCACATGGCCGAACAGGAATTCTATGCAAAATATGGAACAGCCGATCACCAAGAAGGGGAGGTGGACCAATTTGAAACTGATGAATATTCACCAACATTGCCAATCAGTTTAATAAGCAAGACCATTGAAGAAGCTAATGTATACATAGGCAACACGCCCTGGTTTGATAAAACAGTGTTGGAGTTGGCGACAGTTATGATGGAAAAGGAAGAACTTGGGCAAGATGAATCCACCGATCTTTTGGGTGTGGGCATCTCCATGGCGGACTGGATCGGCCACGATCACGGACCTCATTCTCACGAAGTGCTGGATTATTTCCTGCGCTTGGATAAGTATTTAATGACATTTATTCAGCGTATTGATGAACTCGTGGGGCTAAAAAATACAGTCTTTGTCCTGAGCGCTGACCATGGTGTGGGGCCGCTGCCGGAATATTTACGGTCTATCGGCATTGATTCTGAACGCATGGATAGAAACGATTTTAAGAAACGGGTTAAAAAGATAGAAGCATGGTCCGGGAACACGATCAAGTATTACGGAGATGGTTTTTACTTTCCGGATGAATATATCGGCAAGCAAAAAGCGGACGCATTTGCTATGATTGCGGATACATTCAGCGATGTTAAAGCCATAGATACTGTACTGACCAGGGATGAGATCTATGCATCGTTAGGTAACGATTCATTCTCCAGGCGCTTGCGCAATATGATCCACCCAGAAAAAAGCCCCAATGTGATAATGGTCTTGAAGGAATATTACAGCGAACGCTCTCCTTTGGGCGTCACACACGGCACGCCGTATGATTATGATACCCACGTGCCTATTATTTTCGCCCATTCTGGGATGAACTCCAAGAGTGTTGAACGTCCTGTCGCCACTGTGGATGTTGCCCCGACCATTGCACGATTAGTAGGCGTTGAAATTCCAATGGAAGTGGATGGGAATGTATTAGAAGAAATTTTTAAATGATTCAACTCCAATCTATCAGTAAATATTTTGAGGAAGTGACGGCAGTCGATCATGTCTCATTCAGAATAGAAAAAGGTGATATATATGGTTTACTCGGTCCCAACGGTGCTGGAAAAACCACAACCATTCGCATGTTGATGGGCATCCTTGAACCGGACGAGGGCGAGATCATTTGGAACGGAAATTCCATTAGTCGAGAAGACAGGGTGAATTTTGGTTATTTACCGGAGGAGCGGGGATTGTATCAAAAACAGAAGCTAAAGGAAACGCTCCAGTATTTTGGACGCTTACGAGGAGTGAGCGGAAAAGAGTTGAACTCGGAAATTGATATGTGGTTGGAGCGCTTTGACTTTTCTGATTCCGCCGGCCGCAAGATTGAAGAATTATCCAAGGGTAATCAACAGAAAGTACAGTTTATCCTGGCGCTTTTGCATAAACCTGATTTCATCATTTTAGATGAACCATTTACGGGACTTGACCCCATTAATCAGGTTTTGCTCAAGGACATTATTCAGAAAAAGCGGGAAGAGGGAGTTACTTTTATTTTTTCCACTCACCAGATGGAACAGGTGGAGCGTTTGTGTACAAATATTTGCCTGATTAATAAGGGAAAAATATTGATAGAAGGGTCATTATCAGCTGTAAAAGAAAAGCATAGAAAAAATGCAGTCACAGTGAAATACGAAGGTGAATTGAAAAACGATAACTTGGAACAATTTTTTCCTGAATTTCAAAACGATAACTGTGAATTGTCAGGTGTATTGAAAACACCCACAACTGATTTCCTGGATTGGCTGAATAAACAAGTAGAAATCATTTCTTTCACACAGAGTACTCCAACACTTGAACAAATTTTTATCGAAGAGGTTCATTCCGCAATATGAATCGTATTCTCAATATTCTGAAATGGGAATTCATGGTGCGTTTTCGTTCCAAGATCTTCCTCATATCATTATTCATGCCGCTGATTCTCGTGGTGTTCAGCATTGTACCTGCCATGCTTATGGAAAAAGGCGGTGATTCAGAAGTCAAGGTTGGCATTGTTAACCATGCCGGACATATCACCACTGATTTCAAGCTAAATATTGAACGTAAATATCGACTGGATGATGAAAAACCAAAATACTGGTTTTTTGATTATGAAAATTTTGATGAAGCAAAAGCAGGATTACTTAAAAAAACGTTGGATGTAGTCATGGTGATTCCCGTCGGGATAATGGATACAGCAAATGCCGAATTTTACGCCCGTTCCTTGAGCAATTTCAAGGTGATGGATGAATTGAGAAATACACTTTCACATACGGTTATTTTAATGCGCATGTCAGAACAGGGCGTGGCTGTAGAAATGGCTGAATCTATCAGCAAGCGGGTCAGAATGGATTCATTTGAAATCAATAAGGAAGGGGAATTAACTGAAGGAAATGAATTGATGGTTTTTTTAGGTCCATTCTTGTTTGTATTTCTGCTGGTTATGGCTGTGTTTATCAATGGACAATTATTACTCCGCAGCGTTATTGAAGAGCGCACCAACCGCATGGTGGAAATTTTATTATACACTGTTTCAGCCCGGGAACTCATGACCGGGAAGATCCTTGGTTTAGGCCTTTTGGGTATGGTGCAGATTCTTTTTTACCTTGTCATGGGTATTGTTTTTGGAATGGTAAAAGGTATCGAAATCGTCCGCTTTGACGAATTACCTATTTTATTTATGTATTTCTTAACGGGATATTTTTTCTTTGCTGCCATTTATGCCACGCTGGGCACATTATTCGATAATGAGCAGGACGCCCAACAGTCCATGAGTATCGTTTCCCTAATAGCAATGGTGCCACTCATGGGATCATTTTATTTCATGGCTAATCCAGCGGCGTTAGTTACGAAAATATTATCTTTCGTTCCACCCATGACACCTTTTATGATGATTTTACGCATCAGCAGCGATGCGGCCGAACCTTGGGAAGTTGCCGCAACAATTGTGCTGATGATCTTATCTGTTTGGGGTATGATGACGCTCGCCGGGAAGATTTTCCGCACCGCATTGCTCATGTATGGCAAGCGAGCTACATTGCCGGAAATCTGGCGTTGGGTCAGGGCTTGATTAATATAATAACTGATATTTAGTAAATATTTATTTAACCGCAATTCATAAAAGCTCTAAATTGACAGGCTTTATTTTTAAAATTCAAGACACATTTGGAGTAATAAATGTCAAACAGCTTATACGAATTTACAGATTCGAATTTTGATGCAGAGGTAGTTAAATCCGACCAGCCCGTTTTAGTTGATTTTTGGGCGGAATGGTGTGGCCCCTGCAAAATGATAGGACCGGTAGTTGAAGAGATTGCCGGTGATTATGCTGGAAAAGTAAAAGTCGGTAAAGTGAATGTGGATAACAACAACCAGACATCCATGCAATACCGCATAACCAGCATTCCCAACCTGCTTATTTTTAAGGACGGCGGCGTGGTGGATTCCATTGTTGGCGCAGTTCCCAAGCAGGAAATAGCAAAACGATTAGACGCAGTTCTTTAACCGAAAACTGTATTAAACCTACTAACTAACAGTTATATGAATCGTAAGGTCATCATCATCGGATCCGGACCGGCTGGATTGACGGCTGCAGTGTATGCAGCTCGAGCCAATCTTGAACCTCTTGTTTTTGAGGGAAGCCAACCCGGCGGACAGTTAACCATTACCACTGATGTGGAAAATTATCCCGGATTCCCTGATGGTATTTTGGGTCCAGAACTTATGGACCTTTTTCGCAAACAGGCACAGCGCTTTGGCGCTGAATGCCACTTTAAGCACGTAACAAAGGTTGACTTCAGCAAACGTCCCTATACAATATGGGTTGGCGATGATGAATACACAACTGAAACCGTTATTATTGCCACCGGAGCAACCGCCCGGTTACTCGGTCTCGAAGCAGAGACAAGACTCATGGGACGCGGCGTATCTGCCTGCGCAACATGCGACGGTTTTTTCTACAAAGATAAAAAAGTGCTTATGGTTGGCGGTGGTGATTCTGCCATGGAGGAAGCTACATTTTTAACCAAGTTTGCTTCCGAAGTTTGGATCGTCCATCGCAGAGATGAATTACGCGCTTCAAAAATCATGCAGCAGCGAGCTTTTGATAATCCCAAGATTCACTTTCATTGGAATTCGACTATTTCGGAGATTCATGGCACAGTTGAATCGGGAGTTACCGGTGTCACGCTGCAGGATACAACCAACAATGAAACACGGGAAGAAGCATGTGATGGCGTATTTATGGCTATTGGGCACATTCCCAATACCAGCCTGTTTGAAGAAAATATGGAGTTAGACAAGAAAAAATATATTGTCACAAAAAATGGCAGTACAGCCACGGAACATCCAGGTGTTTTCGCCTGCGGAGATGTTCAGGATTCTTATTACCGCCAGGCAATTACTGCTGCCGGCACGGGCTGCATGGCAGCCATCGATGCCGAACGTTTTCTTGAAAAAGAGGAACACTCCTAGACTGACATTTTGACCTGCGATTCATTACTCAACGAAAGGAAAGAGTAATGAATAATAAAACGCTTATTTTTGAAATACAGGATCTGAAAAAGATCTACGATCAACGCACCGTCCTGCAAATTGGTCGCCTGCAAATTCACAAAGGAACAATTTACGGTATTGTGGGTCCGGTTGGATCGGGGAAGACTTCATTGTTAAGACAGCTTTCCGGTATAGAAAAATCTACCGAAGGAAAATTGTTATATGATGGAAGTGAATTTAAAACGACAATGTTCGGAAAACTGAAAACGCCGGATGAGATAAAATATTTATCTTTGACTGATTCCAAAAGACATGACAGTGTATCCCAGTTTTTTAGCAGTAAACACGGCAAGAGCAGTGAAAAAATTCGGAAACAGTATTTTAATAATGGTTCCCGTCGTTTTATGTGGGATCAGACAGTTGATACATTGTCACAAGGTGAATTGAAGTGGATCCAGCACGTGGATGCTTTGGAAAGCGATCCACGAGTGTTGATTATTGATAATTATGGATCTATGCTGGACGATGATTTGGAGAAGGATATCAGTAATCGTTTGCGGCGTATGAATCGCAATTTAGGTACGACGATTGTTGTGTCAGCAACCAACCCCAAGCGCATCCAAAAATTGGTATCAGTCATGATATTCCTGGATAAAGGCCATATTGCCAAAATACGTTCTGCAAGTCAAAATAAACGACCTCAACGTAATCAAGGGTGCCAGCAGCAGCGTCGAAACCGTAATTAAGTTGATGGCATTTATTAGTAAATTTATCTGATTATGAAACGTATCATTCGATCTCGTAAAGACAGAATTATCACCGGAGTCTGCGGAGGCTTTGCCGAATATTTTGGTTTGGATCCATCATTGATCCGGTTAGGTTGGATATTTTTTACCTTATTTGGTGGTTCAGGAATCCTGGCATATTTTTTAGCTATGATCGTCATTCCAGATGAATATTCAGCTCCCAATTATGACCGGGATGATATTACATATACGAAAAATGATAAAACGATCCTTTGGGGTGCATTATTGGTGTTCGTAGGACTCATCCTGTTTTTCATGCACAATGATCTTTTGCATTTGATTTGGGTCCGTTTTTGGGATAGCGGCATCAATCTTTTCCTGGCAGTCCTTATTTTGGGATTTGGGGTGTATTTGCTTTATACAAAACGCTCTGATTTGACTTCCATGATTAATGAAGGAACGGGTTTGCCCTTGCACCTGTCACAAGATGATAGTAAAGTTGCAGGTGTGTGTGGAGGCATTGCAGAATCCATACAGATTGATAGTACGCTTGTGCGCTTCCTTTGGGTATTTGGCACATTCATGAGCGCGGGAATTGGCATCTTACTCTATCTTATTTTAGCGCTGATACTGCCTTCAGAACCCACTGAACAAACAGACCACATTTAATGGATAGCACGCGTTTCCGTGCGTTGGCTGATCAATTCAGTCAAAAGCATATTCTTGTTATTGGTGATCTTATGCTGGATTCGTATATGTGGGGTGAAACCAATCGTATTTCTCCGGAAGCACCCGTTCCTGTTGTTTCTGTCAAAGATGTAACCCATAATCCCGGTGGTGCAGCAAATGTAGGCTGGAACATTGCTTCATTATCTGCAAGCGTTTCCATGGCAGGTGTCATTGGTAAAGACAGTCACGGTGGACAATTACTTAAGATAATGTCAGATCGAGGAATGAATGTGGAAGCAGTGGTAGAAGAAGCAAATCACCATACGATTGTAAAAACACGCGTCATTGCCCAAAATCAGCAAGTTGTACGTACGGATTTCGAATCATTAGATGAAATCCCAATTGAATCAATAAACACTGTACAAGCCTCCCTTGAAAAAAATATAAAAAATTCTGACGCGATTTTATTGGCTGATTATAATAAAGGATTGTTATCTGAAAAAATGATCATATCTATACTTTCATTGGCAAATGAAAATAATGTGCCAGTTTATGTTGATCCAAAGAAGGATAATTTTTTCGCTTTTAAAGGTGTACGTTTATTCAAACCAAACTCTGTTGAATTTTTCCAAGCGATGGATTCAGATGATCCTGAAAACGAAAGTAAAACTCTACGAGAAAAATTAAATGCTGATTATATATTAGTTACTCTCGGCGCGGAAGGAATGTTATTAACCACAGAAGATACATCAATCAAAATTCCCACAAAAGCCCGCGCTGTTCACGATGTCTCCGGGGCAGGCGATACAGTGATTGCAACATTTGCATTGGCTGAGCTTGCAGGAGCCACTCCGGAAGAAGCCGCTACATTAGCTAATTTAGCAGCGGGACGTGTGTGCGAAGAAGTGGGAGTTGTTCCTATTAACTTGGACTTTCTCACTGAAATACTCAATCACCATCATTCCTGATTTTTCTTTTACTAAACTAAATCCGTTCACAATTTCAGGGTGAATATGTATCGAAAATCCCTGTCAATTATACTGACGTTAATCTGTCAATTAAACTCCCAGCCGGATAATCGTTATAATCCATTTGATTGGGTTTTGTATAGACAGTTAGGTGAAATTACATCTGTTACCGAAGGATTTTCCTATATGTATATTGGTACTGAAAGCGGAGGGGTGGTTCGAATTCAGCGAATTGGTCATAATTTAGAAGAGCCGCTGACAACTGCTCAAGGATTGAAAAGTAATTATATTTCTGCTGTGCATTTCGATCGTCACACAGGAAATCTGTGGATAGCAGCAGGAGAGTATATTCATTCCAGTCATACCCGAGAAGGAAATTGGTATATAGATAATATAAATGATTGGGGGTTACCCTTACAGACTGTCATCATGCGCATGGGATCTTCACCTAATTATATTTGGGTCCAGACTAGCAGTGGATACGTAAAACTGGATCATATTTCGGGTATATTTTTAGGCACATATATATTCCCAGATGAAAACAAAATACAATGGAGCAGCAGTTCACAATTTCCCGATTATTCAATAGATCATTTAAATGAATATTCACTTTCAGACGGCTGGTTGTCGTTTGGCGACGGTGCAGTAAACCCCCATGGTAGAGATGTGCGTACTACGGTATTTTATGAAGGGCGTGAAGGAGATGTGGTTTTGGGAATGGCAGATGGTACAATTTTTATAGGTAATAATCGTTTGAAGTTTTTAGATCCAGTAACTGCAGGTTTGGGAAATAATGATGTACAGTTCATCATGAATGAAAAAGCCTTTAGAGTCGGTGGTCGTTTTGGCAACAGAACGCTAGGGTTTACATATTATGATTCCAGAAGAAATATAATGGAAATTACTGATTTCGATGATTATTCCAATTTAACTGCCGGACCCTATTATTGTGCAGTCCGTGCAGAGGATGAAATCTGGTACGGCGGGTATGAAATAATTTCGGTTTATGATGAAAATGCTGATTTCTGGCGGACATTGGATGAAACAAGAGGATTCAGCGGACAAATTATAACGGACATGGAAGCCGATAGTGAATTTGTATGGATTGCTTCATCGTCGGGAATTTCCCGATTGAATCAACGGAGTAAACGTGAGAATCCAATTGGGTTTGAAAAAATGTTTAATCATGTTTATATCTTTGATATTGAACTCGTAAACAATCAATTGTGGATTGCATCAAATTATGAATTGACTATTGTTGATTTAAAAGAAGAAAATGTGAAGAATTTTAAACGAGTGGGTTCATTAGGCGATATGGAAGGAATGGAAGATGTACTTACTGGTTTTAAAGTATTAGAATACTATAAAAACCAATTAATGGTAAGTACAAATCATGGTGTTTGGAGTTTTGATCTTATCTCAAAATCCTGGAAAGTATTAGTTGATGCATCTGTTTTTGCCGGTCGAGAAATCACATCCATGATCAGATTTAAGAATTTTATTTTTATGGCAACTAATGATGGCTTTATTCGTTACGATATTAAAGATAGATTCATCCGTGATTATCGCTATGATTTTCTGGGCCAAATACACGATATGAACGTGGATAAAAAACATCTCTGGCTTGGAACGTCTAATGGCATAATTAAATTTAAATGGACAAAAGATTGAAGAATATCAAAACAGTACTGCTAATTATTTTGGTTTTAACAGTTGTAAACGGCCAAAGGAATAAGCCCGATAAAAAAAATTTAAAAGTGTCTAACATCGAGCAGTTTTATCTTATAGTGTCACCACAAGCATCTTCAGAAAGAGGAAAAATAGAGCTTAATACTCATGTAATGATCCCAAGTTTTTCTTTACAGTTCGTAAAAGAAAATGGCGGATTTGTATCTAGCTTTGAAGCTCGCATTTCACTATTAGATGAAGATGGCAAGCAAATTGATCATAAATCTATTCAGGAAACGTTAAACGCACAGGATTATTTAGAAACTGTCAGCAAATCAAACTGGTATTTTATTGAACATGATTTTTTAGTGATTCCCGGTAAATATACAATCGTAAGTGAAGTATTGGATATTGATACTCGTAATAGTGGCGTTCGGGAAAAGAAAGTGGATTTTACAAAATACAAAGATGGTTTGAATTTATTTCCACCATTGGTTTTGGTAAAATATACGGGCTCATGGCAAGGCGATGAAAAACTAATGGCTAGTTATCAAAATGAAATCACATTCGAACAGTCATTTGTACCCATTTATATTACAGGAAATGTTAGTGCTGGAGATTATTCAATCAAACTTGATTTAAAGTCCACAGATGGTGAATCCATTTCATCAATTGATACTGTGTTTACAAATTCAGAAAAATTTTTCAATCACCAACTAAATTTACCTGTTAATAATATGCAAGGCTTAAGGGCTAAACTGTATGTTGAACTTGAGCAAGAAGGTAAATCTGAAAAACAATCGATTGAATTGAAAATCAAACGTCCGGGTGTTTCTTCTCACATAAGAGATGTAGAAGAAGCTATGGACCAAATGCGCTACATTTTGACCAGTAATGAACGATCAAAATTCTCCAAAGTCAAGAAAAATGACAGAGAAGAATTATTTTATACATTTTGGAAAGAAAGGGATCCAACTCCGGAAACAGCGATCAATGAGCTGATGGAACAATATTATTCCAGGGTAAGATATGCCAATGAACATTTCACATCTTTTACTCCGGGTTGGCGTACAGATATGGGAATGATCTATATTCTTTTTGGACCGCCAGATGATATTGAAAGAATATTTATGAGCAGTGATCGCAATGCCAACCAAACCTGGCATTATTACCGTATTAATCGCAGTTTTACTTTTTATGATCAAAATGGCTTTGGAGATTATCGTTTAACCACACCTTATATTACTGGGCGTGCCTGGTGATCGCACTGGAGCGATTTTCCTACAGCGGGCTGGAATCTTATAAAAAATGCCCTGCACAATTTAAATTCCGTTATATTGATTTCATCCGCAAACCGGATGAAGGCATCGAAGCTTTTATGGGTAAGCGAGTCCATGAAGCATTGGAATTTTTATATAAGGAAGTTCAATCAGGACGTATCCCGATTATCGATAGTATTCACGATTATTATAAATCTATATGGAATGATAAGTGGCATAATCGCATCGCCATCGCGAAACGAGGTGAGTGCAAAGAAGATTATTTTCGATTAGGTGAAGATTGTATTGCCAGATTTTATCGTAAAAATCAACCTTTTGCAGAACGTGTTGAAGGGATTGAGTTGGAAATAGATTTTAAGCTTGACGGGAATGAATCATATCGGATAAAAGGCATTATTGATCGTTTGGATCATGATAGTAATGGTAAATTTGAGATTCATGATTATAAAACAGGAAAACGGGCATTAAGCCAGAGTCAGGCAGACAGCGATGGCCAATTAGCATTATATCAAATTGCTTTGGAACAGCAACGAGATGATGTAAAAGACGTAACACTCGTATGGCATTTTGTGCGCTATGGAATTGAAATCAGATCAAAACGAACAAAGGAACAATTGCAATTATTGTCTGCATCAATGCAAGAGAGGATAGATGAAATTCGTTTAAAAGAAAAGGAAGGTGCTGATTTTCCACCTAAACCGATGATTTTATGTAATTGGTGTTATTATTGGGAGGAATGCCCGGCACAACAAGGAACTAATCCTTATATTAGATAGTGGATATCAAAATCAATAAAGGATTCGATTTAATTACATAATATAACTGTTATATTTTTACACCCCCATTATGAAACTGAAACAAAACGAAATAAGCGCTATCAAGGATTTGCTGGCATCAGCTGAAAATCGTTCTAATCAAACACTGGAAGAATTACATCAAAAACTTTCATCCGGTAATGCTGTCGATCTATATGTTGATGGTGCAGCTGATCTTCATTCTAAAACAGCCGGAATTGGTGGAGTATTTTATCAGGAAGGAGATGAAATTGCTTCTTTTTCTGAATATTATGACGATGCAACGAATAATGAAGCTGAATACAGTGCATTAATCCATGGCTTACATATGGCCAAGGAAATGAATGTTGCCAGCATTAGTATATATTCGGATAGCCAATTAATCGTAAATCAGGTAAATGGCGAATTCAGGGTAAAGCATGAGAATATGATTCCATTACACGCAGAGGCAACAGAATTGTTGGATGACTTTGATTCATGGTCATTAGAATATATTCCAAGAGATGACAATGCAGTTGCAGATAAATTGTGCAAAGCTGCTATGATATCTGGTAGATAGATTGGAACATGGAAGATAGAAGAATTGTAATGTTTAAAAAGGAATTTAATTTATGAAAGCACTAATTACAGCAGGGGGGCACGGAACTCGATTACGTCCTATAACACATACCCAGAATAAACATCTGATTCCAATTGCGAATAAATTGATGTTAGCCTATGCTTTGGAATACGCCCATGACGCAGGCATAGACGAAGTTGGAATTATTATAAACGAGGGTGATACATCCATAGTAGATGCTTTTGGTAATGGGGATTCCTTTGAACTTAAAATTAAATATATTGAACAATCCGCTCCTCTTGGTTTAGGTCATGTTGTAAAAATTTCTGAATCATTCATCAAAGACGATCCATTTGTTTTTTACCTTGGGGATAATATTCTTGTAGGTGGTATTAATAAATTTATTGAAGATTTTAAAGCCAACAGTTCAAATTGTCATTTGGTGTTAAGTAAAGTCCCTGATCCAAATCGTTTTGGTGTGGCAGATGTAAAAGATGGTAAAATTATTGGAATTGAAGAAAAACCTGATCATCCTAAAAGTAAACTGGCTGTTACCGGAATTTATGTTTACGATAGTCATATTTTTGAAGCAGTGAATAATATTAAACCATCCGCCCGTGGTGAATTAGAAATTTCCGATGCTCATCAGTATTTACTAGAAAAAGGATTTAGTGTTTCATATTCTGAAATAACAGGATGGTGGAAAGATACAGGTAAACCATCTGATCTCTTGGAAGCAAATCGTCTCGTTTTGGATAATATTAAAGATGAGCGTGAAGGTACCATTGATGAACAATCTACTGTTTCCGGAAGGGTTGTAATGGGGAAAGGCTCTCAAATCATAAATTCAAATATTCGCGGCCCGGTTATTATTGGTGAGAATGTTACAGTTGATGGTGCATATGTCGGACCCTATTCTGCAATTGGAGATGGATGTAAAATTATTAATAGTGAAATAGAATATTCCATTCTAATGCATCAATGTAGAATAAGTAATATTTCTCGCAGAATTGAAGCGTCACTTTTGGGAAGTGATGTTGAACTTTTACGATCACAATCTAAACCGATCACACACCGATTTATTCTCGGCGATCAAAGCCGAGTCGAAATAGACTGATCTTTTGGATAATCCAATCCTTGAATTAGAAAATGTTTCAGTATTCTATCCCGGCCAGCGATTATTATTTAAAAAACCTCGATTAATCCAAGCACTTCATTCGATTAACCTATCGTTATACCGAGGTGAAATTCTGGCCATCGTTGGTGAAAGTGGCAGCGGAAAATCCACATTAGGCAAATCTATTGTCGGTCTCATTGATAATTTCAACGGAAATTACATTTTTAATGGACAGATGTATAATCCCAATGAAATGAATTCATTGCGCAGGGAAATACAAATTATTTTCCAAGATGCATTGAGTTCATTAAATCCCCGAATGCGCATTAGTTTTGCAATTAAGGAAGTGATCAAACTTCATCATCCGGAAGTTGATAGTGAAAAACAATTGTTGGACTTACTGAATAAAGTAGATTTATCTGAAGATGCGAAAGATAAATATCCCCATGAATTATCCGGTGGTCAGCGTCAGCGCGCATGCATAGCCAGAGCGTTGGCAGTGAAACCAAACATATTGATTTGTGATGAAATTGTTTCTGCGCTTGATGTGTCTGTTCAAGCCAAGATACTTAATTTGCTAATGAAATTGGTTCACGAAGATGGATTATCAATTTTATTTACAACACATGATCTCCAAGTTGTTGAGTCCTTTGCCCATAGGGTCATGGTAATGAAATCAGGACAAATTGTAGAAAAAGGGACGGTCCAAGATGTATTTCAAAATCCCATGGATAGTTATACGAAAACATTATTGCAATCAATTCCTGAAAAAGTGTAATTCATAATGATAATCGATCATTTTTGATTTAACTTTGTATCTTCATTTTGAACAGTTCAATAATCCGAGATAATAAATAAATGGGCTTTCTATCAGCAATTAACAATTCATTTTCATGGATTTCAGGCGATATCGCTATTGATTTAGGTACAGCCAATACATTGCTTTGGATAAAAGGCAAGGGTGTTATGATTAATGAACCTTCCATCGTTGCACGTTCTGTCCATGATGGAAAAATTGTCGCTGTAGGCAACGAAGCAAAAGCCATGGTTGGAAGAACTCACCGTGAGCTCGAAACCATTCGACCTCTACAAGATGGTGTTATAGCAGATTTCGATATGACCGATGGCATGTTGCAGGGGTTTATTCGCAAAATAAACATAAATCGTTTAGCACGTCCCCGCATGGTAATTTGTGTTCCATCCGGTGTAACAGAAGTGGAACGTCGTGCTGTAAAAGATTCGGGTGAAAGAGCGAATGCCAGGGAAGTATTTTTAATCGAAGAACCTGTTGCAGCTGCAATAGGAATTGGTCTCGATATTAGTCAACCCATTGGAAATATTATTGTTGATATTGGTGGAGGAACAACTGAAATTGCTGTCATAGCCTTGAATGGAGTTGTTACAAAGGAAACCATTCGTATTGCCGGTGATGAAATGGATGAAGCGATTGTCCAGTGGTTTCGTAATGAACATAAATTAGAAATTGGTTTAGCAACAGGTGAAGCAATCAAAAAATCAGTTGGATCAGCCATGCGGATGAAAACTGAAAATATTTCAGTTAAAGGTCGTGATTTGGTAAGCGGAATCCCAAAAACAATTGAAGTTTCTTCGGATGAAATTCGCCAAGCATTAAAGGAAACGGTTAACAGTATTGTTGAAGCGGTCAAAAAAGCATTGGAAAGAACACCGCCAGAATTAGCATCCGATATTTTAGATAGAGGGATTATTATGACAGGCGGAGGAAGTATTCTCAAGGGCATTGATCAGATTATTCGTGAACGAACGAATGTACCTGTTAATCGCGCTGAGGATCCTTTGCTTTCAGTGGTAAAAGGAACCGGTATAGTTTTAGATAATATTCGCAAATACGAACCTGTTTTGATTTGATACGGTAATTGATTGAGTATTCTATTAAACGGTTACAATTCTCTCATCAGATATCAATAATTACTAACCAGATGTAATGAGGAATATTTACCTCGCTCTAATACGACAACGTGATCACGTTGTATTTTTTCTCGCAGTTCTCATTTCATTTACTCTAATTCTCTCGAATGATTCACGCGATATAGCTATTCTCCGAGGGAAAGCAAACGATTTCTTTTCCGTTTTGTATAAACCTGTAGCCTGGCTTCGATCTATGGCTATAGTTGAAGGTGAAGCAGTGCTCCTACGAGAAAAAAATATTCAACTACAATTGCAAATTGAAACGATGTTGAATTTAGCAGCCGAAAACGAGCAGTTAAAATATCTACTTAATTATAGGCGAGAAAGTCAACTTACTTTATTACCATCAAAAGTAATCAATAAAGGTATTTCATCGAATATGAGTACCATTACTATTGATGTTGGGACAGATCATGGTGTTTCAATGAATGATCCTGTTTTGACTCCTAAAGGAGTTATTGGTAAAACAATTATTGTTGGTCAGACTAGTTCGATTGTTCAAGTTATTAGTGATGTGAATTTTAGATTAAGTGTGCAAATAATGCCGTCTGGATCTGTGGGTATTTTGCGCTGGGTATATGGAGACTTATGTGAAATTCGGGAAGTGCAGAAAAATTCAGAAATTAATATTGGTAATAGGGTATTAACATCAGGGTTCAGTGATATATTTCCAAAAGATCTACCTGTTGGTGAAGTGACAGGAACGCGCGATGAAAGAGGTAGTTTTCAGAAAATTGTTTCTGTTCGATTTGCAGAAAAGCTTGGTTCTTTAATAAACATATTTGTTATTACGAAAAACGATCATGCAGTTAAATAAGTTCATTTTCATGCTATTATGTGTGTTTTTCCTTCAGTTTTATCTTGCTGAATTATTGTCAATCAACATGATTCGACCGGATTTTATGACGATATTTATACTCTATACTGCAATCAAATTCGGTCGCTTTTATGGTGTTATTGCCGGTTTTATTTTGGGTTTATTTACTGATTTGGCAGGTGTGGGCTCCTATTTCGGATTATCGTCTTTAACATTTTCACTTACGGGTTATTTAACCGGGTATCTTAAAGATCAATATAATCGTTTAATTCCTCTTTATTTTCATTTGACTTGGATAGGAATCATTTTTTTGCAATTTCTTATATATAGTTTTGTTAGGTATCAATATTTATATGAGACAGATTTTATTTCATTTATAGAAAAGTGGTTATTGACCATGGGATATACAATGGGTTTCATTCTTGTCCTCCAATTAATCATTCCATTTAAGGATTATTACCGTGCTGAAAGCAGCTAATCTTATTCCTCAAAGACGGTTTGTAGTTGTAAGCGGTGTCGTTGTTATGCTCATGTTTTCATTGGTAATTAGGTTTTTTTATTTGCAAGTATACTTTCATGACACTTACAAAAAGAAAGCTGAAGTAAATCGTATTCGGGCTATACCTCTAAATGCACCAAGAGGATTAATACTAGACCGAAATGGTGAAATTATTGTCGATAATTATCCTACCTATGTTTTAACGGCAATACCTGGTGAAATAATAAATAAAGAAAAGAATTTCCAGATTGTTAGTTATTGTACAGGAATTGACACTTCATTATTAAAAACCAATTATAAAAAATATTATCGAGGACGTTTTCTGCCGGCTAGATTAGCCAAAGATTTAACATTCGATCAATTAAGCAGGATCGAAGAACACAAACAGGAATTGACAGGAATTAATTATCAACAATTTCCTGAACGTTATTTCCCAGGGAAAATAAACGCATCTCATTTACTTGGGTATGTGAAAGAGGTTGACCAAGCCATTATTAAAGAAATTAGCGAAAAAGAAAAATATATTTATGGAGATTTAGTTGGTTGGCGTGGATTGGAAAAAGTATATGAAAACAGATTACGTGGAATAAAGGGCGTTCATTTTGTAGAAGTTGATGCTTATGGTAGAGAAATAGGTCAATCCTCTGATTATGAAAAGGAAAATCCTGTCCCGGGAACTGATCTGCAAACGACTCTTTTGATTCCACTTCAAGCAATGATTGAAAAAATATTAGATGGAAAACGAGCAGTCGTACTTGTCTCACTCCCTGAAACAGGTGAAATGCTGGCCATGGTCAGTAAGCCTGATTATTCACCTGATTTATTTACAGGCGAAACAACTGTAGACGAATGGCAGGAAATTATAAGTAATCCAAATAAACCATTATTAAACAGAATGACGCATGGGTTATATCCTCCGGGATCCACGTTGAAGATGATTACTGCAATGGCATTAATGGAAAAAGATAAAATAAATTATTCAGAAAAAATCAACTGTAATGGGGTGTATGAATTAGGTGACAGACAATTTCATTGTTGGAAAGAAGAGGGTCATGGCGAAATGGATTTAGAGCAAGCTATCGCTCAATCATGTAATGTTTATTTTTATCATATTGTACAACGTTTATCAATTGATGAATGGGCAAATGCATGTAATGAATTTGGATTTGGACAAAGAACTGAAATTGATTTAGCATCTGAAGCAAAAGGTGTGGTACCAAATTCACGTTTTATGAATAAACAATATGGTCGTTGGGGTTGGTCAAAAGGTCATTTATTAAATTTATCCTTGGGGCAGGGTGAATTGGTAGTAACTCCCATACAAATGATGCAATTTATTAATAGTCTTGCTATGAGTGGAACGACACCGGCATTGCACGTAGTTAAAGAAAAAACACATACTATACAAACTGTACATCGTTATTCTAAACAAACATGGAATCGCATGAAAAAATATATGAGAAACGTCGTTTCGTCTTCTCATGGCACGGGAAATCGAGCCAACCCGGGAATTCCTGGTTTAAATGTCGCAGGAAAAACAGGTACTGCTCAAAATCCTCACGGAGAACCTCATGCTTGGTTTATAGGTTATGGTGAAAAAAATAAAAAACGTGTGTCTGTAGTTGTGTTAGTTGAAAACGGTGGTCATGGCGGTGTTACAGCGGCCCCAATCGCTGGGAGAATATTTGAATTTCTCTTTTCTTCTAATGAAAATATGAATCTGGCATTTTCATTATGATTCAACTTTTTTTTCAAAAATTCAAAGAATCATCCATCAGTTTATTAGTGATAGCATTGTTTCTTACTGGAGTGGGTTTAATTACATTAAAAAGTATCAATGCTGGACAAGAGGGGACCTTTTTTCAACTATCATTTTTTAAAGAGTTGTTTTTTCTAATACCAGCTTTGATTGCTTTTATAACTGTATTTTTCATACCGAGACATACTATACATCGATATATTTATGGATTTTATGGATGTATGATTATTTTAATTCTGATACCATTTTTAGGTAATGAAATTGCTTCCACTTATCGCTGGATAGACATCGGTTTACCATTTGGATTTCAACCTTCAGAATTTGCAAAATGGATCATAGTTATAGCGCTGGCTCGCTATTTATCCGATCATAACTTGGAAATGAATCATTATTCATCAAGTATTATTCCTATTATTTTGGTTATAATTCCCGCTGGGATCGTTTTAAATCAACCCGATTTAGGATCAGCTATTATTATACTCGTACCGTTGTTACCAATGCTGTATTGGGTTGGAGCACGACCTTTCCATCTATTTCTTATGATGGCTCCACTAGTCAGTATTCTGACAGCATTTCATTGGTTTTCCTTTACACTCTGGGCTATAATAATGGTGTTTGTTATTTATAAAGCAAAACCTAATTTTGTTTTTAGTATTTCTACTTTTTTTGGTAATGTTTTTTTGGGATTATTATCACCTATTTTATGGGGTATGCTAAAAGAATATCAACAAAGAAGAATATTAACATTATTCAATCCTGAAATTGATCCTCTTGGAGCTGCGTATCAAATTATTCAAAGTAAAACAGCGATTGGAGCCGGTGGGTTGTTTGGAAAAGGATGGGGGCAAGGAACTCAGACTCATCTCAAATTTTTACCAGTTCAGGAATCTGATTTTATTATTTCTGTAATTGGCGAAGAGTTCGGCTTTTTAACCATATTAATATTGATAACATTATTTTCAATATTTATTCTACGAACAATACGTTTAGCGTTTAATGTTGATGATCGTTTCTCCAGCCTGGTTTTGGTTGGATTAGGTACAATATTTACTGCACACGTTTTTGTGAATTTCGCTATGACCGTCGGTATGATACCTGTAAAAGGGTTACCATTACCATTTGTTTCATATGGTGGGTCTTTTCTTTTGTCCAGTTATATCATGGTAGCCCTTATAATGAACTTGAGTATTGATCCCAAGGATTATTAAAAAGTGCAATGATCATTTACTGAATCCTCAGTAAATTCCCGGCCTATCCTTTTGCAAAAACAAAGATTATATATGCTAAAACGACTTGGAAAAATTTCTATCCTATGTGCAATCTTATTGAATGCGATAAGTTTATCTGCTCAATCTGAATCAAAGCAAGTAAAGAGATTGAGTGATAAAGTTAGTCAGCAGAATAATCGAATAAATGAATTGGAAACAAAACTGAATATTTTGCTTCCTGAATTACAAAGAACACTCAAAGCGACTGTTGAAGCAAAAGAACAAACAGATTCTGTCTCAATCCTGATTATTAATCGAATTAATACAATTCATAATAAAATAAGATTGTTGGAAGATAAAGCAGCTTATTCTGACAGCACAAATTTTGAAGTTTTAGCCCAATTAGTAATGATCGAAAATAAAATTGTTACTCTTGCAAATAGTTTCACTGAATTATATAATGTTCGCAATGATCAAACTCCCGCCTCACCCAGTTCAAAGATCAGTCCCACTGAGTATAAAAGACTGTATATTGAAAGTTTGAGCCATTTTCAAAATGGAATGTATAGTCAATCCATAAAAGGCTTTTCAAAACTCGTTATTAGTGATCCACAGAATAATCTTGCAGATAATAGCCAATATTGGCTAGCTGAATGTTATTATTCGCAAAAGAACTATAAACGGGCAATTATAGAATTTGAAAAAGTGTTTACATTTGCTGGAACAGATAAAGATGATGATGCTCAATTAAAACTGGGCTTGGCTTTTCAAAGTATGGGTAATCTGGTTAAAGCACGTGAAGAATTTCAGCGATTAGTGGACTATTTCCCAGGAAGTGAATTTTACGATCGTTCCAAAGAAGCTTTGAAACAATTAACAATCGAATAACCGAAAAAAATAATATATGAGTAAACTTTTCTACATGACGACGGAAATTATTCCGTTCGCTAATACATCAAGCCTGGCTCCATTTTCAACAAAAGTACCTCTGCTAATGCAGGAAAAAGGTCATGATATTCGTACTATAATTCCAAAATACGGGTATGTCAGTGAGCGTAAATATATATTAAGAGAGGTGATTCGTCTTCGAGATATTCCTTTTGAGTATAATGGAGAAGAAAAAGTACTATCTGCTAAAAGTGCTTTCATTCCTAAAACTCGCGTTCAGGTTTATTTTTTAGAAGATAATAAATGGTTTAAGCCTCAAACGAATCTTGTGTATAAATCAAAAAATGGTAGAATCCTAACCGATAATGATCAGCGTTTCTCAATATTTTGTAAAGCAACTTTAGCTACACTGCCTCACTTGTTTTGGAAACCGGATATTTTCTTATGTAATGGATGGCAATCATCTTTTGTACCAGCTATGTATAAAGAAGAATATGCGAAAAAGGATTTTTATGAAAATATCAAAACAGTACTTATGGTACATAGTATGGATGATGAATATACAAATTTCGGACAGGCAGCCTTTGATAAAGCTGGATTAAAAATTCCAAAAGCTATGAAGAATGGAAAAGTCAATGCATATGAAGCAGCTACTGAAAACGCAGATATGATTATTGCTCTGGAATCTCCATCTAATAATATTACTGAAAAATTGCTAAAGCTTCCTACAGTGAAAGCCAATAAGAAAAAAGTAGTTACGGTTAAAGTTCCGGAAGGGGATATATTGGATTATCAGCCTGTAGCTGATAAACTTGATAAAGTCCTTGAGAAACTTAACGGTTGATCTGACGTATATAATTCACTTAATGAAACAAATAATCAAATTTAGACTCCTTGGGATCGGTCTAGCCTGTGTACTTTATACAAGTTGTATGGAAGATCCGCTTAAAGTTGATTTAAGCGATACGGATCTTAATCTTGAGACTCAAGTACTTTACGATATCGAAGGAGTCACATACCAGGTTCCTCCAATAATTGGCAGCAAAACTAAATTGTATTTAGGTACGGATGATGAGTTTGTATATAAGGTTGTTTTGTTAAAATCATCATTCTATTCCTTTGAGTCAAGTGCTTGGACATTATCATCGTTTCTTGACACGACTGTAAAAATAGATAGTGCATTTTTTACTATTAGAGTAGCTAAAGATACATTGGAAACACCTGCAACTTTCTCTATGTACTATTTTCCATCGGTTGGACTTGATTCTGTTTTTAGTGAATCACAATCACATTATTTAAATTTTACTGACACTGAAATTGCTGCAGGTGAATTTGTTTCAACTGCAACTGAAGAAGGTATTGAAGTGGATTCGATTACAACTAATTATACAGTTAAGTTTCCTGCAGTCAGTTTATTTGATTCTACGTTTGCTGATACATCATTGAATTATTCACTAATGATAATCCAAGAAAATGGGAATGATGAATTACAAAGTTTTTACAGTCGGGAATATGATTATTCTAATTCCTTAACTCCAAAATTGGAAATCTATTTTCGCCAATTTAATTATCCGGATTCTGCTGATACGTCTGGAGATGTTAGTATTGATACACTTTCTAGATCTTTTCTTGTTTCTCAAGATTTAAGCATAATGGTTCCTCCAGATTTAACTGAACAAGATACATCTTTCATCTCAATTAGCCGCGGAAAAGGTTTGCGTAGTTTAATTAAAATGGATTTTTTGGATTCACTTCAATTACCGAAACAAACAAGTTTTGATAAAGCAGAGTTGACATTATTCATGATTCCGGATACAAATATTTCTTCATTCAGTATTTGGGCTGTGCCATTAAATGATACAATCATTTTACCAGCCTTTGAAATATTAGATGAAGATGATTACAATGTACATGCTTCACTTTTTTCCAGCGGATCTGTCCAAGACAGTAAAGTTGTTTTCAACATTAAGAACTTCCTTCAGAATCAGCACTTTGAAAATGTAGACAATCTTGGTATTAAACTTTATAGCAATATAAATAATAGCCTTAAAACTGAAGTTCATTTTTATTCTGCAGAACATGATTCATTATATCCAAAACTTTTTATTCAATATGTTTCTCCGTAGATACATAATAATTTCATTATTCACTGTCATTAATGGACAATCAATTCATAATGCGTTTGGATTAGGATTAATTTCATTTAATCATAATGCTGCATCGGCTGCTGTAGCCAGCCGCGGGATTATTCCTTCTTTTAATCAAAATGTTTCGCTGTCAAATCCTGTAACTTGGAATAATTTTAATTATGCATATTTATCCGGTAATTATAATGGTGATGAGTATTCCAGTGATCTTGGGGTGAACGGTTTATCTGGTATCAGCAGTGCGCAATTTACTGTTCCGATTGGTGATCAATATGCTTGGGGATTTGGCTTAAAACCACTTTTCAATCAGCAATATTTAATTGAAGATGATCAAGTTGAATTTTATGTGGATGACGATACTCTTTTAACACAACGCTCTGTTGACGGTTCAGGTGGTATATCATCTTTGTATACAGCTTTTCGATTTCCCTTAACTGTCCATGAAGGCATGGCGGTTGAATTGGATGTGTTATTTGGATCTTTACGAAAAGAATCAAAATTCAGTATTGATCAGCGAACATACCATTATTTTCAACGACATTTATTTTCTGGTTCGCTTTATAAAATATTTTTTTCATCAGACAGGTTTAGCCATAAAAATATACCATTGAATATTTATTTTATGTACAGTGGTGCAATTAATCCATTGAAGATAAAACATTATTCATTTCAACCATTTGAAGATTTAAACGAAAATGGTTATTATGATATTGCTGATAATCCATCGCCGTCAAGCGCTCCCTCCGCTGAAATAAATATTTATAATAATGTTTTAGAACCTTATGAGATTGGTTTTGGTTTTGATATGTTAATGAAGAATGATCTTCATTTAATGCTCGAAGCCCATAGTTGGAATGATAAGGGATATAAAGATAGAACTATTTTTCCCTTATTATCGCAATACGTAAATAAATCTCAACAAGTGTCTCTGGCTATAGCACAATTTTCACCGGAAACAGCATTCAAATTCGCTCATAAAATACAATATAGAGGCGGTGTTTATTACCGTAAAGACTTTCTGGAAGAAATGGATAGTTATGTGAATGAAATTGGAATTTCTTTAGGGATTGGTATTAAATTTAGTGCTGCAAATAATCAAATAGATTTTGCATACAGATATGGTTTCCGTACCAGCGATATAATTTCCGATGAAAAAATCAATCATTTCACAATTGGCATGCAATTAGGTGATTTATGGTTCGTAAAAAGAAGACCAAAATGAGGTACTCAAAAATGAAATCAATTCATATTCACAAAATAATAATATTAGGTATAACAGCCTTATTTTTTTCTATGTGTGTTCCACCGGATGAACAACTAGATGAAGATGCAGCGTACGAAGCGTACCTTGATTCGCTCCGTGAAGTTCGTTGTCCCAGGTTATTAAGTAGCGCAGCTGAATATTATAAAAACAAGGATTGGCAGTCTACAATTAATGTATATAGAGAATTAGTAGATCTAGGATGCGATAGAGATGATCCTGAAGAAGTATATCAATATTATGCAATTTCGTATGAATATTTAGGATTATTTGATAGTTCGGAATTCGTTTTGGTCAAAGGTTTGCAGCAATTGCCAAATAATGTGCAATTACGTAAACGCCTCGTATATGCCTATTCAAAACAGGGTAAAACGGATTTACAAATTTCAGAGTTAAATCGATTAAGTGAATTGATGCCGAATGATCTAGATATAAAAATGGATTTAGCAGAACTGTATGGTGAACAGGGATTTTATGATGATCAAATAGATTATTTAGAACAAATTCTGGATATAGATCCAACAAATGAAAAAGCACAAAGTGAAATTGCAATTATTTATGAAAAAACAGGCAAAGATCCATTGGATATTTATCGAGAACGTTTTCAAAACAATCCAGATAATAACTCATACGGAATTGATTTAGCTGACCGCTTACTTAACAATGATGAAGCGTTAGAAGCAGTGGACGTACTCAAAAAAGTAATTCGTCTTGATAAAACAAGTAAAATAGCCTATCGAAAACTGGGTCAGGCGTATTATAATGCAGACCAATTAGATGATGCTTCCGATGCCTACGAAGAACTTTTCTTGCTCAATCCTCGCGATGTTCAGATTGCATTAAAAATATGTGATGTAAATATAGCCAACCAGAACTATGCAAAAGCATTACGTTGGGCTGACAAAGCAATTTCAATTGATAAGAATAGAGGCGAATCCCACGGTAAGAAGGGAAATGTTTATTACAAATCATTTCAAGATTGCAGAAGTGCATCCATTTCATTAGATGATCGGATAGTTTCCACATTGGCCCATAGAAATTTTTTAAAAGCAGACGGATTGGGTTTCAGTCGAACAAATAATTCCAAATCTTGGTTGGAAGATAATGAAGTCTTATTCTCAAAAGCACAGTGGTTTATGCTCGATGATGATGTAAAAAATCGAGGTTATGTTACACCAAAGAATGAATGTTATAATTGGGTTGATGAAAAACTAAAAAAAGATCCAAAGTGGTAATATAATATCCGGATCTCTAATTTGTCTTATCTTAAAAACGCCGACCTTGAATTATATCAAATTCTGATGCGTGAAGTGGGTCGTGAATTTTCTACCCTTGAATTAATTGCATCTGAAAATTTTGTAAGCTATCCAGTTTTGGAAATGGCCGGTGGTGTCATGACCAATAAATATGCGGAAGGGTATCCAGGTAAGCGCTATTACGGTGGGTGTGAACATGTTGATGAAGCTGAAGATTTGGCGCGAGACCGTGCTAAAAATCTATTCAATGCTGATTACGCAAATGTACAGCCGCACTCAGGGTCTCAAGCCAATATGGCTGCATTACTCACATTCGTTCAAACTGGCGATACGATTATGGGATTAGATTTAGCACATGGCGGACATTTAACTCATGGCAGTCCTGTGAATTTTTCGGGAAAACTTTTCAATGTTGTTTCTTATCAGGTTGACAGGAAAACTGGTCGTGTCAATTTTGATGAAGTTATAAAATTAGCGAAAGAGCATAAACCAAAATTGATTATCTGTGGTGGCAGCGCCTATCCAAGACATATTGAATTTGAGGATTTCAAAGCAGTTGCTGATGAAATCGGTGCTTTTTTGATGGCTGACATTGCCCATCCGGCCGGATTGGTCGCAACCGGATTACACCCGTCGCCCATGCCATATTGTGATGTAGTGACAACGACAACTCATAAAACACTTCGTGGTCCACGTGGCGGAATGATAATGATGGGAAAAGATAGTGAAAACCCTTTTGGTGTTGTCGCTCCTAAATCCGGGCGCGTGAAAAATATGTCAGAATTGATTGATTCCATGGTCATGCCCGGAATTCAAGGCGGTCCACTGATGCATATCATCGCTGCGAAAGCAGTGGCTTTCGGTGAAGCACTGCAGCCGTCCTTTAAAGAATACACCAACCAAATTGTGAAAAATGCTCAAACACTTGCAGATGTATTTTTAAATAAAGATTATCAATTAGTTTCAGGTGGAACAGATACTCATGTAATCTTAATTGATTTGACGAATAAAGGTATTACGGGTAAAGTAGCTGAAAAAGCGCTCGAAAGAGCAGGTATAACGGTAAATAAAAATATGGTTCCTTTTGATGAACGTAGTCCGTTTGTCACAAGCGGAATTCGGATTGGAACCCCCGCGATTACAACCAGAGGAATGAAGCAAGAACAAATGATAGTAATTTGTGATTTGATTAATCAGGTCATCGATGATCCGGAAAATGAAGGCGTAATCACAAATGTCAAATCAACAGTAAAAGAGTTGTGCGACTCATTTCCACTCTATGATGATCTGTTGAATTGATCGTCAATTATTTTTCAATATTTCCTCTAAATTCAATACCATGTTAATAAAGTGCAATTTGCAATTTGTATGCTTTTTCTTATTGAGCTTTTGGGTTTCGTCCTGCACGACTGCTTATTATTTGGAGCATCATCCTGATTTTGCTGAAGATATATTTTATCGTAAAGTTCTTTCAGCAGAAATGAAACTGACAAGTGATGTTGATGAACTTTATCTTGAAGCTGCAAAATTACGGACCCAATACACATATGCATTTTTGGTAGAAAAAGCAGATCGTTTAATTGAAGATGATTATGATGCAGGTAAAATTCTATACTCCCAAGGATTAGCAAGTTTTGAAAAAGCGATTTCTCATGGGAAAAAGGCTATGGAATTTCGTCATCTCCAATTGCAAAATATGGCGGATTGGATGATGGAAGATGTTACGTTTACAGAAGAAGATGTTCCGTATTTATATTGGCTGGGGGCTGCCTATGGCGGTGCAATCAGTTCCAGTAGAGGGAAATCAAAATGGGTTATTCAACTTCCAATTGTTGGCTATTTATTAGAAAAAGCGTTAGAAATTGATCCGAAATGGAATTCTGGTGCTATTCATTCAGCTATGATTTCATATTCGATGGCTCGGATAGACTTAATGGGTAAAAATGTTGATCAAGCAACACATCATTTTGAACAAGCCATGATTTTTTCAAATGGATTAGATGCAGGAGCAAAAGTTTCCTATTCGGAAAATGTACTCGTATCAACACAGAAAAAAGATAAGTATGTATTATTATTGAAAGATGTTCTCAACATGGATTTAAAAAATAATAAGGAATTGGCTTTGGGAAATATTATTGCCCGTGAGCGGGCACTCTGGTTACTTTCAAGAACAGATGAGCTGTTTTACTAAATGAATACTCTATTTCGAATACTTTTTTGCCTTCTGTTAGTAGGTGAAGTCAGTGCTAAAAAAACCATTATAAAAATGGCGACTTTGGTTCCGGAAGGCACGGATTGGCACGGTATGCTTGTGGAGATGGGGCAGCGTTGGAAAGAAGCTACCGACGGTCAAATTGTGCTCCGAATATATCCCGGTGGTGTTGTGGGCGATGAACGGGATATGATACGAAAAATGAGAATAGGCCAAATTCACGCTGCAGCAATTTCCACTGAAGGACTCTCCGAAGTGAACCCGGATGTGAGCGGATTTGTTCTGCCATTGATATTTGATGATTATGATGATGTAGATTGGCTCCGAGAAAAAATGTCTCCTCAATTAGAAGAGGGTATGAGAGAAAATGGCTTTGAAGTTTTATTATGGGCCGATGTTGGTTGGGCAAAATGGTTCACAGCAGATCCCATAGTTTATCTCGATGATCTCAAAGGAATGAAGATTTTTACATGGGCCGGCGATTACCGTACTCAAAATTTATGGGAACGTGCCGGATTTCAATCTGTTCCTTTAGCATCAATTGATGTGCTATCCGGATTTCAAACGGGACTCATTAATGCTATTGCCACAACGCCATTATATGCATTATCTCAACAATGGTTTAGTTCAGCCAATTATATGCTTGATATTAATTGGGGTTTGCTGACAGCTGGCGTCATTATTGATAATAGAATTTGGAATCGAATTTCACCCGAACATCAAGTAAAAATGAAATCAATTGCTAAAGATATAGGTTTAATGCATCAGCGAAGTACCCGCCATCAAGATGATGAAGCAATTAAAGTGATGCAGGAATATGGATTGACAATCCATCAGCCTACTCCTGATGAAATAGAACATTGGAAAAATTATTTAAAAACGTGGTATCCGGAATTACGCGGAAAATATGTGTCAGAAGAAATTTTTGATACTGTCACAGAATTCATGGCTGAAAAAGATTCTTTGGGTGCTATGCAGAAATCATCTGAATAATGGCTGAACAAAAAAAGCCTATAGTACAACGTCTTCGATGGGGCGAGGATATTCTTGCATTAACTGTATTTTTTCTTTTAGCCTTTCTTCCTGCATTTGAAACGATTTCTCGCTTATTTGGAGGGTCAAGTATTCCCTCATCCCCTGTTTTGGTCCAACATATGACATTATGGATCGGTTTTGTCGGGGCTGTTCTTGCAACACGTCAAAATAAATTATTAGCCTTAACGACAAAACCGTTATTTCAAGCGGATGAAGAGTTCCATTTTGGCCGCTGGATAGCAAAAAATATATCGTTCATTGTTATTATTTCCTTGATGTGGGGTAGTTGGAGTTTGTTTAAAGTTGAATTCCAATATCCTGTAGATATTGCGCCAAATATTCCACGCTGGTTTGCCCAAGTGATTATGCCTGTGGGATTTACATTAATGGCGATTCAAGTTTTTTACAGCAGTTTTAATAATCGAATGTTGCGCAGTTCCATGCTGATGATGGCAGTGATGTGGATGTTTATTGCATTTTCCGATGCATTTAATGAAAATAGCTTTATCCTCTTCATTGGATGCACGGCGATTCTAATTTCGCTTTATTATGGTGCGCCTATCTTTGTTGGGTTGGGAGGCATTGCCGGATTATTGTTTTGGAGTGAATATTTACCCGTTGCAGCAATTCCAGCTGAAGCATATCGCATTGTTGTTTCTCCTTCATTACCTACTATTCCCTTATTCACATTGGCAGGATATATTTTAGCTGAAAGCGGTTCTTCAGAAAGAATGTTTAAGGTTTTCAGGGTTTTATTTGGCTGGATACCGGGCGGTACTCCAATTGTTATTGTTTTTCTCAGTGGATTTTTCACTGCACTCACCGGCGGTTCTGGCGTCACAATTTTAGCATTAGGTGGACTGCTTTACCCATTATTGAGAAAAGAAGGGTATAATGAATTGTTTTCATTAGGATTAATTACTGTTGCCGGTTCTTTGGGTTTATTATTTCCCCCCAGTTTACCGGCAATTCTTTTTGGAGTGACTGCTGGTGTATCCGTTAAAGATATATTTATTGCCGGATTTATTCCTGGTATCATACTTGTTTTAGCAGTAGCTAGTTGGGCTATTTTTCAGGAAAAGAGACAAGACCAAGTAACACAATCAATAAATATGAAAAATATTGGTGCTGCTTTATGGGAAGCAAAGTGGGAAATGCTCATACCGTTTTTAGTTTTGTTAGGTATTTTTGGCGGTTTTACAACATTGGTAGAAACAGCAGCTTTAATGGTGTTTTATACATTTGTAATAGAAGTATTTGTATATAAAGATCTCAAAATGAGCGAATTTCCCCGCATCGTTCTGGATTGTGCAACATTGATTGGAGGCGTGTTAATTATACTTGGAGTGGCCATGGGATTAACGAGTTACCTTGTGGATGCACAAATTCCCAGTTTATTACTTGATTGGGTCAAATCGACAATATCGTCAAAATTCATTTTTTTGTTCATGCTGAATATATTGCTTTTGGTTGTAGGGTGCTTGATGGACATATTTTCAGCAATCATTGTAATTGTACCTCTTATAATGCCATTAGGTATTCATTTCGGTATCGACCCGGTTCATTTAGGAATTATATTCATAGCGAATCTCGAGTTAGGTTTTTTAACTCCACCAGTCGGAATTAATCTATTTTTATCGGCATATCGCTTCAATAAAGATATGCCTACAATATATAAAGCAACATTGCCTTTTTTTCTTATACGATTTGTTGTCGTTTTACTCATTACTTATATTCCAATAATTTCTCTCGGTTTATTAAACTAAATGTGGGAACAATCACATGAAATATTCATTTCTTGACTATAGGCGAAATCAAAGGATATATTCGCCGGCGTTAAAAAGGAGCTAAATCGAAGTAAAATCGTTATAAATGAAACATGAATAACGAGACGGGCTTTCCCGTCGATAACAGGAGAACATACCAATGAAACGATTGATCATGGTCATGACCATGACCTTTTTAACATTATCTCGCCCTTTATATGGCCAAAGTGAAGCAGGAGCTATCTTTTTGCTTATTTCCCCAGGCGCACGTGCAGGTGGAATGGGTGAAGCACAAGTAGCTGTCGCTAATGATGCATACGCCAGCTTTTGGAATCCCGCCGGATTAGCATTTTTACAGGGCTCTGAAATGGCCCTCATGCACGTCAATTGGCTGCCCAATCTGGCTGATGATATGTACTATGAGTTTTTTGCATATCGTAAACATTATCCTTATTTAGGGACTCTTGGCGGGCATCTTATCTACTTAAATCTAGGTGAACAAATTCGCATGGGAGAATCTCCCGACGATTATTTAGGCACGTTTACAAGTTATATGACAGCTTTAACTTTGTCATATAGTTCACTGTTATCACCAAAATCATCTTTGGGAATAAATGCAAAAGTATCCTATCAGCATTTGACTAATTTCGGTGCCGGAGGAGAAAAGGGAAAGGGAACCTCAACAGATTTTGGTTTTGACATTGGATATTTAAGGAAAGAATTCCTAACGCCTGATCTTACTATTGGTTTAACTGTCACGAATATTGGACCAAAAGTCTCATTCATCGATCCGGCACAAGCCGATCCGCAACCAACAAATTTCACATTTGGAATAAACTATGCTATCGTCAATTCGGAGTTTAATAAACTCCATTTAGTTTATGATGTAGACAAACTTCTGGTTGCTTCTTATCCTGATATGGATTGGGATGGTGATGGATATGTTGGCGGATATGATGAAAATGGCCATGCTTCTGATAAAAATGCAGAATACAATAGTGAGGGACAGCATGAAACAGCCCATTCCGACCCGATTTATATCGGTATATTTACGTCGTGGGTGGATGACTGGTTAATTGGCGGCGATATGGATATGACAAAAACATCAAGCGATGAATACGATCATATTATCGGCGGATATGATTGGGTAGATAATAACAACAATGGCGAGATTGATGCCGATGAAGGAGAAATGATAGCCACTGAAGGCGAACCTGGAGATTCAGGTTGGGGAGCCTATAATGAATATGGCCAAAAAGAAGTGGGTAGTGCCAAGCGACGCACAATTAAAAATGAATTGGATAAACTCGTCCATAACATTGGTATGGAATATTGGTACGGAAAATATTTTGCTCTTCGTGCTGGGTATTATTACGACAAAACCGGAAAGATTTCCAATCCTACTTTTGGGGTCGGTTTACGTTTTGCAAATTATGGGTTTGATTTTGGTTATACATCCGGTGAGCCGGATCATCCACTTGCCAATACAATGCGTTTTTCTCTGAATATGGAATTCTAAAAATTCCATAGTCTCTATTTAACACTATTTCCAACATGAAACGCCTTTATATATTATTCATCGTATTGATGACATGTTCAACTGTATCTGCCCAAATAATAGGAGATAGAGTAGTAAAAATAATAAGAGTTTCATTTCAGGAAGATGATGCTGACGGTACAACTGGAAATGGTGATTTTCTTTATACAGCGGAATATGATACGTGTGATAATTACGTTGTCGATCCTGCTCCTCATGATAAAACATATTTTATTTCACAACTAAAGGCTGTGGATAATTATTTCAGAAATGTATCGTATGGAAAATTTGGAATAAATCTAGATAATTCTCGTGTATACCCTGACGATAATCAATCGAGTTATGTGCTTTCAAATACAATGGATAGTTATCATCCTTATGGGGAAGACGATATTTATGAACAAAGATTGACTGAATTATTTAAAGAAGCTGTTGAATTGGCATATTCAACAGATGGATTTGAGCCGTCTAATGATGATTTAATTGTTGTAATTCATGCTGGAATTGGTCAGGATTTTTCGTTACCGTTTTTAGATCCAACTCCTGAAGATATTCCATCCACATATGTTGATGTAGACATGCTGCAGACTTACAATAATGGTCCTATTACAATTGGAAATTCTACTGTTGAGCACGGTATCATTTTACCGGAGACACAAAATCATCTTCTCTATGATATTGCTGAATCCATGTTCGCCGGTTCAGCTACACCCTGTGAATATCAATTTGGGCTTACAGGCACGTTTGCTCTCATGATGGGTTTTGCTGTGGGTTTACCGCCACTGTGGGATACGGAATCAGGACAAAGCGGGATTGGTGTTTTTGGGCTCATGGATCAAGGATCGAATAACGGCAGGGGAATGGTACCTGCACCGCCGGATGCTTGGACAAGAAAATATGCCGGTTGGGAAGAACCGGCTGTGGTAAAACCGGGAACACATGTACAATTAGCAGTTCGATCAGAAGATAATCTCATTCAAGTAGACATTAATACGAACGAACACTTTTTAATTGAGAATAGAACCAATTGGTTTCGAGAAGATGTTTCCATTGATTCAGCTCGATATCTTATGTATGAACAAAGTGGAAAAGATCGCTATCCGCCATTCGTAGAAGTGCTGTTTGACTCAGTAGCAATCGAAAAGGATGAAAACGGTGTCGTCACGTCTATTTCTAACTATGATATTGGTTTACCTGCCTCCGGACTTTTAATCTGGCATATAGACAAAAATCGTATTAATTCAGGTTTATCATCTTATTCAGTGAATGGAAATCGCGAAAAACGGGGTGTAGACCTGGAAGAAGCCGATGGGGCACAGGATATCGGCTATCCCAACATCTTTCTATTTGCGGACCCAACAGGCGGCTATTTTGGGGATATGTGGTTCCAGGGCAATCCTGAATATGAGGCCCTTTATCCCGATCAAGAGGGACAACAGTTAGAATTTGGGCCATTTACGTATCCAAATACGAAGAGCAACGACGGCGCCACGACCTATTTGAGCATCAGCAATATTGGATTGGCAAATGATACAATGTCATTTTCTGTCACAAACACCATGCTGGCAGATGACTTTCCCGATACATCACTGCATATTGGTCTTATTAATGATTTTGATGGTGATGGTGTCATGGAGATCGTTGGAGGAAAAGACAGTCTGTGGGTTGTTCAAGAAGAAGAAATATCAAATAAGTTCTTTTTTTATTCCACCACGAGAGATATCTATGATTTGTCTGTTGGTAATTTTGATGGCAAAGATCGTTTGATTGTTTTAGAAAAAGATAGTTCAAATTCATTCATCAATTATTTCGATTTCAATACGGTTCAATATGTTTTTGATCTTGTTTCTCTCGATACATTGAATTATACAAATGCTGTATTTGTAAATGATCCACTTGGAAACCATCAATATAAACAATCATCAGATGATTTCTTTTATTCAGCGAGTGTTATCAATAATGATGGTTCAATTGATAGTGTAAGCGGATCTGCATCTATGGCTGATCTAGATCTGGATGGAAGCACAGAATATATTTACGAATCATATTTAATTTCGGGAGATCCTTTATCTGTTATAAATATTGAAGCAAAACATCTAAATGGTATAACTGTTTCCGGATTTCCACTGGATACAATGACAACTCGAGAAACACCATTAATTAAAGATCTAATTGGTGATGAGCATCCGGAAATAGTAGTTCAAAATGCAGAAGGAGAAATCATCGTAATTAATTGGCAGGGTGAACTTGAATATCGCTTAACTGATTATGGGAATCTCATTTGCTTGAGTAAATATGAAGGTCGAAATGCCATCGTGACTGAATCAGCCATTTGGCTCTTCGATGAAGTGAGTGAAAATTATGGCAATGAATGGACATCGATCCATCATGATTTTGGAAATACTCGCACTCTCCATTTGAATATTCCCAAGCGTATCCCTGAATCTGCTTTGATCGATAAAGACAAGACATATGCATATCCAAACCCGGTTTATGAAGGGAAAGTTAAATTACGCATTGCAGTTGAGTCTGCAGATAAAGTAGAAATTATGATCTACGATTTTGCAGGATTTTTTGTGAAAAAATTTACGATGGATAATCTGACACAAGGATTAATTCATGAGGAATGGTGGAATGTCGATGATGTAGAATCTGGAGTATATTTCGCAAATATAACGGCTACAAGCGGTACAAAAAGTGAATCAGAGATTTTGAAAATTGGGGTTATCAAATAGTTTATGCAGTGCATAAAATTCATTTGCTTTATGACCGTGCTAGCGGCCACACTTTTTGGCCAATTTCGATACAACCATCCGGAAATTGATTGGCAGACGTTTGATACAGAGCATTTTCAGATCCACTTTTATGAAGGCACGGAAAGTACAGCTCGTGAAGGTGCCTACGTTGCAGAACAAATTTTCCCCCACATTACGGGGTTTTATGATTACGAACCGCAAACAAAAACAGATATTATCTTTACTGACGTGGATGATTTTTCCAATGGTGCTGCTTATTACTACGATAATAAGATCATTATCTGGGCGTCGCCCTTAGACTTTGAATTGCGGGGGAGCCACCGCTGGCTGCAGAATGTGATCACCCATGAATTTGCCCACATTGTTTCTTTGCAAAAAGCAATGAAGGCTGGGCTCAAATTTCCGGGAGCATATTTTCAATGGATGGATTATGAAGATGAGAAACGGCAGGATGTGCTATATGGATTCCCACAAAAATTGGTTAGCTATTCATTACCTGGGACTGCTGTGCCACCATGGCTAGCTGAAGGATCAGCGCAATATATGTTCGCAGGTGCGAACTGGGATCATTGGGATACTCATCGTGATATGATCCTACGGGATAGAGTCTTAAATGATAACGTATTATCATTTACGGAAATGAATACATTTGGAAAAAGTGGGATCGGTAATGAATCCACGTACAATTCCGGATTTGCATTATGCAAATATATTGTAGAAAAGTATGGTCCAGAATCCATCAAAAATATAATGGTGGAACTTTCCAATCCGTTTCAATATTCCATCAGTAATGCCATTAAACAAGCGACTGGTACTAATGGTAAACAGCTTTATGAAGATTTTAAGAAATCGTTGGAAAACGATTATTTTTCCAAAACACAATCTATCAGAGAAAATGAAGTAAAAGGGGAAGTGATCGTCAAAGAGGGAACAGCCAATTTTCATCCCAAATGGTCCCCCAATGGTAAACAGATCGCTTTTATATCAAATCAAGAAAATGATTATTTAGGCCAAACAGACCTTTTCTTGTATGATGTTGAAAGTGGAAAAGAGAAAAGACTAGATGGGGGAGCGCTCTTTGCGCCTGCATGGCATCCATCCGGAAATGTGATCTATTATACCAAAAAACCCACGATTCCTAATAAACACGGCTCTCGATTTTTTGATATTTACGAGTATAACCTGGAGAAGAAAAAAGAAAAGCGTCTTACCAAATTTCAGCGTGCCTACAATCCGGTTTTTGTTGAAAGTGACAGTTCCTTTGCATTTTTATCATCATCAGATGGAAGCCAAAATATTTATCAATTTGATCTAAAAACAAAAAAAGTAATTCAATTAACCCATTTTGATGATCATTCTATTTTGCGTGGCTTGAACGCAGATAATGAAAACAACCATTTGACCTTTAATCGCACGAAACACCATTATCGTGATGTATACCATTATTCATTCATTGATTCATCTGTTAGTTCTGTCTTGAACAGTCAATTTTGGGACGAAAGAGATGCGTCATTTAGCAACAAAACACTTATTCATTCTGATGATCGATCGGGGGTTTATAATCTTCGAATAAATGATGATCATTATGTAACAAACGTTCTTGGCGGTGCGTTTATGGCAGATATGAATGAACAGGGTGATATAGTCTATTCTCTTTATGAGAATGGCAAGTACATGATAGCATTATTGATAAACCCTCAATCGATGGATGATGCGAATGTGGGTTATAAATCCGATCATTATTTGATCAATGCTGAACATGATGATCCCATTATAGAACAGATAAACACTGATGCCCACACATATTCGGATGATTTTACAACCATGTTCATCCTGCCCAGGGTCATGATGGACTATGAAACGATCAAGCCCGGATTTTATTTTTACTCATCAGAAGTGCTGGAGCGACTAAACGTATTTGGTGGTGCAACTGTTAACAATGTGCAAGATGTGGATTTGTTTTTCATTTTCGAATTTAAACGTTTTTATCCAACATTGTTTGCAGAAGTGTTTTATATAACCCGCAATATTCAGCAAAGTAGTTTTTATTCATCCTATAAATTGGACGATAATCTGAAATTCCGTTTAACACAATTCAATGCGGGAATTCGCTTTCCATTATTTGGTATTTCTCAAATGGAATTAATATCATCATGGCAGGTTTATAGGGCTTTTGTAAAAGAAACGATACAGCAGGAAAATCTTATGGCTGGTGTAGCCTATGATTATTACAAGGGGTGGGTCAATGGTGTCAGATGGGAATTGAATAGCATCAAAAGGCTCGCCGATAGCAATATTAATCCTGCAAAAGGATTCACTGCTCATCTATCTGCAATGCATGAGCAAAATGACTTTATCACCGGTTTGAATCTTTCCGATGCAGGAACATTGGTTGCTGATTTTGCTGATAATACTACATGGCGCATCAATCTGAATGGGTCATACCATTATTCAGTTCCGTATACAAATAGATGGACTTTGTCGCTGGAAACGCAATTAGGTTGGTTATCGAACGATAATGTGGATCCTTTTTTCAATTTCTTCGGTGGCGGTATGATCGGCATGAAAGGTTATCCTTTTTACAGTATTGAGGGAACTCGGCAGATGATCAATGATATAACATTTCGAATTCCTTTATTTACTCAAAAACACATTCAATTGGGCTGGTTCATTTTGCAAAACAGTGTACTGGGATTAATATATCAAACGGGACATGCCTGGAACGGTGATTTTGACCAAAAAGATTTATTACACTCAAGTGGAATTCAATGGCGGTTTAATGGCTTTTCCTTTTATAATTTCCCCACCGCTATAGAGCTTGAAATGCACCGGGGACTGGATGTTTTTGAAAAAACGGTCAATGATGAAACGTTTACATACGGTGATGAAGACAGATATTATTTCAAACTCTTATTTGGATTTTGATTATGAATAAAATAATAACTACAATAATACTAATCAGTTCTGTTCTGACAGCAGGGGATTTATATTTATTCGATGATCGCTTTCAGCCTGCGTTTAATTTGAATACAACGGATTTTATTTTGCCGGACACGACACAAAATGTTGAACCGGATTCAGTCGAATTTGTTAATTACCCGGCTAAACCCATGTTGTATTCTCTGATTCTGCCCGGATTGGGTCAGTATAAAAATGGTGATCCCCTTTGGAAATCTGCGATATTTGCCGGAATGGAAGTCGCATCGATTGTTAGCTGGGTACAATGGAACAAGCAAGCAGAAGATATTCGTAAAGAATATGAACTGTTTGGAGATACGCATTGGTCTTTATACAACTGGGTATTGAACACTCAATTACAACCTCCGAATGATTGGGGAACAAAATTTAATATTGAAACTCCTAAAGATTTTATCATTGATGGAACACACTCACTTCAACTTCACTTAACAGGTTATCTCGCTGAAACATTCGGAGAATTTATTTCATCAGATTCTTTAGCTCAATATCCTAATTGGGTCATAGAATACCTAGATGAAATATCAGTACTTCAAGATCAACATTTTTATGAAAATATTGGAAAATATGATCAATTTGTTGGAGGTTGGGATGATTTTGAAGATCGCTATATTTTAGAGAAAACAGTGGAAGACACTATAGAAATTATTCTTATGACACCAAATAAAAATGATTATAACAAAGACCGAGCCCGGAGCAATGATTTATTAACAATGGCAAATTATGCTGTTACAGCTATTATGTTTAATCATGTAATCAGCGGATTGGAAGCAGTCTTCACAAATCAGCGGCAAGCCAGGAAAAGGGCTGAACAATCTAAAACAGATGTGGGATTATATTACGATCCTCGCAATAAATATGGAATTGGAGGTATAACCGTTTCTTACAAATGGTGATTAAATGAAAAAACGTTATTTTCTAATAATTTTTACATCAATTATTTTCACGTCGTGTTCCTCAACTAAACCAGTGGATGAAGATCTGCAGGTACAATTTGATCGTGCCATGAATCACCTCGAAAAGAAGCGATATCTTCGTGCGCAGGAAGAATTTAATAATGTAGCCATTAGGGGATTGCACACTGATTTAGGAGATGATGCACAATTCTATCTCGGCGAATCATATTATTTAAATAAAGAATATATTTTAGCAATCGCCGAATATGATCGCTTGATTCGTCGCATGGGATTTAGTGAATTTGTTCAGCAGGCACGCTGGCGTATTTGTCAATCCTACGTTGAACAATCTCCGAAATATTTTCACGAGCAGTCCTCCACAGATCGGGCATTAAGCAAATTACAGGAATTTCTGGATGATTATCCAACATCAGAGTTTAATGAAGAAGCTTTGGAAACGATCGCCGGCATGCGAAATAAACTTGCAACAAAATTGTACGAATCAGGCCGATTGTATATTAAAATGGAGGAGTATGAATCAGCGATTATTACGTATGAAGATCTACTTGCAAAATATTATGATACTGAATTTGTAGAAGATGCGCATTTCCAAATTGTGAAATGTCATAGCTTATTGGGAGATTCAGAGAAAGCTGCAGATTATCTGATGAAAAACAGAAAACAATTTTCAGATGATGAACTTCTTACAGCGGCTGAAAAACTCATAAACAAAAAAGATAAGAATTAATTTTTTGTCATGAAAAAAGTTTGCCTTTTCGGCGGTACATTTGACCCTCCACACATCGGTCATTTATTGGTTGCCCAAACAGTAGCGGAAGCTGAACATTTTGAAAAAATCACATTTGTTCTAGCCCATCACCCTCCATTCAAAAATAATTTTTCTAATGTAGAACATCGCCTTTCCATGCTAAAAATGGCTGTATCCGGTAATGCGAATTTTGATATTTCAGAAATTGAACTGCAAAGAGGCGGCGTATCTTTCACGATTGATACTATAAAGGAATACAAGAAAATTGAAGAGTTGAAATCAAATGAAATACATTATTTAATCGGTAGTGATTCACTTATGAATCTTCACAAGTGGGATAGAGCAGAAGAAATTTTACATGAATGTCAGGTTTTAGTTGCTATTCGACCGGGATTTAGACCAAGTTCTGTTCCCGGCTGGGTTTTAAGACAAATTCAATTTGCAAATATTCCCCGTTTCGAAATTTCATCCACCACAATTCGAAAGCGCTGGACGGAAGATAAAACCATTCGATACATGGTGACGCAACCTGTCTGGGAATTTATAAACGCACATAACCTCTACTCGTTATGACTTTAAGTATAACTCTATTAATTTTAGGTGGTCTTTTCCTTTATTACGGTGCAGAATGGATTGTCCGAGGAGGTAGCCATTTTGCTGCGCGCATGGGTTTATCTCCTTTAGTAATTGGATTAACGATTATCGCATTTGGAACATCATTACCGGAAATGGTTGTAAGCTTGGCGGCTGCAGTAACAGAGGCTCCATCCATTGCTATCGGAAATGTTGTTGGATCCAATATAGCAAATGTCGGATTGGTGTTAGGATTAAGTGCATTTTTATTTCCCATAACGATTAATTATTTAAAAATACAGAAGGACCTGATCATATATATGATTGCTGCTTTGGTGTTTGCATTCTTTGTTTCAGATGGATTAATACAACGTTACGAAGGCGCAATCTTGTTTGGGGGAATAATTATATATACGTGGTATGCCATTACCCATCCCCGCCATCGTGTGGAAAAAGATGTTATTGGTAAAGATTCAATTCCAAAATGTTTTATCTATGTTTTATTGGGATCTGTTTTTCTATATTTTGGCGCCAAACTGTTTGTTGAGGGTGCGGTTACATTGGCAGAGTTGATGGGGGTAAGCAATGTTGTGATTGGTATGTCAGTGGTTGCTCTTGGAACATCGTTACCAGAATTAGCCACATCTGTTGTTGCCGCGTATCATAAAGAAAGTGGTATTTCAGTTGGCAATATTATTGGATCTAATTTATTTAATGTTCTATCCGTTATTGGGTTAGTCAGTTTTTTGCATCCATTGCAAACTCCTAAAGAAATTATGCATTTTGAAATTCCAATTATGCTGGCTTTTGGCTTTGTTCTGTTCCCGATCGCATTATTCAAGCAGCCGATTTCAAAAGTATCATCAGCTATTTTGCTGATAGGTTATATATCGTTCATTATTTTATTGTTCAATTAAGATTATGATCCAATTAAAAAACGTATCTTATACCTATCGTAAGGGCTTTGGTTTGGCGAATATTGATCTGAAAATTAACGATGGTGAATTCGTATTTCTTATCGGTCCAACCGGTTCTGGAAAAACAACACTATTAAGTTTGATGCATATGGAAATTTTTCCTGAAAGTGGAAAAGTAACTATTGGGGACTTTGATTCAGATACAATTAAAAAACGGAAAATTCCCGCATTACGTAGATCTATAGGTTTAATTTCCCAAAGTTACCATCTTTTGGACGATCGAAATCTTTTTGAAAATGTGGCATTGCCTTTGCATGTAATTGGCCACAATCAAAATGATATTTCTGAAGCAGTAGAAGAAGCGTTGGATGAAGTAGGACTTTCAGGATTTGAAGATCATTATCCCCAAGAACTATCCGGTGGAGAACAGCAACGAGCCTGCTTGGCACGAGCATTAATTAAAAATCCGAAAATTATACTTGCTGATGAGCCAACAGGCAATTTGGATCCGGTGACATCATTTGATTTGGTAAAATTACTTGAAGAAATAAATAGTGAGGAGGGTACCACTGTATTTATGGCCTCTCATAATTATAGCTTAATCAAAAGCCGCAATCATCGCATTGTTGAAATACACGATGGAAAGCTTCGTAGTGCATAATGAATAAATTTCTATTTTTACTAAGTGAGGGATTAAAAAACCTCTGGCGGCATAAATTAACCGTTTTTACAGCTGTCTTTTCTGTATTCCTTTCATTGTCTACAATTGGTGTATTGTTTATAGCAGAGCAGAATACACATAAACTAATTGAATACATGCGTTCGAAATATAAAATCGAAGTATTTTTTAAAGATTCGATCACTAACGATCAAGCCAGCCAATATCTTCAGGAAATAAGAAAAATACCCGGAGTATACTCTACAACGTTGATAACAAAAGATGAAGCGCTAAAAGTATACAGGTCACAATTTGGTGATGATTTAACTGAATTCCTTGAGTACAATCCATTACCGGTCAGTTGTGTTGTAAACATCAAGCGTCAATACGATGGAATGATAAAAATTAATCCTATCATTGAGCGGATTAAGGAGATTGAAGGAGTGGATACGGTCAATCATCAAGGTCGGCTTATTAGTCGAATAGAGACGTTTTATGAACAAGGTTTGTTAGGATTATCCGGTATTGCTTTTGCAATTATACTTGTTACAGTTATGATTATATCCAATACCATTAAATTGACTATTTATTCGAAAAAGGATTTAATAAAAGCATTAAAAATGATTGGAGCCACACATACGTTTATTCGTATGCCATTCATATTAGAAGGTGTCTTCCAAGCTGTTATTGGTGCTGCGTTGGCATCAGCTTTACTTTATGGTGCAGTGGTTGGTGCTAATGAACTATTAAGTCAATTGACTGTTTTTACCATAAATGTACAATGGATGTTTTTGAGCTGGTTATTTTTGATAGCTGTCATTATCAGCCTTTTTGGCAGCAGTCGAGCAATTTCCAGGTTTATAAAGTAATTTCTCGTCTGAATAGCGTCTTGTTTACAAAAATGGATTCAATCTAAATTCTAAACTAATTATGTATCTTAAAAAGTCAGATATATCCACCCGACAGGCGCAAGTTCTGAAAGCTGTAGTGGAGGATTACATCATAGATCATGTACCGATTGGGTCAAATGTGCTCAAGAAAAAGCATGCGTTTAATTGTAGTTCAGCCACATTGAGACATACAATGGCGAATTTGGAAAAAAAGAATTTATTAATGCATACATATACATCATCAGGCCGCATTCCCACAGATCTTGGTTACCGCTATTATGTAGATCATTTAATGCGGCAATCTGATAATGAACTGGAAAATTATGCTAATGTTGAAAATAAACTGCATCAATCATCTAATAGTATTGATGATTTACTAAAAACCACTGCTGCGATGCTATCGAAAATTAGTCATTTATTTGGTGTGGCCATGATACTGCAATATGAACGCAGTATATTGAATGAAATTGAATTAGTCCCCTTGTCATCAGATCGTCTTATGGTTGTCTTGGGCATGAAATCAGGCGTTGTTCGTTCCATCGTCCTGAATTTGAATATGACTGTTAACAGCAATGAAATCATTAATATTACTACACTGCTTAAAGAAAAATTATTAGGTCTTTCGTTAAAGGATATCCAGGGAACAATTGCCGAACGGATGAAGGATTCACCTTTATCTGAACATGAAATAGTGCAAATTTTGCTAAACGACCCGGAAAAACATTTCAACATTCCAGACAGTCAATTAATTTTTACATCCTCAAATAGAGAACTGTTAGATCAGCCAGAATATCAACAAGTGAATAATCTGCAGAAAACACTTGAAGCAATTGATAATGAAAATGTGACACAATATTTCAAGACTCATTTAAATAAACAAAATAATTATATGCTCATCGGTAATGAAAATATGGAAACAATCTATAATGATTGCTCCATTGTAACACATGTCTTTGGCGGATCATCGTTTCAAGGTCAGATAGGAATTATTGGCCCAACACGTATCCCTTATGCCAATGTGTTAAGAATTTTAAACAATTTTACGGAGATTATGAATCGTGTCTGTTAAAACAGAAAAAAAGAAAACGAAAAAAGCTGAACAAAAGAAAAAACTGTCTAAAAAGGAACTGAAGCTAGAAAAAAATATTGAAGAATTAACACTCCAATTAAGTGAAGTTGAGGATAAGCATATTCGATTAAAAGCAGAATTTGATAATTTTCGAAAGCGCAAAGAACAGGAGTTTATAAATCTCATTCGCTATGAAGGTGCTGATGTCATTAAAAACATTCTAGCTATTACAGACGATTTAGATCGTATGAAAGATGCCGTGGAGCATCCAGAACACTCGGAAAGTTCTGATTCCATTAAAAAAGGAATGGATTTAATCTTGCAAAAAATCTATAAATTATTTGAAGAGCGCAGTGTCGAATCATTCTGCGAAGTGGGCGATATTCTCGATTCCGAATTACATGATGCTTTAATGGTCAGGGAAGAAAAAGATAAAAAGGATAATGAAATCCTGGAAGTGTTTGAAAAGGGATATAAATATAAAGACCGCATTATTCGCCATGCCAAGGTTGTGGTTAATAAAATATGAAAGATTTATATGAAGTCTTGGGAGTCAGCAAAGACTCTTCCAAAGACGAAATAAAAAAAGCGTATCGGAAAGTTGCTTTAAAAAATCATCCTGATAAAAATCCGGATGATAAGGAAGCTGAATCAAGGTTTAAAGAAGCTGCAGAAGCCTACAGTGTATTGAGCAGCGACCAAAAGCGTCAGCAATATGATCAATTTGGTCATGCCGGTGTTGGTATGGGAAATCAATCTCAAGGCTTTAGTGGTGGCGGATTCCATCATATGTCCATGGATGATATATTCAGTCAATTTGGAGATGTGTTTGGGGGAGATATATTTGGAAGCATTTTTGGCGGTAACAGGGGAGGCCAAACAGTTCGTCGCGGGAAAGATCTGCGAGCGACGATAGAGTTAAAATATAGTGAGATTCTTATCGGAGTAGAAAAAACCATAAAAATTAAACGATTGGAGCATTGTGATTCATGCCAGGGAAGCGGAGCCGCTCCCGGTGTAAGTCCAACTATGTGCCAACAATGCAACGGTGCAGGTCGAGTACGGCAAATGTCTCAGTCATTTATTTTTCAATCAGTTGTGGAAAGAGAATGTCCTATTTGTAAAGGATCAGGTAAAGTTATCACAAAACCCTGTAAAAGCTGCAGCCATGGACTTGTGAGAAAAAGTGTTGCTGTAAAAGTAAAAATTCCTGCCGGTGTAGAATCAGGAAATTATATGCGATTAGACGGACAGGGAAACAAGGGAGAGTCCCGAAATTCTGCCGGTGACCTTGTTGTATTTTTTGAAGAGGAAAATCACCCTCATTTTATACGTGATGGTGAACATGTATTTCTGGAAGCAGTCATTTCATACAGTATGGCAGCTATGGGTACTGCCATTGATGTGCCAACGATTGATGGTACTAAAGTTAGTTTAAAAATTCCAGCGGGAATTCAATCCGGGCAAATTCTACGCATGCGAAAAAAAGGGTTCCCAATGTTACGTGGATCATCACACGGTGACCAATTAGTACGTATCCATGTTGAAACGCCATCAGGATTAAATAAAAAACAAAAAACATTATTTGAAGATTTGAAATCTCAAGAAAATAAAATTAAACAACCGTTTCGAAAAATTAAACTCTAATGACTATCATTACTCAAAAAGAGAAGTTTATCTTTCAATTCTTAATCATATCTGTTGCAGTCGGGTTAGGTGTTGGTACAATCAAAAAAATATACTTTAAACCGAATTATTCCTCAAAAATTGAAAATGAAATTTCAGAATTTCAATCTAAAAGCGCTGACATTGTAGTATCTGATTTAAATAAAGTTGACGTGCCTATATTAAAAACGGATGACATTAAACATAAGATTACCGTAAAATTGATTGATATTAATACAGCTCCAAAGATTGATTTGTTAACGTTACCGAAAATTGGCCCAGTTACTGCTGAAAGAATTATAACATATCGGGATGATTATGGTCCTTTTAAATCGATTGATGACCTATTAAAGGTCAAGGGGATTGGAGTAAAAACGCTTAAAAAATTGAAACCTTTTATAAAAATAGATTAATATGAAAATAAAATTAAAAAAACGACAGTTTCGTTCTGATTTATTAGAATTGTTTATAGTGCTCACATTCATTTTTATGGTTATTACAATATATGTTCCAAAAGCAATTTGGGAAGAAGAGGCTCAAGCAGAAGATCAGAGTAGGTTTTATATACAAAATATTTTCGATGTGGAATCATTTTACAATACTTTGACTGATTCCTTCAACGTTGATGGACTTTGGGCAATTAACCTTATTAATGCTGTACGAGATTCAGTCATGGCTGATTCTACATATTTGGGTGAAAGAGTACTGTTTGTAGATGGCAGGGATGTAGAGGTTAATATTCCAACTGGGTTCGATGTTGATTATGATACAACCTTTGGTTTTCCAAAAGTTCGACGGGATACAATTGTAGACACTACACTTACAATTGTGATGTTTCTTGAAGAATTAGGTAGAAATGATACATTATTTATACAGCATAAAAAGTTTGCGGAATATGAAGAAAGGTCAAATTTCGTAGCCAAGATTGCCTCAGAATCAAAAGAACGATCTGAGTTGACTAATTATTATGATTCCTATCAACCGAATGAGACAATGCTCCACTGTCCATTGACCAATGAACTTTACAAAATTGATATCGCAGATGATAAAAATAGTGTTCGTGTGGCAAGTCCAATTACTGATTTATATAAAGAAAGCCGCTATTTAATATTTTCCTTTAAAGCTCACAATCACGGATATATTAACGACGGAATTCGCAGCTGGGATTAACGCTGTTAGGTCCGCAGTGATTTATCTCTCATTTAACGAATCATCACTTTTGTGTTCTGTTTGGTCACAACAGAATGAAAAACCTTTCCTGACGCAAATAACACTGATTCCACTTACAGGTGATTTAGATGCTGCCCGCGGCGATGATTCCCTATTTAATGCAATTTTAGAGCAAGCATTCAAAGCCTTATCCAGTGAAATTCAAATGGATGGACATGATGCTTATGTAACTATTCCGGATTATTGGGCACATCATGATTTTACAGAAGTGGATGCAAATATGGGTTCGGATGATTCCTGGGAATATATCTTATGGCAAAAGGAACAGCGTTTAGGAGAAAAAGCATTAGATTATCTAACATATGCTGAAAACATTCAAGGTAACATGAAACATGTAGTTCATCTTCCCACATTACTTATGTCTGACATTAAACTTTCCATCAGTGAATTTGGCGCTGAACCTATTTGGCTTGGGACTGAATCCATGGCATTTACCGGTCCGACAAAACGAACATACGGCGTTATCAGCGAAGTTGGAAACGGATATGACTTATTTGTGATTAAAGGAAATGATCTTTATGCCGGGAGTGCCAGGCAGGTAAAAGGAGAGTGGAAAGTATCTAAATCATTTGGGTTTAAATCTGATTTAGAAGAAATATTAACAGTTTATGAAAAAGCTCCGCGGAAAAATTTGAGCCCTGTTTATACACTTGATAGATTATCTGATAAAAAGCAATCCCACTGGACAAACAATAAACTCCAGCATATTAAACCTTTTGATAAAGTCAGTGATGAGAACGCAGATGATTTGGATAAAATGCCATATCATTTGTTATCCATTCAAAGTATAATGGTTGATGACAAATTCAGCAGATCAAATATGAATTTATTTTCGACAGCCGGATTGATAGAAAAAATTGAAGCGCCACAAGTCGAAGAAAAAACAATTCAAAAAGAAGACAAAGTAAGAACAAAAAAAAAGGAATCAAGAAAAAAGAAAAAGATCAAAAAAAGTAAAACAATTGATTTACATAATGTTGTTGTTTTATTAACGACAATTATAATTCTTTTATCATTTGCTATGTCTATATATCTAAAAAAGTCAGAGACTCAAACCGTACCAAAACGTGATGTAATTGTTCAAAAAATAATACCTCAAAAAGAGAAAGTAAAATCCATAAATGAGCAAACCCAAATTTTCCCACAACCACTTATGGATATTATGCATAATTCAATTTCTATAATGAAGGGTATGCAATATGTATTCGAAAAATTTCCATTTAAGAATGTTACTTTTCTTTCAGCGAGTGAAAGGGATTTACAACTGGAAATTGTAAATGGAGAAGAATTAGGCGTTGATTTACTCCCATTAGGTTCCATGATTAATTATAATGTGGAAGGAATAGAATGCTGTGATGGTTTTAAACATTTTTATGATTTTCTTTTACCTGAAACATCAGAAACGCTTTCTACTGAAATTGACAGTACTGAATCACTTCAGGCATCTTTTTCAAATTTAAATCTCCATGTTGAAAAGCTTGACTCCATTGATAAAGGAAAATTCAAACAAACACCCTACATTCTTAAAGCAAATAGTGAAGAAAAGATGAAAGCTGCTTTTTCTGTTTTGTTGGAGCAAAACCACAATATTGCATTAAGAAAAGCTGTAGTGAAAACAAAGCCTGAATCAGGAGAATCACAGTCTGTTTTTTATATTTCAGTTTTTGAGCGCAAAGGTGACTGATGCGCATTCTGTCCGGCCGCTTCAAGGGCCGCTCAATTAAGACTGTTTCGACTACTTCTTACCGACCTACACAATCTCGCATCCGAAAAAGCCTTTTTGATATTCTCGGGCCGCTGGATGGGTTATCATTTCTTGATCTTTATTCCGGCAGCGGTATTATTGGTTTTGAAGCAGCAAGCAGGGGTGCTGCCGATATAACATTTGTGGAAAATGATTATACTTCATTTAGATTATTGCATGAGAATGCGGAGAAGTTTGATAAAAATATATTTTCGTTAATAAAGAAAAATGTATTGATTTTTCTTAACACACGTAATAAATATGACATCATTTTTGCAGATCCACCTTATGCGTGTAAAGAGTTGCCAGAACTGGTTAAATTATGCCCTGAACATATTGCACCTTCTGGTACATTCATCCTTGAAACCAAAACAGGAGTCAAATTACCTGAAGCGACAGATGTGCGAAAATATGGTGATACACAACTAAATTTCTGGAAAATATGAAAAAAATAATTTACCCCGGTACATTTGATCCAATTACTAACGGCCATTTGGATATAGCAGAACGAGCATCAAAATTATTTGATGAATTAATTTTTGTTGTTGCGAATAATCCGGACAAGAATCAGTTATTTTCCGTCGAAGAACGTATGAAGATGATAAGTAAATCAACAGATCATTTATCTAATGTAAAAGTAGAATCAACTAAATTGTTAACAGTTGATTTTGCAAAGAATAATTCGGCGCTGGCTATTATTAGAGGATTAAGGCATGTCAGTGATTTTGAATTTGAGTTTCAAATGGCCATGATGAATTATCATTTAGCGCCGGAAATAACCACTATTTTTATGATGCCTAGCGAAAAATATGTTCACTTGAATTCGACTGTAATAAAAGATATTGCAAAATTATATGGTAATGTATCCGATTATGTTCCGGAGTATGTTTTGGAGCAATTACAACTGAAATTGAATAACTGAATTTTTGTAAATTCCTTGGCTTTTTAAGTCTATTCCAATCTAAACTAAACAAACGAAATGCCGTCATACGATTATATCTGTAAAAAGTGTGGACATACATTTGAACTTTTTCAATCCATGTCCGACTCACCTCGTAAAACATGCCCAGTATGTAAGGGTGTCGTCAGACGATTGGTAAGTGGTGGATCCGGATTAATATTCAAGGGATCAGGATTTTATTTAACCGATTATAAAAATGGCAAAAAGGATCCAAAAGACAAAAAAGAAACCAAAAATAAAGAAAAGCCTAAAAAAATAAAGAAAGAACAAAACTAATGTCTGAAAATTTTCATTATACTATACCGACTGAAGGTAAAAAGATTACAAACAAAAATGATCAACTGATTATACCTGATAATCCGATCATTCCATTTATCGAAGGGGATGGAATTGGCCCGGATATCTGGCATGCGACAGAAATGGTCATTAATGCAGCAGTCAAAAAAGCATTTGATGGTAAGCGTAAAATACATTGGATGGAAATTTATGCAGGGGAAAAATCCTATAATGATTATGGCAAATGGCTTCCCGACGAGACTCCGGAAGCGATAAAGAATTATCACATTGCTATTAAAGGTCCGTTGACAACTCCGGTCGGCGGCGGTATTCGCAGTTTAAATGTATCCTTACGGCAAATATTGGATCTTTATGCATGTATCCGACCTGTAAGACACTTTGAAGGTGTACCCAGCCCAGTTGCAAAACCCGGTGCCCTTAATGTCGTTATTTTCAGAGAAAATACTGAAGATGTATACGCTGGAATAGAATGGGAAAGCGGCTCTGACATTGCGAATCGAATTATTAAAATGATCAAAGAAGAGTATCAAAAAGATATACGGGAAAATTCCGGTATTGGTATAAAACCAATCAGTCCCTTTGGAACTAAACGATTGGTCAGGAAAGCGATTCAATATGCGATAAATAATAACAGAAAAAATGTTACGTTAGTGCACAAAGGTAATATTATGAAATATACTGAAGGTGCATTTCGCGACTGGGGTTATGAATTGACAAAAGAGGAATTTCCTGATTCTGCTATTACTGAAGCAGTGTTTTGGGATGAATATTCAGGAATGGTACGTGATAAAGTTGTTGTTAAGGATAGGATAGCAGATGCCATGTTTCAGCAGATTTTACTTCGCCCGGAAGAATATAATGTTATTGCTACTTCGAATTTGAATGGTGATTATTTATCTGATGCCTGTGCAGCGCAAGTCGGTGGATTAGGAATGGCGCCGGGAGCGAATATATCTGATGACATAGCATTGTTTGAAGCAACTCATGGAACGGCACCTAAATATACAAATCAGGATAAGGTGAATCCCGGTTCACTTATTCTTTCCGCTGTGATGATGCTGGACCACATGAAATGGCGAGAAGCGGGAAGTATAATCATTGATGCTATACGTAAAACAATCCGTCAAAAGAAAGTTACATACGATCTCGAAAGACAAATGACTGATGCAACCAAACTGACTACATCTGGATTTGCCGAAGCAATTATCACTAATATGTAACTCCAAACTCATTTTGTAAATAAAAGGTGCGCCAAGTTCGCACCTTTTTTGTTTTAAATTTTATTATCATGTTTATTGATTATACAGTCATCAAGTGCTTATCAGGAAAAGGTGGTGAAGGTGCAATCACTTTTCGCCGAGAGAAGTATATTCCAAAGGGAGGACCCGATGGCGGCGATGGCGGCAAAGGTGGTGATGTCATATTTATTGCAGATAAACAATTGCATACTCTCCAGGATATCCGTTATAAAAAAATGTATTCAGCAGGCAAAGGACAGCAAGGATCGTCCAATCAGAGAACAGGTAAAAATGGTGATAATGCCATTATTCGTGTTCCATTAGGTACAGTTGTTAAAGAAATGGAATCCGGAAATGTGGTGGCAGATTTGGTTGATGATAGACAGGAATTTGTTGCATTGCAGGGTGGAAAAGGCGGCAAGGGAAACGCTCGTTTTAAATCATCCACTCATCAAACACCGCGCTATGCTCAACCAGGCATAGAAGGTGAAGTAAATACATACGCTTTGGAATTAAAAGTATTAGCGGATGTGGGATTGGTTGGGTTGCCCAATGCCGGGAAATCGACATTATTATCTGTTGTTTCTGCTGCCCGGCCTAAAATTGCCGATTATCCTTTCACAACATTGGAGCCGAATTTGGGAATCGTGAAATATGGTGATTATAAATCCTTTGTTATGGCGGATATACCCGGTTTGATCAAAGGCGCAGCAGAAGGAAAAGGACTAGGGCATCAATTTCTCAAGCATGTAGAACGTACACAGGTTTTATTATATTTGATCGATTGTACAGAAGAGGATCCGAAATCTGTTTTTGATACATTATCAACTGAACTAAAAACCTATAATCCTGATCTGGATAAAAAACCGCAGTTGATTATCAGGACGAAAACAGATCTTTTGAACGTAGAAAATGAAAAAAATTGGACATCATTTGAAAAATATCTCGATATTTCATCCGTAACAAAAAGCGGGTTAAATAAATTAATTTCAAGTATTACTGAATTACTCAATGAACCAAAATAATTTAATTCAATTAATCAACCTTTTGAACGTTCCTAAACTTGGACCGCAAAGAGTTCGTAACCTCCTGGCTCATTTTGATAATGGTGAAAATGTTTTTAATGCATCAAAAAAAGAATTATGTCAGCAATCTGGAATAGATATTGGACTTGCAAATAATATTTTGAAATATAAGGATTTTGGATTTGGAAAAGAGGAACTTGAAAAAGCTGAAAAAAAGAATATAAAAATTTATTCAATCTGGGACGATGAATATCCAATACTGCTAAAGAAGATTTATGATCCACCTGTTATATTATATACAAAAGGGCAGCCCCTGAAAAAAGAAGAAGATACAGTTGCAATTGTTGGTACACGAAAATTCACACCGTATGGCAGAAGTATGGCGAAAGCTATCTCAAACGTTTTGAATAATGCCGGTATAACCGTTGTCAGCGGTTTAGCCAGGGGTATTGACACAGTTGCTCATAAGGAAACAGTCAAAAACAAGTGCCGTACTATTAGTGTAATGGGCAGTGGAATTGATGTTATTTATCCTGCTGAAAACAGGAAATTATTTCAGGATATTTGTGAGCGGGGAACAATCATTTCTGAATTTAAATTCGGTACAAAACCAAATGGCAGTAACTTTCCCCAGCGTAACCGTATTATCAGCGGTTTATCCCACGCTACAGTTGTGGTTGAAGCAGGGCATAAGAGCGGCGCAATTCTAACGGCATTCAATGCGATTGATCAAAACCGGGACGTATTTGCAGTGCCGGGACGGGCAACCGATCCTCAAAGCAAAGGCACAAACAGGCTGATTCGTAATGGAGCATTTCCGTTGGAGCGGGGTAAACAGATTATAGAACAAATTCAGCGGCGCATGTTTAAACCCCGTCAACCTATGCAGGAAACGATTGCTTTACATTTATCAGATGATGAGCAAACATTATTAACGCATCTCAATCACCAACCACAGCATATCGATGATATCGTTTCTACATCCGGCGTTACTTTGACGAAAACACTTACATTACTATTAGGCATGGAATTAAAAGGAGCCGTGATCCAATTGAGTGGGAAACAGTTTGTCCGTGCCTGACTCATTTGCTAATTTCCACGCCGTAAAATAAACAAAACAAAAACACTTGGAGAGGTGGCCGAGCTGGCTGAAGGCGCTCGCCTGCTAAGTGAGTAATCGGGGATAACCTGGTTCGAGAGTTCGAATCTCTCCCTCTCCGCACTTTCAATAGACGATAAACCCTGCATAAGCGGGGTTTTTTGTTTTTTCTGCAATAGTTCTTACATTCCGCTGTGAAGAAGATTGTATATGTGAGCTTTTAGAAGATGGGTAGAAATAGAAATAAATTAGAACGGTGGTTAGATAAACACAATCACTTTATGGAATTCCTAAGAACTATATTAGCGTTCTGTGTATTCTGTTTACAGATTTATATCCTATTAAAATTAGTTTAATTAATTTAGAAAGTAGGAATAGGATTTAAGCAAGATCCCCACATTTGTGGGGTTTTTTGTTTCTAGACATTCTCCTTCAGAATGACATCATAGTGTTTTCCTGCGTAATATTGTCCATGAATGATCTGCGGTTAAACAAGATTTCAGAATCAGAAGAGTTGGAATTCTATTCCGCAGAAACGGCAACGGATCTAAAAATTCCTCTTTTTGAATCCGGAGTCAGCGCAGGGTTTCCTTCACCGGCAGACGATTATCTTGATTTGCCCATCGACCTCAACGAATTTCTTATCAAGCATCCGGCTGCTACGTTTTACGTACGAGTAAAAGGAGATTCCATGGAAGGGGCGGGAATTAAAAATGGTGACTTGCTTATTGTGGATCGCGCCGAAGAACCCCGCAGCAACAGCATTGTTCTGGGCGTTATTGATGGCGATTTCACCGTGAAACGTATTCGAAAGAAAGGTGGCGAGTTATACCTCATACCGGACAATCCGGACTTTAAACCCATCAAGATTGATGATAATATGGACTTCCAGGTCTGGGGCGTAGTGACATACGTAGTCCATAAGCCGGAATAACCATGTTCGCCCTCGTTGACTGTAATAATTTCTACGCCTCCTGCGAGCGGGTCTTTGATCCTCACTTGGAGGGGCGTCCCATCGTGGTCCTGTCCAATAACGACGGCTGTGTCATTGCCCGGTCCAACGAAGCCAAGGCCTTGGGCATTGCCATGGGCGAGCCGGCCTTTAAAAAGGAGGATGTCTACGCCAAACACAACGTGGCCGTCTTTTCCTCCAATTTCGCCCTCTACGGCGATATGTCCCAGCGGGTCATGCGCACCCTGGCCCACCACAGCGCCGTCATGGAGATCTATTCCATTGATGAGGCATTTTTGGATTGCTCCGGCCTCACGGCCGATGGTCTGGATCGGTTCGGGTTCGACCTGCGAAACACAGTGAAACAGTGGACGGGCATTCCCGTGTCCATTGGCGTGGCGCCCACCAAAACATTGGCCAAGGTGGCCAATCATATTGCCAAGCGCCTCCCGGACAATTCCGGTGTCTGTGTTCTTTCAAGGGATGAAACCATTGAATATTGCCTGAAAAAACTCCCGGTGGAAAAGCTCTGGGGCGTAGGGCGGAGGTATGCACGATTTTTACGTTCCTGGGGGATCAATACCGCCTGGGACCTGCGGCGCATGCCGGAAGGCTGGGTGAAGGAGCATATGACAGTGGTGGGACTCCGTCTACAGAAAGAATTGAAAGGGGAGCCATGCATTCCATTAGAGGAGCAACCCCAGAAAAAGAAGGAGATCTGCACGTCCCGTTCCTTTGGTACTATGGTGACAGAACTGGATGAGCTGAAACAGGCTGTCTCCATGTATGCCACCCGCTGCGCCGAAAAACTCCGAGCTCAACATTCCTGCACCAACCTGGTGAATGTTTTTCTCCACACCAATCCATTCCGCCCGGACCTTCCCCAATACAAGAATGTCCGTCTGGTGCGCCTGCCGGTGGCATCTAACAGTACCTTGGTCGTGGCGCAAGCGGCGTTGCGAGGGCTGGAGTCTATTTTCAAGGAAGGGTATCATTATAAAAAAGCCGGTGTTATTGTCAGCGGACTCGTTTCCGCCAACACGGTTCAGTACAATTTATTCCATCCCACGGACGAGGACCGCCATATGCGCCTCATGGATGCTATGGATATAGTGAACGACAGGGAAGGACGAGACGTATTGCGCATCGCAGAGCAGGACTTTGACCGCCGTTGGACCCTGCGCCAGGAACGTCTATCTCCGTGCTATACCACCCGCTGGGCCGACTTTATGACCATCTCGGTATGAAACGATAATTCCCCCCTTCTAAAGGGAACAAAAAATTAGTGAAGAGGTAAAGTTTTAAAAATAATGCTGTTAACCACCCCATGATCCCCTCCTTGAACAAGAAGGAGGGGTCTCGCCTGCCTGCCGGTCAGGCAGGGGGGTGGTTGAGAAATTTTCAATAATTAACATATTACTTGTCATTCTGAAGGAGCCCCGAATTAACGGGACGACTGAAGAATCTCAAGTGCAGGTATACTCAAAAAAAGCTTGAGATTCTTCTCCTGACTCCGTCAGTATCAGAATGACATAAACGATAAAAATCAATAAATTCCAATCATGTGTGGGCGCTTTTCCATTACCAAAGAAAAGGATGTGATTGAAGAACGGTTCGAGATCCACATCGATCCGGCCATGTTCACAAAGAACTATAACGCAGCACCGTCCCAGATACTGCCCGTTATCACCAATTCAGAACCAAAACTAGCATCATTCCATAAGTGGGGCTTGATTCCCCACTGGGCAAAAGATGAAACTATAGGCAATAAACTTATCAACGCCCGGGGTGAGACAATCGCTGAAAAGCCTTCATTTCGTGATGCAGCGGAAAAAAGGCGTTGTTTGGTAATTACAGATGGATTTTATGAATGGCAGCGTTCTGGAGGTGAAAAACAGCCCTATCGCATCACCTTGGCAGATGAAAGCTTGTTTACATTCGCCGGATTATGGGAATCGTGGAAAGCAGAAGATGGGAGAGATATACGGACATTTACCATTATTACCACTGAACCCAATGGACTCATGAAACCCATTCACAATCGCATGCCGGTAATGCTGACTCCTGAAAACGAAAAAGTGTGGATCTCTGACGATCCGCTGGAGCAAATTCTACATTTGCTGCAGCCATACGATGAAAAAGAAATGAATGCCTATCCGGTTACTAAAAAAGTCAATTCACCCAAAAACAATGACCGTAGCGTAATGGAGTCAGATCAGCAATTGTTATTTTAGTTAATGTATATCTTTAAATATTGTTTATATAATTCAATATATAAGGAATTACCCGTCAAGAATAATAGATATCCCCAGTTCTTTTTCAATATCCTCCACCATTTCCTTTTCTGAAGAAAAAACCATCCCATCTGCTTCTACTAAACTGGCCACTCTTGGACCAAATTTATTTTGCAGATCATCCTCGGAAAAGTGTCCTTTAATCATTGAGCAAAGTCCAATTGCATAATTTCGTCTGCCAAAACTGTCCATCAACAAAATCGTTCGGGACGCATCCTGCATAAATTCTACTGCACGTCTTTCTGTGTGATCAGGGAATAAATCCGTAATTGCATCGGCCCATGCCTCCCGCTCTTCAAAGTCCATTCTGCCGTCGGCTAACTGGAGACATGTGAACAAATGTGTTACAGCCTCTAATGGCGTCATTTCTTGTTGATTATTCATCTGTATTTCCTTTCACTTTTTGCCATTCGTCCAATGTATACGTTTTCATACTTAATGCATGAATCTCTTGTTTAATCATACCATCCAATGCATCATATACTCGTTTATGCCGCTCAAGTAAGTTTAGTTCAGCAAAACTGGAAGAAACAATAACAGAACTTAAATGAGCACCTCCGCTAAAATTTTTATGGCGAATATGACGACCAGTATCATCTTTAATATCTAAATGCAAGATATCCATAGCCTGGTTCAAGCGATTTTCTATTTCATTATATAAATTCATATTCGTGACGTGTTTATATACTAAAGTTTAATAAATTTAATCATGGAAAAACACCCTGAAGAATTTAAACTAACAAAAGAAGACATTCAAAAAACAGAACAGAAAATTGCTGAATTTGATCTCTCCAGGGAGCAATATGTACTATCTGTCATTCCACAAAAACTTGAATCATTGATCCAAACAAATCTTAACGATTTTATTGTCGAATTGATTAATGATGTGTCCAGATTATATAATATTATCATGTCGCTGCAGGATTTGGACGATGATCTCAAGCGTCGAATTTTATATGCGTTAGATTACTTCGTAGATAAAGATGATGAAATTCCTGATGAAATTCCCGATCTGGGATATTTAGATGATCTGGTAATTGTCAGATATATTGTGGATCAGATAATGAAGGATAATTCAGAACTATTTCAAGCCTGATCTGCTAATTCTTCTTCGGAAAACTGCCACGAGCATTTTGGACACCACCAGGGCTTTCCGAAATATGTTTCATTATTATCATTGAGCTGCATGTGTGTTTCGCATTTCGGACAATTCCGTTCCGTACCTTTTTCGGGCCACGAATATTCTTCTCTAAATTTAATTGCCGGGTCGTAAGTAGTAAATTTATCCATATCAAAAATTAAGAAAATTTTCTTACACAATAATAGCTCAAATCAACCGGAAATGCGCCAAAATAGATATACGGCTGAAAAAGCCATCATCATGCCGATATACTGTGTTATCTTATGTTCAGTACGCAATACTCTAAATTGAGTGTATTCATGGTCAAAATGCAAAACAACATTCACAGTATCTCCAATGGGTACATACACTCGCTTAATAGCCTGATGTAATCGTGCTTTAACATATTCATCGGTGATATTCGGTGGTGCATATCCAATCTCGTGAAATCCTGCTATAACAGGTATAGGTTGTCGCAAAGGAGAAACACCTACTTGCACTCCATCTACAAATAGAGCAATCCCCAGGCTATCACAGGTTGGAAAAATATAACCTGTTTCCAGGATCTTTTCTGTAGAATCGGGAGTAGATGACCATGCGAATGAAACAGAAAGTAAAATGACTGAAATGAGTGTAGACCGAGAAATCATCGTAATGAAAATTATTCTGCAAAGTAAATCAGTCCAACAAGTTAATTCATTGGAATTAATCTAAAAGACAGCGAATTTCACGCTTGAAAAATGACCTGTAAACAGCAGATCTACCCCATAGCCCGCTTAATCTTAACGATTTCACTTTTCATATTTTCATCATGTGCGTATTTCAACACGTTTTATAATGCACAACTCTACTTTGAAAAAGCTGAAAAACAACGCCTGGAAAAAGCAGGAGAATCCATTCCGCCAGCTGCAATTGATGCATATGGAAAGGTCATTGAAAAGTCACAGCATGTGATTGATAAATATCCTGATTCAAAATATGTTCAAGAAGCAAGGTTACTCATCGGGAAAGCACGGTTTCATCGTAAAGAATACCGCATTGCTGAAACATTATTTAATCAATACACAGAAATATACAGTGATAAGGTGGAGGAAGCTGAATTTTGGCAGGCATTGTGTAAATGGAAATTAGGTAAACCTCAACCTGCTCTTGATGTATTAGAATCCATGTTGGTTGCGTCAACTGATAATGATTTTATATCTAAAATACATCTTGCAATAGCTGAAATATACTTGGAGACTGACGAACCGGGCAAAGCTCTAGAACATCTTGTTTTAGCTGCAGAAACGAATAAAAACAGAGATGAACGGGGTCAAATATATTTTAGAATCGCTGATCTTGCTTATAGCGCAGAAAACTACGAGCAGGCATTAAAAGCGAACGAAGAAGTAGTAAAAAACACTACCTCCAAAAAGCGAAAGGAAGAAGCAAATCTGCAAATTGTGCGCATCCATCGTTTATTGGGTAATTGGGATAAAGTGAAAAGTCTGATTAAATCAATGCTGCTGGATGATATTTATACATCAATTCATGGTGATCTTGAGTTAGAATTAGTCAAACTTTATCAAATGGATAACCAGATTGAAGAAGCCATCACGCGTATTGAATCAATAAAAGAAGAATATAAAAATTCGAAAACATCTGCAGAAGCCTATTTTATACATGGAGAAATTTCATTATTTGACCAATGGAATCTTGTAAATGCAGAAAAATATTTTGGTCAGGTTTCGCGAGAATTCAGGCAATCGATGTATACGTCCACGGCTAATTTACGGGCCAAGGAAATCACAGAATATCAAACGTCACTGACTGAAATTTCTTCATTGGAAGAAAACAGTGCATTGATTAGAGCTGCATTGGACACGCTTGAATATGATTCACTTAAACAGGTTCATGAAGAGGAGTTGAATACATCGCAATTGTCCATCTCAAATCATCTTTATAATTTAGGCGAATTGGATGCCTTTCACTTCAAGCGGCAGGATTCCTCTTTGGTTCATTTTCAACGAATAGTCGATGAATTCTCTGAATCCGAATTTTATCCTAAATCTCTCTTTGTTTTGTATTATATCCATTTTACGAATGAGAATGAAGAATCAGCTGATTTATATAGTAAAAGAATTTTGGACGAATTACCTTCCTCGGAATATGCTGATTATTTACGCAAGGCATTGAATTTACCAGTTGATCCGGAATCAGTTCAGGCAATACTTCGGCAGGGAGAATTGGAGTGGCTTGTGAATCCCTCAAATGCATTAGCATTTTATAGAGATATTATTATTAAAGATAGCCAGAGTGAAACAGCTTCCAGAGCAGCATATTTTTTAGCATATCATTTTGATTACACATTTTTTGAACATGACAGTGCTATGAAATATTATTCATTGCTTAATGATAATTACTATGATTCAGAACAGGCAATTGCTTCACACGATCGGTATAGTCAATTGAGTCAAGCAGTTATTGAATCGAAAAAAGATACATTATCTGAAGGACCCATCTTTGATACAGTAGAAGATTCCCTATCTAATCAAGAAATCGATGAAAATAAGAAAAATTGAAATTGTTAAATCTAATGTTCATTAAAACCAAACAGGATTCTCTTGAATATTGAAAATGTAACGATTTCATCAAATGAAGAAATTGCCATGAATATTTGGCGGATGTCCATGAGTGCTCCAAAAATTGCTGCAGCATATATCGGTCCGGGGCAATTTATAAATATTTTGCCTAATGATAATTGGGAACATCCGATCCGCCGCCCCATGAGCATTGCGTCAGTAAAGGGTGATCGAGTCGAAATCATATATAAAATATTCGGCAATATGACCGAGAAATTATCCCGGAAAAATGTCGGAAATACGATGAATATTCTAGGTCCCTTGGGAAATGTATTTACAGATTGGGATAAAAAAGAAGTTGAACCTATTTTGATTGGCGGTGGTGTGGGACTTGCGCCTATTTTAAATGTGTATGAATCATGCAGAAATCCTATTATGATCATTGGCGCCAGAACAGCCTCTGAACATTTTATGAAACATGATCCAAAAAACAATATCTATTTAGCCACAGATGATGGATCAATGGGAATTGCTGGAAATGTTTTGAAAGCTATGGATGAAGTTAATGTAAATAAAAATTCTATAATATATGCGTGCGGTCCCGAACCGATGCTCCACGCTTTGCAGTCACATGCTAACGATAAAAATATCAGAGCTCAATTATCAGTGGAAAGTTATATGGGTTGCGGTGTTGGACTTTGCCAAGGATGCGTTATTAATAGAAAGAACGGGCACGTACAGAAACATAGTTATCATGAAAAATATTCATTGGTCTGTTTGGACGGGCCTGTATACGAAAGCAGTGAGGTAACGTTTGGCTAATCTATCTGTGAATATCGGCAGCACCACATTTAAAAATCCGATTTTTGTTGCTTCGGGTACTTTTGGTTATGGAACAGAAAACCCCGAATTAGTAGATATATCCAAACTTGGAGCCATTGTAACAAAATCCATTACATTAAATCCGCGAGAAGGCAATCCACCGCCTCGAATAGTCGAAACATCTTCCGGTATGATCAATTCAATTGGCTTGGCAAATATTGGTGTGGAAAAATATATCAGCAACATGCTTCCGGTATATGAGGAAATGGATACGCCTATCATTATGAATATTGCCGGCTCATCCATGACAGAATACATGGATATAATGAAAAAAGTAGAAGCTGTTTCATCCAGTATTGTTGGCTACGAGATCAATATATCATGCCCCAATGTGAAAGAGGGAGGCATGGAATTTGGTGTCGATTGTGCGATGACGGAGAAATTGACTGGAAAATTGCGCAAACTGACAGATCGGTTACTGATAATGAAATTGAGCCCAAATGTAACGGATATAGCTGCAATCGCCACTTCCTCTGAAAATGGTGGTGCAAATGCTGTTTCTGCTATTAATACTGTTGTGGGCATGAGCATTAATCATAGATCTCGTTTTAGCGATATATATACTACATTTGGCGGTCTGTCCGGCCCGGCAATCAAACCTGTGGGATTAGCCTGTGTTCATAAAGTGTATAATGCTGTAAATATTCCCATCATTGGAATTGGCGGAATCGTAAATAGCACCGATGTTATAGAATATTTCCTGGCTGGTTCATGTTCAGTTCAAGTCGGTACTGCAAATTTCCGCAACCCCGGAATCACGGAAATAATTTTAAATGAATTAAATAATTATCTCGATGAAAAAGGTATCGATTCAATTAGCAGCTTAATTGGAAGTGTAAAGACACATGATTAGGTGGCTTCTGGTTTTATCATTATTTCTTATTTCTTGCTCAAATTCACCCCGATATCGAACCGGAAGTAATGCGCCTAGACAAAAAGGTCATATTCCACTCGCTACAAAAGGTAAACATGCTAAAGTATTGTATGGTGTCAGTTCATTTTATGCAGAAGACTTCCATGGAAAACTCACAGCCAATGGTGAAGTTTATGATATGTATGGAGTCACGGCTGCCCACAAAACTCTTCCTTTGAATACGATTGCCCGTGTAACTAATATGGAAAATGATAAATCAATCATTCTGCGTATTAATGATCGCGGCCCGTATGTTGCAGGAAGAATTTTAGATTGTTCATATGGAGCTGCAAAAAAACTGGGGTTTCTCGTCCAAGGAACAACCAAAGTAAAAATTGAAATTATCGAATTTGGCGATAACAAATATATGAAACATAAAGATGGTTGATGGTGGAATGGTATGGAGTGCATTGACGTGGTCAATACACTCCAAAAACATTGGCAATAATTAAAAAAATAGAACGATATGTCAAAATATTATTTAGCTGTTAATCCACATGGCGGAGTCAAAAAGGGACTTGGAATTTTGGAGCAGGTTAAACCTGTTTTTGAAAAGGCAGGTGCTGAAATTAATATTCTAGAAACTGAATATGCCGGCCATGCAAGGAATATGGCTCGCACAGTTGATATAGATGGTTATGATGGTTTTTGTGCCATTGGAGGTGATGGAACAATGCATGAAATAATTAATGGCATGATGAACAGGGAAGATGGACAAAAATTACCAATCGGACTAGTTACCGGCGGGACCGGAAATTCCTTTATGCATGACTTGGATTGTCTTGATCCTGTGAATGCAGCTAAGCGTATCATTACCAATCGAAGACGCCCGATTGATTTAGCAAAAGTCAATGCTAATGGAGAAATATTGTATGCATTCAATATTGTTGGGTGGGGTATGCCAACAGATATTAATGTGATTGCAGAAAAAATGCGCTGGCTAGGCGGACAGCGATATAATGTAGCATCACTCATTGAAATAATTGCTTTTCGTCAGCGATTAGCTACACTCGTGATTGAAGGTAATCGAACTGTAGGAGATTTTGGGTTTATTTTGGGGTGCAATACAATTCATACAGGCAAGGGAATGAAAATGGCTCCTTTAGCACAACTAAACGACGGATACTTAGATCTCATTGTTGCACATAAAGCCAGCCGTTGGAAACTCTTTAAAATGTTTCCAAAAGTTTTTTCAGGTAAACATATTGCTGATCCTATTATCGAATATCATCAGGTAAAATCGTTTTCCGTTATCCCAATAGAAGAAAATGTCCTGAATATTGATGGAGAATTGATTGGCAACACACCTATTGATGTTGAAGTATTGCCTTCCGCAATAGATGTATTGGTTTGACAGGTGATTCATCGTTGGAGAGCACCTTTTATTTTCATTATCTTTCCAACCTTATTTTTACCGTTTAATGTCTGATATTTCACCAAAAGGAAGAACACTCGTCAACGCTCTCGGTATTCCCGGCATATTATTAATGATATGGCTGGGAGGCATTTATTTTTTATTATTTATAACAGTTGTCATTATACTGGCATTAAAAGAATTTTATAGCCTATATCGTACCAAAGGAATCTATGCATCATTACCCATGGGAGTGGTTGGGTCTGCATTTTTTATTTGGTTTTATTATACAGAGCCTTATTTGAATATGCTTGCGTTTATTCAATTGGCAATTCCTTTTGTTGTGCTCGTGTTGCTTTTTGAATTATTCAGTAAAAAAGTAAATCCGGCAGCAAACGTGGCATATACTATTTTTGGCATTACATATATCCCCATGTTATTAGGTACGTTAATTGCTCTTCGACAAATAGACATGACGTATGGAACATATTATACATTTGCAGTATTTCTTTCCATATGGCTCTGTGATTCAGCTGCATTTGGTTTTGGCAAGAAATGGGGTAAAAAGAAAATATTGCCACGTGTGAGCCCTAAAAAATCAATTGTTGGCAGCATTGCAGGTTTAATAAGTACATTTATTTTCTTTTTAATTTTAAAGCAATACAGTCTGCCATCCCTTGATTTTAATATTCAAGATGTATTCATTCTAACGATTATAACCGGTGTGTTTGGACAATTAGGTGATTTTGTTGAATCGCTCTTTAAACGGGAGGTTGAAGTCAAAGATTCTGGTACATTTCTTTTAGGACATGGCGGTGTATTAGATCGCTTTGATTCCTTGATTCTAGCTGCTCCTTTAACCTATTTTTATTTGCTATTTTAGTCTCAATAATTACCATTTTATAAAATAATCCCATGGAATTAAAATCAATACTCGCCACTGATTGCGGTAGTACCACTACCAAAGCGATTCTTATTGAAAAAATTGACGGTGAATATCGTCTCTCTGTCCGCGGGGAAGCACCTACAACAGTTGAAGCACCGTTTGAAGATGTAACAAAAGGTGTCTTAAACGCCGTCATGGAAGTGGAGGAATTAGCCGGACGAAAATTATTAGATGGCGATAATATTATGACACCTCGGAATGGAGAGGAAGGTGTTGACATTTATATTTCCACCAGTTCTGCCGGAGGTGGATTGCAGATGATGGTCGCCGGTGTGGTAAAAGGCATGACAGGTGAATCTGCCGAGCGCGCAGCTCTAGGTGCCGGTTCTATAGTTATGGATGTGTTGGCATCGAATGATGGTCGCAAACCCCATGAAAAAATTACTCGAATTCGCCAGCTCCGTCCTGACATGATTTTACTTTCAGGCGGAATAGATGGTGGCACAACAAAGCATGTCGTTGAACTTGCTGAAATTTTAGCAGCAGCAAATCCAAAACCTCGCCTGGGGTCTGATTATAAATTGCCCGTTATTTATGCAGGGAATAAAAATGCTTCTAATAAAATCGATGAAACCCTTGGTGAAATTACCGATCTTGATTTGACTGAAAATATACGTCCCGTATTAGAGATGGAAAACCTGAAACCATCACGGGATAAAATTCACGATCTTTTTATGGAGCACGTGATGCAGCAGGCTCCCGGATATAAAAAGCTCATGTCTTGGACTGATGCTCCCATTATGCCAACTCCTGGTGCTGTAGGTGCATTAATTGAGATGGTTGCAGAAAAGGAAAATATTTCAGTGGTAGGTGTTGATATTGGTGGAGCAACGACTGATATATTTTCTGTATTCCAAAAGCAATTTAATCGTACGGTAAGTGCAAACTTGGGGATGAGTTATTCTATTTGCAATGTACTTGCTGAATCCGATTTGAAAAATGTATTACGCTGGGTGCCGTTTGATATAGATGAAAAAGAATTGACCAATCGTATTGGGAATAAAATGATCCGACCCACCACCGTTCCCCAAAGTTTAGAAGAATTAGTGATAGAACAAGCTATTGCAAGAGAAGCATTGCGATTGTCTTTTATACAACATAAAGCATTTGCAGTAAACCTGAAAGGCGTCCAAAAAGAACGGACTATTTCAGATGCATTTGAACAAACAGATTCTGGTGAATCATTAGTCGATATGATGGAACTTGATTTAATGGTTGGATCGGGTGGAGTGCTATCTCATGCACCTCGCCGTGAACAGTCTGCCAGAATGCTCATTGATAGCTTTCTACCGGAAGGAATTACGCAATTAGCAGTAGATTCCATTTTCATGATGCCCCAGCTTGGTGTTATGGCGAATATAGAAAAAGAAGAATTAGCTGAAGATGCCCGGAATGCAGCCATTGAAGTCTTTGAAAAAGACTGCCTGATCCGTTTGGGAACGTGTCTAGCGCCTGTTGGAAATGCAAAGCCGGGTGCAATAGTTTTGATAGTAGAATTAACATTGCCAAACGGCGATATTCAAAAACATGAAATTAAATTTGGTGATATTGTCAGAATTGAAGTTCCATATGAACCGATAAAAGCCAAACTCACTCCCGGAAAAGGAATGGATATTGGCGCTGGAAAGAATGAATCCATCGAAACTACAATCTATGGTGGAGTTGTCGGAATTATTTTAGACGGTCGCGGGCGACCTATGGGAATTTCAACTGATCCTAAACAACGAATTTCTGATCTTTCTAAATGGTCCAAAGCTGTAAATGAATATCCAGAGTTAAAGGTATAAAATGGCCCACGCATATACTCCCGGTTTAAAGGTACTTCACGAAACAAAAATCGATAAAGAACGACGCCTTCCATTAAAAGGAACTGTAACTGTTGAAAAGGGAAAGTTTGTAACTCCAGATGATATTGTTGCAAAAACAGATTTACCCGGCAATGTGCAAATGGTGAATGTGGCAAATCAGCTGAATATAGATGCTGATGATGTGAATGATGCAATGATTGCTAAAGAAGGAACATCTGTTAGCAAAGGTGAAATGATTGCCGAAACGAAAGGGTTGTTTGGATTATTTAAAACAAACGTAACAACACCGGTTGACGGCACAATAGAAGTCATTTCTGATACCACCGGACAAGTTGTGATTCGAGAAGCACCTATTCCCGTTGAAATCGATGCGTATATGAGCGGATCAATTAAGAGTGTAATACCTGAAGAAGGTGTTGTTATAGAATCTGAAGGTGTGTTTATCCAAGGTATATTCGGCATTGGGGGAGAGAGCAGAGGCGACCTTGCTGTTATAGTTGATAATCGGGAAGATGAAATTACTGAAGAAATGCTCACATCAGAATTAGAAGGTAAAATTATCGTAGGTGGGTCATTTATTAGTTTGAAAGCGTATAAAAAAGCTATCCAGCTAAAAGTTGCCGGCGTCGTTGTGGGTGGATTTAATTATTTTGATTTGGAAGATATTCTTGGATATACATTAGGTGTTGCCATTACCGGTTCGGAAGATTTGGTTACGTCCCTTATTGTAACAGAGGGATATGGAAAAATTCGTATGGGAACACAAACTTTTGATTTATTAAAAGAACATCATGGTAAATTTGCCTCTGTTAATGGTGCTACTCAAATACGGGCTGGCGTGATTCGACCGGAAATCGTTATACCATTAACGAAAGATCAGTTAAAAGGCGACCATAAAGACGCTGATGCATCAGAAGGAATTCAAGCGGGAAGTCTCGTCCGTGTAATTCGAGCTCCGTTTTTTGGTAGAATGGGAAAAGTTATTGATCTTCCTTCAGAATTGAGAAAAATGGAATCAGAGACGATGGTTCGTGTGGCTATTATTGAGATTGATGGTAAAAATGTTGAAATCCCACGGGCGAATCTTGAAATGGTGGAAACAGATTGAGAAAAGATTAATAATGGATACTACAATCAAAACTGAAATTCAACCCACCTTGACTGAACAGGATAAGGCATTTATTACGAGACTGGCAAAACGTATTCAAAGTTCCGGCTTTGTAACACCAGCAATATTTTTTCTGGAAATGACAAAACCACTGGCATTATTAGGAAGTCACGCAATGGTATTTTTTGGACCAATCGTAAACTCATTTATTAAAGCGGACGGCTATTATCGCGCCGCAGAACTTTTTGAAGAACCGGACACTGTAGAATTTCTGCTATCAGAAATTGAGCGTCTGGATAAAGAAGACTCCGTAGTGGAAGGAGAATCACGTGAAAGATAAACAATTTTGGATGGTCATTGGAGGATTGTCCCTTGCGTTCCTGATTTATTGGTTCCTTGGACATCCCATGTTCAATGCAGACCGCATTGTAATGTTTTTAGCCATCATTGTAATTGGAGCAACATTGCTCTATAATATTCGCATGGCAGAGCGGGGCGAGGAATTTTATTTACGTCCCATTCCCGGTTTGAAAGCTGTCGAAGAAGCGGTAGGTAGATCCACAGAGATGGGGAAACCTGTTTTGTATGTTCCCGGGATTATGGATATGGACCAAGTGGAGACAGTTGCCGGTGTGATTGTGTTGGGTCATGTTTCAAAAATGACTGCACGTTATGAAACCAGTTTAAATGTGCCTGTGTCACGATCAATTGTTATGAAAGCGGCGCGAGAAGCTTGTCGCGAATCTTACATGCTGGAAGGGCGTCCGGATATGTTTCATGAAGATATGGTGCATTATTTAACCGATGACCAGTTTGCTTATGCTGCTGGTGTAAACGGTATTATGGTTCGGGAAAAACCGGCTGCCTGTTTATATATGGGAAAATTTTATGCGGAATCACTAATTCTGGCAGAAACGGGAAATTCAATTGGTGCCATTCAAATCGCAGGAACGGCATCCCAGGCACAGATTCCCTTCTTTGTAACAGCGTGCGATTATACACTTATAGGTGAAGAATTCTTCGCCGCCAGTGCGTACCTTTCTCAAAAGCCCGAACTGATCGGCGGCGTGAGAGGACAAGATATGATAAAAGCAGGAGTCATTACAGTGATTATTCTGGCCACTCTTTTTCGATTCCTCTACGAAACGTGGGGAATTGGTTTCGATGTGGTTAAACTTTTAACGGTTCAGTAGGAGAACTTCATGATTTGGAAAAGACAAATCCCTATACTTATTGTTGCAGTAGTTGGGGCTATTACTTTATTTGGCTGGTTTATTGACCAGCCGGGTATTAAAGCGTTTGTTGATGACGATGCAACGCAATGGTATGATATTTTAGCCAGTTTTGCCATCATACTCGGAGCTCTAAACCTGATAAAACTGCAAATTCAGAAAGTGGTTCGGAAGAAAAAGGGCTGGCCCTATAGCTTGGTTGCTATCGGCGGATTCATTTTTGCAATCACTGCTGGTTTTTTCATTAAAGGAGTGGATGATTCTGTAGCTGTTTGGGGCGCACATGTTACAGCAGAAGGAACGGTTTTTAAATGGATGTTTGACTATATGTTTACTCCCATGTCTGCAACCATGTTTTCTCTATTGGCATTCTTTGTAGCATCTGCATCTTATCGTGCATTTCGTATCAGAAACTTTGAGGCAACGCTATTACTTGTAGCGGGAATTATCATTATGGTTGGGCGTGTTCCAATCGGCAGTATGGTTTCTTCATGGTTTATCATGTACATCGTTGTGTTGTCTTTAGGTATCGGTGTTAATTCCTGGAAGAAGGATAAAATGATCACCTTTGGTGTTGTTGGAGTTGGGGTTGCCATTGTAACCATTGCAGGAATGATGACAGGATGGCCAATAGATCAACCGGGTATATTTTATTTACCAACCATTCAGGAATGGATATATTTTTACCCGAATGTTGCCGGGGCTCGAGCTATTATGATTGGAATCGGATTGGGAATTTTTGCTACGTCCATTCGCTATATCCTTGGAATTGAAAAATCGTATATCGGAGAATGATCATGGAAGGATTCAAAAATTTAATTTTAAAAATCGGAAGAGTTGACAGGCGATGGATATTTTTGGTTCTTGCCATTGTTGTATTGATCCCGATCTTTACTCCGATTGGTATGCCTATTCGGGCGACAGTTACGACAAAAGTTGTTTATGATACGATTGAAAATCTGCCACCGAATTCGAAAGTACTTGTATCCATAGAATACAGTCCCAGCACCAAACCGGAAAATCACCCCATGACCATCAGCATTTTAAGGCATTTGTTCAGGAATGATCATAAAGTATTTGTTACGTGTTTATGGCCGGACGGACAGTTCATGGCGCAAGATGCTCTCAAACAGGTTGCAGAAGAAGAATTTGGTAAAGTCTATGGTGAGGATTATGTCTTTCTTGGATTTAGACCTGGAAATGAAGCTGTTGTGAAGGGCATTGTGAGCAATATTCGCAAACTCTACACTGTGGATGTCTATCAAACAAAAGTTGATGAAATTCCATTAATGGAAGGTATAAATAAATTCAGCGATTTCGCATTCTTATTTTCCTCATCTGCTGGATACCCAGGAACTATTGAATGGGTGCAATATGCAGCAGACCCAACCGGTGTGCCCATGAGCACTGGTGTTACGTCCATCCAAGTAAATGAAGTGATGCCGTATGTTCAATCCGGGCAAATGAAAGGTGTATTAGCCGGAATGCCCGGAGCAGCAGAATACGAGGCATTAATTGGTCAAAAAGGATCTGCAACCAGCGGAATGGATGCCCAATCCATAGCCCATTTGGTTATCGTATTATTTATCATTTTAGGAAACGCGGCCTTTTTTATCGAACGCAAGCGTTCCAGAAAGTATTAAGGAGACAGAATTATGAGCAGTACAGCCATACTTGGTGCATGGATTGCCGTTTTTCTTACACTGGGAATTTTTTCCTATTTGTATAAAGACAATCCATTCTATAAAACAGCAGAACATTTATTTGTGGGAGTATCAGCAGGATATTGGACATCCATTTTCTTCTGGACACAAATTCAGCCCAATTTATTTGGTCGACTTTGGCCGTCTTCAGAGTTCAGTGCTGATACAATCTGGTATAAGATTTATAACGGATTAAGCTTTTTCTCTTCATCAGTTTTTCCGGAAGGAGGAATTGATAAAGGACATGATATGCATCTGATCTACCTACTTCCATTTGCATTAGGTGTTATGATGTTGTTAAGTCTTATACCGAAAATTAACTGGTTTGCCCGATGGGGTATTGCATATACCGTGGGAATGGCAGCCGGTTTACGTGCTTATGGCTATTTGAATTCTAATGTAATTGGTCAAATTAAAGGAACAGCTGCAAGTTTTACGGATCCTAACTTGCCGTTTTTCAGCTTAACATCACCTTCTATATTTAACAGTATTGTGATTTTAGTTGGAACCATTACAGGACTACTTTATTTCTATTTTTCCAAAGAACATAAGGGAGTATTGGGCAAAGTATCCAAAGTGGGTATTTATTTCCTTATGATTAGTTTTGGCGCATCATTTGGCTTTGCCGTCATGGGACGAATTTCATTACTTATCGGCCGCTTTGTAGATCTGATTAAATATTCCGGAAGTGAATATTTAAATGCAACAGTCTGGGTTTTGGTTATTATGATCATTATTTTAGGCTATGACGCATTTAAAGGAAGTGGTAAGGGTACACCCGTGAGTGAAGATGCAGTATGATCGTTTGTTAGACGTAAACGATTTAACCATTAAATATAATATTGAAGGAAACCCTGTCTCTGTTGTGGATGGGGTTTCTTTTTTTATAAATACGGGAGAAATTGTTGCATTGGTTGGCGAATCCGGTTGCGGAAAAACGCAAGTCGCCCTATCACTTGCAGGGCTATTAAATAAAACAGCCCATGTTAAACATCAAGTTAGTAATGATATTAAAACAGCTATGATATTTCAGGATCCGCTAAATGCACTCAATCCGGTGATGAAAGTAGGGAAACAGATATTAGAAGGAATAAGAAATAAAGATGAAGTAAGAAGTAAAAAGAAAGAAGTTATTTCCCTTTTGGAACAAGTTGGAATTGATGAGCCGGAAAAGCGGTATAACCAGTATCCTCATGAATTTTCGGGAGGGATGCGGCAACGGGCGTTGATAGCCATGGCTCTGGCACAAAAACCGGATTTGCTAATCGCTGACGAACCAACTACTGCACTGGATGTGACCATTCAAGCCCAAATTATTGTTTTATTAAGGGAGTTGAATGAAAAACATGGTTTGAGTATTTTATTCATTTCTCATGACCTGTCATTAGTCAAATCATTTGCTCATAGAACAATGGTGATGTATGCTGGTAAACTAGTAGAATCGGCTTCGACGAAAACATTATTTAATACTCCAAAACATCCTTATACAAAATCTTTATTGCAAGTTGCCAGCCTTGCGAAAGAAAATGACTCATTTATTACAATTAATGGATCTGTTCCGGATCCGCGCTATTATCCCTCAGGATGCCCATTTCATCCCCGTTGTGATGTTGCGGAAGAAGTGTGCAGCAATACATTTCCCAAATTGATTTCTGATCAAGGTCATAATTGGAATTGTATACTTGAATAGTTATCACTACGGTAGTAAATCATGAAACAGTTATTGTAATTTCGCCAGCCTTTTAATTAGAAAAAATGGCTAAATAACTAACTTTATAAAATTAAGTTTAGGTAAAACAATGGATTTCTTAAAAGAACTTGGAATAAAGCAAAATAATTATGGTACATGCGTTGGCGGTGAAGAGTGGATCAAAACAGGAAAAGGTAAAAAATTAAATTCGATTAATCCATCAACCGGAGAGATCATTGCATCTGTTTACCAGGCATCTGATACTGATTATGAAAAAGTAATGGAAGCATCGGAAGATGCATTTAATCAATGGAAAAAAGTTCCAGCACCTGTTCGTGGGCAGTTGATTCGAGAAATAGGTGATGCGTTACGCGAAAAGAAAGATGCCCTAGGTAGTTTGGTCTCCCTAGAAATGGGTAAAATAAAGCAAGAAGGAGATGGTGAGGTACAGGAAATGATCGACATTGCAGATTTTGCCGTTGGTCAATCCCGTATGCTTTATGGTAAAACGATGCATTCAGAACGCTACGACCATCGTATGTATGAACAATGGCATCCTTTAGGTATTTTGGGTGTTATTACAGCATTCAATTTTCCTGTCGCTGTATGGGCATGGAATGCTTGTCTTGCGGCCATCTGTGGTGATATTACCGTATGGAAACCATCATCCTCTGCACCACTATGTGCTGTAGCAGTGCAAAATATTGCAAATGATGTTCTGAATAATCACGGTTATAAAGGTATCTTTAGCACAGTAATTGGCAGTGGATCTGTTGTAGGAGAAAGGATGCTGAACGATAATCGAATTACTCTCGTTTCCTTCACTGGTTCCACGAAAATGGGCCGCCATGTATCTGAAGTTGTTTCAGAACGATTTGGAAAAACCATTTTAGAGCTGGGTGGAAATAATGCTATCGTGGTTGATGAAACTGCAGACATGAATATGGTCATTCCTGCCATTGCTTTTGGAGCAGTGGGAACAGCAGGGCAACGATGTACCAGTACACGAAGAATCATAATCCAGGAAACCCGCTATGAAGAATTGGTGAACCAATTAGTGAGCGCATACGAACAAGTAAATATTGGTGATCCATTGAAAGATGGTACGCTTATGGGACCTTTGGTAAACGAAAAGGCAGTAGAAGATTATAAAAATGCTCTGGAAAGAGTGAAAGAATCAGGTGGAGAAATACTTTATGGAGGAAAAACTCTCGAAGGAAACTTTGTCCAACCCACTATTGTGAAAGCGGAGAATCATTGGGACATCGTGCAAGAAGAAACATTCGCACCGATCCTTTACATCATTACGTACAGTACATTGGAGGAAGCTATAGACATGCACAACAATGTACCGCAAGGTCTTTCTTCTGCAATGTTTACGTTGAACGTGCAAAATGCGGAATCGTTTCTTTCATCCGTTGGTAGTGATTGCGGTATTGCCAATATTAATATTGGTACTTCAGGAGCTGAAATCGGCGGTGCCTTTGGTGGAGAAAAGGAAACGGGCGGTGGCAGAGAATCGGGCTCGGATGCATGGAAACAATACATGCGCAGGCAAACCAATACGATTAATTGGAGCAAAGAACTGCCCCTTGCTCAAGGAATTAAATTTGATTTAACTGAATAGGAAAAATTATGACAATTGTAGCAACTGACGTACGAAACACCATCGGTAAGCACATGCTGGCGGATGGGATGGATCAGGTTATTGATTTAGAAAAAAGCCACGGCTCTTGGTTGGTAGATGCCCGTGACGGACGGGAATACTTGGATTTATTTTCCATGTTTGCTTCCATGCCCATTGGCTACAACCATCCTTATGTCTTGGAAAATAAAGATCGCTTAACTCAAGCAGCCATAAACAAGGTAACCAATTCAGATGTCTATTCAACAGAAATGGCAGATTTTGTTGATTCAATGGCGCGAATTGCTCAACCGGATTATTTGCCCTATGCTTTTTACGTAGAAGGCGGAACGCTTGCTGTGGAAAATGCTTTGAAAGTTGCATTTGATTGGAAAGTCCGTAAAAACTTGGCTGCCGGAAAAGGAGAAAAAGGAAGTAAAGTGATTCATTTTAAGGATTGTTTTCACGGTCGTTCAGGATACACAATGTCCCTTACAGATTCTCCCGATCCACGAAAAACACTCTATTTCCCTAAATTTGATTGGCCAAGGGTATCTAATCCAAAAATGACATTCCCACTTGATGAAGCGGCTGTTGTAAAAACAGAAGCCCAATCCATTGCAGAAATCCAATCAGCGATTTCAGCAAATCCTGACGATACTGCTGCTTTGATTATTGAGCCTATTCAAGGTGAAGGTGGGGATAATTATTTCCGGGAGGAGTTTTTTCGAGAACTACGAAAAATATGTGATGAAAATGAAATCATGTTGATTTATGATGAAGTTCAAACAGGAATTGGTCTTACCGGTAAAATGTGGGCACATCAGCATTATGGAGTTGATTGCCGTCCGGATATTATCAGTTTTGGTAAAAAAACCCAGATTTGCGGTATATTCGTATCTAATCGAGTGGATGAGGTAGCACATAATGTATTTCATGAATCCAGTCGGTTGAATTCCACTTGGGGAGGGAATATAGCCGATATGGTACGTTTTACTCTTTATTTGGAAGTTATTGAAAAGGAAGGTCTTGTTGAAAAAGCAGCAGAAAATGGGGAATATGTATTGGATAAACTGGTTTCACTACAAAAAAATAATGGGGATGTTATTTCAAATGTTCGCGGTAAAGGACTATTCTGCGCATTTGATTTACCCAATGGCGATGTTCGAGATAAAATGGTTTCTCTCATAGCTGACGAAGGATCACTTATGCTGGGCTGTGGCACAAAATCCATCCGCTTTCGCCCTCATTTAAATATTACTCTTGATGAAATAGATACAGGATTTGAAATGATAGAAAGAGCAATTCAAAAACTGTGAAACCTAACCAAAATGCAGGAATTTTGTACATAGTCTCTACTCCTATAGGTAATTTGAAAGATATCACTTATAGAGCCGTAGAAACGCTTCAAAATGTGTCTCTCATTGCTGCTGAAGATACACGCCATTCAGGAATACTCCTCAAACATTACAAAATAAAGACTCCACAAGTAAGTTATTTTGAACACAATCGCTTTACCAGGATTCCCAAAATTGTAGAAACATTGCAATCCGGTTCTGACGTTGCCGTTATCACCGATGCAGGAACTCCGGGCGTTAGTGATCCGGCATATAAATTAGTTCGCGCTGCCATTGAAGAAGATATAAAAATTGAATCCATTCCCGGTAGTTCTGCAATACTAACAGCCCTTGTATCTTCCGGACTGCCTACAGACCGATTTCTTTTTGAAGGATTCATTCCATCCAAAAAGGGAAGGAAAAAACGATTGGAGGCTATAAAGAATGAAAACGCAACAATCGTATTTTTTGAAAGTCCACATCGCCTCGGTCGAACATTAAAAGATATTTATGCTGTTTTTGGTAACCGGCCAGCCGTTCTAGCTCGTGAATTAACCAAAATGTATGAGGAAATAATTCGTGGAACTGTTTCGGAGTTAATAACGTATTTTTCACAGAAACCTCCAAAGGGAGAATGTGTATTAATGATCGGGAAAGATGACTCAAATGTCTACTTCAACTAAATCACGCTTTATCACATTTGAAGGTATCGACGGCTGTGGTAAGTCCACACAGGCGAAACTGCTATTGGAAACGCTGAATGATGAAGGATGCAAAACCATTCTTGTTCGCGAACCGGGAGGAACGCGTGTTTCTGAAGCAGTAAGGGAAATTTTATTAACTAAAGGAATGGATGAACTAGAGCATCGCACCGAAGCATTGCTTATGACAGCCAGTCGCGCCCAACTCACTGATGAAATAATTTTACCTAATCTTGATAAAGGGAATTGGGTCATCGCTGACCGTTTTTCGGATTCAACATTGGCATACCAAGGCGGTGGTCGTTCATTGGATATTGAATGGCTACTTAAATTGAATGATTTCGCAACAGCTGGATTATCACCGGATATGACTGTTTTTGTGGATATTGTACCTGAAGAAGGCCAGCGAAGGAGAGAAGCTAATAACCCCGATCGCATCGAAAAAGCAGGCATGGATTTTCAACAAAACGTTCGTAAAATGTATCATGAAATTGCAAAGCGGTTTCCCGATAGAATATTTGTAGTCGATGGACATGAAACAATTGAAAATATTCAGCATAATATTTGGCAAGAAATAACAAGGAGATATTTTTTGTGATGCATTTTTTTAATAATAAAAGGAAAAAAATATTAATCAGCGTTCTACTCGCTGGTTTTATTTTTATCATTATTGGTGCGTCAAACTCCGATACATATCGCAGTATCGCTCGCTCCCAGCGAATCATTAATGAAGTATATAAACATCTGATTGTTAATTATGCCGACGAACTGGATACGGATGAGTTCACTAAAATAAGTATCAATAATATGCTTTCGGACTTGGATCCCTATACTGTGTATTTAGAGTCGGAAGAACGGGACAATTTGGATATGCTTACACATGGAAAATATGGAGGCGTTGGTATTCAACTTGGAAAAAGGGATGACCACTTAACTGTTATTTCCCCAATGGAAGATTCTCCTGCAAAAAATGCTGGTATTTTAAGTGGGGATATTATTAGCAAGATAGACGATGAAGATGTCAAAGATTTATCATTAAATGAAGCAGCAAAGCTCATTCGCGGTCAAAAAGGAACAACGGTTGTATTAACCATTATCCGTTTAGGTGAAGATGAATCAATTGAATTTCATTTAACACGGAGTGATATACAGGTTCAGGATATTCCTTTTGCAGAAATGATAGACGATGAAACCGGTTACATTGTGTTAACACGCTTTTCCAAAAATGCTCCTAAAGAAATGGAAAAAGCTCTACGTAGCTTATTAGGTCAGGACATGGATAATCTTATTCTGGATTTACGCAATAATCCAGGTGGTTTGCTTGCAGCGGCTATTGATATTTTGGAATTATTTGTTCCAAAAGGTGAGAAATTGCTTTGGACAAAAGGGCGTAATAAAGAATCAAATCGTCAATTTATTTCCCTTAAAAATCCCTTATTGGATGAGAAAATTAAAATTGCTGTTTTAATCAACGAAGGCAGTGCATCTGCCAGTGAAATTGTTTCCGGTGTTATCCAAGATCTGGACAGGGGAATCGTTATTGGACATAAATCATTTGGTAAAGGTTTGGTACAGTCAGTATACGGCATCGATCAAAAACGATCATTGAAAGTAACGACGGCGAAATATTATATACCCAGCGGCAGGCTTATTCAAAAACCTGATTATTTAAATAATCAGATTGTAAAAAATGTTGCCATCGAAGATTCTAGTTTTAAAACAAAAGGTGGACGTTCAGTGAAAGGCGGTGGCGGTATTGTTCCTGATTTTATCGTGGAAAATATTCCAGTTGGACCGCTTACTCGTGAATGCTGGCGGAAGAGCTATTTCTTTTCTTTTGCTCGTGAAAATAAAAATGGATTTGAATCGTTTGAAGATGTACTGAATAATGATGGAATTATGGATGCATTTTCCAACTATCTATCGAATCAAGAATTGGACGTTAAAATAGATGGTCAATCCCAATTTGAAGAAAGCAAAGAAAAGCTGCAATCTTACGATGAGAAAAATGCAAAATTGAATTATGCATTAAAAGTGATTGAGGAATTTATTGAAGACACTGAAGAATCCTTATTTCAAGATGAGCTAAAAAATTTAAAGAAGGGTGTTTATGCTAATTTTGCCCAACTCTTTGATGGAAATAAAGGACGGATCCGCTACAATGTTGATCAAGACGAAGTTATCATAAAAGCGCGTCAGTTACTTCACGATCCTATGGCATATACAGAAACATTCATCGCAGTTACAAATAATTAATACTTTACTTAAAACCATACTATTATTCCGTAAGAATAGCATTAAATTCCACGGCTTTTTTCCACCTGAAATGGGGCGATTAGCTCAGTTGGTTAGAGTGCTTGCTTGACATGCAAGAGGTCGGCAGTTCAAGTCTGCCATCGCCCACAGGAATAAAAAATAATTTAATAATGAAACAAAAAACATATTCGATACTTTTCCCTGCAGATGAAAATTTGCACATGGCGCTGTATATCCATTTTACAATCTGATTTGTACTTTTCTTACATATTTACATGAGTAACATTACCATAACATTTCCCGATCAATCTACGCGGTCATTCCCGTCGGGTGTTTCCACAATGGAGATTGCTGAAAATATCGGTCCTCGATTGGCAAAAGCGGCAGTTGCAACACGAATTAACAACGAACTCGCCGATTTATCATTTTCCATTGATACAGATGCTGAAATTGAAATTATTACGGATGATTCTGATGCAGGTCACGAAGTGCTCTTACACAGCACAGCACACCTAATGGCGCAAGCTGTTAAAGCTCTTTTCCCTGATGCCAAAGTAACCATCGGCCCGGCAATTGAAAATCGATTTTATTACGACTTTGATATTGAGGGTACATTTTCGGATGAAGACTTGGAAAAGATTGAAGCTAAAATGAGGGAATTGTCTAAAAGCGATTTTACAGTAAACAGATTAGAAATAAGCCGGAATGATGCTCTTAAAAAATTCCACGATATGGGCGAAACGTATAAAGTGGAAATCATAGAACAGATTGATGAAAAGGATACAATTTCAGCTTATAGCCAAGATGATTTTATAGATTTATGTCGAGGACCTCATGTTCCATCTACGGGAAGGATTAAACATTTTAAATTATTAAGTACTTCAGGTGCATATTGGCGAGGTGATGAAAATAACACAATGCTCCAACGAATTTATGGAACAGCATTCAGTTCAAAAAAAGGATTGGATGAATATCTTCATAATTTGGAAGAAGCGAAAAAGCGGGATCATCGTAAACTTGGAAAAGAATTAGATCTGTTTTTCTTCCACTCATTATCACCTGCAAGTCCATTTTTTACGGATAAAGGTGCCGTCATTTATAATGGTCTCGTAAGTTATATACGTGATTTGTATCAACAGTATGGCTATGATGAAGTTATCAGCCCCCAAGTGTTTGATATGGAATTATGGAAGCAGTCCGGACATTACGAAATGTTTATTGACAATATGTTTAGCATGAAAATGGGTGAACGAGAGTTTGGTTTAAAACCCATGAATTGTCCCGGCCACACATTAATGTATTCACATGGACTCCATTCGTATCGGGATCTTCCCATTCGTATGGCCGATTTTGGGCGTTTACATCGATTTGAAAAAGCGGGTGTTCTTTCCGGATTGACACGAGTTCGCAGCATGGCTCAAGACGATGCCCATATATTTTGCACTCCAGATCAAATTGGAGATGAAATACGCGATTTATTTGAAATGGTTCAAAAAGTATACGATACGTTTAACTTTAAAGATTTATCCATAGCATTGAGTACACGTCCGGAAAAAGCATTAGGGGAAGTAAAGTTGTGGAATAAAGCTGAATCAACCTTGAAAGATGTTTTAGAAAAGTCGAATTTTGAATTTACAATTGATGAAGGTGAGGGGGCATTTTACGGACCAAAGATTGATTTTTATGTAAAAGATGCTTTGCAGCGTGATCATCAATTGGCAACAATCCAATTGGATTTCGTTTTGCCTGAACGATTCAAATTGAAATACATTGCTGAAGATGGCAGTGAAGCACGTCCTGTTATGATTCATCGTGCCATTTTAGGATCGTTGGAACGATTTTTTGGTGTATACTTGGAACATTGCGGAGGAGATTTCCCATTGTGGTTGGCGCCTGTACAAGTGACTGTTTTGCCTGTTTCAGATAAGGTGCAGGACTATGCTGAATCAGTTACACAAAAATTAAATGCTGCCGGTTTTCGTATTCAGCTGGATGATAAAGCTGATAAAATCGGAGCAAAAATTCGCCAAGCTGAATTGAGTAAAATAAACGTTATGCTCATCGTAGGCGAAAAAGAAGCAGAAGCCGGAACAGTATCTGTTCGTCGACGTCACCAAGGTGACTTGGGTGAAATGGATGTTACAGAACTGATCGATCTGTTAAATGACGAAATAAAACAAAGGAGTTCATAATCGGAAAAAGGAATAAAACACGTATAAATGATAAAATAACGGAAGATGAAGTTAGATTAATTTCTGAAGTGGGTGAACAGCTTGGCGTCGTTAAAATTGATGATGCATTGCAAAAAGCGCAAGATGCCGGACTCGATTTGGTAGAAGTCGCACCGAATTCAAAACCACCTGTATGTAAAATTCTTAATTTTGGAAAGATTAAATATGAAGCGAAGAAAAAACTTCAAAACAGTAAAAAGAAACAACATGTTATAAAAATTAAGGAAGTACGTGTTCGTCCTGCCATTGGCGAAAATGACTTAAATACGAAAATGAACATGGGGAGAAAATTTCTGAAAGATGGTTGTAAATTAAAGGTGACGATTATGTTCCGCGGACGTGAATTGAGTCGCGCTCAAGAAATGGGCGATGCTATTCTCGAACGTATAACAGCAATGTTAGAAGATATTTCAGAACCTGATCAACAATCAGAATTGGAAGGACGGAGAATATCCGTCATGTTTACTGCAAAGTAGGAGAACCTAATGCCTAAGATGAAAACACGTCGAAGCGCTGCAAAGCGGTTCAAATTAACCGGGACCGGACGTATTCGACGTAACAAAGCAAACCATAGACACATGCTCATCAGGCGGAGCAAAAGTGCAAAGCGAAAAATGCGTAATGCAGGACTCGTTTCAAGCGCAGAAGAAAATCGCGTCCGCAAGATGCTTGGAATCTAAAGGAGTATAAGAGATGCCAAGAGCTAATAGTTCTGTGCCAAGACACAGACGTCATCGTAAGGTAGTAAAGCAGGCCAAAGGCTACTATGGTGCCCGGAGCCGCAATTTCAAGGCTGCAAAGGACGCAGTCTGGAAAGCAGGGCAATATGCCTATCGTGATCGCCGTCAGCGGAAACGTTTTTTCCGCAGACTATGGATTACTCGCATCAATGCGGCTGTCCGACAGCATGGTTTGACTTATTCTGCATTTATTGCCGGTTTGAAGGAAAAAGAGATTGAACTTGACCGTAAGGTCTTGGCTGATATGGCCATGAACAATCCCGATTCTTTCGCCGAATTAGTCAGTTCTGTAAAGAACTAACGATGACCATCAATGAGTCCATAGCGTCGGTCCGAAAATCATTTCGGGCCGACCTTGACTCGTTTCCTTCTGATCAGAGGGAAATCGAATTATTGCGTTCAAAATATTTTGGCCGAAAAGGTCTATTTGCCGGTTTATATAAGAAATTGGCGGTCGTATCTAATAAAGAAAAGCCAAAATCAGGACAAGCTATTAATGCATTTAAAATCGAATTACAGAGTGAATTTGAAGAAAAAGCATCTTTAATAAGCGGTGATAATAAAGATACAGACGAACAATCATTAGACCTGTCTTTGCCTGGATTTCCTATCACCAACGGGTCGATTCATCCTCTGCAGCAAACATTAGATGAAATTAAAAACATTTTTAAATCAGTCGGGTTTAAGGTGGCATATGGTCCGGAAATTGAAGATGACTACCACAATTTCGAAGCACTGAACATTCCCAAACATCATCCTGCGCGGGATATGCAAGATACATTTTTTGTTGAGAACGATGTTGTATTGCGCACCCATACATCGAATGTACAAATCCATCTGATGGAAGAACAGGAACCACCCTTACGATACATTGTTCCCGGGCGTGTTTATCGCAATGAAGCAGTCAGTTATAAGAGTTATTGCCTCTTCCATCAAATCGAAGGATTATACGTAGATAAAAACGTGTCCATGGCTGACCTTAAAGGAATTCTGAACTACTTTGTAAAACGTTTTTTTGGAGAAGGAACAACTATGCGTTTTCGTCCCAGTTTTTTCCCTTTTACTGAACCGAGTGCAGAAGTGGACATTTGGGATGATAAACGTGGAAAATGGATGGAAATACTTGGCTGTGGTATGGTGGACCCGAATGTATTCGATAATGTGGGTTATGATTCGAGTATTTGGCATGGCTATGCCTTTGGAATGGGTATTGAGCGTATGACTATGCTGAAGTACGGTATCGACGATATTCGCCTATTTTATCAGAATGACGTTCGTTTTCTGGAGCAGTTCTAATGCGTGTATCCATTCCATGGCTGAAAACATTAGTTGATATAAAGCAGTCCGCGGCTGAACTGGCGGACACTTTAACCATGCTTGGATTGGAAGCGGAGATGCCTGATAATGCATCTTTTTCAGGTATAATTGTAGGAAAAGTATTAAAAGCAGATAAACATCCCAATGCTGACCGATTGAGCTTATGTACAGTTTCTGATGGAAAAGAAGAGTATCAAGTAGTGTGCGGCGCTCCCAATGTTGCTGCTGAACAATTCATCCCATTTGCTACAGTTGGGGCAGTACTTGGAGATGATTTTATAATCAAAAAATCCAAAATTCGCGGTGAAGTCAGTTTTGGAATGATATGTTCTGAAAGAGAATTAGGGCTATCTGATGAACATGAAGGAATTATGGTATTGAATGAACACGCAAAAATTGGTTCAGATTTTGCGGATTACTTGAGCTCTAATTTGGATTATTTGGAAATCGACCTTACGCCAAATCGTCCCGATTGTATGTCGCATGTTGGTGTCGCACGTGAAATTTCTGTAAAGACTGGACAGGAGTTGAAATTTACGTATGCTGAAAAGCGTCAATTTAAAAAAAATGAAGTTGCTGATATTTTATCTGTTAATATTGACGATAAAAATTGTTGTCCCCGATATGTAGCCGGTGTTGTAAAAAATATAACAGTAGGACCTTCACCAGATTGGATGAGAGAAATACTGGAAACGGCCGGCCAGCGTAGTATCAATAACATTGTGGATATTTCTAATTATGTGCTTTTGGAAATGGGACATCCTACACATATTTTTGATTATGATAAAGTACCGTCACATACTATCGGTATACGTAAGGCGAAAAAAGGAGAACATGTCACCACACTTGATGAAGAAAAAAGAAAATTAACCGATCAATTGGTAATAACCGATGGCAAAAAACCCATTGCAATCGCCGGTGTCATGGGCGGACTCGATTCTGCCGTTACGGATACAACATCCACTGTTTTGATTGAAAGCGCTTATTTTGATCCGATTACGATTCGCCGCGGCGCCAAATCATTAGGTATGTTTACGGAAGCTTCTAAACGCTTTGAACGTGGTGCAGATCCGAAAGGTGCTGAAAATGCGTATTGGAGAGTGGTGGTATTGCTGGAAGAATTGGCAGGAGGTGAGTGGATACCCGGTATAATCGATGAATATCCGAAGAAGATTAGTCAGAATTCGATTACACTCACTCGGGAAAAAATTGATATTCTATCGGGATGTGAATTATCTGACACATTTGTAACGGACACATTATCCAATTTAGATATTGAAGTGAAAAAAGACGGTAGTAATAAATGGACATGTATTCCACCATCATTTCGCCCTGATTTGGAAAGAGAAGTGGATTTAATAGAGGAATGCTGCCGAGTGTATGGGTATGATAAAATTCATTCCAGTTTTCATTATGGCGGACTTTACGATCTGGCAGAAGTGGACCCGGAAGATGTATTAAGCCTCATCTCCAATACTATGTCCGGTCTTGGCTTTAGGCAATGTTATTTGAATTCACTTACGGATGAAAATACGGCTGGGATTTTAGGAAAACATTCAATTCCTATGAAAAACCCATTGAGTGCAACCCTATCCCATTTGCGAACATCTTTATTCCCGGGATTATTGCAAACGGTGAATTACAATATACGTAATGGGAATTCAAATGTGAATCTGTTCGAGATAGGAAAAGAATACAATTCCGGGAAAGAATACGGTGAAGTTTATCATTTGACGGGAGTGATGCATGGAGAATGGCTCAATAAAAGTGCACATAATAATGAACAACAACAATCAATTCATTCTTTAAAGGGAATTCTAGAAGCGCTATTTAAACGATTAAATGTAAATGCTGTCGAATTTGCAAAGGCAGATCATAACCATTATGACTTTGGTTTAAGTATTTCACTTGGCAAAACGGTCATTGGAAATTGCGGTAAATTAAAGAAATCATTACTTGATGATTTGGATTTAGATATGGATGCAGTTTTTGGATTTGATATAGAACTCAAGCCTGTAACAAAAGAAATTCAATTAGTTAAAAAATATGCCGCAATTATTCCATATCCAAAAGTCGACCGGGATATGAATTTTGTTCTTGATCAAGAAATTGACACCGGTGATGTTACAAAGGCTATGAAAAATACAAACAGCAAAATTTTACTCTCCGTTAAACCGGTTGATATCTTTCAACATGAATCACTAGGAGAGAATAAAAAAAGTGTTACGTTTCATCTTGAATTTCAAAGTGCTGTTAAGACGCTTGAAGAAGCAGAGATAAATTCAGCAATGAATGATATTACAGCTATTATAACGAAGCAATTTGATGCTAAATTAAGAGACTGAATATTTAAAACAGGATTATACTATGGATAACAATGACAGTTTAGCCCGTGTCTCTATTTTTGGACACGAATACACAGTAAAGGCTCCGGCTGATTCAACATATATAAAAAACATCGCTGAATATGTAGACACGAAAATGCGTGAAGTCCAGGAAGGAATGCCTGACGTACAATCAACTGAACGTATCGCAATCTTGGCTGCAATGAATATTTCTGATGAACTGTTTACTCATAACAAAAATAATGAAAATTTCTCATCAGAAATGGAAAATAAAATTCAATCTCTGATCGAAATTATTGACGAAAATATTTAAAATAATATATTTACTCATCGATGGCTGAAACTATTATTTTATCGGGGAAAACAGTCAGCCAGAATGTTTATAAATCCCTTCAAACACGAATAGACTCACTTAAATTTTCAGGATGTACACCGGGGCTCGCAGTTGTATTAGTGGGAGACGATCCGGCATCGAATGTTTATGTAAACAACAAAACGAGGCGCTTCAATAAATTAGGCCTTTATTCTGAAACAATTCGCCTTCCTGCAAATATCGGTAAGGATGAACTTTTATCGCAAATTCAAGACTTAAATAGTGATGGCAGTTTCCACGGTATTCTTGTGCAAATGCCATTACCAACTCATCTGAATGAATCAGTTATCATTGATGCCCTAGATCCATTAAAAGATGTTGATGGATTTCATCCGGAAAATCTGGGTAGGTTAACAGCAGGACGTCCCAGATTTGTGCCCTGTACTCCGAAAGGAATTATGCGTATTATGGACTTTTATAAAATTGATCTGTCTGGAAAACATGTGGTTGTATTGGGACGTAGCAATATTGTGGGTCGTCCCATGTCAATACTCACAAGTCTGAAAGAAAGTTATTCTAACGCAACAACGACGATTTGTCATTCAGGAACGACTGATATTCCTTATCACACCCAGCAGGCTGATATTTTAATTGCTGCGATAGGTGTGCCGGAATTTGTAACATCTTCGCACATTAAAGAGGGAACTGTGATCATTGATGTGGGAATCAATAGGGTAGAGGACGATTCTGAAAAAGGGTATAGGTTAGTCGGTGATGTAAACTTTGATTCTGTGAATGAAAAAGCTTCAGCAATTACACCAGTTCCCGGCGGTGTGGGTCCGATGACCATTGCCATGTTGGTGGAAAATACCGTAGAAGCTGCAAAACGTTCCATGTCATAAAAATCACCAAGCGCTTTATATTCTAACATAATATGCGCCCGTAGCTCAGTTGGATAGAGTGTCGGATTCCGGTTCCGAAGGTCACAGGTTCAAATCCTGTCGGGCGTACTAATTAAAAAGTAAATTTATTTAAATCAAACAAAGTCGAAAAATTAGTGATTATATATAATTAAGTGTATTTCTTGCCCAGGACAGAGTTAAAGGGGATATGAAGAAATACAATCGTTAAATAATTTTCCATAAATTCCCACATGGAATATGTCCTAATTCTATCAACAGTTAGCAAAATAGAAGACGCTCAAACAATTGCCAATCATTTGGTTTCAAATAGAATGGCTGCATGTGTCAATTTCATTCCGAACCTTGAATCAGTCTATAAATGGAAAAATAAAGTGTGTAAAGAAAATGAGTTTCTGCTTATGATTAAAACAACGGCTAATAAGGAGAGAAATGTCTATGATTCCTTGAGTGAAATACATCCTTATGATACACCTGAAATCATTACACTACCCATTCAAAACGGATCGAAAGATTATTTAGATTGGATCAGCGAGTCCGTAGAATCATGACAGTCTGTATGATATTTTTGATGTATTATTATTGACGGAAATCATTATAGGATAATGCAACTACAAACACGCTTACGTTTTTTAATTTATTTTGGTTCGGTAATCTTTATCGGATCATTCGGCTTTTACAGTCTTGGAAAAGATTGGTCAGTGTTAGAGAGCGTATATATGACCATTATTACACTTTCTACAGTGGGATTTGGGGAAACTCAACCTCTAACAGATGCAGGTAAAATTTGGGCAATCGTTGTCATATTATTTGGCGTAACAGGTGTTGCGTATTTATTTTCAGAATATAGTAAGGAATTGTTCCGTTTAGACTTATACCGGAGAAATAAAATGCTTAAATCAATTAAAAGATTACACGATCATTACATCATTTGCGGTTACGGCAGGATGGGAGCTGTCATTGCAAAAGAAATGCACGAGAAAAAACAACATTTCGTTGTTATTGATTTTAATCCTGAAAAAATCCGTAAAATCGAAGAATGCGGATTTTTATATGTTGAAGGCGATGCAACATTAGAAGAAACACTCATCGAGGCCGGCGTCGAAAAAGCAAAAGGGATCGTTGTTGTATTAAACACAGATCAGGATAATTTATTTGTCAGTATGTCTATCCGAACGCTAAACAGTGATGCTTTTCTCGTTTCTAGGTGCAGTGTAAATGATACATCGTCAAAACTGCGTAGAGCCGGGGTGGACAAAATTGTCAATCCATACGTAACAGGAGGACATAAGATGTCAGAATTATTATTAAGCCCACAATTGGAAGATAGTGTTACCATAACAACACCGCAACAGACGTCGATTGATTATGGAATTGATGAAATACAAATGAGTGAATTAGATCAATTTGATGGAATGATGGTTAAAGATTGCCGTTTAAGAGAAGATTATAAACTATTAATCGTTGGTATTATAGACGCGAAAGGCGATGTTAAAGTAAATCCAAGTTCTGATCAAGTTTTACATAGAGACCAAACTATTATGGTTATTGGGCAGAAGGAGAACTTAGACAGATTAAAGGAATTAATGAATTAATGTCATATAATATATATTATGTATAATACGTTATTCTAATATATTCTATTTTACAACAAAGTTTACCAATCTCCCTGGTACATATATTTCTTTTATAAGTTTACCTTCTGATAAATAAGTCACTATCTTTTCATTTTTCCTAGCTTGGTCTAATACACTTTCTTTTTCAGCATTTGACTCAATTTCTATATTCGTTCTTAATTTTCCGTTAACCTGTATAACGATGTTTATTAGATCTTCTTTTGTCAGGTTTTCATCATAATCTGGCCATGGTTCATACGTCAAGGTCTGATTTTCATCTAATCGATTCCATATTTCTTCAGCAGTATGTGGAATAAATGGACCTAACAATTGTATAAATGTCTTTAAAACAGTTTTATTAACTGATTGAAGCGTTACTAAATGGTTGGTGAAAATCATCATTTGTGAAATAGCCGTATTAAACCGCAAGTTTTCAATATCATCGCCAACTTTTTTAATAGTCTGATGTAATAACTTAACCGTTTCATTGTTTGGCTTATCTGTAGTAATACATGCATTTAATCCATCACTTGAACATATTTTATCCCATAATTTATTTATAAATCGTGAACAGCCTTGCAATCCTGCAGTATTCCATGGTTTAGATTTATCCAAAGGCCCCATGAACATTTCATACAAACGCATGGAATCAGCACCAAATTCATCGACAACATCGTCGGGATTGATCACATTCCCTCGAGATTTACTCATTTTTGAACCATCTTCACCCAGAATCATGCCTTGATTAAATAGCTTTTGAAATGGTTCTCTCGTTGAGACGAAGCCTAAATCATGTAAAACATGGTGCCAGAAACGGGCATAGAGCAAATGAAGAACAGCGTGCTCTGCCCCGCCCACATATAAATCAACAGGCATCCAATAGGATTCTTTGTCAGAATCCCATGCATTCTCATTGTTTTTTGGATCAATATATCGAAGGTAATACCAGCAAGAACCGGCCCATTGAGGCATGGTATTTGTTTCACGTAAGCCAATGACCTCGCCCTCTTCATTCTTGATTTCAACCCAGTCAGTTATATTTGCTAAAGGTGACTTACCAGTTCCTGTGGGTTCATATTTTTCAACTTCAGGTAATTCCAAAGGCAAATCAGATTCATCTAATGATTTTACTTCATCACCATAATGAATAATCGGCATGGGTTCGCCCCAGTATCTCTGACGAGAAAATAACCAATCACGTAATTTGTACTGAACTGTTTCCTTACCTTTATTCTCATTTTCTAACCATGCAATCATTTTTGATTTCGCATCAGCAATATTTAATCCATTTAGAAAATCGCTATTAATTGCAGGTCCTTCTCCTAAAAATGCCTCACCGTCAAAATCTTCCGTAGGCTCAACTGTACGGATGATGGGTAAATCGAATTTTTTCGCAAAATCCCAGTCACGCTGATCCTGTCCGGGAACAGCCATTATAGCGCCGGTACCATACGTCATCAATACATAATCAGCGATCCAAATTGGAATTTCATCACCGTTTACAGGATTGACAGCATAACTTCCTATAAAAACACCTGTTTTATCCTTATTCAGTTCTCCCCTTTCTAAATCCGATTTTCTTCCGGCTTGCTCTTGATATTCCTTTACCATCCCTTGCTGTTCATCAGTAGTAAACTTTTCTACAAATGGATGATCAGGCGATAATACCATGTATGTAGCTCCAAATAACGTATCAGGACGAGTTGTAAACACTGTAATGATGTCTTCCCTGCCAGCGATTATAAAATCAACATCAGCGCCTTCTGAACGGCCAATCCAGTTTCGCTGTAGTTCTTTTACGCTATTGGGCCAATCTAGGTCATCCAAACCGGATAATAGCGATTCAGCATAATCAGTGATTTTTAACATCCACTGCCGCATGGGTACGCGATGGACAGAATGTCCCCCGATTTCGGATTTTCCATCAACAACTTCTTCATTAGCCAAGACGGTTTTTAATTCCGGACACCAATTCACAGGCTTTTCAGCCTCATATGCTAATCCTTTATTGTAAAGTTGTAAAAATATCCATTGCGTCCATTTCACATAACCGATATCAGTTGTATTAATTTCTCTATCCCAATCATAAGAAAAGCCAAGCATTTTAATTTGGCGACGAAAATTATCAATATTATTTTTAGTCGTTTTCCTAGGGTGTGTGCCTGTTTTAATAGCATATTGTTCAGCAGGAAGACCAAAAGCATCCCATCCCATTGGATGGAGTACATTAAAACCTTTCATACGTTTGTAGCGGGCAACGATATCCGTAGCTACATATCCAAGAGGATGTCCAACGTGCAAACCGGCTCCAGATGGATATGGAAACATGTCCAGTACGTAATATTTTGGTTTATCTGGATCTTCAGTGACTTTAAATGTTCCCTTTTCATCCCAAAATGCCTGCCACTTTTTTTCTATGTTTTTATGATCGTAGGTCATTTATTGTCTTCAAATTTAATTTTATAAATTTGGAGTACCTTGTCTATAACAATATGGGGCATCAACAAGGTTGATACGCTCCAAAGTAAATAGTCGGGGTGAAAGGATTCGAACCTTCGACCTCGTCGTCCCGAACGACGCGCGCTAACCGGGCTGCGCTACACCCCGAAAAGGACATGCAATTTATAATTTTTCAATACGGGAAAGAATGATAAATAATCAAATAATATATTTAATTAGTATAAATCCACCGATCAATAATATTGTAAATACAATGGTTAAAATATTGAAATACTTATCGATGAATAATTTAATGGGCTTACCGAATTTCCAAATCAATCCCGCCACAAGAAAAAATCGGGCTGATCTGCTAATGGCTGATGCAATAAGAAAATTGAATAAATTGATGTCAAAAGCACCGGCAGTTATAGTAAATATCTTATAGGGAATGGGTGTAAATCCAGCTGTAAAAATTATCATTAAACCATAGTGGTCATATTGATTTTGCACTGATAAAAATACCTGCTCCGTAAATCCAGGAATATTATTGAAGAAAAAATGCGCTATTCCCGAATAGGCACTTCCCTCCCACCACAAATAATGACCAATTCCATAACCGAATAATCCACCGGCAATACTGGCTAAACTGCAAATGATTGCAAATTGAAACGATTTTTTTCTGGCACCCAGCGCTAAAGCGATTAATAAAACGTCGGGTGGAATTGGAAAGAATGAAGATTCAGCAAATGCCAGGCAAAATAATGCGAAAGGTCCATACTTCGATTCTGACCAATGCAGCACCCAATCATATATTTTTCTTATTGTTTTCATGTCCAGAAGAAGCTCTTTAACCACATTTTAATAAATTTAACTGTATCCCTAACATTCCGCATAGCAGAAGGCTGATTATTATAAATAGTAGGTATGGGTACATGCTGCACTTTCCAACCGGCTATGGACGCTTTAATGAGAAACTCACTTTCGAACTGAAACCCTTGCTCAAAGCAATCAATATCAGAAAAAATATATGTCTGAAAAGAACGATATCCACACTGCGAATCTTTTATCACTGAATTTGAACGGATCGAAACGAGTAAGCTGGTTATAAAATTTGAAAATTGACGTGTTAAAGGCATATTTCGTCGATTGTTACGATATCCTAATAAGATTGTTTTTTCGGGCATTTGACTAAAATTATCTAATAATTCTGGTGGATGCTGAAGGTCGATATCCATTGTTACAGCGCTATCTCCACCTTTTTGTAAAATCCAATCCATTGCAGTTTGTATAGCTGCACCTTTTCCAAGATTCTTATCATGTTGTAAATATCTAACATCTAATTCCTTCAATTTTTCAATTGTATCGTCCGAACTGCCGTCATCAATAAAGACTAATTGATCAAGCCATGAATCATTAATCCGAGTTAAAAAATTATTCAAAGGTGAAGATCCATTAAAAACAGGTACAATAATGTAAGGTAGTGACATTTATTCAGAAAAAACTGCAATGGCAGACATGACTTCACGCTGTGTTGTGAAACCGGCAGGTTTATTTAATAGTTTTCCATTAACAACAATTGCACTTGAACCACCGCCATCCAGATTTATTGCTTCTACACAATCCAAATCAAACATCATGATGGATAATTCATTCAAGTCTACTCCCCTGCTGTCCGGCTGACGACCGTCTACAACTAGAAAAATGTATTTTCCATCTTTTGTATATCCGGCTGCAGTTCGCGGATGGATATCGGGGATCTTTGACCAGAAAAACACTTCTTCATCAGACGTTATATTCTTACGACTATTTGAAACGATCACAGGCCCTGCTTGCATAGCATCTCTTACATTCCAATACTTTCCATTTTTATAATTAAGTTCTGTAACGGGTTTGTCAGGTTTATTTTTAGCCGGTTTTTCCCATTGAAAAATTGAATCGTTATGACTTGCAATCCACGCAATGTCCATCTGTCCTGCATAATCAAATCCGATAGCACTTCTGGTTAAGTAATATCGTTCTTCCCTTTTAAGCATGGAACGTAGTGTTTTGGAAATTGTAATATCATTATCCATTAATAAACCAACATGTTCAGCTGGAATTTTATGCATGAGAAAATATCCGCCATTCAAAACGACAGTTGCGTTCATTCGTTCAGCAAACTGACTTGGTGTTTCCCTTCTATCTAGGTCATTGGAAACAACAATTTCTGTAGATAAATGCTTATTTTTGCTATCAATTTCAACATACCATGCATTGATTGGTATGTGTTTATTCCGTCCTGAAAATACGCGAATTCCTTCCGGTAATTTGTGAAAGCTGCCAGAAATATTTTTCCAACCCATGGGAATACTGCGATATGAACGAATTTCTCCACAAGAAAAAAGAGTAAGAGTAAATGTAATAATTGTTAACTGATAAAATCTCTTCATTCGCCTATAATTGTAAAATGAATAGTATCCAGTGCAGTATTTGAAATTTCATCACGAAGGACAACGAACCATTCACCTATTTGAGCATTTGTAATAGTTTTGTACGTCCAGGAACGCCAATGTACAGATCGTCCAATTTTGATGGGAATTGTATCAATATATTTTTCTTGAAAATACCATTCGTATAAAATGATACGTTCACTCAATGCATTTCGAATGCCGGAATAACAATAAACTCGTCCCAGCGTCACTGGAAATTCCTTTTGGAAATTAATAGGTTTACGAAGACTGTCAATCATACTTTCACACATAAGTAATGAATTCACTCGTAAATCTGGAAGTTCAGGTTGTGTTTTATTAGTATCTAATTCTTGTTCTTCTATATCAACCAATATTGTATCAGAAGGTGGAGTCTTTACTTTCATTGTGTCAATCAAAGCATCCTCAATTACTGCAGTTGGATTTTGAACTATTTTCGCAGGATGTTTTATTTCTACATCATCATCACTTGAGATTCCAGTAAATACAGCATATACAACATACATTATCGCCAAAGGCAATATGAATCGATCCAGTTTCTGCCAAATAGCTACAATTACCAGTATTAATAATGTAATGGTAATGGGCAGAAACGCAGGATCGTCGATGAGACGGTCAATCATTCAAGAAATTTAAAGGTGTTTATTGAAGAAATAAAATAGACTTATTTTTCTTTTAGTATGCGATTATTAAACGTTCCGAGTATAATAAAACCGGTTAATAAAGTCATTGTAATCAATTTTTGAGTAATGACTTCTGCTAAATAATTATTACTAAACAGAATTGAATTCAATTCAAAATCAGATAATCCTATATACATTCCTGTCGCTATACTTAAAAGTAAATATCCAAAAGAGAGTAAGCGAGTTGATTGATCCATTTTGTAAAAAGAAAGGAATAATAATAGAGAACTTCCAAATAAAAATCTGAATAAATATTCAGCAAAAAGAATATGATCTTTTAAATTTATATCAGCAGGAGTCAGTGATATTCCTAAAAAACATAAACTGAAACACATTCCAAAAAACGTACCCAGTTTAAACATATTTCCTCCAAAATCGAATTTGTTCTTGAAAAAGGAATAATTGCCGTAGAAATATGTAAATAATGAGAATGTCATTACCGTAAATACCATTATAAAAATTAGAAATGGATAAAGATTACTTTCCCCGGAATGTGTTGTGATTCGACCAAGGTCACTGATATAATTTTCTGTAAATATATATCCGACAGTTTCCGGGTTCACTTCTGTTCCGCCTGAATACAATTGTGATGCTATTGTAAGGAATGATACAAATACAATAATCGCAATCAAAGGAAATTGAATTAAAGTGAATTTTGGATTATTTATAAATATTTTCATTTTATTTAAATTAAGTAATTAATCAAGTTAAAAAGCCTTTCTCATTCGAGGAAGGCTTTTCGTCGGAGCGACAGGATTTGAACCTGCGACCCCTGCAACCCCATTGCAGTGCGCTACCGGGCTACGCCACGCTCCGATTAATTTTTATGTATAAAGTCTAAAATGGATTCCAGTTCTTGTTTTACTTTAACCAAAATTTCACTATTATTTTCATCTGAAACAGTAGTCTCTTGCTGGCCAACCATTTCTTCTGCTTTTTCCCCGGAACTAAATTGAGTTATAGCACCTTTTATTGTGAATTTTCTATTATAAAGAAGATCCTTAATCTGTAAAATAATATCTATATCCTTCTGGCGATATGTTCTGTTCCCAGCTCTATTTTTAGGAGGCGCAAGTTGCTTAAACTCTGTTTCCCAATATCGTAAAACATAGGGTTTCAACTCTGTGAGTTTGCTTACTTCCCCAATGGAATAGTAAAGTTTTTTTATTTGTTTTGGTGCAGATCCCATGGTATCTCTATTTAAAGCGATACTTTAAATTAATGCAGAGATACCGTCGGTGCAAAGAGTTTAAATCAATTCTTTAAGGTATTTTCTGGTGGTGTATAATTTAAATTGAATGCGTCTGCTACAGCATTATGCGTTACGTGACCATTGATCATGTTTAGACCATGAAGCAAAGCTGCATTATTTTGTAATGCAGTTTGGATGCCTTCATTCGCTAATTTTTGAATATAGGGATTGGTTGCATTGGTTAAAGCAGTTGTTGATGTATAAGGCACTGCACCGGGCATATTGGCCACACAATAGTGAATAATATCATCCACAACAAAAATAGGATCTTCGTGGGTTGTCGGTTTACACGTTTCAATACAACCCCCCTGGTCAACAGCAACATCAATAATTACGGATCCCGGTCGCATCAGTTTCAACATCTTACGTGTGACTAGTTTTGGAGCTACTGCTCCTGGAATCAAAACAGCGCCAATCAGTAAGTCAGTTTGCCTTAAGTGCTCCCGGATGTTTAACTGGTTGCTGTAAATCGTGCGCACATTTTTTGGCATAATTTCATCTAAATAACGTAACCTGTCCAAATTAACATCAAGGATAAATACATTGGCTCCCAGGCCGGCGGCAATAAATGCTGCATTCGTACCCACAACACCACCGCCTAAAATGGTCACCTTGGCGGGCTCAACACCCGGGACGCCTCCCAACAGGATACCCTTGCCGCCTTTAACTTTTTCCAAGAATTTAGCCCCTTCCTGGACGGCCATACGGCCGGCGACTTCACTCATTGGAACAAGTAATGGCAAACGGCCATCTTCTGTCATGATTGTTTCATAGGCAATAGCTGTAGCATCGGTTTCCAAGAATGATTTTGTTAATTCTTCGGAAGCTGCAAAATGAAAATAGGTGAACATGGTCAGATCTTTTGAACACATGGCAATTTCTACAGGCTGTGGTTCTTTAACCTTAATCACCAATTCAACATTATCGAAAATCTCCTTTGATGTGTCAACGATTCGGCAATTAAAATCCTCGTAATCTGTGTTTGAAAATCCGCTGGAATTTCCAGCGGATTTTTCAATCAAAACTTCATGACCATTTTGTGTTAACTCGAGGGCAATACCCGGAGTCAACGCAACGCGGTTTTCATTCTGTTTTATTTCTTTCGGAACACCAATGAGCATTTATCTGCGACGTCCTCTGTTGCGATCTTTTCTAAAGCCACCACTATTACGTCTGCCACGGCTGTTAGACTCTCTTGGTGGTCGCTCAACATATCCTTCCGGTTTAGGAAGGAGCGCTTTACGACTAAAGTCTAAACGACCTTGATCATCAACCTTGATGAGTTTAACACGAATATTATCGCCTGATTTTACCACATCTTCGACTTTTTCTGTACGTTCCCAGTTTAGTTCAGAAATATGAACTAATCCTTCACGACCAGGTACAAATTCGACAAACGCGCCAAATGTCATCAATCGTGTAACAATTCCATCAAACTCTTGTCCTACTTCAGGTTCAAATGTGAGTGCTTTAACGAGCTCCATGGCATCATTGCATTTATCCGCATTAGCACCGGCAATAGTAACATTACCATCATCATCAACATTGATTTCACATTCTGTATCTTCAATGATCTTTTTGATGTTTTTACCACCTGGACCAATTAATGCTCCAATTTTTTCAGGATTAATTGTAATTGAAAAAATTCGTGGTGCATATTCGGATATTTCGTTAGCCTCAGGCAATGCTTCATTCATTAAGTTTAGAATGTGCAAACGACCTTCGCGAGCTTGCTCTAATGCTTGCTCCATTAATTCGAAGGAAATACCTTCAATTTTAAGATCTAACTGTATTGCATTAATACCATCGGCTGTTCCGGCAATTTTAAAATCCATATCGCCCAAATGATCTTCAGCTCCCAGGATATCACTTAAAATTGCATTTCGTTTACCATCAGTAATCAATCCCATTGCGATTCCTGCAACATGGCTCTTTAATGGAGCACCTGCATTCATCAATGATAATGAACCACCGCAAACAGACGCCATAGAAGACGATCCGTTAGATTCCATTATTTCAGACACAATGCGAATTGTATACGGAAAATCATCATATTGCGGAAGTACGGGTTTAAGTGCACGTTGTGCTAAATTTCCATGCCCAATTTCACGGCGACTTGTAAAACCTATCCGGCCAACTTCGCCTACACAATAAGGTGGAAAATTATAATGAAGATAATAATTTTTCTTATAATCTTCATCCATGCTATCTATGATCATTTCTGAACTTTTAGATCCCAATGTAGTTATGACCATTGCTTGTGTCTCTCCACGAGTAAACAAGGCTGATCCATGAGTCCGGTTTAAAATTCCGGGTTCAATTGAAATTGGTCGTATTTCAGTCGTTGATCTTCCATCACTTCTTTTGCCTGTAGCAAGTACTTGCTCGCGAAAAGCATCTTTAAAGCGATCGGAAATTATAGACTTAATTGCCTGTTCTTCTTCTGGAAAAGTTTCTTCCAGTGACTCAATAATTGAATCAGTCATAGAATCTTTCGCGTCTGATCTTTCATGTTTGTCAGCTATTGATACAATGTCAGAAATTTGGTTTCCTATTTTTTCATCAATAGCCGTTACCAATGCTTCATCAGGTTCTGGAGAAACAAATTCATCTTTTTGCACATTCATTTCAGCAAGAAGTTCATTTTGAAGATCTATGATCTCTTTAATAACTCCATGAGCAAATTTTAATGCATCCAATATTTCAGATTCAGTCGCTTCTTCAGCTTCACCTTCCACCATGACAACTGTTTCCTGATTTCCTGAAACAATCATTTCAATATCAGAACTCAATAAATCACTACGAGTTGGATTAATAACAAATTCGCCATCAATTCTTCCAACACGGACCGTTGCAATAGGTCCATTCCACGGAATAGTAGATGTAATTAATGCGGCTGATGCACCTACACCAGAAAGTGTATCTGCCATATTTTCGCCATCACTCTGCAAAACAGTAATCATGACTTGGACTTCATTTTTGAATCCTTTAGGAAATAAAGGCCGAATAGGTCTGTCAGTTAATCGACTTGTTAAAACCTCATGTTCAGCAGGCCTTGCTTCCCTTTTGAAAAAACCTCCGGGAATTTTACCTCCCGCATAATGTTTTTCTCTATATTCAACTTGTAATGGAAAAAAATCGATTCCTTCTCTTGGCACTTTAGATGCATTCACTGCAGCCAATATGACTGTTTCTCCATAGGTTACCATAACGGAACCATTACTTTGACGAGCAACCTTGCCCGTTTCTAATCGCATTATTTTTCCTGCGATTTCTCTTTCTTTACTTATCATCTTCTCTTCTTATCCTCTTATCTTCAACTTCTTTACCAACTCCACATAACCTTTTGGATCCTTGCGACGCAGGTATTTCATTAGTTTCTTTCTCTTTGATACTATCATAACCAATCCACGACGTGAATGATGGTCTTTTTTGTGCTGCTTTGCGTGTTCCGTTAATTCACGGACACGTTTTGTCAACAATGCGATTTGGCCTTCAGCAGAACCTGTATCGGTTTCGTGCTTACCAAATTCATCTAGTATCTCTTTTTTTTCTTCTTTTGTTATTGACATAATTTCTCCTATAAATATTTTTGTATCAATTGATTACAATAACGTTTATCTTTGTTTAATTGCTGTACCAATTGGTCAGCATTTTCAAATTTTTGTTCATCTCGGATTCGTTCGAGAAATTCGATCTCTATTTCCTGTTTATATAAATTATTTATGTCTTCAGTAAAAAAGTGAATTTCAGCAACAAAATCATTTTCATCGAACGTTGGGCGTACTCCTAAATTACACATTCCATACAGTGAATTACTATTAATCCTTCCCCTGCAAAAATAAACTCCATTTTTGGGAAATAATTGATTTTCCTCTATTGCGATGAAATTTGCTGTTGGAAATGATAATTCCTTCCCTCGTCCTGCCCCTTGAACTACATGAACTTTAAAACCATACACCCAACCCAATTTAAAAGAGGCGCGGCGAACAAATCCCCCCTGTATTAATTGTCGGATATGAGAACTTGATAAAACAACTGAATCATCAGTGACTGATTCAATAACTTCACATGTGAAATCCTGATTCGCACAAAAATCCTTAATAAACTTCGGTGATCCTTCACGATTATAGCCAAAATGGTGATCATGCCCTATAATGATATGATCAGGATTAAAATTTTCAATCACTATTTGATTCATAAATTTTTCAGCATGAATTTTAGAAAATTCTTCTGTAAATGGAACTACTAATACCTTATCTACTTGGAGCTCTTTCAGTAATGACAGCTTTTTATCCAAGGAAATTAATAAAGGCAATTTTCTGTCCTTATCCAGTACATGCCGAGGGTGAGGATCAAACGTAATTACCACAGATTTAACATGCCGCGATTGAGCTTTTGCCACTACTTTTTTTACTATCTCCTGATGACCTCTATGTAAACCATCAAATGAACCAATTGTTAAAACGGATCGATCCTCGCTTTTTATATTTTCAAGGTTTTTAAATACATCCATTGCTTACAAAATCATCTATTTGAATTGTTTCGTCGATTGCATATTCGCCAACCTTTTTACGCTTTAAGGCAATCAAGTGTCCTACTGTACCTAACTGGTTTGCAATATCGGAGCCCAAAATACGTATATATGTACCTTTTGAGCATGTGACACTGAATTCAATGACTGGTGAATTAAAATGTATCAATTCAATGTCTACGATTTTGATTAAACATGGTTCGCGCTCGATTTCAATATTTTTTCTGGCTAATTTATATAATCTCTGTCCATTTACTTTTTTTGCTGAATACATGGGTGGTGTTTGATATTGTTCACCAACAAATGACCTCAAAACAGTTTCTACTTCTTCAATAGTTAACGTTGGAATTGCTTTATCTTCAACAACATGTCCTTCAATATCATGTGTGTCTGTTCTTGAGCCTAATTTTAAGGTAGCTACATACTCTTTATTCGAATCAGAAATCATACCTAATTTTTTAGTATCAGATCCCGTTCCTAAAACAAGTACACCTTCAGCAAATGGATCTAATGTTCCTCCATGTCCAACCTTTTTTTCTTTAGTAATTGATCTTACTTTCTTAACAACGTCGAACGATGTCCAACCTTTTGGTTTATACATATTTAATATCATGATTTACTTATTTTCAAGTCTTTAATTATGGATTGCATATGCTCTTCATGCTTTATGGCTTCATCTTGGTAAAACGTTAAATCAGGAGTGTATTTTAGTCGAATTTCTTGACCCAAATATTTACGAAATGATTTCGATAGTTTGTTTAATTCTAAATTAATTTCTTTTTCAGATAATTTATTATTAAGAACACTATATAAAACTTTGCTATGCCGAAGGTCAGGTGATATGTCAACATGCGTAAACGTAATAAAACCCAAGTGAGATAAATCGATATGCTTTGTGGCAATTTCGCCGAGAATTTGTTGAATCAGTAGACTAACGCGTTCAGTGCGTTTATAAGGCTTTTTGTAGATCAAGCTGTTTCAAGTTTCCGCTTAATTTTTTGAATTTCAAATACAACAATTTCATCGCCCTCTTTGAATTTAGAGAAATCATCCACTCCGATTCCACACTCCATTCCTTCTTTTACTTCCTTTACATCATCTTTAAATCGTTTTAGCGAATTTACATTACCCTCATGGATGACTTCTTCCTCCCGAATAACACGTGCCTTTTCACCGCGTTTTATAACTCCCTCATCTACTTTACTACCTGCAATAAAACCAATTTTTGGAATTTTAAATAATTCCTGAACAGAAGCACGGCCAAGTATGTTTTCGACTTTTTCCGGTTCTAACAATCCTTCAAGTGCGAGTTTAATCTCTTCGACAGCATTATATATAACTGTATAAGAGCGAATCTCCACACCTTCCTGATTAGCCAGTAATTTTGCATTCGAACTGACTTGAACGTGGAAACCAATCACAACTGCATTAGAAGCTGCAGCAAGAAGCACGTCTGATTCATTAACCATTCCGACTGCTTTATGAATCACTCTCACTCCCACTTCTTCGTGCTTAATTTTTTCTAGTGACTCAGCTAATACTTCAATTGAGCCATCTACATCACCTTTAATGACCAATGGAAGTGTCTTAATAGCACCATCTTTAATAAGTGCTGACATTGCATCAAGTGATTGAGTAGCGACTTTTCTTTGCTGAATTTCCCGCTTCATACGTTGACGTTCTGATGAAATTCGTTTTAAATCTTTTTCATTCTCAAACACTGCAAAAACATCTGCGGCTTGAGGTACTTTATCAAATCCAAGAACTTGAACAGCTTCAGACGGATCTGCACTATTAACACGTTGGCCACGTTCGTTCATCATTGCTCTCACTTTTCCTGAATAACTGCTGCATATAAATGGATCAGCTACGTTGAGAGTACCTTTTTGTATCAGAACAGTGGCTATTGGGCCATGTCCTTTATCCAACCTAGAATCAATAACGGTACCCTGAGCATATGTGTCCGCATTAGCTTTTAGCTCAAGGACTTCAGCTTCTAATAGAATTGAATTCATTATATCATCAATTCCCTCACCTGTTTTTGCTGAAACATGTACAGCTTGAACTTTTCCGCCCCAATCTTCGACCAATACTTCATGATCAGATAATTCTCTCTTTACTCTATCTGGATCTGCTTCCGGTAAATCGATCTTATTAATTGCAACAACAATAGGAACTTCAGCAGCTTTCGCATGGTCGATAGCTTCCATCGTTTGCGGCATAACACCATCGTTTGCGGCGACAACCACGACAACGATATCTGTCACCTGTGCCCCTCTGGCTCGCATAGCAGTAAACGCTTCATGACCAGGCGTATCTAAAAATGTAATTTCCTTATCATTCTCCAATTCCACTTTATACGCACCAATATGTTGCGTAATACCACCCGATTCACCTGCGACTACATTTTCTTTCCTAATGTAATCAAGGATGGATGTTTTTCCATGGTCTACGTGACCCATAATCGTCACGACTGGTGGGCGATTGGTTGCTTTTTCTTTATCTTCTTCTGTATCTTCAAGTTTAAATATTTCTTCACCAATATCTGTGATTTTTTCAGGAATAAACCCATATTTATCTGCAAGAAGTTCAATGATATCCCAATCCATCCTTTGATTAATCGTAACCAGTTTGCCTAATCCAAGGCATTCCTGAATAATATCGCTAGCATTTACATCAAAAATTTTGCTCAATTCATCCACATTAGAAAATTCTGCAACACGAATTGCTTTTTTAATTTCATCATCCAGTTCTTCAACAACTAGTTTGTCTTTTTTATACTGCTTCTTTTTTGTTTTAGTATCGATTTTGGATAGAGTTTGTTTGACAGCATCTTTTACGCTTTTTTGTACTTTCTTTTCTTTTTTATCCACTACTTTTTTTCTGGATCTGGACGTCTGTCCGATTTGAGATTCGATTTCGGAAATATCGATTTTTCTCAAACGCTGTTTTTTAGGTTTTTCTTCTTTCTTTTGAGTCTCCTTGGCTTTCTTTTTGTCTTTTTGTTGTTTAAGCGCTTTTTCTTCCTTTTTTCGTTTTTCTTCTTCAGCAGCCTTTTCTTTTTCTTCTTCTTCTATTTTTCGTTGTTCATCCAAAGATAAAAGGTCTAATCTCTTGGAAATCTTTTGCTGTTCAATTATACGTGTATTATGAATTTCTCTACGTACTTGCTCCTTCCGATATCGATCTACGTTTTCTTTATCTTTGGAAAATTCAGTTTCAATTAGAGCCATTGAATCTTCATCAACAGGCGACATATGACTTGCTACATCAATCCCTTCTCCCTTAAGAAAATTTAATATTTCCGTGTGTGAAATATTTAAATCTTTAGCGACTTGGAATATACGTTTGGATCGTTTAGCCATTTAGCCAGCCTCTTCCACTTCTTCTGTTTTTTTAATGTTTTCAATTTCATCTTCTACTTTTTCATCATTGTCAACATTGGTCTCTGTTTCAGATTTATCATCATCTTTAGTATCGTCAGTTTTTTCAACTTCATCTTCTGTAGATTCAGATTCTTTTTTATTTTTCTGCTTTTCAACCTCTTCTATAATTTCTGATTTACTTGCATCGTCAACTTTTTTAAGTATTTCTTTTAATTCAATATCTTCTTCCTCAGTTTCCTCTTCTTCAATTCGTTCAATATAATTCTGTATGACCAAGTAACACTTTTCCAAATTTTCATCATTAATTGCATCTATTTTTAACAACTCTTCTTCATCGGCATTTAATAAATCTGAAACTATTTTTATATTATTGTCGGTCAAGGGTGCAACTAAATCATCCGGAAATTCAGGTACAATTTTCAATAAAGTGGCTTGATCTTCCTTTTGCCTTTCATACTGTTTTTTACCAAATGCATCAATTCTAAAGTCTGTGACTCTAGAAGCGAGGTTAATATTGACACCTCCTCTACCAATTGCAAATTCCAATTCATCATCGTTAAATAATGCGACACAATATTTCCGATCATCATCTATATACAGATCGATTGGTTTTGCAGGGGATAATGCTCTGGATATTAAAATTTCAGATTGTTCACTGTTATTAATAATATCAATTTTTTCATTACTCAATTCTCGAACAATAGCTTGAATTCTACTTCCACGCATACCAACGCATGCCCCAACAGGATCTATACGCCTATCTTGTGATTTAACAATTATTTTTGCTCGTTCCCCCGGATAGCGGGCAATTGCCAAAATTTCTATTATACCGTCTTCAATTTCTGGCACTTCCATTTCAAACATTTTGTAAAGGAAATGGTTATCACTTCGCGAAACTATGATTTCTGGACCACGTGGATTGACTTCGACTGATTTAACAATTGTTCTAATGGAATCCCCTCGGCGATATCGTTCAGAGTGTATTTGTTCTTTTTTGGGTAAGCGTAGTTCAGCCTGTTCAATATTTATAAAAATATTATCACGTTGAACTTGGTGAACAACACCAATGACGATTTCACCGATACGTTGAGAATAGTCCTCGTAAATATAATGTTTCTCTACATCCTGCAATCTTTGATTGAAAAACTGCTTGGCAGTATTAATCATTCGCCTGCCAAATATTCTTGGATCAATTACTTCAACAAAAATATCGCCTACTTCGAATTTTTCTTCCGGCATAGCTTTATTCGCTTCCTCCAGTAAAATTTCCAGTACAGGATCTTCAAGATCATCTACAATTTCTTTCTCTGCATAAATTTCTATTTCGCCTTTGTCCAGATTTACAATAACACTGCAATTAGAATTATCACCACGTTCTTTTTCAATTATGTACATGAATAATTGCTCTAGAATGCTTCCCAATTCTGAACGCTCAACATTTTTTTCTCGTGCTATTTCTGAAAAAACTTCTATTAGTTCTCGATTAATCAAAATTCCTCCGTATCAATTGAATTGAACAATTATTTTTGCTTGTAATATATTTTCTAATGCCAATTGGAAATGGCCTTTATTCTCATTTTTAAGAAATAAAATGCTATCTTTAAAACCAACTAATTCTGCTTCAGCATGCTTACGATAGCCTTTTTTATCATAGATTAAATTCATTAAGCGGCCTACATTTTTTCTGTATTGAAAAGGCTGTGTTAATGGTTCAGAAAGGCCTAATGTAGTTACTTCTAAAGAAGCACCATCAGGATATATTGAATCGAGCAATCCTGAATTTCGGATCGATTTCGCAATAGTTGTCGTTACATCCAGCGATAAAGATTCTTCACTATCTATAAAAAAACGCAACAGTCCCTTATGAGGATCTTCATTCATATCCATCAGAAAAATCCCTTCTGGGAGTAATTGCTCTATTTTATGTTTTAATTCTTCCATGTGTAAACAAACGAAAAGTGGGCCTTGAACCCACTTTTCGGCGGCAAAATTAAAGCCTAATAATGATGTTTACAAGGTTATTGTTCGTCGGAAGAGAATGTGTGGAGATGCCCTAATATTTCTTCTGATTTATTATACAATTTAGAGTTTTTATCGTATTTATTATAAATGGACTCAGTCAATTCACGGGCATCAACATAATTACCAGATCTCATGAAATGTTCAGCAAGCACCAAAGAATATTTATCCTTTTCAGAGTCACTTGAAGCATTTTTAATAGCTTCTTTTAAATAATCTTCTTCAGAGGAAGTATTTCCATTTATTTTTTCTAGATCTGCCATCATCATTAAAGCTCCAGCATGAAATTCTTTTGTAGGGTCATCCAGAAAATCCAAGAGATATGATTCAGCAGTTAAAAAATCTTTTTGCTCATAAAATAATCTGGCTAGCATAAATGATCCACGTTGAGCTGCATCAGATCCCGAATAATCATCAATTAGAAGTTCTAATTGCAAAAGTGCATTATCTCTATCACCAATACCTAAATTGACGATTGCTTTACCTAATGCTGCTTCAGAAGCATTCCTTTCTGCATTTAAATTTTTATTGAATATAAATACAACAATTAAAACTGCAATTAATCCAATTCCTGCTCGGGTAATAGTCTTAACATTCTTTTCAAAATATTCCTTTGTTTGATAAATTGATTCCAAAAATGGATCATGTTTAATTTCTTTCTTCGTAATTCTTTTTTTTGCTTTAAGCATTAATTATTTTCTCCTTCATATTACATTTACTGTGCCCACAAGAGGATTCGAACCTCTGGCCTACTGCTTAGGAGGCAGTCGCTCTATCCTGCTGAGCTATGTGGGCGTTATTTACGGTGGAGAAATTACGATGGTTGGAATGAGGGTAAAAGTGGGAATTCTATTCTGATACTAGATCCCTAGACATAAGTTCGTTAACGGATTCACGAGGGTCTTTGTTATTATAAAGAACATTATATACTGCCAATGAAATTGGCATCTCTACAATATGTTTTTGACATAATTGATAAATGGCTTTTGCTGTTTTAACACCTTCCGCAACCATTTTCATTTCAGATAATATTTCATCTAATTTTCTACCTTTTCCAATTTCCTCACCTACAAAGCGATTTCGACTATGTTTGCTGGAGCATGTTACAAATAAATCGCCGATACCACTCAATCCGGCAAATGTTTTCTCTTTTGCTCCCATGGCAACACCCAACCGAGTCATTTCAGCGATTCCCCTTGTTAAAATTGCTGCTTTCGTATTATCGCCAAATCCGATTCCGTCACATATTCCTGCAGCGATTGCAATAACGTTTTTTAATGAACCACCTAATTCGATACCTAGAATATCATTATTTGTATATACTCGCAACACAGATGATGAAAATATTTTCTGCACCATTTTACGTGCATTTTCATCTGTTGATGCAGCCACCAATGTTGTTGGAATTTTCTTCACAACTTCCTCGGCATGGCTGGGACCGTATAACGAAACAATAGGCACATCTTTTCCTGGTGTTTCCTCACGAATAACTGCACTCATCGTCAATAATGAATCAATTTCTAATCCCTTGGAAATATTGACAATTATAACACTGTTACTTATAAATGTATTAGCATGTGATATTAAATCACGAACACTGTGGGATGGAACGGCGACAACGATTATGTCTGCTTTGTCTAGAGCAAACTCTAAATCAGAAGTGAAATTGATATTATCGGAAAATGTGAAATTATCGATGAAGGTGTGTTTACGATCATTTTGCATCAAATTCGCCTTTTGAAAATCCCGCTGCCAAAGAATGACATTATGATCATTATGTGCTAAAGACTCACCTATAGCCGAACCCCAACTGCCTGTACCTAGTATTGAAATTTTACTCATGGAATAAGAAGATAATGTATTAGTTTAAGCTAATTAATGTTATGCTTGATATATGCTATCTATTAAATCTGCATATTTTTTCTCAACTACCTTACGTTTTACTTTAAGAGTAGGAGTTAATTCACCAGTATCCACAGACCATACATCAGCGACTAATTTAAATTTCTTTATTGTTTCATAATGTGCAAATCCATCCATGGCTTTGTTGACAATTTCTTCAAACAATTCGATTGTTTGTTCATCGTTTATTATATCATCAGAAATTCCCTTTTTTAGAGCCCAGTCATTTAATGTATCAGGTGCTGCCACAATCAATGCAGAAATAAAATTTCTCCTATCCCCTACAACAACTACTTGTTCGACGTATTTTGATGCAACGAGGGCGTTTTCCATTGGAGCCGGAGCAATATTTTTTCCTCCTGAAGTAACAATAATATTCTTTTTTCTATCGGTAATTCTTAAAAACCCATCTTCATCAAATTCACCTATATCACCTGTGTGAAACCAACCTTCCTCATCGATTGATTCTCTTGTTTCTGCTTCGTTATTATAATATCCCAGCATCACATTATCCCCTCGGCAAATGATTTCACCATCATCTGCAATCTTTACCTCAACTCCCTCGATTGGTTGCCCGACTGTTCCAAATTTTACATGCTCAAGTCTATTATTTGTTATCACAGGACTTGTCTCAGTTAAACCATATCCTTCTAGGATTATTATATTTGCAGCTGCAAAAAATTCCGCTATTTCCTGGGATAAAGGCGCACCACCCGAAACAAAGAATCTTAATCGTCCGCCAACACGTTCCTTTATTTTTGAAAATACTAGTTTTTCAGCTAGTCCAAATTTGAACCCTAACCATCCGTCAGGACGATTATTTTTACAAATATATTGCATAGCTTCTTTACCAACACCAATCGCCCACCAAAATATCTTTTGACGTATTGGAGGATCATTACTCACTTTATCAAGCATTTTAGCATACATTTTTTCATAAAGCCGAGGAACACTGGCCATGACTGTCGGTTTAACTTCGCCCATATTTTCTGCTACAGAATCGATGCTTTCAGCATAATAAACACGACCTCCGGATGAGAATCCGGTAAAATGGCCTACCATTCGTTCAAAAACATGGCTTAAAGGCAGAAATGATAAGAAAACGTCACTTTCATCAATATGAATAGATTTTCTACCGCTTAAGATATTAGACACTAAATTTTTGTGCGAAAGCATGGCGCCCTTTGGATTTCCTGTTGTACCACTCGTATATATTAATGTCAATAAATCATCCGGTTTAATTGTGTTGGCAATTGCTTTTAGATTAAAATTTGTTTCATCCTTGAAAACTTTACCTTTTTCTAATAATTGACTGAAATTGATCACATCATCCTCGTCCGTAACAGAATCATCCATGAGTATATATGCTTTCATATGTTCGCATTTTTGTAATAATGATCTTGTTTTACTCAATTGATCTTTATTTTCAACAAATGCATAATGAGTTTCAGAATCGTCGAAAATATAATTTATTTGAGGATTCGTTAATGTCGGATACACGGTCACAGTTACTGCTCCCAACCCTGTAATAGCATAATCAGCATATGCCCATTTGGATGTATTGGTAGAAAGAATGGCAATTTTATCCTCCTTTTGAACACCTAATGATGCTAATCCGCTTGCAAGATTTTCCACTATCTCACCCGCATCTTTATACGTTTTACCCTGCCATTCGCCATTGATCTTATCAAAAAATGCAGGATTATCTGCATATTTTTCAATACTTTGAATAAACATGTCTGCTATTGTTATATAGCTCATTATGATCAAACTCCTTTTAAAATGCGTTTAAATATATTGATATTATTTTAATAAATAGTCTAATTTTATTCATCGAAATATGCCGGGGTGGCGGAATTGGTAGACGCGTTGGTCTCAAAAACCAATGAGGCTTTCCTCGTGCCGGTTCGACTCCGGCCCTCGGCACAAATTTCGTTCATTTTTTTCTTGCATTTTTCGTGATTAAACTTTTACTTTAAACACGAAGGTGCTGGTTTGGTACCTTTGGTATGTGGAAGGGGTAGATTTTCACTTTGCACCGAGGTCATTGTGAAATCTACCCCAATTTTTATACTGACACTTCATATATTCCTTCTGCTGACTCCTCGTTTTTATATACATTGAAAAGACTATTTATATATTCATTTAGTTCAACTAATTCTTTAAATAGATAATTTAATTCAAGCAAGGAATCCTAAAAGATTATTTATAATTTAATCATTTCAAATACAAAAATAAAAAGGGACAAAAATTGCCCCTTTTTTTAAATATATATAATTATTCTAAATCTTACTTCTTTTTCTTCTTATCCTTTTCAAATACTTTTTCTTTCACTTCGTTCATATCTGTTTGTAATAAAGTAATTGACTGTTGAATTTCAGATAATGTTTGACTTGTCTTCCGTCTATTTCTATTAAAATCATCTTCTAAATCTGATAAATCCATTTCCACATCCACAAAACGTTTACTTACATCACGATCCAGTTCATCCAAGTTAAATTGTACTTCAGAAATTAAATCAGCAAGAGAATCTGCAGTTGCATTAATTAAATTTGTATTTGCAATAATATCTTGCTGTGCTTTACGGACGTGCTTTCCTCTGCCAATAAATTGCAGATTCAATTTCCGTAGATCTTCACGAAATTCATTATGAATAACATCTACATGTTCCGCATCATTCGTGTTTAATACATCCATTCGCTTTATCATTTCACCGGACATATATTGAAAATACCCACCGGCAACTAATAAAACAGCTAGTAAACCAAATATAATTTTATCTTTAACTGACATTTTTATTCCTCAATTTAATGATTCGAGTCTTTTTTCCCATTCGCTCATTTCTTGAACGTCTTCTTCAGGATCATTATCAGGAGTTTGTTCATTGGATTTTTCTTCCGTTTTTCCTGACTTTATATCTGCCATCATTTTTTCTTTTATTGTCGCATTTTCTTTCAATTCATTCATCAATGCATCAACTTCTTCATTGAAATCTATAATCGTGTTTTCCAAGCGAACAATCAATTCATCTGTTAAAGTTGAACCATATTGTTCATTAACACCTTGAAGCAGGATTTTCAATTTTTCGTTTAAAATTCCATTATCTAACATAATAAAAAGTGATTTTAGCTATTTATAAATCTGTTGAAATTGATACACTCTAACTATAAAGACCAAATGCTATTTTAAACATTAGCTATGTTTATTTTTTCTGATTGAAATAAAGTGATATTTTGATATTCTTTTAGGCCATATTTTGAAAATTCTTCAATCAATGGCCAAAATATTTTCTGCTGTAATGTGTATGGCAGCCAATCAACTGCATCAACTTCAGTAATTGATTTCCCCCCTCCTATTGACGTCTCTGATCCTCGTTTGAATACATGCTTTTGTGCTATAATAAAAACATTTACTTGATCTTCTACATATACAGCAAGTGAATAATCATATCGGCGCAAATCTTTTTTTATTGGTGATAGGTAAGTTTTTATTAGGTGGCTTTCTTTTGTAAATAATTCTATTTCATAACCGAGTTTTTCTAATACAGTATAGCTTATTTCAAGCGCTTTTGATTGAGATGTATTATAACGAAAAGAGCGCATCATTCGTGGAGGAGTTGGACATAATGAAAACTGCACACTTAACATAATAAAGAATAAAGTACGAATCATTACAATCTTTTAATAAATATCATAAATAGATGGCAATTTTTGGTCTTCTACTTGATCTTCAGCTGATTGCATATAATCAGGATTATAGTAAACCAGTTTCAAAATACTTAACTCGTCTTCAAGAATGCTGTTTTCTGTCTGGGGCTGTTGAATAATGCCGTTCAAAATCAATAATATTCTTACCGGAGTGACATTCCATGAAGATCTATAAAAAGAACGTGAATATTTAATATGTAAAATATTACTATATGAACTTGATGGTCCATTTACAGTTTGTTCCGTTGAAAATGGATTTCCATACACTTCAGAAATATTTTTTTCTAATCTGATAAATTTGTCAATTTGTTCATCAATATCATTATTATTTAATTCATAGTCTATTTCAACTTTCCAAAAACCGCTATCCGAATAGACATAATTCACTACAACAGAATCCAAACCTAACACTCCAACTAGTTTTACTGATTTTTGGTCTGCACTTGTTTGAGCATCTGTAAAATTATCTAATCCTGGTAATATGGAAATTGAGCTCCCCCATTTGTAACCTTTATAGCCAAAATCCAAACCAAGATCTAGATTCATATCCTCATCGATATTTATACTTGATTGTTCATTTAAAGCTGTTGTATCTATTGCATTTTCAACAATTTCATTTTGTGCAATTAATATTGAAAATATGTAAAGCGATAGTATAATGCGCTTCATTGTATTCCTTACCTCGTTGTTTTTGGTTGCGCCTGAATAAGAAAAAATACGAACTAGGAAATACTAGAACAAGATGAAATATTTTATCTTATAATTGTTCCGATACGATTAAATCGCGGTATCCACGTATCCAAATTCAATGACATGTAGGCAAATAATGCTTCACCTAATATGTAGTTTTCGGGTACAAAACCCCAAAATCTCGAATCAAGACTATTATCACGATTATCCCCCATTGCCCAATAATAATTCTGCTCAACTTCATATTCTTGCAAATTCATAACGGGTTGCCCATCAAAAAACAATTCTCCCCTGGGCATATGTTTGGACCAGGGATTCAATAAATTCCCATTGGGGTAATATTCATCAAACACATCATAGGTACCTTTTCGGCGATAAAGGTCTGATGGATCTCTCATAGTAAAATGATACTCTCCATCACTATTTTTTAACGTTAATTCATGGTTATCCATCAACATTAATTGCATTACCAATAAGGCTGTTTCAGGCTCGATAGGAATTCGATCGCCTTTTTTTGGAATAATTGTATTAGCAAAATTATCTTTATTCCCCTTACCCATAAAAATATTTTGATCTTTCTGCTGACTCGCTGTTATGGGTAAAATGAATCGACCATGTTCAGGTAGTTCAAATTCGTTACCGTTAATAAACACTTTTCTATTTCTGATTTCCAATGTATCTCCCGGTTCTGCTACACATCGTTTTACATATTTTACATGTGGATCTCGAGGATATTTAAAAATAATGATATCACTTTGTTTTGGCTCTCTGTACTTGGGAAAACGAAAATAGGGAATATCAAAGCCTATATCTGTATATGGAATTCCAATCCAATCGGGTGTGCGCATTCCATAAACAAAGCGATTGCCTATCAAAAAATCACCGATCATGATGGTTTTTTCCATACTTCCGGTAGGCACGATATACGCTTCAATCAAGGTGACCTTTAATAAAAAGGCCACAAGTATGATCATAAATAGCGAGCGCGTTTCTTGTATAAATTTATTTTGGTTCATAGTTGAAATTAGGAATGATTTAAAATACGAATTTCAACTATTCAAGTTCTATAGCCTTAAAATGTTTCAATTTGGGGCCATTATTTCCGAGCCTTATTGCAAATACATCCAAACGGATATCTTGATCTATTTCATAATCCATAATATATTTATCAATGGCATCGCTTAATCGCTGCAATTTTACTTCATCGACTTGATCTTCAATTCCGCCTAACGTTTTTCCTGCAGCCGTTTTTACTTCTGCAAAAACAATTTCATTATCTTTTTCTGCTACAATATCAATCTCACCATAAGGTGCACAATGATGATTTAACGCATGGATTTTATATCCCTTTTTGTAATATTCCAGCGCTGCCAATTTTTCACCCCATTGCCCTATTTTTCGATTTTTCTGTAACCATGTAATAGTTGGCAAATTTTTTCTAACTGGTCTAAAGGATTTTCTATGAATAAGTGATGCTTTTTTTTTCTGCAATTTTTCAAGATGAACTTTAGTTCCATACCCTTTATGCTTTGCAAACCCATATTCAGGAAAAATGATGTCATATTGTTCCATTATTCTATCTCGTGTAACTTTAGCTATAATTGACGCTGCACGAATACAATCAACCTTATCATCCCCTTTTATTATACCTTCATTTGGAATGATCTGGTTTGGCAGAGCATATCCATCAATCAACGCTTTGTCTGGTTTCGGGTTCAGAGTACTTAATGCTTTGTACATTGCTTTATACGTTGCTTGCAAAATATTGATTTTATCAATTTCATTTGCATTTACTATTCCAACTCCAATGCTGATAGCATTTTTCTTTATGTCGTCAAATAGTTTTTCCCGGCGTTTAGGTGATAATTTTTTAGAATCAGTCAAACCTGTTATGATGTGGTCATCCGGTAATATAACCGCTGCTGCAGTTACAGGCCCAGCCAATGGACCTCTGCCAGCTTCGTCAACACCTGCTATTATTTCCACAGCACTTCCGTAAATGTTACGCCATCTGACCTTAACCAAAGAGCACCATTCTCATCTGTGCGATGAATAAGAATATTTCGCTCCTTCAACCTTTCCATGACAATTGATGAGGGATGACTGAATTTATTTTTCCTGCCAACTGAAACGACAGCTATATTCGGTTGAATGAAATCCAACAAGGATGCTGTTGTACTTGTGATTGATCCATGATGAGCAACTTTTAATACGTTTACTTTTAGCATATTTTCATATGATAACAAAAATTGATCACCTTCATGTTCAAGGTCTCCTGTAAATAATACGCTGGTTGCTCCATAGGATAATTTAAATACAATACTTGCATTATTTACATTATGCTCTGAAACTGCAAAAATAGAATCAGGGGCAAAAAATTCGACGAATACGTTATCTGATAATTTCATCACTTGTCCCTGATGTGGATGTATTATGTGAACTTCATTACTTTCTGCTCTGCTTATAATTGTATTATATGTCCATGATTTATACGGAATAAATGAATCCCAAACTGTATCTATTTTAACTTCATTAATTAGAGAAACTAATCCGCCAATATGATCACTATGAGGATGACTCATTACAACCCAATCAAGCTTTTCTATATTTAAATATTTCAAAACAGGCAGGACAATTTCATTTCCCATATCTTCATATTGATTTCGCTGTCCTGCATCAATTAACATTGTTTTATCATTGGGTAAAATAATAACAGCTGCATCTCCTTGGCCAACATCCATAAAAATTATATCCATCTTCTTTTCATCCATTACCCATTTCCAAATAAGCAAATTGCTTACAAACAGTATACTTATCATTCCATATTTTCTTTTTTGAATATTACAAAGCATCACGATAGAAAAAATAATCATAAAATATAGCAATATGTGAAAAGGTGAGAATGTCAATTGGATCGAACTGTATTTTAAATTGGAGAAATAATACGTCATGAACGTAATAATTTTTGCTATCAACCAAGCAGTATTTCCAAGAGCAATACCAATACCAGGTATCCAACTTAAAAATAAAATAGCAAAGCCAATTCCTACTAGCAGCCCTATTAATGGGACAATGAATACATTGGCGATCAGCGCTATAATAGGAATTTTCCCGAATACAAATGACGTTAATGGTAATGTCCCTATTTGAGCAGCAAATGAAACCAGAAATAATCCCCAAATAAATCGTACACTACTATTTTGAATATTATTAACTCTGATTTTTTCTGGAAGTGTTTCATTCAGCCAATTATAAAAGAATACGATTGAAATTACCGCAAGAAAACTCAATTGAAATCCCAGATCAAAAAGGTCCAAAGGGTTAAAACACAGAATAATAAACCCGGCGACAGCAATAATATTCCAGATATTAACTTGTCGATTCACAACAGGCGCCAATATATAAAGACCGGCCATAATAGATGCCCGAACAACACTGGCTTTGCTTCCAGTAATCATAACAAAAATACATAATCCTAAAATAACAATTATCCTATCCCATCCCCATGGAAGACGAAGCATATTTTTTAGTAAAAGTAAAATGATGAGTACATAACCTACATGTAGTCCGGAAACTGCCAACACATGAATTACACCTGTCTCTGCAAACGAATCTCTTATGGAGGGTTCTATATCTGATTTGTCTCCTAATATCAATGCACTCAATAAATTACCGGCAACACCCGGTGCATAATTATTAAAGTAATTTCTTATTTTATCACGAACTGCACCTATGAATTTATTTAATTGAAATGCATCATTTTTATCAATGTGAATGACATAATGATCATCGGCAAATATCCATCCATATAAATTCTGACGATTATAGTAATTCAAAAAATTGAACTCACCTGGATTACGCACAGCGGCAATTTCTTGGAATTTTCCTACGCCTGAAATCGTATCACCGATTTCACAAAACAACTGCTTTTTATTAAAAAACCAAACATCTATATCATGATGTTCATTTAGTGAAATTTTATATTTAAATCCCTTTTCCGTTGATTGTATTTCCATGACCTCACTACTGAATGAAATCGTAGTTTCGTGTAATTCATTCGCATTTGATTGTTTTGAATTCATTTCTGATATTTCGTGAAACATCATCTGCCAGCCAAATGAAGAAGTGCAAAACAAAATTCCACTTATAAAATATATATCTCGTTTTATAAATAATAGCCCAATTCCTAAAGCAGTAATGAATAACGGAATTATAATTGAAATTTCAGTTCCCCCAAACATCAATCCAATTATAAATGAAACTGAAATATATATGAGTGGATTATTTTTGAAAATATTAATAAATGTCATTTTGTTTATAATTTTAATTAATTAACGTAAAAGCCGTTTGCCACTCTGGAAATAGTCATGTAAACTTGGCATCAAATTTTAATCAAATCAAGGTAACTATGAATAGATCAAAAGCAGGAATTATATCTTTCGCAATCATCCTAACATTATTAGTGTTATTTGGAACAGAATTTTTCGAAGGCGTGTGGTCATTTCCATCCTTTTCGCCCATTCCGCTCATGATTATCGCATTAGTGGGAACCGGCATTTATTCGACTATCCGACTTGGATTTCCTCAACTTCGTTATTTAAAAGCATTTAACTCAGGTTAACAACTTAATAAAATAGAGTATAAATGATATAAGTTTTTACTATCTTTAAACCCTTTATAAGGCATAATCAGGTAGTAAATCCGATCTTTTATAAATGGAGAATTATATGGAAAATATCCTTTCGTCTATCAACAGCTTTGCTTGGGGACCAGTTACAATAGTTCTGATCCTAGGCACAGGACTTTTCACAAGCTTTATCTTACGCTTAACACACTTAAAGTACTTCAAACATGCCATTGCATTGATATCAGGTAAGTTTGACAAAAAAGAAGACAAAGGTGAGATAACCCACTTCCAGGCTTTAAGTGCAGCACTATCTGCAACTATAGGTACGGGAAATATTGCCGGAGTAGGAACAGCAATTGCAGTAGGAGGTCCAGGTGCCGTTTTTTGGATGTGGATCACAGCTATATTTGGCATGGGCTTAAAATACTCCGAGTGCCTCTTATCGATTAAATACCGTCATATCGACGAAGATGGAGTCGCATCTGGAGGCCCCATGTACTATTTAGAAAAAGGTCTGGGCCAAAAATGGCTAGCTATTCTATTTGCCGCTTTTGCAGTGATCGCTTCTTTTGGCATTGGTAATATGGTTCAAGCCAATTCAGTGGCGGAACCTATCCTAACCCATTTCAATATACCAAAACTAGCAACTGGTATAATAATTGCCTTAGTGGTATTCTTAGTCATCGTGGGGGGAATAAAACGCATTGGAAGCTTTGCCAGTAAGATCGTCCCTTTCATGGCAGTCTTCTATGTATTGGGTGCATTAATCGTTATCTTTATGAACATTTCAGAGATACCTGCTGCTTTAGCGCTTATAGTAAAAAGTGCTTTCACACCATCATCAGCAGCTGGGGGATTTGCCGGAGCTGCCGTAGCTCAAGCTATCCGTATGGGCGTTGCTCGTGGAATCTTTTCCAATGAAGCTGGTTTAGGAAGTGCACCCATAGCACATGGTGCTGCAAAAACTGAAGAACCTGTAAGAGAAGGTCTAGTTGCCATGCTAGGTCCTTTCATCGACACTTTAGTAATCTGTACAATGACTGCTTTGGTTATAATCGTCACCGGGGCGTATACCGTTGAAGGTGGACTAAGTGGTAGTAACCTTACTGCCAAGGCCTTTAGCATGGGGATCTCATCTATTGGTGGTTATATCGTCGCTATCGGCATCATCTTCTTTGCTTTTTCAACTATAGTAAGTTGGTCCTACTATGGAGATCGGAGTATTTCTTATCTGATTGGGAAAAAAGCAGTTCTACCCTATAGGATTATTTACTGTTTAATTATCCCTGTGGGAGCCACCACAAAGCTTAGCACCGTTTGGACCATCTCTGATATTTTTAATGCATTCATGGCTTTTCCTAACTTAGTTGGTCTACTGCTTCTTAGTCCGGTAGTAGTAAAGGCTACTAAAGAGTATTTCAGTAACTCTGATAACCTAAAGCCTAATAACTAGAGAAATCTCAAAAACTGAATATATTGCGATTGCTTTTGCGGCATTAAAGGGAATGACGAAAGATTATTTCTCGCAGGAACACATTCCCTTTAAGAACTGATGATATCGAATGGATCCAACACACCTTCTGGAAGTAGCTGCTGATGCTGCACAGGGTGCTTCTGATATAATTCTAAAGGCCTCAAAAAAGTCTAAAATTGCTGATCATAAAGGTCGAACAGACCTGGTTACCAATACAGATAAAGAGTCTGAAAAATTTATCTGCGATAAAATCAGAGAAGTGTTTCCTGATCATGGATTTTTAGCAGAGGAATCGGGATCTTCTTTACCTGAAGCAGAGTATCGATGGATCATTGATCCTTTAGACGGTACAACGAATTTTGTACATGATTATCCTTCTTTCGGTGTTTCAATAGGTATTTTGAAAAATGAAGAACCTATAGTTGCGTGTGTGGTCGAACTGCCAGTAAGAAATATATATACTGCTATCAAAGGGCAAGGTGCATTCTGCAATAATGTAGCCATATCTGTATCAGACGTTGATGACCTTGAAAAGTCACTTTATGTAACAGGATTTGGTTATGAGCATGGTGAACGGTGGGAGCGAAATATGATCCTTTTTAAACGATTCACAGTTATAGGTCAAGGTGTGAGAAGACTTGGAGCTGCAGCCGTAGATCTATGCCACATTGCCAGTGGGAAAGTGGACGGCTTTTGGGAATTTGATTTGCACCCTTGGGATACAGCAGCGGGCATATTGATCGTAAAAGAAGCTGGTGGAATGGTCACGAATATGGACGGTTCAACATATTCTATATTTAACAATGAAATATTGGCAACGAATGGCTTGATCCATCAAAAGATGGTAGACCAGCTCAAAGATTGATCAAAGTTTTTTCCGGTCTATATTGACCACATCATTGAACTTGAACCGGTTATCATTGGTTACCCTGCCAATTGTTGTTGACGGTACACCAATGGTCATGCAAATGCGCTCAAATTCCATAAGATCTTTTTCACCAATTGACACAACAACCATACCTTGGGTTTCACCAAAAAGCATTTCATCTTCTTTTAATTTCCTAGAGAGGTGAATCCGTGCACCGATTCCATTTTCGGCATATTGCAGGGACTTTACCAATGATACTGCTAACCCTCCATTAGAAATATTAACAGCAGATTTAATCAATCCGATCTGAATGCCTTGTAAAACTGTTTCCTGGACCCGAATTTCCATTTGTAAATCCACAGACGGAATTGAACCACTTTTTTGCTTCTGAATCTTTTCCTGATAAACACTACTGTTTAATTCACCTCGATGACTGCCTAGCATGGTAATGAAATCGTTTTCACTAAGGAATGATTCATTAACCGTAGGCGAATTATTATATCGCTTTCCCACGGCACATAGTTCTAAACTGGGATGATTTTTATTATTACACGTTATTATTGGGCGAAACATTTCGGTGCGTAATATCTGACACGCTTCAGAAACACCCATAAACAATTCCTGCATATACCATACGTGATCATTTTTTTGCATATTATCACCGTGCATAACCAATGCTATTCCGACAGGTTTGTAGCCCCTACACACTAATTGTCTTGCTGCATTCGATGCAGAAATACGGCTACTGGTTTTAAGATCTTTTTTCAGCAAATGAATATTGTCCGGAATACTTACAGCAAAATCATTTTTCCCGGGTATGAGTGAAAAAGTCCCAATTGCTTCCTTTTGGGGTTTAAATACTGACCATTTCTGTTTATTAATTATCTTCCAAACTTCCAGAACGTGATTAGAGTAATTTTTCAGTTCTTTAATATTTTTCAGTTTGTCCTTTTTAATTTCTTTCTGTATGGTCGGTAAAATGGTCGATTTTGGAGGGGCTGAAATATTCAAAACGGACAAAGGTAAATTTGCTTTAGTTTTTTTGCGAACAGATACAGACAAAAATTGAACAGACTTCAAGTTGCCTAAATGCAAACAGGATTGACTATGTTTCCTGCAGATTCCTTTAACTTTTCCTGAAAATTTCCAATCTGCAACGATCAAAACACCGTGGGTATTTTTATCAGAAAAAATTGCAATTTTGGATACAGAAGACAAATGTAAATCCAATCCGTATTTATTATTTGAAATTGAATTTAAATTATTTCCCAGTGAGGAAGGATCGACTTGTTTGACGATAACAGTATCCAAGTCCATTATATCTCTACACGCTGTTATTAATTTTTTACTGTCTTGAAGAAAAAATAGGTGTTCATTCCCAGAAATAAATGATTTTTGTTGATTAGAATTTTCAATAATCGCGAATGAAATTTTGGACTGTTTAGTCTGATATTTCAGAGAAGGTTTTGTTCCAAATACCGTGCATGGTCTTAAGGCTGACGAGGAAGTAATGGAGCCTTTGCTTTCTAATCCCACCACCAACTGCGTTTTTTCATCGACCATTAAATCGCTCTTACTTTGATCGAGGATTTTATTAATTCCGGGAATTGGATTATTCAAATACTGTGAATAATAAATGTGTTTTATGAGATCAGATTCAAAACCAGTCGGTTTTCGTCCCAATATTTGAATGATGGCTTGATCATTAATGGAAAATTGATCCATATTTATTAGCATGTCGTTAACTCCTGTTCTTGCTCATTATACGCAAACAGGTTCCATCACGAGAAAGGGAATTAAAAAACGAATGTATTAACTTAAATCGACCACTTATCGAAGACAATGCTAATCACTCCCCACGTATGTCCTCTCCGTTGCAGATAATTCAAAAGTCTATTTTTCTCTTTTTTTGTCAGCTTCTGCCCTTTTGTTATTCTTCTTTTTTCTATTAGCCGTTCCACTATTTCTTCTTCAGATGTTTCTTCATACGACTGCTGAATCAACTTTTCAACTAATTCACTATCTAATTTGTGAGGGATTAATTCACAACGCAGGGCGACAGGCCCGAGTAACCGTGAATTGATTTTATCATGAATAAATGCCCTGGCAAATGCGGCATCATCCAGGAATTTCTTTTCCTCCAGTTTTTGCATGATACATTCGATTGTGTCTGGATTATACCCTTTTTCACCTAATCGCTTACGCAATTCCGCTTTGCTTCGCATTCGGTAATTCAATAATGATAGTGCACTATGAAATGCTTTGCGACTATTTTCTTTTTTCTCAAGTTCTTTTAAATAGTTCTCATCCACTACACTTCCCAAATCAAGGTTAACCGAAACAAAAACGTCTTCGGATAGTTCGAAGACGCTTTTATCATCAAAAGTGATTAACCGTTTGGGATGTTTTTTCCCTCGACGGTTTATAGATTTAATTTTACGCTTCAGCTTCTTTTTTCTCTTCCGGGTTCATTCCCAAAAATGATTTTACATCAGCTACCACACTCTCCAGTTTGTCCGGATTTTTCTTAAGGAATGCTTTTGCATTTTCACGGCCTTGGCCGATCTTTTCATCATTATATGCATACCAAGCACCGGTTTTCTGGATAATTTCACCTTCAACTGCTAAATCAATAATATCACCAATATAAGAAATACCTTCACCATACATAATATCGAATTCAGTGGATTTGAATGGCGGAGCTACTTTATTCTTAACCACTTTCACTCTCACCCGTGAACCTACAAAATCTGTTCCTTCTTTCACGGCTGTAACGCGACGGATTTCCATGCGAACCGATGAATAAAATTTAAGAGCTCTGCCTCCCGTTGTCGTCTCCGGATTTCCAAACATAACGCCAATTTTTTCCCTGATCTGATTTATGAAAATGATACATGTATCCGTTTTCTTAACTGTACCAGTTAATTTGCGCATGGCTTGAGACATGAGTCTGGCGTGAAGGCCTACAAAATGATCGCCCATTTCACCATCTAATTCAGATTTAGGCACAAGAGCGGCGACAGAATCGATGACTATTACATCGAGTGAATTGCTTCTTATGAGTGTATCCGTAATATCAAGTGCCTGTTCACCAAACGACGGTTGGGAAACGATCAATTCAGATGTATTAACACCCAATTTTTTCATATAGTCCGTATCCAATGCGTGTTCCATATCAATGTATGCAGCATAGCCTCCAGCCTTTTGGGCTTCCGCAACTATGTGCAGTGCTAATGTCGTTTTCCCCGATCCTTCAGGACCATAAATTTCAATAATACGACCTTTAGGAATTCCACCCACACCCAATGCAACATCTAATGATAAACACCCAGTGGATATAACATTGTCACGAACTTGAAGTTTTTCACTCTCCAATTGAATAAATAGTTCCTCACCGCGATATTGTTTTTCAATTTGTGATTTGGCTAATTCAATTGCTTTGGTACGTTTATCATTCATGTATAAAACTCACTTTTATGTTGATTTATTTTAAATAATGGGTGTCTAAAATAGTATATACTGAACCTTTAAAAAAGAGTTCACTGCGCATGAAGTGAATTTTATTTGTCTGCAATTTAATCGGTTCATATTCAGCATTAAGAAAGGATGAAATATCCGGAGTATTCTTTTGCGGATACTTAATTCGTGCTAATGTTAAATGAGGTACATACTCCTTATTTTCTTTTGGATAACCCAAAGGATTTAATGCATCATTTATATTATTTACTAAATCTTGTAAAGGAGTTAAATCTCCATTGATGCCAAGCCATAATATCCTAGGTCGCGTTTTTTTTGGAAAACATCCAGTACCTGATATTTGAAGTTGTACAGACTTTGAAGATGAAATAATATTTTTTATAGTGTTACTGACCATATCTACATCATCTTCCGGTACATCTCCGATAAACTTCAACGTCAAATGAATATTGCCTTTTCGAATCCAATTGACTATAGCGCCATTAGTATTCACAGTATTTTGCAGTTTATCCATTAAAGAATGAACTTCATTAGGGACCGGAATGGATAAAAATGTTCGAAGTAATCGTTTACTCATTGAGTAAATATATTCTAATCAAATTTAATGCTGTTTGACTGCTGGCATTTTTATTCAGCTTTCGGTCAGAAAGAAAACGAAACTCCTTTACTCGTGTTTCTTTTCCATCTGCCAAGGCAATATAGGTTAAACCAACAGGTTTTTCATCTGTCCCTCCATCGGGTCCAGCAATTCCCGTAATGGCTAATCCTAAATCTGATCCCAATTTTAAGCGTACATTTTCAGCCATTTCAGCGGCTGTTTCGCCACTAACAGCGCCATGCTTTTCTAATGTTGATTTTGCGACACCCAGATTATTTTCCTTTACGTCGTTACTGTAGGAAATAATTCCGCCAAGAAAATAATCAGAACTCCCCGGTACATTTGTTAAGCGATGTCCAACCAATCCGCCAGTACACGACTCTGCAGTTGCTAACGTCAGGTTTTTTACATTCAGCATTTGACCAATAATGTCCTCTAAACGATCAGTATCATGACCATAAATATATTTGTCGACTTGGATACTGATTTCATCTACCTTTTGCTCAACTGCAGATTTATCCATACCGGAGACTCGAATGTCTACTCCGGTAAATTGTGGTAAGAATGCTATTTTAATATTATCGATTAGGGCATCAATAATTTCACTCAATTTTTCAGCGAGGCCGGATTCCATAATCCCGGTTGTACGAATTGTTATAACTGTCATTCCACCTGAACTATGTCCTTTTATCCAAGGCAAAACGGAAGAAGTCATCATTGCTTTCATTTCCCTGGGAACTCCGGGTAAAACGAATATTTCTTTATCTTTCATCTTAAAATGAAGTCCCCGGGCAGATCCCACAGGATTGGGAATACAATTCCCTTTTTGAGGTTTCATAGCCTGATTACGATTGATTTCGGGAAGTTTGAGATTTCTTTTTGTAAGACGTTTTTGAAGAGATTCCCAATAGTCTTCATCAAAAATGGGTGAATCGCCAGTATATTCATATAATGCAATCGCAGTTATATCATCGTGAGTCGGACCCAATCCACCAGTAATAATAACAGCTCGAATGTCATTCGATACTTGATTTAGGGAAGAATGAATTTCTTCTTTGTTATCACCAATCGTTTGGTGCCACACAATATTTCCGCCGACTTGGAGAATATGATTTCCAATCCAAGCTGCATTCGTATTAACCGTAAAACCGGATAATAATTCATTGCCTATTGTAATGAGTGCGATATTCATACGAAATAAATGTAAATCTGTAAAATTCCAAAGGTGAGTATTCCAGCTGCTATGTCGTCCAACATGACGCCCCAGCCGCGTGGGAATTGCTCCAATTGTCTAATGGGAATCGGTTTTGCAATATCTAAAATTCTGAAAATCACAAATGATGCAATTGCAAAACCGAAAGAGTGCGGTAATCCGATTAAGGCTAGCCATTGGCCTGCGAGTTCATCGATGACGACTTCCGATGGATCATTTTTTCCAGTGGATTTAATTGTGACATTGGAGGTAATGACTCCCACAATTGATACAATCAAAATTATCAATGAAAAGTGCAGAATCGAAATATCAATTAAAAAATAATACCATATAATAACTGCAAATAAACTGCACCACGTTCCGGGCGCGAGAGGCAAATATCCGATCCGGAAAACAGTTGCAATCCAGTTGGAAATAGAATTAGACAACTTTAATTCAAGAAAGGAATTGACGAATAACAGACCTGTTTTCATAAATATATGAAAACCCGGTGTAAGCAGTAAATACCGTTACTATTAATGTAAGGAAATAAATAAGGTCATAATCACGTATAAACTGAATTAAATCGGACAGAGCATCAAATTGTACTTTGGAGAATCCAAGATAAAAAAGAATCGTAACGATTATAGCTAATTGAAACGATGTTTTCGCTTTTGCGATGTTGCTGGTGACCAATTGAAAGCCTTTATTGTTCATAACCACACGCAACCCTGTAATAAATAAATCCCTGAAGACAATTAATGCAACCATCCAATAAGGAATTACTTCTAATACTGCAAAGGAAATCAGCGCAGATAAAACAAGTATCTTATCAGCAAGAGGGTCTAAAAATCGTCCCTGATCCGTAATTTGATCATGCTTGCGGGCATAGTAACCATCAAGGGCATCTGTAATCGATGCTACTAGAAAAATAATAAGCGCCCACAGATTAGCATAGGGGTGATCATAAAAAAGAAATATGATGAAAACAGGTGTTAATCCTATTCGAAGCAATGATAATGAATTTGGAATATTTAATTTCATAATGAGACGCGTCCTTCGATAGCTCTAATTAAGGTTGCTTCGTCAATATATTCCAATGCTCCACCCACAGGAATTCCACGGGCTAAACGACTGGATTTTATACCCATTTCTTTCAATAGCTTACCAATGTATAGCGCAGTTGCTTCACCTTCTACGCTGGGGTTTGTGGCTAATATCACTTCCATACCATTTGTAACTCGACTCATCAAATTATCAATCGTTAAATCATCCGGGCCTATACCATCTAATGGAGAGAGTACTCCACCAAGAACGTGATATTTTCCACGGAAGCTGTTCGTTTTTTCAAATGCATAAATGTCACTTGATTCTTCAACAATACACAGTAGATCATCTTGGCGTTTTGAGTCTGAACATATTGAACACGGATCTTCGACTGTAATTCCACCGCACATGGAGCACGTTAAAATTTTTGACTTAACATCCATGACTGCTTCTGCCAATTGCACAGCGTATTGATTATCAGATTTTAACACATAAAATGCCATGCGTTGAGCCGTTTTTTTTCCTATACCCGGAAACCTCGCAAAGGCTTCAATCAATTTTTCAACTGGTGGCGGTACAAAGCTCATTACATTCCCGGAAGATTTAAACCACCCAGCATATTGCCGGTGACTGCATTCATGCGTGATTGCGATTCATCCTGTGCTTTTAGAAGTGCTTTATTCATAGTCGATAATATGATATCTTCCAGCACATCCTTATCTTCTTCCATTGCATCATCAGATAATTGCACATCCAAAATGTCCATTTTACCATTCAGCTTCACAGTGAATAAATCGCTGGTTGATTCTTCAATAATGATATCATTTAATTCTTCCTGCACATCAGCCATTTTGCTTTGCATGGCTTGGGCCTGCTTTAACATTTTACTCATATTACCTTTATTAAACATGGCAATTCCTTATCTTAAAATTTCTCCATCAAATACTTCTATAACTCGACTGACCACAGGATCTCCCTTTGAAGGACGGTTGGAAGACTCAGGTACTTCGTGTTTAATATCTTCTTGGATTTCTTCATTAAACAAAAATGTAATTCGAACAGATTGCTCAAAAATGTCTTCGAATGTAGATTCAATTAACTGGAGATTTCGTTCAAGTCGATCAAAGCTAAATCGGGGTTGATCCACGACAGTAACAACTAATTTTCTATTATTTAACTCCATAGGCATGGTATGTTCCAACACCATGGCAATAGAGTTCTTTATACTGCCTATTTTGGAAATCATTTGATGCCAGTTCGATTTGATATTTTCTAAATCTAGGTTTGTCTTTTCCTTAACTTGTTTTTCACTTTTAGGTTTTTCTTTTTTAGTTGATTCTTGTTTTGGAGGTTCCTTTTTTATGGGTTTTTTTTTAGGAATCTCTTTTTTTATGGATTCCTTTTTTTCCTCAATTACTTTTTTATCCGTATTTTTTGCAGATGAAAGCGTTGGAGGATCTTGATCTTTCTTTTCAGGAATCGTGTATTGCACTGCTTTCGATGCAGAATTGCTTTGAGGAGTTGAATTAAGAATTTCCTCTATAGATACTGTCTGATCCATTTCTAACATTTTGAGCAGATTCATTTCTAAAAGAATTTGTGGTTGAGCCGCCCGGCGTAATTCCGGTTCCAGTATACTAAACACATGTGAAAAACGCATTAAATCACGGCGTTCCCAATTCACAGCTTCAGTCGCATATCGTACTTGGAGTTCGGGGTTGACTTCTATAGATGATTCAGCTCCTTTTACAGTACTGATAAGCAAATTGCGTAAATGCTGGTTTAGCCCATTAACTACATCTTCCAATGGTGTACCCAACGATCGAATATTATTCAGCACCTCAATTAGATTTTCAGCATGCTTTTCTTTTATCGCAGTGGTCAGATGAAAATATAAATCATAGGGAATAAGCCCTAACACTTTTGTTATCTTCTCAAATTCTATATTTTCCCCAGCGAAAGAAATGACTTGATCCAGTATGCTCAATGCATCGCGCATACTGCCGTCAGCTTTTAGACTGATAGCTGACATAGATTCAGTATCATATTTGATCTCATCAGCGTCTAAAATGTACTTCATACGATCCCCGATAATTGTGGAGCTAATTCGATTAAAATCAAATCGCTGACAGCGCGAAATAATCGTTGCAGGCATTTTATGAATATCTGTTGTACACATGATAAACTTGCCATGAGGCGGTGGTTCTTCCAATGTGCGCAATAACGCATTAAATGCCTGTGTGGTAAGCATGTGAACTTCATCAATAATATAAACCTTGAATTTTGCATTCATGGGCGGGAATTTGATGTTTTCACGAAGATTGCGAATCTCATCAATTCCACGGTTCGAGGCACCATCAATTTCCAACACATCCATACTGCGGCTTGCTGTTACTTCATTGCAGGTAGAACACGCATTACACGGTTCATAATCAACCGGATTTTGGCAATTCAATCCTTTGGCCATGAGTCGAGCCATAGTTGTTTTTCCTACACCTCGCGGTCCGGTAAACACATACCCTTGAGCAATGCGATCTTTTGCAAAGGCATTTTTCAGTGTTTGGGTCACGTGATCCTGACCCACAACATCGCTGAATGTTTGCGGTCGCCATTTTAATGATAGTACTTGATATGTCATGATTTTATATTTTTAATGGCCGTGCACCATAGTTTGACCCACCTGGAAACAACATCCAAGCAGCAGTTAACTCCATTCCAGAGGTCCATCGGCACACAAATACGACACTTACCGCTGCTCCCTTCCGGGCCTGACGGGGTTTAGTGGGCATTCATTGCGATAGGTTGAAATTTCAACATCACTTACTGCTTTTCGGCAGCACAGCATAAGCCGCACTATGGCTATTGATCCTGCTATAGCGGATTGCAGGTTACAGGGCACCGCTACCTCCCCATCTAGCACGACCACATTTTCAAAAAACGTTTTTATTTACTTTTGGTGGAGCCGAGGAGAATCGAACTCCCGGCCTCAGCATTGCGAACGCTGCGCTCTCCCAACTGAGCTACGGCCCCAAAAATTAGAAGATGAATTTAGCGGTGGATTATGACGTCAGGCAAACTGACAATGAGATATAATAGAGATAAAATGTTTGATGTGAAAAAAATTACTCTTTTTTCTTCTTTTTCCTTTTGAAAAAACCAAATTTCTTTTTCTTCTTTGGCTCTTCTTTTTGTGGTTTTTCAGCTTTAGCAGCTTTTTTGGGTTCTTCCTTAACAGTGCCGGTTTTTGATTCTAAACGTTTTTCCCACGCGCTAGTTTCTGCCGGTTCTTCAACTGATTCATCCACAGTTTCTGTTTCGGGTTGTTTTTCCTGCACTGAATCTTCGTTGCGATGCTCCCATAGATTCTTAAGTTCACCACGACGTTCTTCAGATTTCGCTTTCAAATTATCAATCATTTCACTTGCATCCGCATGAAATCCATTGACTGTTTTTTCCAAGCGATCAGCCAATTCCTGCTGCATGGGTTCGCCATGCCCTTCACCAACTTTTTCAAGTAAGGCGTCCACTTTTTCTTTAACGAATTGTTCTTCCGGTGTTAATTCTTCTATTTGTTTTGGTGCTTCAGCCATTTACAACTCCTGTTTACTCCTTTAATCTATCCATTTCTTCTGGTGTTAGTGCAAAAAATGTCTTGGGAGAAGTTAACACATTAAATGTTTGAAATGCTTCACTTCCTGCCAATAATCCTGCCATGGACCCTAAAAAGCGATAATGCCAAACGCTGTCAATATTCGGTCGTGTTTGTTCATTCCAGCTTTCAGCTAATATTAATCCGGCTAATGATGAAAACGCATAAAGTGGTAATTTCCAACCTCTGCGATTTTTAATTCCTTCCCGATAGGAAATGGACTCCATATCCCAAATAGGAATCTGTTCCAGTGAAACGGGTGTTTGAATGGTCAGCATTTTTTCACCATATAATTTCAGTGTACCGCGGATACGTCTGCCGCTGCGGTGATGAATCGTTACATATTGGTCTTCTTGAATTTCACTTAATATATCGTCCGTTTGTAAATATGTTAAATTTTCATGGACTAATTTTCGATCTTCTGCGGTAATCTCCGGCTGCACATCTACTGCTTCTTTCATACGCAAAAATTCCATCATTTTATATTTACGCTTCGATGTTTTCTGTTGGCTATACTGTACGTAGGAAATTCTAGCAATAACAGTGTGTGTACTCATTTCATAAAATTGAGCACTTTCAAAACCGTCAATATCTGAAATTACATTATAAAATAAATTTTCTTCAGCATCGAGGGTTAAACCTACTTTTTGGCTTAAAGGTATAATTTCACCATCTTGTCCACTTACAATTGAACAAAAAATGGCAGGAAAAAGAAAATTAGCTATTTTCAATAAGTGTGACAATTTCACCATTATCCGGGAAACGATCGAGTTTCATTTTAGAAAATATTAAAGCACCATCTTTTATGATTTCATACACACCACCGTCTGAAGGAAGCAAGGTTAATTGTGTTATCTTTGTACCGTATTTTTCCAAAAGTTCGCTGGCCAGACCGGCCGCACGTGGTAAGTAGTTTCAGACGTTGCAGTATTGGATACTTATAATCATTGTATTCCTTCAAAATTAGAAAGCCAAATTATCGCCACAACAACCATTCCTGCTGCAAGGGTGAATAATAATATTGCTGCATTTTTAAACGTTTTGGCGCTGGCATCATAGCGATAAATTGTTTTTTCGCCATCTTCGATTGTTACTTTACCCATTAAAAATCAAACGCTGTTTCAATGGTAGTTTGCTTAACAGGCTCAAGTTCGCCAGTACCGTCATCACGATAGAATTGACGAAAGTCCCAAATAACACTCACCCCTTTGCTGACTTCATAACCCAGCCTATAACCTAAAACAGTATTGAGTGATGGATTCGCAAAATCAAAGGGGTTTAAATCATTATTGCGTTGGTAATAAGCAGTGGCAACGCTCAATTTAGGAATTTTATCCGGATTCAAATTCAATGCCGCCATAAAACTCTGAACTGTATCTGATTCAGACGTCATGTTTGCAAATGAACCATTGATACTGGCAAATCCAAAAATATCTGCACTCAATGACCCAAAATATCCGCTTAAATCTTCATTCATTGTTGAATCAGCAAACAACATCATGTCCTTCGTTAAAATGTAAGTTTGATCATCAGTATAAATGGGTGTTACTCGCACAATATCATATGATTGATCAAAAAATTGGGGAACATAATAACCGCTTTTAATTCGATATTCGAAACTAACATTCAAGAATTTGAACAGACTCATGCGTACACCCGGTACAGAAAAACCACTTCCGCTTTTTGCTTCCCTGTAAAATTCGGTTCCTTGCTCACCGGCTTCAGGAATATTTAAAAAATTGAATTCAGCATATACATCCAAGGAAACCATTTTATTACTAAACGCCGGATATCCAATATCAAACGCATATCCCATTGCTGATGCTGAATTATCTTCTATACTGAATGGTGTTCCTTTAAGTCCCAAGTCAGTTTCATCCGCATCATAAATATTATTTCCATTGGCATCTATGTCCCACGATGTGGTATCGACTCCTGAATGGGGATCGGGTATTCCGTCTCCATCTGTGTCATTCCATATTGTTTTATCATCAGGAAAATCATCAAAAATGTTCGGATAAGAATCCTCATCATTATCTTTCAAACCGCTAAATTGATTAACATCCATCACAAAGTTTGCACCGATAGTTAACGGGAATGCTTTGGATACCTTATAACTTCCTCTTAAACCAAGCAGCGTTCCTCCTCTGGAGAAATCCTTTAGGTTCGACATGAATAATTCAGTTCCGAAATTACCAAAATTCACACCCGTGTTGATTCCCAACTGGCGGACGGATGGAAATTCCATCATGTTGGAATAGCCCATGAGCAATCCACCGTAACCGAGAGTCACGTTATCCAAAGAACCTAATTTCACCCAAAATGGATCTTCTTTTTGTCCCCAACGGAGGTATTGAATTTTATCCAATATTACAGATGGATCATTTTTCACATCCCATTCATTTTGTCGGATATTTCCTTCATTATCAATATAAAGTGCCAAATCCAGTCCAATACCTAGTTTACCAATATTGAATTCGGGGCGTAATGCTAACTGATTGTACAAAACACCATCAATTGTGACAGAACCCACACCTAATCCCATATTGAACGGTCCTTCCGGTTCTGGTGGTGTTTCAGGTGATGTCTCTTCAGGTGCTTCAGGTTGTTCTTCTGGTTCCGGTTCAGTCTCTTCCGGTTCCGGTTCTTCATCAGCTTCCTCTACCTCTTCTTCCGGTTCCGGTTCAGTCTCTTCCGGTTCTTCGGATTCTTCCTCTTCAGCTTCTTCTTCTGTTTCCTCTTCACTTTCTTCAAAATCTGCATCTGGATCTTCGGGGTAATCATCGGGATTAAAGGGTTGTTCTGTCAATGTTCCCAACGCATTCGAAATAGCTTGCTGTCCAGGCTGAACATTAATGGTTTGCCCGCTTACTGAATTATAAACGTCAAAATTACCTTCCTGGCAGAAAAATTGATCCATTCCCGCCGGATCAGAGACAACAGCGAATTCTGTACCTTTAACAGATGCAACTGATACTGGAGTTTCCACTCTAAAAGTTTTCTCTTTCTGCTTTGAAACGTTGTTGAATATGGTACCTTGTTCAATATCGATCGTGCGTGTACTTGGTGAATCTATGAACTGAAATTCTGTATTTTCACGGATTTTGATAACAGATCTGTCGTCTATAAAAATGACGACGGCAAATCCAACTTCGCCGATTCGAATGGCGTCACCATTGTTGATACCATGCCCTGGTTTTACATCAGTTGTGAATGATGCCTTATCTAAAGCTTTGAGCGTTACATCACCGTTGGACTTCATGACCCTGGCAATAGCTTCGGCATGGGTAATATTGCTTAAAATGATAAATGCAATTAGTATGTATGTATAAAATTGTTTCATAATCTTTTCCGTTTAAATGTGGTTAAATATGGTTGAAATTTACCCAAATAGTTTGATAGTTCAAGTGATCTAGTTCTCATTATTGTTGAAAATTACTTGATACACAAATTTAATAATTGAGTAAAATGGAATTTCTGTTGAATTAGTCATAGATAATTCACACATTTTACTCGTTGAAACACCTAGGGCGTTTTTAGAAATATCCGAATACGTACTGGAACAATTTTCTGAAGCGCTATTCGTTAATTCAGGGAAAAGTAACCCTCTGTCACCTGCAGCACCGCAACATCCATTTACGAGAGGAGTTTTAACGTTTCCTGCCAATGTTCTTACGATTTCTTCCAACATTTTTTCCTGCTGCATTTTTTGCCCTGAACAGGTATGATGAATTAAAACTTCTTTTGATGAATCATAATATGAAGTGAATTCATCAATTTTATCATGTAAAAGTTCGATTATATCGATAAAATGAAGTGAATCTCTTTTATCATTATTAATACTTCTTATATGATAACTACAAGGTGACATATCTAATAATATAGGGATTTGTCCATATTCACTTAATGAATATAATTCATCAAACGTTTTTTCAGTAATGCTGGTATGGGCCTTATCAAATCCTTTGGGTGGGACTATTTCAACAGCACCATCTTCTTGGTCTGAACAAATTCTCCTGCTTGTATTTGGTATAGATAGACCCCAGCACTGACTGGTTTGCCGTAGTCATTGGTGGCATTCCAGATGACTGATTTAAAACCAGCATCCTGGGTTTGATTTATGAGCGACTTAACCTCTCTGCCCATTATATCGTAAATGATGATATTCACATTAGACTGTTCTGGTAAATCATAACGAAGTGTAGTGACCGGGTTGAACGGATTGGGGTAATTCTGATGCAGTACAAATTCTTCTGGTATAAAATGTTCGGGCTCAGTAGAAACAACCGGGGTAGTGTCTTTATAGCAACCACTTCGTCTTTCATCAAATCTGAACATTGGCCATCCTGTTCCTTTGCCTCCCGGAGTTTCAAATGCATATGCCCTTCCATAGTTGTTAAAGATGTCGGGGTATTCAGCATGACCACCAACAACAAATATGTCGTTTATGCTATCATTATTAAAATCAGCAATTATTGGTGCATGATCAATCTCAAAATTACTCCCATAAGTCGATTCTATATCTTCATAAAACAGAACTGATCCACTACCTCCGCTTAATCCAATTAATTCCCCGGCAGAAGTCCCGAATACTACATCAAGAGTATCATCATTATTTATATCCGATATTGCAGCTCCTCTAAAAGAAGTTGAATAACCTGTAATAGGATAATCCCACAAAAGATCACCGGTATTTGAAAGAACCCCCAGCCTGTTGCCATTTATAAAAACAATTTCATAAAGTTCATCATTATTCAGATCGGCAATTGAGGTAGGAGCCCCCACATATTGAGGATATGCATCAGGATGAAAATATGTCCAAAGGTGTGAACCATCTTCTGCATTTAAGGCATAAACATTTCCATCATAGCATCCTATTGTAAGTTCAGGTTTATTATCACCATCAATATCAGCAAAGGAAGCTCCATGATAAAAGAAATCTGATGGTATTGTGTCTTCCCAAATTAATAGAGCAGAGTCTCCGGTATATGCATAAATATCACCCTGGCCTCCAAACACCCACGTTGCTACAATGAAATCAAGCTGACCATTATCATCAACATCAAGAATTGCAGGGGCAGTTTGAACCCATGAATTTGTATTTACAGCTATCTCCCATGAAACAGATCCATCCTCTCCATTTATACAGATAACATATCCTCCAAATTCACCATGAAGGATCTCATATTTCCCATCATTATCAATATCAGCTACAGTAGGTGGTGAGTCGCTACCACGTGTATTTGCAAACCACTCTAGGTTTCCTGTTAATCCATCATAACAAAATGTTTTAGCAACACATGAAGAAGGCAATATAACTTCTAGTTCTCCATCCTGATCAACATCCCATATTAATGGGGCCACATCATTACATCCGCCTGTATTTACTTTCCAAAGCAGACTACCATTTTCAGCGTTTAATGCATAAACAGTTGAGTCATTTCTGTAACATGAGAACACAATCTCAAGCAATCCATCATCATCAATATCAGCACAGGCAGAATTGCCAAACGACATGTCGTTTACATCATAATACCAGAGTTCGTTTCCCTGTCCATATGATGAATGAATAATAGTAAGAAAGCAGATTATTAGGTAAACCTTTTTCATAAATTACCTACATCATCATAGCTATTGCAGGAATAGGGATTAGAAGGGCAGCCATAATTTGCCTCCTCCTGTTTGGGATGTTTCTCTAATGCCCAGCTCCAAACTACGAAGTTGGGTATAATTAACAGTAAAACTTCATC